>JBPCJX010000123.1:0-83247 GCA_051004875.1 Bryobacteraceae bacterium
CGATGTCGGTTCATCGCATCCTGGGGGTGCAGAAGCTCCCAAGGGTTAGGCTGTTCGCCTATTAAAGCGGTACGTGAACTGGGTTCAGAACGTCGCGAGACAGTTCGGTCCCTATCTGTGGTGGGCGCAGGAGATTTGAGGGGGCTTGCCCTTAGTACGAGAGGACCGGGGTGAACGAACCTCTTGTGATTCAGTTGTCACACCCGTGGCACAGCTGAGTAGCGAAGTTCGGTCAGGATAAGCGCTGAAGGCATATAAGCGCGAAACCTTCCCCAAGATGAGATCTCCCTGAAGAGCCGTGAAAGACGATCACGTTGATAGGACGGATGTGTAAGCGCAGTAATGCGTTGAGCTGACCGTTACTAATAGCTCGTTCGGCTTGACCATAAGATTAACTGTACGTTTGGACTCTTGGTGACTTGAGTTGGCTCGTCAATAACTATTCGAGAAATTTCAGTCTGAGCCGCGACCGGTTGAGGGAGCGTTCTTTCAGCAAGGTTTCGGGTGATAACAGCGAGAGGGTTCCACCCGTTCCCATCCCGAACACGGAAGTTAAGCCTCTCAGCCCCGATGGTACTGCATGCGCAAGTGTGTGGGAGAGTAGGACGTCGCCCGATGAAATAAACCCCCCCGGCCAGTCACAAGCGGCCGGGGGTTGTGTTTTATGATGAGTAAACTAGGACGAAAGACAACCTGAATGGACCTGCTCAAGATGATTGCCGAGCTTCAGACTGAAAAAGAGCGTCTGGACGAGGCAATATTCGCCCTTGAACGGCTTTCGACTACTAACATTCGGCGCCGGCCCTCTCGCGGACCCAAAGAGGAACAACTACCCGACGAAGTGGAAACAGAGACCGAAGCGAACGCTGAGTAGGCGGCGTCCGCTGCTGCTGAATCAGCTGATACTCACGTAACGGAAGCCTGCCCGCGCAAGTTTCTCCCGGTCGAGTGCGTGACGCCCATCGAGCAGGAACGGAACCCTCATCCTGCGAGCCAACGCTTCCCAGTCCAAATCACGGTATTCATTCCATTCCGTCAGAAGCACCAACGCATCGCAGCCTTCGGCCATTTCACACACGTTCTCGCAGGCTTGGACGGGCATTGCACCGTGTTCGCGCTGGAAGCGGTGGAGCGCGATCGGATCGTGCACTTTCACGCGCACCCCGCGATCGATCAATTTCTGCGCAATTTCTACCGCCGGAGCCTCTCGCAAATCATCCGTGTTGGGCTTGAATGCCAAGCCGAGCAGTCCAATGGTGCGCCCCTTGAGGATTTTCAATTCCTGCAGGAGCTTCTCTACCACGCGGTCACGCTGCCGGCAATTGATCTTGCGCGCTGCCTCCACGATCGGCATGGTCAAGCCATATTCGCCGGCAGTGGCGATTAAGGCTGCCGTATCCTTACCGAAGCACGAACCGCCCCACCCGATTCCTGCACTCAGGAAGCGTGATCCGATCCGGGAATCCAGACCGATTCCTCGCGCCACTTCCGAGATGTTCGCCCCGACGCGCTCGCCGAGCAAGCCAATCTCGTTGATGAAGCTGATCTTGAGCGCCAGGAATGCGTTCGCGGCGTATTTAATCAACTCGGCCGAAGCTAAATCGGTAGAAACGAGAGGGATGGCGCTCACGGATTCAGGACGCGGCAGATAGGTAGGCGCGGTGAACGTCTGGTCCAGGATAGGCCGATAGAGCGAATACAGCACCTCCAAAGCGCGCGATTCGTCCGCCCCGATGACGATACGATCCGGATACAAGCTATCGTGCAGCGCAGAACCCTCCCGCAGAAACTCAGGATTGGACGCTACGGCGAAATCCGCGGAGTTTCCTGCGCGACGTTGCTCACAGGCCTCGCGCAGCAGCGATCCCACCCAGTTGCCGCTCCCGATCGGCACGGTGGACTTGTTGACCACTACCGTGAAGTCGCTGTTCACCTGCTTCCCAATACAACGGGCGGCCTGGGACAGGAACTCCAGATTCGGAGCTCCGGACGGCGTAGGCGGCGTACCGACGGCTATGAACACCACCTCTGCGCCGGGAATAGCCTCGGCGTAACTGGTTGTGAAGCGTAGGTTGGGGCGCGCCTCCTCCAGCAAATCAGCCAGGTTGGGCTCGTATATCGGAATCTCACCTGCCCGCAGAGCCTCTATTTTCGGCTCATCCGAGTCCAGGCACGACACCGAATGTCCCACGAAGGCCAAGCAAACACCCGTCGTCAGGCCAACATAGCCGGTTCCAATAATAGCGACACGCATGGCGGTTTTATTGACTAAGGACTACAAGCGCAATTTTGTATCATAGCCTAGAGGATCGTCAGCAAGTTCAAGCTTTGCTATGAAATACCCGAGCCCAAATAAAATTAATGGATCAATTACATATGTCATGCGCATCGTATTAGTTGAGGTAGGGATTTGAGCTTAGCAACATCAACGGCAACCGCAGCTGGATACGGAGTCGGGCTACCCAAGGTCCTAGTGGCCGACGACCATCATCTGATTCTCGACGCGCTGAAGCAGATGATGCATACCCAATTTAACGTTTGTGCTGTTGACAACAGTCAAGCCTTCATCGAAGCGGTTGAGCGCTTTCAGCCCGATGTAGGGGTTTTGGACGTGAGTATGCCGGGAGGGGACGGCTTTTTGACGGCGAGGAGAGTGCTCCAGCGCCAGCCTTCACTACGGATTGTGTTCCTTTCAATGCATGGGGATCCGAAATACATTGACCAGGCGGCTCAAGTGGGCGCAAAAGCTTATCTATCTAAGCGGCTTCCCGCCCAGGATCTCATCTCTGCCATTCAAGCCGTTCTGGAGGGCGAGACTCTCCTGAATTCGCCGGTCCAAAGGGATGGCTCTGAAAATCAGAATGAAACAGGGGAGCTTACCGCTCGCCAATGCGAAGTTCTGCGCCTGATCGCCCGGGGCTGCAGCGCCAAAGAGATCGCTAACCAGTTGAATATCTCGGTTCGCACGGCCGAGTTCCACCGCGCGGCCATCATGCAGAGGCTCGGCCTACACTCGACAGCGCAGATGACACGCTACGCCATCGCGAACAATCTTGAGTAGAGCGCCACAGTCGCTAACCTTGCCATTCAGGCACAAACGCTAAACAGGACAGACGTAACGACTCTACGGCAGATAGAAATCAATCGACAGAGGGTCATTTCAATGACGTTGCGACCCGATTTGTATCTCTGTCTGCGTGTGGCTACTGTGGCCGGCTGTATCGCGCTCTCGCCAATCGCAACGGACGCGCAAGATACTAGCGCTCAAAAAATGGATGAGGGTAGCAGCAACATGCTGAAGTCTACCGATACCGCGTTTGCCATGAAAGCGGCGCAGGGGGGAGTAGCCGAAGTTCAGATGGGGAAAATGGCTGCCGAAAAAGCTAGCAGTCCAGATGTGAAAGCATTCGGCCGCCAGATGGTGGACGATCACACGAAAGCGAATGACGATCTAAATTCAGTTGCTGAAAAGAAGCGAATGACGCTGCCTACGGATATGAACGCGCACCAACAGGATTCCTACAGCAAGCTCCGAAGGCTTTCCCGAGATGAATTTGATCGCGCCTATGTAAAGGACATGGTGAAGGACCACGAAGAGGACGTGAAGGAGTTTCAAAAAGAAGCCAATAAAGGGAAGGACGATGACATCAAAGGCTTCGCTTCCCGCACACTGCCCGTTCTTCAACAACACCTCGATAAGATCAAATCAATCCGGTCGAATATACAGCAGAAAGGCTCGTCTACGAAATAGCATGAAGTACAAGGTTGTGTTCCGCGAACGCTCCAATCGAGACGGCGAAAAAGCGGAAGATCCCGCCAGCTTTTTGGAAGCGCAGTTAGACGATGAAACCGTGCTGGCCGCGACATTCGTCGAGCGCACAGGTCCTGACGCGAAACACTCGTCAGACGTAATTGAAGAAGATGACGATTTCCTGAGCCTAGCGACCGAAGTGTGGGAGTACGATGTTGCGGACGGCAAGGATCAGGAGTTCAAAGATGCGCTGTTGAACTCGGAGATGGTCATGGAGTTCGAACCGCTCGACGGCAACGGCGGTCTTGGCGTTTCCTGACCAGCTAATCAGCGGGAACGCACGTTTGATAACGTGGAGCGAGTCACTCTGAGGAGGTGATCTGATCGATGCTGCGTATAGTGCTGATTATCGTGCTGTTCTTGCTGCTTCTGGGAGCGCTGCCCACATGGCCGTATAGCGGCGGGTGGGGTTATTACCCGAGTGGCGGTCTGGGTCTGCTTCTCATCATCGTGCTGGTGTTGTACTTGGTCGACCGTCGAGGCCTCTGACCGGCAGCCTGAAACGGCGCGCTCAGCACTGAGTCCAATCTTCGGAAAGGACATAGAAGTGAGCGAAAAATTAAAAGGCAAACGCGTTGCCATTCTGGCTACGGACGGCGTCGAACAGGTCGAATTGATTGAACCCCAAAAAGCCCTGAAGGAAGCCGGCGCAACGACGGACGTCATCTCGCCGAAAGACGGGAAGATCAAAGGTTGGAACCACACCGAATGGGGGCAAGAGATTCCCGTCGATGTAAGTCTGAAATCGGCGGATCAGAACAACTATGATGCTTTGCTGCTTCCCGGCGGAGTGATGAACCCGGATTACCTGCGTATGGAACCTTCCGCGGTTCAGTTCGTGAAGGCGTTCTTCGACAGCGGAAAACCTGTGGGCGCAATCTGCCATGGCCCCTGGCTGCTGATAGAGGCGGACGTAATACGAGGAAGGAAGCTGACCTCTTGGCCGTCCCTGCGAACTGATATCAGGAATGCCGGTGGAGAGTGGAGCGACCAAGAGGTGGTAACCGACCACGGTTTGGTGACGAGCCGCAAGCCAGCCGATATCCCCGCCTTCAACAAAAAAATTATCGAGGAGTTCGCGGAGGGTAAACACACGCCTCAGCAGGCGTATGCGTCTGCTCGCTAAAAACGGAGGCGTCCGGCAACACGAAGTTACCGGACGCCTTTTTTCCGTCTGTGCCTAAGTCGCTAGAAGGCAGCTTCAAACCGCCGTGCCGCCGCGGCTCAAATGCATGATGAGCCCGACCAAAAAGAGAACAATAAAGATTCCGAATAGGATCTTTGCGATTCCCGCTGATGCAACCGCAATACCACCAAAACCAAAGATCCCCGCGATGATCGCGATTACAAGAAAGATTAGCGCATAGCGTAGCATATCGTCTCTCTCCTTTATCCGTGTGGTTGAACCATACCGCAGTGGATCCACATACATCTACCGCTGCTGTTCCAACCAACTCTCCTGGCTAGTCAGACTCGTCTCCGGGCGTTATGTTTCTTCCGACCTTCGATCTAGTACTTGCACCCTCGTTGGCAGTCGGACAACGGGCGAGGCCAAAATCGACATGAGGCCAAAATCGCTATCATGAGTATGAATCCACGCTCTCCGCCCTTGCGGCAACAGTTATGAATTTCACGCACTCATATCGGTCGGAACTGGTTAACGCGATCTCGTCCGTTGACTTGGACACGGTTGAGCAAGCGATTACCTGGCTAGGCGAAGCCCGCGACAACAGGCGTCACATTTTTGTGTGTGGAAACGGCGGCAGCGCTTCGACGGCGTCCCACTTCACTTGCGACATTTTGAAGGGTGCCAGCTTTGAACGCGATCAGCGCTTCCGGATACTCGCCTTGACAGATTCCTTGCCGACCCTGACCGCCTACTCCAACGACGTGTGCTACGAATGCGTGTTTGAAGAGCAACTAAAAAACTTCGCCCAGAAGGACGACGTGATCATGGCGATCAGCGCCTCCGGTAATTCACCGAACGTCGTACGCGCCGTCGAGTACGGCAATAGCATCGGCTGTAGGACAGTCGCGCTTACTGGCCGAGATGGGGGAAAGCTCGGCGGATTGGCCCAACTCAATATTCAGGTCCGCGCCCAACACATGGGGAGGATTGAAGATATTCACCTGATTATTTGCCATATGATCGCCTACCACTTTATGGAAAATTAATGCAATCCAGGCGCCTTTGTGCACCCCGTGCCGTCGAGAGAAACGTCTCAATAACAGCACTTCACAGGAGAGCTCCGAATGAGATTGTTTAGCAGGTTACTACCGGTATTTTCGTTGGGTTTAGGGTTGGCGATCAGCGGCGCAGTGTCGCTGCCTGCAATGGCGGGAAGCTCCGCGTTTCAGGAATATGGAAATGATAGGGGCGATATTCGCGGCCTGGTTGATCGCGCTCAAGCCGACTTGCGAGCTGCCGGAGATATCCAGCACGGGCAAAAGGAGCGGGAGCGCTACAAGCATGCCCAGAAGTCACTTTCGACCTTTGACCGTCACTTGGCGAAAGGACAGTTCGATAAAGATAAGCTCGATGACGCAATTAGCGATATGCAGAGCGTGCTCGACCATAACACCCTCCAGGCAAGTAGCCGCGATGCTCTGGCGCGAGACGTCGCCGATCTGCGCGCTGCAAGGGCTACACGCTAGCCCTGCTGTCCCGCTCAACTATTGACAAACGCTGGCGGGCAGGATTCCGACTCGATCTGAGCTGGAAGCATCCCTCTCCGCCAAGGACCCACGGAGCCTCGTTCAACCGCTTCAGACCGCAGGTGCGTGCCGTACATCGTTCCTTTGAGCGCGCTTACGTCGGCTCCTCACTTTGCAGGTCGTGATTCTGGCGGTGTGAACACCGGAGAGGGATGGCTCACGCGGTGCTCAATGGCCAGGGTCCAAAATGGCGTGTTCGCCCTGACCAGCCGGGGAGCCAAGAATACCTCTTCTATAGGGTCGCTCACGCTTCCGGCTCAGTTTTGGGGCAGGGTCGTCTTATCCGGCGCTCTGGCCCTGAACCGCACCTACGAGGCCTAATTCGGCGGCACGGGCCTTCATGGCCTCGATGCAGAATGCAACGTGCTGATCGAGAGGAACTCCCAGTTCCTGCGCTCCATTGATAATGTCGTTGCGGCTCACATTTCGCGCGAAGGCTTTATCTTTGAGCTTGCGCTTGACGGAAGCAGTGTCGACTTCATTGATGCTCCGGCCCGGCTTAACGTAAGAGCAAGCCGCCAGGAATCCGGCAAGTTCGTCGCACGCAAACAACGCCCGCTCGAGCCTTGAATCCCGAGGCACGCCGCTGTAATTGGCATGTGACAGGATTGCCCGGCGAATTTCTTCAGGAACTCCGCGTTCGGCCAATATGGGTTCGCCCTTCATAGGGTGATCGGGCGCTGTCGGATGGATCTCCCAGTCAAAGTCGTGCAGCAGCGCCGTGACAGCCCAGAGTTCCCGATCCTCTCCGAACTTTTCGGCGTACGCAATCATGCAGGCTTCTACGCCCAGAATGTGCCGCCGGAGATTTTCGCTTTTGACGAACTCGCAAACAATATCCCAAGCTTGATCTCTCGTCATTCCAGGGGCGTCACGCCTCCTCGATCTTTACGGAATTCAGAGTATCGCCTTGCTTTACGGCATTCACGACGTCCTGCCCGGATCGGACTTGGCCGAAAAGTGTATGTTTTCCGTCCAGCCACTCGGTTGCGACGTGTGTGATAAAAAATTGGCTGCCGTTCGTATTTGGTCCCGCATTGGCCATGGATAAAGATCCAGCTTGATGTTTGCGCGAGCTGCCCTTGAATTCATCTTCGAAACGATAACCGGGGCCTCCACGCCCTGTTCCAGTTGGATCGCCTCCCTGAATCATGAAGTTGGCGATTACGCGATGAAACTGGGTGCCATCGTAGAACCCGTCACGCGCCAGAAATACAAAATTGTTGACAGTCTTCGGTGCTTCTGTGGGAAATAGGTCCACAACAATTCTGCCCCGCGATGTTTCAAGCGTTGCGGCATATTTCTTGCTTGGATCGATCGCCATCGCGGGAGGGGTCGAGTATTGTTTGCTCACAATCATCAGTGTAGTTGGAACATAGCTTCTGGGCGTGGTAGCTCCTGGGGAATCGATCCGGTACACTAAACTGTTTAAGTTTCGCAGTTCTGCGGGTTGGTGATCACAATCGGGAGCGCCTGTGCTGAAACCACTCTCGGGGACGGAACGTCAGGGGAGTTTCACCCGGCACGGAATGGAAAGGATTCGCTTTTAGATGATTCAACACAGGCTTGGATGCCTGCGTGTGCCAGTATTCCCAACAATTTGTTTCATCTGCAGTGTTTGCGTTGTCAACTTGCTAGCGTCCCGGGCGTTTGCGGCAGCGGAGGGTCCAGGTGCTGGCCAGCGCATTGAGCAAGCTACGTCGCCGCAGAATCCTCCGCCTTCGAATCCTCCGCAAAACTCTTCTCAACAAGCGCCGCCTTCACAGCCACCGCAACAGAAGCCCCCGCAGCAGCAGAATCCCTTTGAGAACGTTCCTCAAGCTCCGGAAAAGCCAACTCCGCCATCCAACATCCAGGAAGCGCAGCCCGCAAAGATGGGCGAAAACATTATTGAGGCGGTTGAATTCCGAGGCCAGCACCGCGTGCCCCAAGACACGCTGCGCGCGCTCATCTATACAAAGAAGGGGGACGTCTACGACGAAGAAGCGATTCACCGGGACTTTATCGCGCTATGGAATACGGGCCGCTTCGACGACCTGCGCATTGAGAAAGAAAAAGGGCCGAACGGCGGCATCATTCTTCGTTTTCTCGTGACTGAGCGCCGGACCGTCCATACCATCGATTACTCCGGGAACAAATCAATCAGCAAGTCTGAAATTCTGGACCGTTTCAAGGATCGCAAGGTCGCTTTGTCGCCTGAGTCGCAGTTCGATCCAGGGAAGGTGCAGCGGGCCAAGAACGTTCTCCAAGAGTACCTGGCTGAACGGGGCCACCAGTATGCCACGGTCACGCCCCAGATCCGGCAGGTACCTCCGGGAGGCGTCGATATCACGTTCGCAATCGATGAGGGCCCGAAGGTGAAAGTCGGCCATATTTTGATTCAGGGAAACAACGCGTTCAGTTCGCGGGAAGTGATTCGGGCGATGAAGAACCTGAAGCCGATAGGCATTCCGCACTCGATCTTGTTTGAGAACTTGTTCGCGCGCACTTACGATTCAACAAAGCTCGACGAAGATTCTGAGCGTATCCGGCAGTTCTATCAGTCACGCGGCTACTTTGAAGCGAGGGTCATCAATCATTCAGAGAAGATATACGACGTGTATGGCAAGGGCTTTAAGATCCCGCTGATCAATCCGAAAAAGCCGGGCAAGCGCGTCGATATCACAATGGTGGTCTCCGAAGGCGATAAATACTTTCTTCGGAATTTTAACTTCGTGGGCATGAAGTTGTTCCGTACGCCTGATCTGATTGCCCGGCAAGTGTTTGGAATGGCCCCTGGCGATACCTTTTCCACTGAAAGGCTGCAGAAAGGTTTGGATAACCTAAAGAAGCTCTATGGGGATTTCGGATATATTGATTTCGTTCCATCGCCTGATCCCGAGCCCGTCCCAGGCAAAGACCAGGTCGATCTCACAATCGATGTGGATGAGGGACATCAATTCTTCGTTCGCCGGATCGACTTTCAGGGGAATACGACAACTCGCGACAAAGTGATACGTCGCGAACTGCTGATCGACGAAGGCGACCTGTTCAGCAACCGCTTGTGGGAAACGAGCGTTCTCAGGCTCAATCAGCTCGGTTATTTCGATCCGCTGAAGCCCGAAGACGCTGCCGAGATAAAGCGCGATACGAAGACCAACACCGTGGACCTTCTGCTCAAAGTGAAGGAGCGCGGGAAAAATTCTATTCAGTTAAACGGTGGAGTTTCCGGCATTTCCGGCAGCTTTATCGGGTTCTCTTATTCCACAAATAACTTCCTGGGTCTAGGCGAAACGCTCAGCCTGAATAGCCAGGTTGGAACGCTTCTCACCAGTATTTCGTTTGGATTCACTGAACCGTACCTATTCGACAAACCGATTCAGACCGGGTTCACGATCTTCTACCAGCGTTACAGCTACGACCAGGCGCGGCAAGCGTCCATTCTGACGGGCCAAAATCTAATTGGGTATTACAACGCGCTGGGCTCGCAAAACCTGCTCAATTACGTTTCGAACGGCAGGGGTTTTACAACCTTTCTTAGCTATCAATTGAAGCGTTCGTTTGCTCGAGTTGGTCTCACTTACGGATACAATATACAAACTCTGACTCCGCTTAGTCAGGCTGCAAGAGACTATTTCAACTATCTCGATTTCCAGGGCATTGGAGGTCCCACGTCGCTCACTTCGAATTGCCAGTCCACGACCATGAATTCCGCATGCAACTCGCTGAATGGCATCCAAACCAGCACGATCACACCGAGCTTGTCGTACAACACAGTGGATCACCCGATCATTCCGAGTCACGGTCTCCGCGTCAACCTGAGCGCAGGATTTTCCGGCAGCGTTCTGGGCGGCAACGTAAACACGTTGCAGCCCGCCCTCGACATCGCGTACTTTCGTCGAGGCATTTTCAGGCGCAACGTGATGGGCTTCCACCTGAATGCGCGGCTCATCACTGGTTTCGGAGGAAAAGTCGCGCCCCCGTATAGCCGGTATTACATGGGCGGCGAAGACGATATTCGCGGCTTTGAGATTCTAAGCGTCAGCCCCATTGCTTATATACCGACATCCGCGGCTGTTAACGTTTTGAACGCGGACGGTACTCAACGGTATCAGAGGGTTGCCGGTGGTATTCAGGCGGTGACGCAACAGGTGCCTGCGTACCAGCTAATTGTGCCGGGAGGCGACACCGCCGCTGTCTTTAATTACGAGTACCGCATCCCAATCATTGGACCGGTGACTTTGGCGCCCTTCCTAGACGCCGGAGTAGACAGGCTTTCTCTGCCCAGTCAGCTCGGCCTGAATCCTGGGCGAGTGGACCAATTGAACGCCCTTTTCCCGCAGGCTGACTTCAGCCGTCGCGCAGTGATCGCGCGGGGCACTCAGAAGCCTCGTGTTTCTACCGGAATTGAACTCCAAGTGCTGATGCCGGTCGTGAACGCCCCATTCCGCTTGTATTGGGCATACAATCTCAGCTATGTTACTACCAACTTGCAGCCGCCGATCGTGGTGGACCGCTCGTTCTTTCCGAACGAAGCCACGTTCCAGAACCTGTTGAATGCACCTAACTTTAGAGCCTTTCCCTTCAATGAGAGGCGCTCCCTGTTCCGCTTTTCTGTCGGACGAACATTTTGACCGCGTCCCGGCACGGTGAGCCTCGGTGTGTGAAGATGTTAAGAAGACCTAAGGAAATTTAGGGAGTAGATGGTAATGAGAAGTAGTGTAATCCCGGCAATGGCTGTTTTAGCCCTTGCCTTCAGCGCAAATGCACAACAAGCACCTCCGAAGGTGGGGGTGATCAGTGTACAAGGCGCGATTGTTGGAACCAAGGACGGCCAGAAAGCCTCGCAAGAACTCACAACGAAGTTCGAGCCGAAGCAGAAGGATATCCAAGGTCGCCAGGCAGAACTTGCCCAACTGCAGGATCAGTACAACAAGGGCGGCAATCTGATGAATGAAGAGAAGCGGAATCAGCTTGCCCGGGACATTGATGAAAGGAAGAAGCGGCTCGAACGCGATGTGCAAGATGCCCAGGAAGAGCTCAATGGCGAGCAACAGCGGGTACTGCAAGGTCTGGGACAGCGTATGATGGCCGTTATCGAGAAGTACGCGAAGGATAACGGCTATACGATGATCCTCGACGTGAGCAATCCCAATACACCTGTACTGTACGCATCCAGCGGGATCGACATCACTCAGGACATCATTTCGCTATACGATAAAACGTCAACCGGCGGTGGTCCCGCGGCTAAGCCTGGGGCATCCGCCACGCCGCCGGCGGGTGGAAATGCTGTGCCGCCACGTCCGAACCCTGGCAGTGCTGCCGCCCCCAAGCCGCCAGCTCCTGGCAGTAGATAGAACGTCGGTTTGCGGGCTTCGGCCAACACTCGGTCTGCTGAAGCTGTGACCGGGGAGCGGTTAACCTCAGGACTCGCCACCGCATCACCTGCTCGTCAACTACATACCGAAGCGTCGCCGACACGGTTTGCGGCTTCCATAACCAGCGCGTAACCGGGTGCTCACCGTTCGCGCGGATTCATACAACTAGCCGATTCAGCCAGCGGCTCGGATAGGACTTTGAAATCGTTCGGTGTCGCTCAGAGGGCTCCGGGCAAATCATGCTCTCGATCGACAGAACCCAATTCCTCACCGTGCAAGTGACAGCCGTAGCAAGCGAACGTAATCAGATCGATCACAAGCTTAGGTTATAAACTTAGCTTCGACCGCTCACTGCGGTCACGGCCCAGTCAGGTGTACCGTTACGCTCGGCTTCTGCAAGTTAGCATGGGTTAGTGTTCACCACGAAAATCGCAGCCCTAATTTTCCTGGCCGCGGGTACGGCGACCGCCGAAGTACATTCCCTTACGCTTCAACAGGCCCTCGAGATTGCGTCGCGTCAGAACCCGGATGTCGCTCTCGCGCGGCTCGATCAGCAGCGAGCCGAAGAGGGCATCAAGGTAGCGCGCGATCCCTTCGTTCCCAAGGTTTATGGTGGCAGCGGGCTGGCGTATACGTACGGCTATCCAAACGCCATTAACGGTAATGCGCCCAGCCTCTTCGAAGCGCGAACCGAAATGTCTATCTACAATCGGCCCCAGAGCTACCAGCTTGCTGCAGCGAGAGAGACAGCGCGCGGCTCGCAATTAGGTGCGCAGGCTAAAGCAGACGACGTGGCATACCAGGCCGCGGACTTGTTTCTCAGCGCAAGCGAAGCCGAGCGGGAACGGCACACAATCTCAGAGCAAGTTCCAAGTTTGCAACAGGTAGTCCAGGCTATGACCGCAGGCGTTAATGAAGGGAGTGATCTGCCTATCGAGTTGAAACGGGCACGGGTCAATTTGGCCGTATTTCAACAGCGGCTGGAATCAACTGGCCTTGATCAAGACTATTACGAGATGATGCTAGCGGTTGCGCTTGGGTATCCTGCATCGGACCGGGTGAAACCGGTAGATACCGATATTTCTTTGCCTGTTGCGCCTGACTCGGAAGACCAAGCGACGGATATGGCGTTGCGCAATAACAGAGAGCTACGGCAGATGCAATCCAACGTTCTGGCCAAGCAGTTGGAGCTTCGGTCTTACAAGTCATCTCGCTTGCCCCAAGTAAGTCTGGTAGCGCAATATGCGCTATTTGCCAAATACAACTACGAGAGCTATTTCCAAAAATTTCAGCGAAATAACTTCCAGATCGGCGCTGCGGTGACGATTCCGTTACTGATCGGATCCGCCTCACAGGGATTGGCCGAACAGGCGCTCACTGATATGCAGAAGATCCGCATTCAAATGGACCAAGTGCGCAATCGCATCATCACCGAGACGCGGCGCAGCTATCAACAATGGAAGAAGGCTGAGAGCTTTCGCGATCTGGTCAGAATGCAGCTCGATCTTGCCCGCGAGCAGATGACGGTCTATCTGGCGCAGAATGCTGAAGGCCGAGTGCCCATACGCACCGTGGAGCAAGCCCGGCTGGAAGAGAGCGACCGTTGGATCGATTTCTATGTAGCAGAAACACAGGTGAAGCGAACCCAACTCGCTATCTTGCGTGAGATGGGCACGCTGCTTGCCGCCATGCGGGCGAGGGCCGGAGAGCGTCAGCCGTAATGACCTCTGGGTCCGGAATTATTTCTGCGCAATCGAGTGACCCGCCTGCGATAGAGATTCACGAGCTGCACAAAATCTATAACGGCTTTCACGCCGTAAACGGGCTGTCGGTTACCGTGCCGCAGGGATGTTTCTTTGGCTTTCTTGGGCCGAATGGAGCGGGCAAAACTACCACAATTAAAATGCTGATGGGCCTGGCTCAAGCGGATTCCGGAACTATGCGCGTGCTCGGTATGCCCATGCCGGAGGAGTCGCTTGAGATCCGGAAACAAATCGGACTCGTGCCGGACGACACGCTGCTGTTCGATTACTTGACGGGCTCCGAATATCTTGAATTCATCGGACGGCTATATGGACTTTCCCGCAGTATCGCGAAAGAGCGGGGCCGCGAGCTGTTGGACCTGTTCCAATTAAATGAAAGCCATCGGAAACTCATCGGAGAGTACTCGAAGGGCATGCGCAAGCGGCTGGCGATGGCCGCTGCGCTCATTCATCGGCCCCGCTTGTTCCTGATGGACGAACCATTCGAGGGTGTGGACGCACTAGGTGCGCGCCTGATGAAGGACATTTTGCTCGAGCAGGTGCACGGGGGCGCTACGGTCTTCTTAACCTCGCATGTGCTCGAGGTTGTCGAGCGCCTCTGCGACCAGGTCGCCATCATCAATCAGGGCAAAGTGATTGTGCAAGGAACTATGACGGAATTGCGCCAGCAGGCCGCGGGGGGTACAAGCACACTCGAAGACATCTTCGTCAGCCTCGTGGGTGCCGAGCCCTACAGCGAGAAATTAGAGTGGCTTTGACTGATGTGGCCGCAAGTCTCTGCAATCGCATTTGCTCAATTCCGCATCATGCGGAACCATCTGCCGCGCACCAATGTGGGAAGCGTCTTGATGTGGCTGCTTTCAACGCTCTGGTACGGCATGTTCGCGGCCTTCGGGGTATCTCTTGCCGTTGCTCTCCCTAGAACTCCTTTCGTCGTTGTTCAGGAATGGATGCCGGTTGGGCTCCTCAGCGTCTTC
This sequence comes from Bryobacteraceae bacterium, assembly GCA_051004875.1. Taxonomy (GTDB): domain Bacteria; phylum Acidobacteriota; class Terriglobia; order Bryobacterales; family Bryobacteraceae; genus Bog-105. The sequence goes on from JBPCJX010000123.1 coordinate 14,624, forward strand.
TTATTTTGGCAGCTGATTCCACTATTTACGTTGAGCAGCGGGTGGTCACTACAGCTCAATAAGCTGCAGATCTATCCCGTCAGCAACGGCGCGCTGTTCGGGATGGAAGTTCTTCTGCGCCTGAGTACCGCGCCAGAGATGATTCTTGTGCTTGTGGGGACCATGATCGGGCTCCAGGGTAATCCTGACGTTCCTACTTTTGCGCCCTCCCTTTTGCTCCTGTACATTCCGTTCAATCTGTTTCTGTCGCTCGCGGTTCGAGAGTTGCTCCTGCATTCGTTCGAGCGCAATCGCTTTCGTGAGCTTTTCGCCATTCTACTCGTCAGCCTTGCCGTGCTTCCTCAAATACTGCTTCGCACGGAAGCGGGCCGGAAACTTCAGCCGTATTTATTTTCAGCCTCGAAGGGCCGGGGCACGCCGTGGCATGAGGTTGCGGTGCTTAGCTCCGCGCCGCTTTCGCTGCTCTCCTTAGCGATTAGCTTGATTTGGATTGTCGCCGCTTACGCGATTGCCAGATGGCAGTTCCAGAGGAGCCTTATCCAAGATGAAGGTTTCCGCAACAATGCTCCCCTTTTGATGATTCCGGCGACGCCGCGAACGAAGCTGTCTTTCTTTCAACGAGTGCTTGACTCGATGAGTCATATGTTTCGCGATCCTACCGCTGCCCTCCTCGAAAAGGAGTTGCGATCGCTGTTGCGCATGCCGCGCTTCAGAGTCATGTTCGGCATGGCCTGCATCTTCGGCGTTCTTATCTTTCTCCCGATGAGTTTGCGTAAAGCGGGCACCGGCTTTATCGCCAGCAACTTTCTCCCCGTAGTAAGCGTATACGGCCTGCTGCTGCTCGGAGATGTTCTGCTATGGAATGTGTTCGGTTTCGACCGTAATGCTGCCGCACTCTACTTCGTGAGTCCCGTGCCGTTTGACGCGGTGTTGAGAGCGAAGAACCTGGCCGCCATCATTTTCATGCTTATGCAGACAGTGGCTGTGTGGGTGCTCGCGGCAGCGCTTCAGGTATCTGTTACGCCGCTGAGCGTTCTCAACGCATTTGCAGCGTCGGCTGTGGTAGGTATTTTCTTTCTTGCGATTGGTAATCTGAGCTCTGTTTCAAACCCGAAACCAATGAACCCAACGCAAACTTTTCGAAAGCAGGCCAGCGGGCGGATGCAGCTCCGGCTTACCGCGACGAGCCTCGGGATGCTTCTGTTGCTCGGTTTCGCGTTTGCCGCCCGATGGGCACTCCAGAAAAATTGGGCTCTGTTGGCAGTGCTGGCGTTCGAGTTTCTAATTGGGCTGATCGTTTACAGGCTCGCGACAGAATCTGCTGTTGCACGAGGCATGCGGGAACGCGAACGAATCTTGGATGAGCTCTCGAAAGGGGCGAGCCCCATCAGCTACGGCGGACTTGGTGCTTGAACGCTGTGCGAGAGTTTTTGAATCTCCCGCTGAATCGCATGTCGCACCGCCTCACGCGCGGCCTCATCGCGGTACTGCTGCCGTGGCCAGAAAAATCCCCTCAAGCCGTCGCGCCGCTTTCGAGGTACTACGTGTATGTGCAGGTGCGGCACCGTCTGGCTAACGCGATTGTTAATTGCAACGAACGTCCCTTCCGCGTCGACGGCCGCCTCAACTGCCTTCGCCAATAATTGTGTCGCGGCAAACAGGGGACCCGTGAGGGGGAGTGGCAGATCAACCAGTGTTTGATAATGCTCCCGCGGGCAGAGCAGGACATGTCCGGGAAAAAGCGGATGGCTGTCCAGAAGGGCGATTGAGTTTGCATCTTCGTAGACGATGTCGGCAGGTATGCCGCCCCTCGCTATCTCGCAGAACACGCATTGTGGATCTTCCACGGTCAATATGGTAATCCACTGCCGGACTACAACGCAGCCGTTTCAATGCTTCCTACCTTACTCACTTCGAGTCGCAGCTCTCCGTTTGGCTCTACCTCGAATGCTGGCGTGAATTTCGCGCCCCAGGTTATTTCGTCATAGCGGTACGAATAGCGAACTTGCACCGTCTGGCCAAAGGTATCGTCAAACGCTTTGATCATGATCAATATCTCCGCTTGAAGCCGCTCGAGATCCTCGGCAGTTTTGCCGTATAACGGGCTCTTTTCATCTAGCGGATGCACGACGGTCCATGTCAGCGGAAAAAACAGAACGTTTTCCCGTTCCAAATCGAGTGCCGCAAACTTGCGTTGCAGGTTGCCATTCACCAGTTCCACAGTCATCAGCAACAGCCGGGCCTGCAAATCGATGAGATTGTTCGAGCGCCGATTCACGACACGGAATTGAAGGCTTCTTCCTCCCATATAAGGAGTGACCAACATCGTGTTGCTGAATCCGATGCGCGCCGAGGGACGCGAGAACCGGCCGAATACGAGTCCGGTAGCAATGGCAAATGACAGCAGGCCGAGTAATGCCTCGACTACGGCAATCGTGTTTGCGCGCGGGCCTCTTGGATATATGTTGCCGTAACCGACTGTTGTCAAGGTATGTGCGCTGAAAAAGAAAGCATTCCAAAACTCAGACCAGGTGGAGGGACCCTCCGCGCCTTTCAAATGCTCTATGCCGATCCACATATATAGCGATGCAAACACGACGTTACCTATCAGAAAGATAAGAACAACAATGCCGATGAAGACTGGCCATGATGCATTAATCAAGTAGAGATAGGGGTGAAAGTCGTGCCATGTCACGCCGGTACGCCGCACGTTGAACTGTCCATCTGGATTGATGGCACGCTTTAGAACCCCTGTATATTGCTGGGTGAGTCCTGGATCGAAGGTTGGCGTCTGCATACGAAGAGATGATACGCTGACGTGTCCTGCAATGTCTGGCAGATCAGAACTTCAATGCCATTTAGCCGTGTGCAACCTTCGCCGGCTGGCGCTTTGCGGCTGATTGCTTTTTTGTTGAAGCGGCGTCGGCCTCGGGTGCTGGTGCTTTGGAAGCAGGTTTGCGCTGCGGCAGTTCCCCTAAGCTCTTCTGCAAAGCCTGCATGAGATCGATCACCGGAGCACGTTTCCTGGGTGCGGCAGCTTCCACGGTTTGACCTTCGCGCTTCGCCTCAATCAACGTTTTCAAGCGCTCCTGGTACTCATCGTGATACTTCGACGGATCGAAATCCGCCGCTAATCCCTCCACCAGCTTTTCGGCTAAGGCGACTTCCTGAGGCTTCACGGTCACGTTGTCGTCACGGCGGAACTCAGGAACCTCTCGAACTTCTTCGGGATAGAACATGGTATGTATCAGCAGCCCGTGCGGGTTCGGGCGCACGACGACTGTGTACTCGCGCTGGTGCATAGCGACCTTGGCAATTGCACTGTAACCCGATTTGCGCATCGTTTCGAGCAGAAGGTGATACGCTTTCTTCCCGGCGTCCTCTGGAACCATGAAGTAGGAAGCATCGAAATAAATCGGGTCTATACCTTCGGCCTTTACGAATTCCAGGATCTCCATGTTGTCGCTAGATGCCGGAGCAACGCTCTTGACCTCTTCATCGGTGACAATGACGTACTGGTCCTTTTCAACTTCATAGCCCTTGACCAGCTCGCTCCGTTCCACGACGCGCTCGCAGTGGGGACAAAACACCTGTTGCTTAATACGAGTCCCGCACACTCCATGAATTTGGTGGAAGCTGACGCGCTCCCCACGCGCCGCGGCAAACAGGCGGACGGGGATAGTGATCAGGCCGAAAGTGATGTAACCCTTCCAAACTGTTGAAGCCACGATTGTCTCCTATGGACGCGACGATCAGATCAACAGCCGCGCACAATTCTATTAGAACAATATCGTTTAGCTATGTTCTTTGCAACCTAGTACTTAGCAGTACTATATGAGGCGTGAAAGTTTTGCTCTATTACATCGGCAAGCCGCGCGATGCGCATGCGCATGCGATTGCCGCTGAGTTCTTGAAACGAAGCTCACGTTACGCCGATTGCGAGATGCGTGAAATTGTCCCGCAACGGTTCGATCTCTTTGCGCGACACGCAGCAGCGCGGAAAGTTTTTCTCGATCCCGCCGGCCGAAGCATCAACTCCACCCAATTCGTGCGAATCGTTGAACGAGCTGAAAGCGATGGTCAAGATCTGCTATTCCTGATCGGGGGTCATGCCGGCCTTCCATCCGATTGGAAACCCCGTGCGGACTTGTTGCTCTCTTTATCGCCGATGACTTTCCCGCACGAGCTAGCCCGAGCCATATTGGCGGAACAAATTTATCGTGCATTCACTACTCTCCGCGGGCATCCGTACCCAAGATGAAAGGGCCTGCAAAGTCACGCATAAATTTATTTAATATCCAGTGCTTCCGAACAAGGAGGTGATTGATTGCCAAAAACATTGTGATCTGTTGCGATGATACGAACCGGCCGTCACGCAAGTTCGATTGACGAGCGGCGCTGCTACTTCCGGGACAATTTGTGGGGAAAACCTCATGCGGGGCAGGACATTAAACGAGTTTGGTTTGCCGGAGTTCACTCGGACATGGGAGGCAGTTATCCGGAAGCCGAGAGCGGGTTATCGAAAGTCACGCTCGAGTGGATGCTGGTCGAGGCAGGCCTGCGCGTCAATCCGCATCGGGCAAACGTTGTGCTCGGCCGTCAGTCGGCGCGCGCCGTGGATGCTATTGAACCTAATGCAACAGCCGCGATGCACGAATCGCTGCATGGGGCGTGGTGGATATTGGAGCTGCTGCCACATGGATATGTGGATAAGAGCTCAGGCGCGCGCCTTGTGCGCTGGCGTATCCCAGGTGGGCAGCTACTACAATTCCAGATGAATTAATCATTCACAGCAGCGTATTCGTGCGGAACGAAGACCACAGATTGCCGACGCGACATGAGGTTGAGCCCCCGTGCCTTTCCACAGTGGGACTGAAGCAGAGCCGAAGCCACGACAGCTTAAGCCTTGACCGAAGCCAGCGCTGGGCGAGAACGGGGCAGGGAAATCCAGCTTCGCGAAGGTCGTAGCGGGGATGTAGCAGCCCTCAGGACTCGTAATACCACCTGCGCTCCCTCGCTTTTGTGACCTCCTCAAAAACGAATGTAGCCGTGAAGAAACAGAACAAGCAATCCGGCGTCCACTTCAAGAGGAGCAAGTTAATAAGATGCCGGTGTTAGAAGAGTTGCTAGTCGAGCAAATGCAGGATCTGCTTCATGCGGAGGGCCAGCTGGTAAAGGCCCTACCGAAAATGTCCAAGGCCGCACATGATCCGAAACTCAAACAGGCGTTTGAGAAGCATTTGGAAGAGACCAAGGGACATGTCGAGCGCCTGAAACAAGCGTTTGAGCTGCTTGGCGCCAAGGCAAAAGCAAAGCCTTGTAAGGGAATGCAAGGGCTGGTGGAGGAAGGGCAAGAGACCATTACGGAAGGCAAGGAGAAAGACGAAATCGAAGCCGATTTGGGTCTGGTTGCAGCGGCGCAGAAAGTGGAGCACTACGAGATCTCGGGTTATGGCACGCTCCGGACCGTAGCGGAGAAGGTAGGACAAGTGAAAGTGGCCAAGCTGTTGGCTCAAACGCTCGCCGAAGAAGAGAAGACCGATAAACTTCTGACGCAACTTTCGGCGCCCCTGCTAGAGCAAGGAAACCATCAATCTGAACAAGAGGACGAAGAAGTAGAATAGAAGACGTTTCTGCCGACGGCGCGGCGTTTTGTGCTGCCGCGCTTTCGTTTCCCACGCAAGCAGGGTTCAATCCACTAGCCCGTGTCGAACGGCAAACCGGACCAGTTCACCGGTGCTGTGCAGATTCAGTTTGTCCATAATTTTGCCCCGATGCGAGTCTATCGTGTAAACGCTGAGGTTTAGGCGGGTCGCGATTTCCTTGTTTGTTCTGCCTTCCGCGATGAGCTGCAACACTTCGCGTTCCCGGCTGGAGAGCAGATCAATTGGATCAGTGACGTTGTGCCGGTAATCGCTGAGCAGAGCGCCGGAAACGGAGGGGCTGATGTAGCCGTCTCCGCGCGCGACAGCTCGCACTGCGCTCAACAGTTCTGTATCGATGGCGTCTTTCAGAATGTAGCCGCGAGCCCCGGCCTTTAAGATTTCCCGCACGTACACTGGTTCCTTGTGCATACTCAACACGAGAACGCGCAGCCGGGGCGCTGATTCGATCATGCGCCGCGTCGCTTCAATACCGTTCAGCTCCGGCATGGCGACGTCCATCAAGACGATGTCGGGTTGCAGCTTCTGCGCCAGGTCAACGGCTTCGCGCCCATTTGCGGCTTCACCGACCACCTGCAAATCGGGATGAGCCGAAAGGATCAGTTTCAGACCTTGCCGCACAATCGCATGGTCGTCAGCAAGGAGGATCTTAATTATGCGATCGGGCACGTCACTTCAATTTTGACCCCCTTGCCATCTGATGCATGGAGGACCAGTCTCCCGCCGCATCCGCGAGCTCGGGTCTCCATTCCGGCCAATCCAAGCCCTAGCGCTGAGCGGCGCTGCCTCGGCTCGAAGCCACGGCCGTTATCCCCAATTGTGAGCACCAGTGCCTCGTCACCTGAAAGCAACTCAATGTTGACCGAAGTTGCCTCGGCATGGCGGGCCACGTTGGTCAAGGCCTCTTGTGCAATGCGGAACAAATGTGTCTCGGTCTGGTCGCGCAAACGCCGTTCTGCGAGATCGCTGTGATAGTTCACCTGAATGCCAGTGCGTTGAGAAAAACTTTCGGCAAGTGACCTCAATGCGGCATCCAGCCCAAAATCGTCCAGAATGGTCGGGCGCAACAACTGTGACATCTCGCGGACGTCCTTAATAGCCTGGTCAACCAGGCGCGAGCAGTCCTCCAGACGATCCCGTTCGACGACACCCTCGTGCAGTGCCGAGAGATTCGCCTTCACAGCAGTCAGCGATTGTCCTAACTCGTCGTGCAATTCGTGTGAAAATCGGCGCGCGACATTCTCTTGCGTCTCCAGGAACTGGTACTGCAATCTCGTCAGCTCACTGGCCTGTTGCTCCAGCCTTCGAAACAATCCTGCTGAGGTTCGCACCGCCCAAGTTGCGGAGATCAGCGACAAGCCGACGCACACGGCAAACAGCCAGACCGTCCACCGCAGGAGCCCGTGGCCTGCCTGGTAAATGCTCTCGCGCAGGAGTTCGGTCTCTGCATAAGCAGATTCGAGCGCGTTGCTCATCTGCTTCCGTGATTCGGTCAATTGATCGAGGATCTCCTCGCGCCGGACCAAATCCTTTTTCCGCGCCAGCTGCAACCACCGCGCGTTCAAATCCGCTTGCTGTTTTTCGATACCGTCGATCGCGTCCTTGGCCAGAGATTGGCGATCGGCAAATGTCTCTGTATTTCGTTCAATCTGGTGAACGGTTCGTACAGCGACAAGCAAGGCCGAAAGCAACAGCATTGCCGAAAGACAAAGTGCGAGCAGCAGCAATCGCTGCAAAGGAGCTTGGGTAATCGAATTCGCTTGTTGCACGGTGGGTCTTCTTCAGAGACTCCGATGATGATTCTTTCATTAAATCGTCGTTCCGACTATCCCGAAGATACGGGATCAAGATTCACTGTTCCAGGCGATGGTGCAGAACTCCGAGAACCGGCAAAGTAGAGATGTGAGCGGCGAATGAGGACGACGAAGGGCAGCGGTAAAAAACAACAAGAAAATGAGGCACCGCAGCCCTCATCGTTTGTTTCTCAAATCAAAGGCCCGCCACTAATAGAAGAGGAAAACCAAATGAAAAAGCTATTTACATCGACTCTGCTGACCGTAGTTGCGGTTCCCTTCCTGATGGCTGCTCCACCTGCAGCCAAAAAGGCACAGAATCAGCCGCAAGCTTCGAATGAGACTCAAACGACCACAGTAAAAAAGACTCACAAGAAGCACACCAAAAAGGCGCAGAAGAATACCGGGAGCACGGCGGACAGTTCGGCCGGGGCATCCAGTTCTTCGCCGAAGAAGTAAGCAACACAACCTGTGTTTCACTAGCCCGGGCACGCCGATTGCCCGGGCTTTTTTTTTTGAACCTGCTTAGCTGGCAACGATTCAGTTGCGTCTACTCCGGAAAATGTTCGGCGGAATCGAAGCAGGTGGCACAAAATTTGTTTGCGGCCTCGGAAGCGGGCCGGAGGATCTAGAGATAGCTCAGTTTCCGACTACATCGCCCGCAACTACACTCCGTAACGTGACAGCATTCTTCAGGGAGCGTGGCGGGAGCGAACTGAAGGCTCTCGGTATCGGTTCGTTCGGCCCGGTTGATCTCAACCCGGATTCACCCTTCTTCGGGCATATTACTTCCACGCCAAAGCTGGGATGGCAGAACTATGATTTAGCGGGAAATATAGGACAAGAACTCGGCGTCCCCGTCGCATTCGACACGGACGTAAATGCTGCGGCGCTCGGAGAGGCGCGGTGGGGGGCGGGACGAGGCTTGCCGGATTTCATCTATCTGACGATCGGGACCGGGATCGGCGGAGGCACCGTGGTAAATGGTCAACTTGTCCACGGGCTAGTGCACGCCGAGATGGGCCACTTGCGTATCCCTCACGATCTGCTCAGAGATCCCTATGCGGGTTGGTGTCCGTACCATGGAGACTGTCTGGAAGGGTTGGCGTCCGGTCCAGCGATGGAGGCCCGTTGGGGTGTGGCAGCTCGCGAGCTGGTACCAAGTCATCCCGCATGGGCTCTGGAGGCACACTATCTAGCGCTTGGTCTTGTGAACCTGGCTTTGGCGCTTTCACCACGCCGCATTTTGTTGGGAGGCGGAGTGATGCAGCAAGCGCACTTATTCGGCCTGATCCGAGATGAGTTTGCACGCCTCCTGAACGGATATATCCAGCACAGCGAGATGATCGATAATCTCGATAAATATATAATGCCGCCTCAACTCGGGGGCCGGGCAGGTGTGCTGGGGTCACTGATCTTGGCTGAGCGGGAGTTCTATCGCAAAAGTGAAGGTGGGGGTACGGAGAACAGAGACACGCAGAATCGAGCAAGCCGGGGCGAGAGCGCTTCTCGGTAAGCGCTCACCCCAAGAAGAACTACTGGCCCCACATGGATCTCAGGGCGTTCAGGACCGAGGTTTTGCAGAGGCTACTCACTTCGGCAGCGAGTAAGAGGGTCGTCGCAGCGCGGGCTATATAAGGATCGACGATCGCTTCGATGTTGGATCGAGAACTAATGCTGGCCAGTTCAGTAGAGAGACTGGATCCGTGCGCGCAGGCTACCCCAGCGGCTAGAAAGATTGGCAGTGTGAACCAGGTGAATCTCATTGCATTCTCCAGTTAACGGATCTCAGGTTGCGTTGTCAGAGTGCAACTTACTCTTCGCCGGTGATCGAGATGTTCGTGGCGTCTACTGAGCTCGCGTCAGCGCCCCAAAGTGACTTCGAGCTCCAAAGCGATTGCGCACCCCAGAGCGATTGCGCTCCCCAAAGCGACTGTGAACCTGAAGCGCTACTTGCACCCCAGATGGACTGTGCTCCCCAAAGACACTGGTTGCCGTTAAGGACGGAAGCGCCCCAGAGCGACTGTGCGCCCCAAAGCGACTGAGCACCCCAAAGTGATTGAAGGGCCCAAAGCGAGGACCCATCGAACCTCAGCGTCACATTACCAGTTGCTGGATCGTAGATGGCAACCGGAGACATGGCCGTCGCTCCTGCCGGTACCGAGTTGATGAACGATAGAGCTGTCGCAACATCCAGATAGCCGGCGCCCACTGTGAAAATGTCGTAGTAATCGGTATATGAGCCCGTCACATCAGTAACGGTGCTCGACTGCGGAAAAGTCTTATAAGCCGTCTGCATGAGCAAAAGCTTGACTTGATCCGGCGTAAGGCTGGGATTGGCCTGCAGCAGATCGGCCGCAGCGCCACTGACGACTGGAGCAGCCATGCTCGTACCGCTCAGAGTGAAGTACTTGTTGGACAGCGGACTGGGTGATTTTACCGACTGGTAATACGAAACAAATACGACATTGCCCGGGTTTTGTTTCAAGAGCGTGGAGCCACCTGCCAATAGAGAGACAACCAGATTGCCTGGCGCCAAGATGTCGGGTTTCACAATATGGTCGACCTGGGTCGGGCCTTTAGAACTGTAGCTGGCCATCAGATCGTCCGTGCGCGTATACGTGCCTACTGTTTTCATCGCTCCGACGGTGATGACATAGGGATCGTTGGCGGGCGCGTTGATCGTGCCGTATCCTTGTTCTCCGAAAGTGTTGTCGCGCCCGTCGTTGCCGGCCGCAACCACGACGACAATACCTGCCTTCCAAGCGGCTTCAACGGCCTGGCAGAGGGGATCTTGGGTGTAGCTTTCAAAAACAGGCCGTCCGAGTGACAAATTGATTACCCGAATGCGGAGAACGTTTTTTAGGTAAATGGCAGTATCGATCGCAAGGATGACGTTGCTATCGTTTCCCTGACCGTTCAGATCCAAAACTCGGAAATTGACCAGGCCTACGTTACTAGCCAGGCCCTTGAACGTTTTTTTGCAGTTATCGCATGAAGAATCGTGACCGTTCGATGCAATGACTCCGGCAACGTGTTGGCCGTGACCATATTGGTCTGGAGCCGATACTGCCCCCGGAGGAGCGGCATATGCAGGCAGTGGAGCCGGCGCATTTGCCAGAATCGCCGCCATCGTTCCAGCAGCCTTGCTGTTTGTGAAATCATATGTATAAGCAAATTTCGGCAAATTGGAATCTCCATTCATGCCGCTGTCAATGACCACCACTCCAATACCTGTTCCATTGAAACCGGCGCTCCACGCAGCACTTGCGTTGACGGCCGCGGCGGTGTTGTCCAATTTGGCGGAAATCGGGCGGTCAGGCGTGATATATGCCACGTCTGGATCGTTCTCTAGATCGTGGACCGCCCAAGCAGGAAGGGTGTAGGTGCCGGCCTTGACGGATCGGAAAGTCGAGTGGACAATACCGCCTCTGCTCAGGATTTTCTGATTCTTTGCAGAGCCGGGAGCGCTCTTCCATTGAACGATCACCCGCACGTTCGATTCAGGGTTGTTATTCGTTACATCTTCCAAATCCTTCGACAGCTTCGGCCCATGGCTCGCCCATGCAATGGAAGCCAGCAGCCCGGGCAACGAAAGCAACGCTAATTTTTTCAATTCTGATCCTCTTCTCCATCCAGATAACCTGATCGGCGGCCGAGCTAGGCAGGCGAATTTCGGTCACAAGACACTTATCGGACCGTAAGAGGAAGCTTTAACGGTGCAGGACCTTAGGCGGTAGGGAGTACAGCGGAGTGCCCAACGGCCAAGCGGTCTTGCTGTTCAGCACCACACCACGTATTCAAAGCGCGAGGGGAAGGAAGCAGGCATCTCCCAGCTTGGGGCTTAACACTCAGCGCACCGAAAATCGTTTTCCCTCGCGGCTCTGGTCGGCGAAGATGAACGCCTGATTCGGCGCAGCGCAGCTTGCCAAGGCGAAAGCCATGGAATTGATGGAAGGATACGTTCAGGCGCGCGGGGGCAACCGTCGGGCCATCAATACGGGTCGGTGGGTCGATGAACGTGCAGCGCGAGTTCCGCGGGCTGTTTCGTGCGTTTCAGCCGAGCGAGCTCTTCAAGCCAAATCGCTTGGTACTGCGGCGTTCCATTCGGAGTTGCAGCCCGGGCTCATGAGCTTGGCTATGAAACCCGAATCGTTGCGCCATCAGGAAATCCTGGACCGGCTCGAAGAACTGGGAATGTCCGGCAGCCGGGCCACTCAGATTGCGGCGTTAACTTGTCGGGAAGACAAACTGAAACTCACTCCCGACGACCTTCGCGCTCTGCCCGGTATACTGTCACCAATGGCAGGGCGTCGATTTTGGGGAACCAGCCCGGAAAACCATGCAGAAGCGATACCTTGAGAGCTATCGTGACGATTTTCGAGATGAATGCCTGAACGCAGGCGGTTCGTAACCTGCTCGATCTTACGAGCCGACGCAAAGGAGACAGATCGGATGTTCAGGGCCTGACGGCACTGTCACCGACAACAAACTGCCTTCCAGCGTTGTCTATAGAAAATTGCAACACCAAGTCCTTGCTGGAGTTTCAGCCTGTGTGGCACGCGCCTGATACCCTGCCGCTGTCCGGCGATTTCAGAACGAGCAACTTACATCAGTTTTGGGCGCGCTGGCCGTGTTAGCGTGGAAATCCCATAAGCCGCTGGCTTTCACAAATTGGGTTTCGAATACATGAGCTCGCAACCACAAAGCTAGAGCGCCTTTCCAAGTCACACCCTCATCACAATTGTATTGGAGAACCAACTCTCCCCCGAAACTCTTTTTAAAGCGATTGACCCGCAGTAATGGTTGATTTTCCGTGCCTGGATACCATCCGCCGAAGTCGTAGACAGCAAACCCTTCGTCACGGAAGCGGAGCATATCGGACCAGTGATGCAGGCGGTTAGCTCTACCTATATACGCCGCCATGCTTTTGGCCTCGCGGCGAAATAGGGACGCCGAATAAAGGCAGCATGCGTGTCTTCCGCTGCGGAGGTTGGCGTGCCAAACAAGAACACGCCCATCGGGGGACGAAATGCGCGACAAGTCCAGCGCGTTTTGGCTGAGAAGCGCCAACACTCGACGACGGTCAACAGGCGAGTTCAGATTCTTCGATTGTGCGAACGAGTCATGGAAGTCGAAGAACTCCTCTATCCATGTGCTCGTGGGAGTGGAAGCGAACTCGTACCGAAACCCTTCTGTGCTGGCCCGCCGGATTTGTGAACGGGTCGCGCGGCTCATTCTCGAAAGTAAAGATTTCGGGCTATCTTCCAAGTTGAACCAGAGCGTGTAAAATGTGGTCCATCGCGAGCCGGGAACGGGGCAGGCACGGAACTTGTAGCGCACAACATCAACTGCGTCCGCACCTCTCCCATCGAAGAAAACTTCCGCCACTCTTAATTTAGCTTTTCGGTAGGTCACTACCGGTGACGGAAAATCGGGCATCCAGGGTGGCCTCCATGATTCTTGATGGCTACAAACCAGGCGTGACTTCCATCGCTAATAGTTTGCGTCAAACCTGGAGCCATCCAAATTACCCTCAGGGGAATAGTAGTACTGATAAAAGGCGTCGCGATCCGGCGGTGAGAGAAGTACATTGCCAAGCGTCGCGAGTGCTTCTGGGCATGGCACCTGCCTCCAAGCAAATGGATGACGCGCTTTTTTGAAATGGAGTCACTGAGTGAAGGCCAAGCACTCCGAGTTACTCGCAAGCAGCGCGTCTGACGTTGAGGCAGAGCCTACTAAATTGGTCGTGCTTAGCCGACTCGCATGGATTTTATCGGCGAGCTCGGGTGAGAGCTTCTGTGCCACTACAATGTGCTGAGCCCAATTCAAGACCCCTTCGGGCCGAGCCTCGAGTAGGCGTCCGATATGCGGGATTGCATTCAGGATAAGGTCCGATTCGTGCCGTAAATGTTATCGAGCTGAATGTGGGGATCGTAGACCCGAAGATTCCGACCTTTCCCGATCAGATGCTCAAGCAATGTAACCACGGGGCTTTCGCGGAGGTCATCAGTGTTCTCTTTGAACGCAAGGCCGATGATTCCGATGCGGTCTGCGTCGACGTCTAGCACAGTTTGAATGGCACGGAGCAGGTGTGCATCGTTACTCGGTAGGGCGGATTCAAGCAGTGGAAGTTTGAGATCCAAGCGCGATGCACGGTACGTGAGCGCTCGTAAGTCCTTCGGAAGACAGGAGCCGCCGAATGCGAACCCCGGCTTCAGATATGCTGGCGAGACGTTTAACCGTTCGTCCTTGCAAAGTGTATCCATTACTTCTTGCGCATCGATGCCGAGCGATTCGGCAATGCTGCCAATCTCGTTCGCAAACGAAATTTTCACCGCATGGAAAGCGTTGCACGCGTACTTGATCAGCTCTGCCGTCCGTATCGACACCGAACACGCTGGGACACCGAGCGGTGCATATAACTCAGCGACGGCCCGAACGTCCGCCAAATCGGAGCCGCCGACTACCAGCAGTGAGGGCTGACGGAAGTCACGGACAGCCGTGCCCTCGCGCAAAAATTCCGGATTCGAAACCAATCCGATATTGTTATTGAGACCCAATGCGGGGCGTACAACCTCCTCGCATGTCCCGGGAAACACGGTACTTCGGACAGCAACAATGAGGCGCTTGGATCGATTGTCGACGTGAGCCGCAATCTCCTGTGCTACTCGCCGCAGCTGATCAATGCTGACGTTGCCGTTACGCTCCGAGGGGGTGCCCACGCAGACCAAAGCGACATCAGCATCGCGGATAGCTTCGGCCGTTGAGCCGGTTGCCGAGAGTCGCCCATTTGAGATGGTCCCCGCTATTAGCCGTTCAAGTTCAGGCTCAAAGAACGGGGCTCGGCCGGCCAGTATGTTTCGAACTTTCTTTTCGTCTCTATCGACGCCGACGACTCGATGGCCCAACTCGGCTAGGCAAGCGGCGGTCACACACCCCACGTATCCCAACCCGAGGACCGTAATGTTTTTTCCTTCAACCATGCTGAACTCCTATCTAAAAGAACCAGGAACACGCTGCAAAAGCACCGTTGGACGAGAGTGCCCGGCAGTGGCGCAACAACTCGAGGCATACTCCCCAGCATTCCTCCAGAGAGACAACCCAGAACGCATAACGTTCGGCGAGTCTAACTTCCGGTGTAGTTCATACGGTCAGTGCTCCCGGAAAGATCGATGCGTGTTTCAAAACACACCGGGCAATGGCCAGACCAGCGGCCGACAACGGTTCGGTTGGGCACCCATGCGTTGAATCCGGTGCGATACAGAGACGGAATCACCTCACCAATCAACTTAGGGTCGAGTTGGATCTTCGGGTCAGCGCCCGGCGCCAGATGGAAAAATAGCTACCCGTGTGTTGGCCGCGCCCTTCCAACCGATCGGTAATCACAACTGTCTCGCCGCTCAGATCGATCCGCCGCCGGTGCGTGACGCTTGGCCGGATCCGGTGATAACCGTCGTGCGCGGCTTCGACAAACAAAGAGTGATCAGTGCGGATCTGGAAGGGATGCGCACGCCTGGCAACACGGAATGCTCCCCACATTTCGGACTGGTCAACCCCATCGACGCGTATCGTATTGTGAGCGGCTGTCCCCCGTTCAAACGTGCGTATCGGGCCTCGATCATAGGTGGATGTGCCGGAGTTGATTAACACGCGACGGTCATGGTAGGAAAGCTCAAATGACAGCGTATCGGCGTGGCCATGCCCCGGTTGGTAATCGGGGCCGAGCGGTGCGGCATCAAAGATGACTACCATGTGGTTGTTTTCGAGGCGCACATAACCGCTCTCGCCTAATACGATTGCGGCGGCGGGTATTCCCAACCCTTCGGCGTACGTCTGCAGTGCCTTAGGGTCGGGCGCGACTCCGAACGTAGCATCATTAAAGAAGGAAATCTTTCCATCCGGGTGTATCATGCGCTTCAACCATCCGAGCATGCGGGATGCATAGCTTGAGAGATCCGGTAATGGAACATGCAACGCGCGGCGGAGATTGCAGAGGTCGAGCACATCCTCAAGGATGATGCTGTGGTACATGGGGGATCTCTCCACGTGTGCACCATCGCTCAGGATCTGGCGCGGAAGCTCCTGCTCGAGAATACCGACGCCTGCCGTGCGCCACCGTTCGGCCGATGCGCCCTGGAACACAGAACCCGCAAAGAGCAGCGCCTTTGCGTTCGCTAGAAGGTGATTGGCCAAGAGGTGCCGTTCCAGATTTTTCTCGAGCCAGGCGGCTTGCGCGGCGATGCTTGCAAACACATGCAGCCCCGGAGTGGCACCACTCAAAATCCATTTGCACCAATTCGCGATTCGAAGGGATGTCGGATAAGGATCCCATCCGATGCCTCGGCCGGCTGGATTTTCAACGATCCACCGCGTGACGAGCTCTTCATTGACGTGGTCGAAATAATGGAGGTTGTACAGCCAAAGCTGGGAAGCGGATGGATCGTCCCATGATGTGATCTCGCGTTCCTGATTCAGGAAACGGAAGCGATTCGGTCCTGTCTGCGCGGTACCTTTTACTATTGGGTGTAACCACTTCCCTGTCACTGGCCGTAACGTCGGAACGGCGTTCGAATCGCTGGCTTTCGGGTGTCGGAGAAATCGCGAGTATATCTGAACAGGCTTGAGATGGCGGGCTGTTCGGGCATATAACAGCCCAGCTGACCAGGGGCTTCGTGCCGAATTCCAGATGTTCCCGTAATGCCGTTTGGTCACCTTATTCAATGTCACTTCTGGGGGCTCTTGGTCGCCCATGAAATTTTCAAGCATCGAGGATTCAACTGACGCGGCTCCGCTCGGGAGTGAAACCGATCCTCTCATCAGTTCTCACTAGGGGTCGCATCATTACCGAGTCATAGATGAGTATCAGCCGGGCAGTGACCGCCTCAAGCGACAACTCGCGTATCCGTGGCCTGCTCATTACGGCACGAGGTCCCGTGTAGACGGAATAGAGACCCTCCGCGATTGCATGTGGGCTCGCGTCGACAAGGTAGCATCCCGCGACACCCTCAAGGCGCTCGCGCACATCACCGACATCTACTGAAACCACGGGCCGGTTGCAAGCCAACGCTTCTTTGATCGCATTGGGAGATCCCTCGTGGATGGACGTGAGAATAACCGCATCAGCCGCGTTCATCCAGATCGGAACGTCGGCGTGTGGAACACGCGGAATCGGATTCAGTTCCACGGCGACTCCGCGCGCCCGCAGGGCTTCGATCGCAGCCCGGGCAAGTTCGATCCGCTTTCGCGGATCGCCGTTGCCGTTGGTAAACAAGACGTGAAAGCAATCGTCGTGCCAGCCCACACGTGCACGGCACTCCTGCCGGTCGAGAGGGCGGAAGCGTTCCATATCGATTCCATTGGGCAGGACGAATACTTTTCTTTGGTTCACGCTCGCCGGGAGGGCGTTGGCGAGACCTGGCGATTTGACGATAATTGCGGAGGCGCGCTGGGCTGCCCGATGGGATGCGCGTATACGATAGGCGCCTACTACCCGGCGGAGCAGACTTCCCACGCCACCTTCTCCAAACAGATCAGAGCCGCAATAGGACACCACGACTGGCCTCTTCGAGCAGGCTCGCGTCGTGATCCCGGCCAGGAGCCCGCCGTACATGCAGTGCACCAAATCCGGTTGGCATCCTTGTATGGCTTCTTCAACCCGGGCCCGAATCTTCCGATATATTCCCATGCCAGACCCGCGCCGATCCAGATGCACCACATGCACGTCCACGCCAGCTTGGCGCAAACCTTTCACCTGCTGCTCCACAAACGTACCTTGCGTCGGATCCGCTGCAGTCGGATACATATTAGTCACCACGACAAGTCTCAGCACTGTGTTCCTATCGAATAAACTTGCACTTACGTAGTACGCTCCATCAGTCTTCTGCCTTAAGCGAGAATGATGCACCTCGCCCTGGAGCGAGGGCGGCGCAACAGCGCGATCCGCGCAACAGACACGCGAACAGATCAGCGTAGGCCGCCACCATCGTGTTTACGCTGAAGCACATCGAGCGTACCCGACCGGCGGCACCCATTTCGCGCCTGCGCTTTGGATCGTCCGCGAGCGTGCGCACAGCATCGGCGAGATCACGTCTGTTCTGCGGCGAGACGATCAACCCGGTTCTGCCGTGCTCGACGATCTCAGGTACGCCGCCAACGCGAGTTGCCACAACCGGAAGACCAGCTGCCATGGCTTCGATGATTGCCAAGGGGAAGCCCTCCCAATCCGAGGCCAGAGCGAAGATGTCGGCGGCAGCAAGGAGATTGGGAATATCATCGCGCACACCGAGCAGGTGCACGCGCTCGCGGCCTTCGAGAGACCCGCGGAGGCAGCCTTCGCCCGCGATCAGAAGACGTGCATGGGGAACGTTTGCGATCGCGTCTGCCAGCGCGACCGGGTTCTTCTGGGGCTCCAGGCGCGCTGTTGATACGACCAGCAGATCGTCGTCACGAAAGCCGTTCGCCCGCCGCCACGTCTTGCGAGCCTCTGGCCGCCAGAAGCGGTTGGTATCGATTCCGTTTGGGATCGTCGCCGCGGGTGGGAAACCATACATTTGCTGAAACGAATCCGCGACGGAGGCGCCAACCGCGACGGGCGCTACTCCGTGCTGGAAAGCATAGCGCTGAACAAAGCGTCCCAGCGCGCCCACTTCCGTTCCGGCTAGGTTATGCACAGTGTGCACCATGGCGCGTGCGCGAAGATGCAGCGTATACCTCGTGACATAGCAGTGCGAGTGAATGACGTCAGGCTGAAACTCGCGTACCAAACGGCGCAGGCGTGCATACATCCGGGGGTCCGGCCCGCGGCGCTTCCCAAGGTGCCAGACGGGTACGCCGCCCGCATGAAATAGCGGTTCGAGGCCGCCCGGGAAGGCATCGTAGAGCGAAACAACCGCAGTATCGAAACGGGACCGGTCGAGGCCTGACGCGAGCGACAGAACGACGTTCTCCGCCCCAGCGGGCCGTAGACTCGCGAGGACCTCAAGAACGCGCGTTATCACAGCCATATTCGTAAACTCGGAAGTAGCGGTGCTTCGTCTGTTTGCGCCATGTGCTCGTCCACAGGGGTGCGCAAAGACTGTATTCGAACATTCACGCGTGCTAGTTCAGAGAAGGGGACCAGCGACGTAACCAAAGTTCCAGAGAGACGATCATAAATAGCCGCTGATATCGCTGATAACGGCTAACGCCGTTCGACGATGCCGGATGACGAAACCCGTTCCAAATACCATGGATTACGTCCGGATGGATCAATCTTGAAACCCTCAGGTCAGGGCCCGTGAGAAGATCTTCAAAAAACTCGTTCATTCTCGGACCCGCCCAGCGGTCCAGGGGAATGCTGAATCCACGCTTGGCCCGGCGACTGAAGCCAGACGGCAGGTATCTGGCCGCGAGCTGGCGGGAAAGAATCTTCGTAGTGCCGCGTGCCGAAATTTTGAACTTAGAAGGAAGCTCTGCGCCTAAACTCAGCATTCGGAAATCGAGGAATGGAACCCGAACTTCGAGGCCGTGTGCGGAACTAGCAACGTCCACTTTGCGAAGATAATCGGAATGTAGTCTCAGACCCATTTCGGTCGAAATCAGCTGCTCGAGAGAGTCATTGCTTTCAGTCGGGACAAACTTGCGCAGGCGCTCGCTGGTGGGTCCAAATGCTGCTGTCATGTTGCGGATTTCCGGCTGATACATTGCATCGCGTTCCTCTTCGGTAAAGAACGTTTGGAGCGCACACAGTCGCTCAACTGCCGGCATCTGGGCGAAACGCCAGGCCTTGGCAGCCTGCCGCCCATAACGCCCCAAACTGTGTTCGCCTAGGCGAGCGATAGGGCGGAAAAACGGAAGGGCGCCGTTTAAGCGGGCCAAAGTGGCAATCCACTGCGCACGCGCGTAACGCGTATAACCGCCTAAAACTTCGTCGCCGCCATCGCCGGATAGGACCACCTTACGTTGTTTTCGCATCTCCTGACAGATCAGGTAGGAGGGGATGCAGGAGCTGTCGCCAAACGGCTCGTCGTACTGCTCGACGATCTTGCAGAATAAGTCAGGATCACCTTCGCCGTTCTTGATCTGGAGCTCATGGTGATCGGTATCGAACCGTTTGGCTACCTGGCGGGCGTATTGTGTTTCATCAAATGCCGCATCCCCAAATCCTACGCTAAATGTGCTGGTACGCTCCGTGTTGCACTCACTGAGCAGTGCCGTGATCAAAGAGGAATCCAGCCCTCCTGAAAGGAACGTGCCAATCGGAACGTCGGACACCAAATGGGACTTCAGTGAATCTACCAGAACAGAGTGAACGCGATCTGACGCGGCCTCAATGTCACCCTTGAAACTCGGCCGGGGTGACCACTTCCAATACCGCCCGAGCCGCTCACCTCTGGCATCAATCTGCAACCAGGAGCCTGGTTCGAGCACGTGGATATCGGCCCAACAGGTAGCGGGGGCGGTTGCATACCCGACTGCAAGATAATCATGGATTCCAAGCAGGTTCATGCGCCGAGGCACAAAACCCGAGGCAAGCAGAGCTTTTGGTTCGGATCCGAAAACAATGCCGGCGGGCATACGCGCCCAGTAGAGTGGCTTGATTCCAACACGGTCTCTTGCGAGTAACAACCGTCGCTCTTTCACGCTATACAAGGCGAAAGCAAACATGCCGCGCAAACTGAGCAGCCCTTCTTCGATCCCCCACGCGTCGACAGCTGCCCATATGACCTCGGTGTCGGAACGTGTCCGAAACAAGTACCCTCGCTGCTCGAGCGTCCGTTTTAACTCTTCGTAGTTGTAGATTTCTCCGTTGAAAACGGTCACATACTCGCGGTTGGAACTCCACATGGGTTGTCCGCCGCCAACGATATCTATGATTGCGAGACGAGTATGACCCATGCCCACGTTCGGTCCGAGCCAACGTGATTGGCCGTCGGGGCCCCGATGTGCGAGCGCAGCAGTCATGTGTGCAAGACGACGTTCAGCGTCGGATGCCAGAGCGGTATCACCCCAAAAGCCCGCGATGCCGCACATATGACTATCGAACCCCCGGTCGGTTTGCGCGCGCCTGATCGCTCATGGGAGATGACGACAACCTCTCGATTTCATCGCCAAGTTCGCGCCGCACCAATTCGAGGAGGGTGGGATCGCGCGTCCAATTGCGCCAATCCGCACCTACGCGCCGCGCCTGATCCAGAGCCCAGGACCCGCGCCCAAGCCGCTTGAGAATGGCTACGTATTCGTAGTCTTCCACCCCTTCACGGATCCATTTCAGTCGCATGGAAGGGAGGACGGCCGCTACGCCGGCTTGCTGGCCCGGATACACGAGCATACCCTCGCCGGGATAGAAATTTCCGTCGATGCTGAATCCGCGCATGTCCTGCCATGGCGCACGGCTCCAGAGGTCTACGCGCCAGTACAGAATGCCGGTCAGGCCGAGGCTCTGGCTGATAAATCCGGGCTGGATACGGTAGTTGATCGGAGAAAAATCGATCTCCCACTTCGGCGAAAATGAATCCTGAACCAAAGCTGTATACGACCAGATCTCATCGCCTTTCGCCTGAAGCGCAAGCACCCGCGGGCGAGCGGCTTCATAGGCGCTGGGCAGCAGGGTCCAGATATCCACAGCGGAACGGCCCATTCCGGCGCCATCATCATAAAGAGCCGGCTTCGGAGATACGGTCACGAGATTCCGAATGCGCGGGTCCGCCGCATGCATGTTTGCGGCCCAATTACGCACTGTAGGAAACAGACTCGGGCAAGGGTCGATCTCATCCGCCGGGTAGATGTGTAACGGAAGGTCGAGTGGGTACATCCGAGAGGCGGACGCGATCTGCGCCGGAGTTGGTGGCAGGTCCATTGTGCAGGTGTTCCGATTGGAATTGCCCCAAAATCGAAGTGCGGTCGTATTCAGCCCGAGTTTTTCCTCGAACTCGCGGGCGTCACCCGGGTTGACGGATTCCGGCATAACACGGTGTTGCAAGAGAACTTCGTGAACGCGCCGGTCGGTCAGGTTTGGTTGATGCATTCCAAAACTCGATCTGAGGGTGGGCTTGAGTGGAAGCGCGAACCCCCATACATGCAGCGAAATCGGTAGCCGGGTGTTTTGCTGATGGCTAAAAACATGCACATTCCCTCTGTACACCCCTGGGCGCGCATCGAACGGAACGTGAACGTCCACCCAAACGGGCTGGTTTGTGTTCGGAGCTACATCGAACGGAGCGGCTCCCAGTTCGAGTAGCGGGCGGCGACGAATCCGTGGTTCTGAAAATGGAATCAGCGCATCCGCATACCAGCCCTTGCCGAGAGGGCGGTTTCCGTGTCCGGGATCCGGACTGGGGCTTGTGACCTGTACGTAATGTTCGCGATAGAAGGCAAGGGCTGCGGCGGGAATAATGCACCCCTGTGGACCGTTGAGGTCCGAAGCTGCGAGATCGACGCCTCGTATGGCCTCTGCCCGTGCGGTGATCACAATTTGAAAGGGCTCATACTCCCCACGCGCAGCCCAGATCTCTACATTCTGCCGCTGTACGGGCGCGTCCGCTCTTCCGATTCGTTCCATGCCGGATGCGGTCCACACGGCCGGCTTCTGATCTCTGCTTACTCTCGCTCCGTCCTGTGTTCCTGGCGCGAATAAAGCGGCGAGTGTCAAACCGAGCGCTGGCAGGAGCAACAACGTGGCGGGCTTCCACCCGCTCACGCGTGTGCCCGTAACTCTTCGAGCCCGGGCGAGACTTGGGACTGTACAGTCCAAGCCGCGATAAAAAGCAAGATCGCACGGTGGTAGGCCGGCAGCATGTGTTCAGGTGTTCCCATTAGGAACGGACCTCTCCATCTGCGGCAGCGATGCCCGGGAGTCTATCGAAGATCTGCGCCTGCCTGTCGGCCGCACGCTGAGCCGAAATGACTTGATCGAACCTGGGATCTGAGTACACGGGTAGCGGCGCATGGGGGAAAGACGGCGCTCTTCTGGCCCCAGTCCGGTTTTCCCGTAGGAGTTCACGGACAGTCGCTCCGACATACTCGACCTCACCCTCCGTCATTCCCGGATACAGTGGAAGCGTGACGAGTCGCGGATACATGGCTAAGACGACGGGGCAGTGGTTCTGCGGCAGGTACGCCAGGGTCCGAAAAAATGGATGCAACTGAATCGGGATGAAGTGCACGCTGGCCCCGATCCGCTTCTCACGAAGGGCCTGGATGAACTCGCTGCGGTTGATCCTGAGTTTCCCTAGATTGAGGCGAATCGAGTAAAGATGCCATGCATGACGTGAGCCTAGCGGTGCCTCGGAGGGCAACTCCACTTCTTCTGTATCGGCCAGCATGCTGGCATATAGGTGAGCGTACCGAGTGCGAGTTTCGACGAACTTCTCCTGCTTGCGAAGTTGATGTAGCCCGATAGACGACTGTAGGTCGCTCAGGTTGTACTTGAACCCGCATTCGTGCACCTCGTAATACCAATTGCCTTTATCGGTGTAGCGGTTCCAGGCATCTCGGCTGATACCGTGCAGGCAAAGACGTTTCATGCGGTCGTGAAGTTCTGGGTCCGCCGTGGTGACCATCCCACCCTCAGCTGTGGTTAGATTCTTGGTCGCATAAAAACTGAAGGCCACCGCGTGACTGCCGCGTAGCGGGATTAGACTCGCCGCTCCAATTGGTTTCCCCTGGTATATGGTGCCCACGGCGTGGGCGGCATCCTCAATGACCTGCAACCCGAACCTGTTCGCGATGCGCCACAAGCTAGCGAGGTCGCAAGGCAATCCTCCAAGATGCACGGGGATGATGGCTTTGGTGCGTGGCGTGATCCGCGCTTCAACGGAAGCCGGGTCGATATTGCCATCCCGCCCGACATCGGCCAGAACCGGGGTCGCGCCGACATGCATGATTGTGTTTACGGTTGCGCAAAATGTCAGCGGAGTTGTGATTACCTCATCCCCGGGCCCAATCCCAAGTGCAGCCAGTGCAAGATGCAGACCAGCGGTGCACGAATTCGCCGCGAGCGCATGCGGCGACTGTACATAGGTTTCAAAGTCCCGTTCAAACTGCGCAGTTTTCGGCCCGGTCGTGAGCCAGCCCGAACGCAAGGTGTCAACAGCCTCTGCGATCTCTTCGTCGCCGATGCTCGGCCGGTGAAACGGGATAAAACTCATCTCATTCATGTAGCGCTCCTCGATAAGCAAACTGCTGCTCAATGGTGTTCCGGTCAACTTGATTTCGCACGAATATGTGTATCAATGTGAGCGCAATGAGCCTGGCATCGCTGGTCCGAGATCGGGTACGGATGTAATGCGCGCTGAGATCCAGCTTGTTAGGCAGAAGCCAGTCGCGATAGAATTTCTCTGCATCACTCTGTTCCGCAAGCAGACGCTCTTCGTTCCGGAACACCAGTGACGCAAGATCCGTGATTCCGGCGTTCACCGATAGCACTGTCTGCCACCTCGGGTCAGATAGGTCCACATATTCGGGAACTTCGGGACGGGGCCCGACGACACTCATGTCCCCCCGAACAACGTTCCACAGCTGAGGTAATTCATCGACCTTGTATCGCCTGATCCGCCTTCCCACCCCCGTGATCCGGTGATCGTTTGTCGCGGTAATGCTGCAGCCCATCGACATCGATTTCATGCTGCGCAGCTTGATAAGAAGGAAAGGCCGGCCATGTCTTCCTGTGCGGCGCTGGCGAAACAGGACGGGGCCCCGGTCTTCCAGAAAAATCGCAAGAGCGCAGACCATCAATAGGGGAAGAACCACAATCAAGGCCAGTAAAGCCGCACTTCGCTCAAACAGATCTGGTTTCATCGCTGACACTTCAGAAGGGTCATATGTGTTGCGCTCGTCGACGCGCCATTTACAGCAGGCGACCTTCGGCAGGGAAGATTTCGAGGTCTGAGTTTTGCCCGCTCAGGGAAGCGAGCATGTTTCGCCCAGCCCGGGTACGTTATTGTTGGACTGGATTCTCAAGAATGTGGTCGTGGGGCGAGCCCTATTCAACCTGCGGCGCCGAAGCATAGGTCGGCTTTGCATCTTCGATTGCACCACTGGCGCTCGTTTCCGGTTTAGCAATCTCGCGGAACCATCGTTCGACAATGGTGGCCCAGCTATAATCTGTTTCGACCAGTCGCCTGCCATTCGTACCGAGCTTCTGGCGTACGCCAGCGTTTCGAGCCAAGAACCGCATGGCTCGCGCCAGTGCGGCGGCATTTTCGGGCGGGGCGATAATGCCGCAGTTATGAAAGACGAGCAGATCGGCGGCCTCGCCCTCCCCTGAGTAAATGACGGGCACGCCGCAACTCAGGGCCGGAAACACTTTCGAGAGCCGCATGCCCTTCGCGACGGGCACATCTCGAAGAGTTGCAAGCGCGGCGTAGGCAACCGAATATAACTGGTCCGTTCTCTCATACGGAACGTGCGCGAAGACGATGTTGTCCAGGTTTTTCGCATGGGCCAAGCCGCGAATCCGGTCACGTTCGGGTCCATCGCCGATCATCACGATTTTGATCTCCGGATCCGTTTTCAACATCTCGGCTGCTGCGATTAATGTGTCCAGGCCGTGATAATACGCGTGCGTTCCTACATACACGAACGCTTTCTTCCCATGCAGTTGCCAATCCTCAAGGTACTCGCTATTGGGCTCTCGCCGCTGCAGGAACTCGGTATCCGCACCGTTTGGCAGAAACGTGATCCGGTCCACCGGTACGCCGCGGGATTCGAAGTGCTCGATAAAGCGGTGCGTTACGGTTGAGACTTTCCAGGCCTTTTTTAGGAACAGGTTCTCCGCTGCTTCAGCAAATCGGAGCACCAGCCGTTTGCGGACGAAGCCCATTTCTCGCGCTACATCTACCTGGAGGTCTGGGACGTTGTAGATATACGGAACGCCGCGCACGTATTTCATGAACAGTGCTACGATTCCGAGCGGCAATGGCTGCGCCTCTACAAACAGCACATCAGGACGGCGGGCGAACAATAAGACGGCAAGCGCAGTCAACGCGAAACTGCAATAGTTCAGGACGCGGGCGCGAGCAGCTCTGCCGGTACCTGCGTAGACCCAGGTTCGCCGCACATCGACCCCATCGATCTGTTCGCGACAGGAAAATCGACCTCGATACCTATCGAAGATCCTGCCGAGGGGATAGTTCGGCATCGCAGTAAGCACAGAAACCTGCTTCCCGTGCCGCTGCAACTCGCGGACCAGGCAACGGAGACGGATTTGTGGAGCTCCGATCTCAGGCGGATAGTACTGGGTCAGGATAAGCCACCGCTCCGGCGCCGGTGCGTCCATTGCGAGTCTTGCAGCATTTGTGCATTCGTGCATCGTGGAAATTTTCCGTTTTCTTGGTCGTCGCGGTTCTAAGTGCGGCCCGACGCTATTACGGGTGAGGACTTGGGCGCAGGTTCAGAGTCCCTGGCGGTTTTTCAACTCGAATGGACGCCGCTTCCTCGCCGAAGCTAGCAATGTGGTCCGCAGATCAGACGGGCATTCCGGCTCCTTCTGCCGGATACTTCAAAGCGACTCGCGCGCCGGGTACGGGCTTCGCGGCAACTGACCTGCTATCCCGCATAACAGCTGCTTGGGCCATCAGCATCCCGAACAGGAACCACGTTGGCTTACGATGCTCCCAGGTTACGGAGAGGACGGCGACAGCCCAGGTCAACAGCAGCAGCGTCCATGCTCTACTCTCAAGCTTCGGCAGCACAATTGCCGCGCGAACCAGCGCAGCCAGAAGAGCCATAAAGAGAAGCTCTCCGATGAGGCCCATTTCCACCAGAACTGAAAGGTAAGAATTGTGGGCCACATATGGAACGTCAAGTTTGTTATATACGCTGGCTCCAAAAGCGCCGGCGCCCACGCCTAACAGCGGGTGTTCGCGGAACACATCCATTCCGGCGGCCCAGATGTAAGTGCGTTTGGTGAGCGTCCCTCCCGAGATTTCGTCCTCAATGGAGCCGATGCGGTCCCATGTCGCGGGAGGCACAATTGCAATTCCTGAGGCCAACACCACAACCAGAGCCAGTGCGCCGAATTTCTTCTGGGCCCGGCTGAAGCTCCCAAAACTGAGTGGAAACATGAGAAGGGCAATTGCCGCTGAGATGAACGAGCCTCTGGAACCGGTCAGACAGATGGCAATCGCGCAGGTTGGTACGTGTATGAACCAGATTGCGCGTGGGCCTTTGTTCTTGGCGAGAAGATAGCAGGACATAACCAAACCCAGAGCGAGTATGATGCCAAGTTCGTTCTCGTTAAAACCGGGAGCTGTGTAACGGCCCTCGGAAAGTCCGAGATTGTCCCCTCTGCCAGTTACAAAAGAGTAAATGATGCTGAGAGCCGATACATAAGTGCCGAGAACATATGCCGCAAGCAGCGAAGTCTGCCGTTCCTCGGTGGGCGCGAATTCCCATATCAGCCAGACCATCAGAAGCAGCTGAACGTAGGAAGTCACTCTCACAAGTGTCAGGTCCGGAGCGACACTCCAGTAATAGGTAAAAGCCGACCATGCGACGAAACCGGCCAGCAGGTAATGCAGCGAGCCGGGACGTCGCATGCGACCGCCCGCCAAGCAGGCGAGGACACCGGCAATCACGCTTGCCGCCCCGACAAAGTGGCTCATGGCCACGCTGCCAGCGATGGCGACTTCCTCCTCCCATGGCACGCAGAAAATGAAGATCCACAGCAATGTGAACGCAAGACGGTTCATGCCGGCGTATTCGGGGCGGTTTGGCCGAGTCGCTGTCATAAAGTTAGGTTTAGCTTGCGTTTGCCGGGACCGTGACGCGCTTGGTTGGTGGAGCAGCCGCGCCGTTTCCGATCCGAGCCATGATGAAGCTGCTCCAGGCAAGTTGGACCACCGATCCCAGGAGCCATGCTTCCGCGGCTCCTTCGAGTCCGCGGGCTGGTACCAGCCACCAGGAAAAGAGAGTCGTCGCCGCAACTGTGCACAGCAGTGCTGGGATTTGTGGCATAATTTTTCGAGCCGCAGTCATGGCATACCCCTGAGCGGAGATGATGTATCCGAGAGCACCCGCCAACATGATGCGTGCGAACACGCCCGCGCTACCCCCGTACTCGGGACGGAAGAGCATGGTCAGGATCCTATTGCCGGCAAGCATTGCGGCGAGTACGCCCGCGCCGCCGAGAAGGGCGCCAACCGAGAAAAGACGCAGCGACAAGGAACGATATTGGCCCGTGTCGCGCGCTACGTGAGCTTTCGCAATCGCGACGAAGCTGCAGCTCGCCAGAGCTGCCATAATCAGATTCCCGGTACCTACCAGAGAGGCGATGGCTGAAAAGATCCCCAGATCGCGCCTGGTCAGATCTGCTTGGATGAAGTAGCGGGGAATGTTGAAATTGAATGCAACTAAGCCGGAGATGAGGCCTAGCGGAAGCGCCAGCTTGAGCAACCTGATCTGCGTTATGCGATTCCAAGTCATTCGCACCGGGCCGGCAATCATGTTCCCCTTCTTCGAATCGAAACACCACAGTATGACCGCGCGGCCGAGGGCAAGGGAACCAACCGCCAACACCAGGTTTCGAGTGAAATACATGAAAGCGCTCAGAAGAAGTAGGCAAAGCGGCCCTTTCAGCATGAGTGATTGTGCAACCAAGTCCAGACGATTATGTTTCTGCATCAGGCCGAAGTAGGTTTCGCTTGCCCAATCGAACGCTTGCCCGAGTCCGACGAGGAAGATGACGGTGGCAGTGGCCCCCCAGCCGTGATTGAAGGAAATCACTGCTAGCAAAACCATCAGCGCGAGTGCCAGGGACGTGACTCTGAAACTGAGGTATTCGCCGAAAGAATACTCGTCGCCGATATCGGACGCGACAAGATTTCGCCCCTGAAAGTTGGCGAAGATGAGTAAAGGAGACGTGATTGCAAGCCCAAGCGCATATCCGCCTACATCCTCCGGCGTTCCGAGTTTTGCGAGCACGACCACGAATGACCACTGGCACAGCGAATACACCACATTGCCTGACAGGCTCCATGTGAAGCTTCTGCCACGATAAGCACGCGTGCGAATCATGCGGCCCAGACGGCTGCACATCACCGGTACGAGTAGCTCGCGTACGATCCGCGCCGGACATTTACATCCCAGTGGTTCAGGATAGTGCCCAGAATATGCGTCCCATCTGCCATGAAACGCTGGCAAGCGGCATTGAATTCGCTGCGATTCGTTTTTGCAGCATGGACTACGACGACCACCGAATCCGAAAGCCTGCCGAGAATTCTCGCGTCGGAGAAGAGTGCCGTCGGAGGCGTATCTATCAACACGTAGTCGAATTCCTTGCGGGCACGCGCCAGGAACTCGGCATGAACCAAGGCGTCTAAGTTAACGTCATCCATCGGTTCATCGCTTGCGAGCACAGTCGTGAGGCCTGTGTCATTGCCGTGATCGAAGATTTTGTGGAGTCGTGGGCGGCGAAGGTCGCCATCGATCAAAAGTACACGGCCGTGCGTCTCGGTGAGAGCCACGCCCAGGTTAATCACTGTGGTCGTCTTGCCTTCCTGTGGCTGGACGCTCGTAATCGCCAGAACCCCGTGTGTGCGCTCGAAACCGGGTGAGAAACGAATCGATGCCAGCGTTGCGCGAAAAGACTCTGCTAGTAGGGAGGGTTGCTTGAACCGCGTCGCCAACTCGACGGCCTCCTCTTGTCGAGTGCCCGCCAAGAGTCTGGGCCTGCTTGCCCGAAAGGCGGGATCATGCTTCGCTGATGGTATTGCGCCGAGCTCCCGAACATTGCCTATCCGCGAATCCGCGCCTCGTTCGACCCGGGAGCCGCCCCGTTCCCGGACCAGCACCAAGCCCACTCCAAAAACCAGGCCCCCACAGAGTCCCATGGAGCAGTTCAGAGGTAGATTTGGCGAGTATGGAGTGGACGGCGGTCTGGCCGTGTCGATGATTCTTATACTGGTCGCGTGCAGCGCCGAGGCCACGCCTGCCTCTTTCGTTTTTTGCAGCAATGAGTTGTAGAGCTGCTGCGTACTGTCCAGTTCGCGTTTCAAAACGTTGTAATGGAAGGCATCAGCAGTTTCGGTCTCGAGCTTCCGCGTCCCGGCGCGGTATGTACCCGCCAGAGCTCGTTCGACCCGATCGGCGGACTGATATTCCGCACGCATGCGCTCGATTATGTGTTGGCGCTCGTCTTTAACTGCGGATCCGAGCTGCGCGATGCGGGCGTTCACATCAACGACTTTGTAGTAAGAGGGCCCGTATAGGCTTCGAAGCTGAGTGAGTTCCCCCTGCAGCGCTGCGAGTTTCCCTTCGTACTCGCGCAGGAGTCCGCTATCCGCGGCATTGGGCAGTGATTCCGGCGAATTTGTGACAGCAATTTCATACCGAGACTGTTTGGCGGTCCGCTCTGCGTGCGCTCTTGATAGCTGTTCCTCGACTTCCCGCACGCTCTGTTCGGTCAGCGAGCTCTGATCGGCGGCGTAGAGTAGGCCAGCCGAGCGCGCAAAGGCTTGCAGTTCCTCATTTCCATGGTCGAGCTTCGCCTTAAGCTCCGCGATTTGCCCGGCCAGCCATTCCGTTGTGTCCTGAACCGTTCCGAGTCGCGCTTCACGATTAATTGCGACGTATTCTGATACAACCGTATTCGCACCTCGAGCGGCAAGTACGGGATTCGGCGAATCGAAAAAGACCTCTACAACCTGTGATTTGAGTGATGATCGGATGGTCAGCGATCTCTCGACCGCTTTGATCCGCAAGTCTTCCACCGAGGGCGTTCCGCGACCCAGGAGAGTCCCAAGAGTACGCAGCCAGAGGAAAAAGCGAGAGTTTTGCTCGGTCTGAATTCCGAGCCGGTCGGCAACCCGCTTTGCGAGGGTTTCGCTCTCGAGGATCTTCAGCTCATTTTGCAGATACGCCTCGGTGGGAGCGTTGGCAGCCGTACTCCCAAATGGGCGCGCGTCGCCGAGGTTCCGATATCCGTCGTCAAGTCCTTCCAACCGGATTGCCGTACGTGCGCGATAGACAGGTGGGCGTACGGCAGTGATCAGCGCCGCCGCTGCCAGGCCGAGGGAAGCCAGAAGCAGAAGGACCATTCTACGGCGCCACAAACGAGAGAAAATCTCCTCGAGACTGATAGGTGCCCTGCTCTCCGGCTCGAACGATTCCTGGGCTTTCCATTCAAGGGCGTCGCCCGCAGCAATCACTGGTCCCGAAGCCATTGCGGCGGATGCTGCGGAGGGCTGGCATGCCACACCACTGGCGCGAATAACCCCTCGAGCGCGTTCCGGACTCTTACTGGCGAATTCTGTCAAATCTTTGAAATCCGCGCTCATGCCATCTCTTTGAATCGCTGCTTAAAGTTATCCATTTGTGCCTCGTTTAATACTGTCCGTAGACGACGATCCCGATTTTCAGCTGAATGATTGTGTTAAGCGTTTTCATGCCAGCGCTCTTTCGCGGTGTTGTTAGGCACGAATATTACATCGTTTGGTTTAAGCGCCATATCTGGGGCCCTGCTCGACATCACGCTGTCCAAGTTAACGGAGATCTCAACGCGGCTCGAATCCGTGCTTCTCCTGAGGACGTACACCTTTTGGGAGCCGCGGTCTTGTCCAGGCCGTCCGCCATTGAGAGAGCCTGGATAACGTGAATCTTCCACGGCCGTCATGGTGGCGCCTCTCGGCTTACGCGCCTGGCCGACTACGTAGATAAGGTCAGCCGGGGTATTGAGACTACCTCCTACGGCCGCACCTCGACGCTCATGCACAGACAGCTTATGGCTGCACTGTTGCTCGCGCGCCCAGTGTCAATAAACCTTCGCAGCTCGGAAACTTCTACTTCGTGGTTGCTGAGGCGATATTGCTGAAACTCGGCGCCGACGTGTTGGTCGCGTTCACCGCGCCGACGCGGTAGAAATACTTTTTAGCGCGTTGCAGCCCACTGCTATCCGTATAGCTGGTCGCGGTCGCCCCTAAACTCGAAGTGCGCCGGGTCCAGTTGGACTGATCTGTTGAACGGTCTACGACGTAGTTTGTCGCGTTGGTGGCGTTATCTTTCCAGGCGAGTGCTATTTTCTGACCATTCCCGCCCCCGCTTACGGTTGCGGTCAAACCGCTGGGAGCGGCGGGCGGCGGCGATCCGTTTGGCGACGTGGCGCTCGCAAGGTTGGAGTAGGCCGCTGAACCGCTTGCATTCGTCGCCTTGACCCGCCAGGAGTAGGTTGTCAATGGTGCCACGCTGGTATCAGAGTAGGACTGCGTACCCGCCGGAAGCGTAGATGTGAGCACGGACCACGTGGAGCCGTTGTTACCAGAGCGTTCCACCGTATAAGCAGTCTCGGTCGTAGCAGTGTCCGTCCAGTTAAGATTCACTGCCAATGCGGTGGACGAAGCAGCAGCAGTGAGATTCGTAGGCGCGGCGGGTATGGTGGCTACACTGACCGTGTTCGAGTAACCGGAGCTGCTGGTCCCCTTGGTAGCTTTGACCCGGTAGTACCAGGAGCCGACCGAATTGTCGGTGTAGCTCGTCGCATTCGCCGCAAGCGTTGACGTGAGCACTGTCCAGTTCACAGCATCAGGTGAGCGTTCGACCGTATACGCAGTGGCAGCCGTGGTATTGTCCTGCCAATTGAGGGCGATCGAGCTTGCGGTGGCGGTCGCATTTAAATTCGTCGGAGCGGCGAGTGTGTTCGGTACTCCCCCTGCGATGAAGAGATTCAAAATGTTAGCTGTGGCTGTTTGGAGACCGGCGCTGGGTGCGGCAACGGCATAGGTGGTAATGCCCGCCGGTGGCACGTAGTCGTCCAGTCCCCAGTTCCAGTACATGCTTCCGGAAGCAAATACCCAAGCTCCGCTTGACACCTGATAGATTGAAGAGTTTGCATGGTCCGCATTTCTCGAAATATCGGTAAATGGAGATACGGAGAGTAGCGTGTAGGTGCCTGGCACGACGGTGTTGCCGGGAACCGTGGCCGGAGTGGGGTACTCGGTGAATTGCCTGTCCATTTCGTAGCCCAGGACTCCCTGTACGCTGTCGCCGTCTGTGAACCCGGTTCCCGCATACACCGTCCGGCCGCTAGAGGTTGTGCTGTTCTGGACGACGTATGAGAGCGCGGGGTTGTCCGCATTGATGTAACTGGTGTACATGATGCCGATTAGCTGCTGCTCGGGCCGGCTCAGGAGCGTGGAGCGCCAGGTCACTGTCGTCAATGATGGGTTGTACACTCCGCTCGAGGAGTTGTTGACGGGATCGAGCGTTGCGTCCTTGTAGCAGGTGATCACGCGGTTGGGTGCTCCGTTAAGCGTGGACGGCTCGAATCTTATCTGCCAGTAGATGGCGTTCGCCCCGAAGAAGGCGAGGCTGGTACCGGCGTTGCGCGCCGCCTCAGCATTGTTGTACATCTGCTTCGACCAATATTCGTCGTGCCCAACCGACAAGAATGCCTTGAAGTTGAGCATGCGCGCGCCATTCGTGTGCGTATCAATATCGGTCGAGTAGCACACATCGTAACCGTTTCGCTCGAGCCAACGGATGAAGTAAATATCGTAATGCAGCAACTCCCCCGCACCTGTGTGATCGGTATAAGTATACGGGCGGTCAAAGGAGACCTTTACCGCCCGCTGGGTACCGAGGCTGGTCTTAGACCCGTAGCTTCCACCGTCATACAAACTTTTTCCGGTCTTATTGTCGTCGGGATAATTGTTGTAGGCCTGGTAGGTGGTCACGCTCTGCTGATACAGAACATCGGCAGTCCTTGCATCATCGCGCACCACGAAAATGATGTAGGTCTGATAATTCGCCGAGTTAGTCAGCAACGCCAGATAGATGCCGCTCGTCCAGGTGGATGGCACATTCAGCGTGTAACTCGCGCTCCATGGGCAGACAATCATGCCCGTTGTGGAATCAAGCGTAGGAGCGGGTTGCGCAAAACCATTGAGCGGACCGATGTGCTGCATCAGCCGTCCGCCTTTGCCGCCATACCAACCCACCCTATAGACATCGATCGTATAGGTCTGGACCGGATTAACAGTGATGTAGAAATTGATCGACTCGCCCTTGTTTATGCTGGCTGCCGATGCATAACCTTTGACCTGAAGACTGCCGTCATCGGACCGCGAATACCCGGATAAAGCGATCTGCCAGTTGAGCGTGCCTGGCTGCTGATTCTCAAAATAGGTGGGATTATCGTTAGTTGCCGCGCTTGCCCGCATGCGTGCAGCGAGGGGCGCGGCGAGCATCCCATACAAGAAATTACGCCTTGATGTCATATGTGAGTTTTCTCCCGCTTGGCCGCAGTAAGCGCGACCTCCAACTGAATGATCCGCTCCAGCAAGAAAGCCGATTGTAACCAACGGCGAACCTGCGCGGCAGTACTGGTTAGATCAGTAGATGGAATCAAAAGTACTCGCCTCCCTCCCACCTAGATCCACTGGACGAGCGATTGGTCAATTGTCACGGAGACAGATCTTTGCAGGAGTTGGACGGATACGGTGAAGTGATTTTTGTTGACTTCCCGCATCAAGACACCCTCCATACCCTCGAGTGAACCCGCGATAACGCGGACGCGTTGGCCCGATTTAGGGAGGGGAGCGGCGGTGCCACCGGCTTGAACCATGCGCCGCACGGATTCGATTTCGCTGGACGATACCGAGCCTGGTTGTCCTTCGAAGCTCACGATGTATTCGACCGCATTGCTCCCAAGCACTTTCGACTTGCGGGATAGATCAAAATGGCAAAAGACGTAGCCAGGAAACATAGGTTCTACGACTGTCTTCATGCGGTCGGAATACCGCCGCCGCGTGACGGCTTGTGGGCAATATGATTCGAATCCTTCGTAAGACAGCGACACGATTGCCATGGGCTCTGAGCGCGTCCGAACTTTGAGGGCATACCATGCTTCTGACATAATTCCAAAAACTCACTGAAAGTCGCTAAGTAAGACAGGCTCCGCCCATATTTGTCACATCTATACTCTTGCCGAGAGAACCCGAAGGGCGCGAGCCGACGCGTGGGTCAATTTGCCCTTGCTCATCGGGGACTTACCTTGGTCCGGTAAATAGGATTGTATGCTGCTATTACTCGGGAAGTTAGATATCTTTAGATTTGAAACTAGCAGTACCCCTGAACCCAAAATCGCGGCAATGAGGACACATTTGGCTCAGCATTTATCCCCGTAGTGTCCGAAAAGTCGTCCGAGAGATTTCAAGAATTGAGCCGCGATAAAGATGAGATCTGAGCAAACCACGGGATGAGCGCCATGGGCGTGCGCCGTGCAGAAAACGGCCCTAATGGGGCTGCTACGGGGAAAGAAAGGACCGGCCGCTTCAGCATCCCTCGTGAGCCTACACCAAAATTCTAGGGGTCAGCTCACATTATCAAGGCCCGTTTTTCTTAAATCGTGTTCATATAAAGCCCTGGCGTGAAGATTCAAGCCATTCGCCGGAATTGCGCGCACTAGGCAACGAAACTCGACTCACTCGTCGGGACAGTCTCTTCGTAATGGGCGTTGTCCTACGAAAAGCGGTTATCTACACTGTGTCCACAATCTCGCTCGGCCCTTTGTGCCCTACGCAGCGGTTTCAGAGGACCAGGCGAGGCCATCGGGAGCAAGTCCCGCCACCGCCTTACGCCAAGTGTTACCTGGCCAACTAGATCGCAAACGAACCGAACTAAATATAATTTCAGAGTTCATCGCGGTATTGTTCGAGTGCGGCACGAACGAGCTGGCTGCGCGTCGCTGTGCCACTCTTGTGAAACAGCTGCTGAATTATCCCCTTTACCGAGGATTCGGTGCAGCTCAACTCGTGGGCGATCTGCTTGGTCGCGAGACCCTCAAGAAGCAGTCGAAGCACTTCGACTTCGCGGGAAGTCAGCGGCCTCGGGCGTTTACTGCCCGACGTATTGGGTGATACGGTCCGAGAGCTGGGGAAACCGGCATGTGATGGAATTCTTGCCAGCTCACGGATGCGTTCCGCCAAGACGTCGATTGAAACATCCTTCCGCAGGATGCCTGAAATTCCGTGACTCTCAAGTAGCTGCTCCTCATTTTCGGAGACGCCCGCCGTTAGGACCAGGACTGGCCCGTGAAACCCGTTTCGTCGCGCTTGCGCAAGAAAGTCAATCCCAGATTCCGCCCCGAGATCGACATCCAAAAGCACAAGGTCTGGCGGGACGGCGGCTAACCCCAGGAGAGCTTCCCCGACCGAGCCGCAATGGAGCGGTAAGTCCAGGTCAGGTTGAGTTCTCAATAGTTTGACCAAACCCTGCCGGAAAATAGTGTGATCATCCAGCAGCAGAATTCGAATTTTATGATCCGGAACTTTCAACACGGTACCTATACCAAAATTGCGAGATTTCTAGCACGACAGTGAAACAACAACCGCTTGTGACGGGCTCATAAGCCACATCTCCGCCAAAGGACCGGAGCATGGCCCGGGAGACGTACGGTTTAAAGAGGCTCTCCGGATTCGTGATGCTCGGGCCGCTATTATGGAAACGCACTTTGACACAGTGGTCTTCGAGCGTCGCCACTATTCTCAACTCCTTGCGTGGGGAGTCCTCGAGCGCGCGGTTGGCATTTCTTGCCAAATTTAGAAAGACCTGCAGAAGCCCATGGTGGTCCGCGCGAACCAGCGGTAGATCCTGCTCGATACGCCAGTAGACCGCAATCCCCTTTTCCTGGAAAGAAGGCTCCATGACAATGCGCAGGTGATCCAGTGCCACGCGAAGGCTAGCCGTATCGAGACTGTGCTCTGAGGCTGGCTGCCGCTCGGCGTAGGCCAGTTTTTCCAAACTATCCACCAGCGAGTTCAGCCCCTCCAATTCCTCAAGTTCTGCAAGACCGGGCCGATGCATCAGACCGTTTACCAAAACCCGCATCGCGCTGCATAAATTGCGCGTCTCGTGCCAGAACGCGCCCATAATGACCCGCGCGCTGGTTGTGAGCGAGTGCAGGCCAACCTCTTCATGTGTCCGGAGCTGTTCGGAAGCATCGAATACTACAACCGTCAAACCCGTCGTCGAGGGCGGTCCGAAGCTGGATACCCATACGTGAGCGAGAAAGGCTTCGCCGCCATACCGGTATGCGGTACCTTCGATCATGGTTCGGATGAGCTGACGTACGCCAGAAGTTTGGCGAAGCCGGGCTAGGTCGGGCAGGTATTCATCGATACACTCGCCCAGTAGGGATGGTGGCTCGCGCGCAAATACGTCGTGCGCAGCCTCGTTAGCGAGCAATACCTTGCCCGCGGAGTCGAGGGTTAGGACGGCAGCAGGCATACCCTCGACTAACCCTCGAAGTTCTTGCTCTGTGGTTTCGCGCCGTAGGACTTCTTCTGCGAGTTCGTCGGCATGAGTCGATGTGGTCTTCCGGTACCGGTCCATCTCCCGTATCAGCGTTCCCGCCCCGAGATACGCGATGAAGCTCGTGATCAGCCGTGGCGTCACGCCTTTTGTCCAAGCAAACGGGCCGAGTGATTCGTGCAAAAGAGTGCAGACCACGGACATCGCAAAGAGATCGAAGTGGCTGAGGCATCCGGCTGATAGGACTATCGGTAAGAAATAAACCAGCCCAAGCGAGATGCTGGGGAAGAACAAAACGTCGGCGATTGCAATGCCGAGAATCAGTGCCATCGCCGTGATCAAGGCCGTATGGCGGGTGCTCGGCAGACAGCCCCCAAGAAATCTCGATTTCACCGGTGATGGTTCCTGTCGCCCAAGTGATTGCTCGATAAAAAATACCAGATCCGTCCGCCGTCAGACTAGTTTATGGTCCCGGTAGCACGTTTTTCTCTTCAAGGTAACGTAGTCTTGCTCGCTCCGCTGAGACTGTTCCGAAGGAACTTATGAAACTTCCGAACAAGTAGCAAGGCATCTGGCTGTCCGGTTTTCAGACGATCGCAGCGATTAAGAAGCCCCGTTATTCGGCCGCGCAGCGAATGCTGGCAGCTCCCACGAAGTGTTTTCACCTGC
Source organism: Bryobacteraceae bacterium (assembly GCA_051004875.1). GTDB lineage: Bacteria > Acidobacteriota > Terriglobia > Bryobacterales > Bryobacteraceae > Bog-105. The sequence continues at coordinate 51,975 of JBPCJX010000123.1, forward strand.
GTTATTTTATACGGGGAGATGTTGCTGACGCTAAAAAGGAGACTTCCCACATCACGGTCTTTCCGGAAGCCGGCGCGGTTTTAGACTGTGAGCACAAACGCGGCTTGAGGTTCATCGCCCAATCAATTTCGGGGCACGTCTCGCCAGCCATTCTTCGTAAAAGGATCTCTCGATTTTGAGGGCAGCGCGTTTCCAGGAGTTATCGAATTAAGATCCGATTTTTCAATCCGATCGAGCCTGTGAGCGGTCGGGCAATTTCCGCCGCACTCTCCGCCTCAACGAGCTGTTCTTGCTTTAACCTGCGTTACTTTCGTCTTGCTTCTAGCCCTGAAAATGGCCCGCAGTGGCGTACGCTCGTAAGTTATTGGTGCGGATGGGGAGACTTGAACTCCCACGCCCTTGCGAGCGCTGGATCCTAAGTCCAGTGCGTCTGCCAATTCCGCCACATCCGCGCGGCTGAGGAAATCTCTATTAGCGTAACATCGCGGCTTGCGATTTGGATGTGGGCTTGGTTTCGAGGAAGCTTAGGAATTGTCGAGAATTCCGGGTTAATTGCGGGAATGTCGCGATTACGTTTTGATCGGGATCTATGAGGGCGTAAAAAGGGATGGATGCGGTACCGAATTTTTGATCCTCAAGCTTCTGATTCTTCTCTGATTCCGAATCGGTGCCGTCGGTGTAAAGATCCACTATGATCAGGTCCTTGAGCGCCGATTGAATCTCGGGGCGCGGGAACATATTTGCCTTCATCCAGTGGCAGTTCGTGCAGGCGTAACCAGTGAAGTTTACAAGCACCAGCTTGTTCTGCTGGCGAGCGGCGGTGAGCGCCGCGTTCAAGTCGTTTTTAAAATACTTGGCCGGAGAGCCTTCGGCCTGCACCGGAGCGTTGCCGAATACGCTGTTTGATCCTTCCGGGATGAATGCGTCCAGATCGCCGAGACGAGCGCCAAACAGGCCTGGGACCAAGCTGATCGAAAAGATCAGAAGCAGCGCCGCGACAAGAGCGCGGGTAACGCTGAGCGACTCATCGCGCTTGATTCCTTCCATGCGCAAAAGGCCGAGCAGATACAGACCGGGTAGCGCGAACAGGACGATCCAGGCAGCGAGAAAGCGCTCCCGCGTGAGCCAATGTAGCTGAAGGACCTGGTCGACATTGCTGAGGTACTTCAGCATTACGGCCAATACGATAAAGCCGAGCACAATTTTGACGCGCGCCATCCAGGCACCGCTTCGGGGCAGCCTGCTCAAGTAAGAAGGGAAGAGCGCCAGGAAGAAGAACGGTGCCGCCAGCCCGGTCGCAAATGCCAGCATTCCCAACACGGGAAGGGGACCCTTGGACTGCACGGTTGCTATTAACAGCGGTCCGACAATGGGCCCGATGCAGGCAAACGATGTTAGAGAGAAGGTCAGGCCCATCAGCAAGGTACCTGCATACCCGCCGCCTTGCGATGCACGATTGAGTTTCGTGAGCAGCCCCGCAGGCAAGCGAAGCTCAAAGGCACCGAGCAGGCTGATCCCGAATACGCAGAACACGAGAGCGATGAAGCCGTTCACCCAGGGATTTGAGCCGAGCTGAACGACCCCGAAAGGTCCCGCGATTGCAGTCACTAAAAAGCCAAGCCCGGTGAATAAACCGATAATGCCGAGACAAAAGACTAAGGCCTGCGTCCAGCCGCCGCGTTTTGCTTGATCGTCGGCCGTGGCGCTCTGGTTTAGAAAGAACGACACGGTGATGGGAATCATGGGGAAGACGCACGGTGTGAACAGAGCTGCCAGGCCGAAGCCAAAGGCGGTCAAGAGGAATGGGAGTAAGGCGTCACTTCGTTCCGGGCTGCGCGTCGGCGTTGGCGCTCCGGTTTGAGAGGGCGCCCCAGGTGCCCGGACTAGGGCGTATCCCGGAGGAATGGTGAAGTTACTGGCACCCGCTCCAGGCTTAAAAACAAGCTGCGTAGTCGCTGCCTTCCCAACCGGATTGAGGCACTTGGTATCGGAGCAAGCCTGGTAACGGGCAGTTGCCTCGATGGTTGATTTGCCAGTCGCCGACTGACTGGTCTCGGCTTCGATCAAGAAGGTGGCGCTGTTTGTGTACGTTTCCGTTTCGAGCTGGAAATTTGGATCTAATTTGCGGACGGGTTGAGGCCGGTAGATGCGAGAATTCGGGATCGCTGGATTATCGGTCAGCTTGATTGCAGTAATGATCGGGCCGCCTGGGGGCGTAGTGGGGGAGTATAGATGCCACCCCGGCTCAATGCTCGCCTTCAACTCGAAATAAGCTTTGCCGCCGGCAGCGATTTGAGCGCTTCCGGACGCGGGCGTGAGAGTCCAGTGGACCGGATCCTCTTTAGCGGTGGCTAGTGAACCTGCGCTAAGCGCCCAGAGCGCGAGAGGAACCAGTAAACGAAGGCGGCGCATAGGGCTACCCTGCCTGAGCTGATGCCCAGTCGTCAAGTTCCGTTGCAATCCGCTCATTGATTTTGCCTTCTGCAAATTCTTTTGCCACCCGGATGGCATTCTTAATGGCTTTGGTATTGGAGCGGCCGTGGCAAATCACACAGATGCCGTTTAGGCCGAGAAGGGGGGCGCCCCCGGATTCCGAGTAATCGACACGTTTTTTAAATTCGTTGAACGCGCCTTGGGCCAGGTAAGCGCCAACCTGGCGAGTGACGCTCGCCTTGAGAGATGTCTTAAGCAGCTGCCGAATGACGTCGACCAGCCCCTCGCTAACCTTTAGAGCCACGTTACCGACGAAGCCGTCGCAAACGATGACATCGACCTCACCAGTGTAGACATCTCGTCCTTCGACGTTACCGATGAAATTCAGGTGTTTGAGGCTTTTGAGTAGAGGGAGTGCATCGTGCGTGAGGGCGTTACCCTTGTGTTCCTCCTCGCCAATCGAGAGAAGGCCGACGCGAGGTTCTTTGGTCCGGAAGATGACGCGGGAGTAGATATCGCCCATTACCGCGAATTGAGCGAGCATCTTAGGGCTGCAATCCACGTTCGCGCCAACATCGATCATGACTGCGGGCGTGCCACTTAAGGTTGGGAAGGCCGAAGCGAGAGCCGGACGGTCCACGCCAGGGAGCATACCGTGGACCAATTTGGCGGTTGCCATCACAGCACCGGTATTGCCCGCCGAAACCAGGCCCTGCGCAACTCCTTCACGCACGAGGCGCGATGCGACCCGGATGGAGCTGTCTTTCTTGGCCCGGACAGCCTTGCCCGCGCTGTCCTCCATCGTGACCTGTTCACTGGCGTGTTTAATCTCAATGGGTAGCGCTCTCCATTGAGGATGGCGACTTAGCTCCTTATAGAGGATGTCCTCGCGACCCACGAGAATCACCTTTACGCCAAAGGAGGCAGCCGCTTCGAGAGCACCTTCGATTTCCGGTTTTGGAAATTGATCGCCTCCCATTGCGTCGAGGGCTATCGTCACCATGTAGGAAGTTTTCTCAGTTCAGCAGATGCGGATGAATGAAGCGAATATCGGAAGCTTAGGAATTAGCTCTCGACAACTTCAAGCACTTCGCGGCCCTTGTACTTTCCGCAATGAGGGCAGGCACGGTGCGGAGGGATTTTTTCGTGGCAATTAGGACACTCGGCAAGCTGCGGGATAGTCAAAGCGTCGTGCGCTCGACGAGTTGAGGTTCGACGTTTCGAGTGGCGGCGTTTTGGATTCGGCATAGTAGCTCCTAGTGTCTCAATTGGTATTCGAAGTTTTGGCGGGTTTAGCGACCCGGATTCAGTTGGGCGGAGAAATCTCAGCCCGAAAATACTTCAGCTTGCTCCAGCGATCATCGACTGCTTTGGCGTGGCAATCGCAATCCCGCTGATTCCGATTTCCGCCGCATTCCGGACAAATTCCCTTGCAGGCCTCATCGCACACCAACTGCATGGGCAAGGCCAGCAGGACCACCTCGCGAACGACGTCGTTCAGTGCCAGGCCGGCGCCATCATAGTAGCCTACTTCGATGCCCGCCTCGCCGATCTCGTTTTCGGAAGCGGTGACCGCTTCTTCGGCAGGCATATACACAAGATCAAACTGGGTGTCGATGGGGAAAGTTGCGGCTTCGAGGCACCTGTCGCAGAGAGCTTGACCTGTGACCGTCAGCATGCCTTGAATGCGTATTTCGCCGAGCGAGTGATTCAGCAACTCGGCGGTTCCTTCTGTGTGAAGCACAGATGACTGGCTAATGTCTTTGCCGTATTCGATTTGGCCCGGGGGAATATCTACTCGAAAGCGAACAGTACGTAATTGCAGCTCCTGGACGCTTATGAACATTGCCACTCCTCCGGCGGCCGACAATCGGGCCGACCAGCTTTCGAAGACAACATAGCAAGTATAACAAGCTCGGCTAGGGAATTTTTCACACCCCTGTTTTGCGAAACGAACTAGATAGTAACTTATTTAGAATCAACCGTTTATTTTTGGCGGTTTCACGTGAGAAGAGGAAAAGCGGCGGGACACTTTGTGTACGGTGGCGAACGTACGGGGAAGCTCCGAAATGGGCGGAGCGGACGAGAGGTCGCTTGCGTGGAAGATTATCTCGTTGTTGGGGCAGCATCGATGGACGCTGGTCGGCCTCTCGGCGCTCATCTTTATCACCGCTGGACTGGATATAGCGGTCCCGTTCTTTGCACGCCGGCTGATCGATGAAATCGTAAGCTCGCTTTCCGGCCGCCGAGGGCAGGCGATGCGAACTCTGATCATTTCGGCCATAGGCATCTTTGCCGTGACTGCCGCGACGCGGCTACTTCGCTCCTTTTATAATTACCGGCTCTATTTGGCGGCTTCGCAGTGTGAAGACGAAGTGAAAAATGCGGCATTTTTAAATTTCTTACGTCTGGACACCGAATATCACGGAAAATGCAACACGGCGAGGTAGTCGGGGCACTTGACCGGGGCGGAACGGCGATTTTTATCGTGCTGTACGAGATTTTGGGACAGAATCTAGTGCCGCCGCTCTTGGTTTTTATAGGAGTGCTGGCCGCACTACTGGCGAAAAATCCGTATATTGCAATTGCGGTGTTTCTACCGCTACCCGCGTATGTGTTGACAGTTGGACGGCTAGGGCGCCAAATGCACAGGGTAGAGCGAGGAGTGAACTCAGCGTTCGAGGCGGTAAGCAAGGAATCCTATGACATCGCGAGCAACGTAAGGGTTGTCAAGAAATTTGCGCAGGAAGGTCGGGAGGCATCAACACAACGCATGCTGATGTGCATCGCTCGCGTGAAGCAGTATCGCGGGGAACGGCTCTGGGCAGTGATCGAGAACGTGCAAACCTACATCGCGACCGCCGGCCGAGTGAGTGTGATTGGACTGGGGGGCTACTTCGTCCTGTCGCGACGGTGCACAGTAGGCGACTACGTGTTGTTCATGGCATTGCAAGACATGGTGTACGGGCCCATTTCTCAGCTCTCGATCATTTTGCCGAAACTACGGCGGAATCTGTCACGCACCGAGCGGCTATTCGAAATACTCGAGCAGGGGTCGAATATTTCCGACGCTCTACACGCGAGGACTTTATCGGCGGCCACACCTTCTGTGGAGTTCCGCAACCTATCATTTCGGTACGAAGGCACGTCGCGATGGACATTGAAGGACGTGAATTTGTATGTTCCGCCGGGGCCAAAGTCGCGCTCCTCGGCGCTAGCGGAGCGGGGAAGAGCACGCTCGTGAGTTTGCTGCAAAGACTATATGATCCACAGGACGGCAGCATCTTCGTCAACGGTGTAGATATCCGTGACATAACACAGGAGAGTCTTCGCGAACAGATCGCGGTCGTACCACAAGAAATAGAATTGTTCTCCCGGCCAATCCTGGACAACATCGCCTACGGACGCGAACAGGTTGCGCCCGCCGAAGTAGAAGGAGCTGCGCGAATGGCTCAGGCCGACGATTTCATCCAGCGCTGTGAAAAGCGGTACAACACGCACGTGGGAGAGAAAGGTCTTAAGCTTTCGGGTGGCGAACGCCAGAGAATCGGGATTGCACGAGCGATCATCCGCGATCCTAAAATTCTCATTTTCGATGAGGCGACGAGTCACTTAGACGCGGAAAGTGAACGATTGATTCAGGCTGGGATGGCAGAGGTGACTCGTGAACGCACCTGCTTTATCGTCGCTCACCGGCTCTCGACGGTGAGGGATGCAGACATGGTAGTGGTCTTCGCAGAAGGGCGCATTGAGGCAATCGGAAAGCACGACGAGCTGTCGAAAACGAGCGAGACCTACCGCAAACTTTACGGCCTGCATCTGACTGAAAGGGCGCCGAACACACCTATGTGGGACGGCACAGGTAATGGTTATCCGATTGCTGTGGGACAGTACGGCGGGGCTTAGGTAACTTCACGGCGGGTGCCAAGGTATGGGTCGACCTTAATGCTGGGTGTTTACTGGTTGTTGTCCAGTGCTAAGTGTTTTACGAGTTCGAGCTGATTGCTATCTATATCGAGCGCCCACTCGCCGGGGCCACCGAGACAACGAGTTTCTGGGACTGGCTCTTCATCGCCGGGATCGATCACGTCATTAGCACTAAAAAGTACGCGATTTCGAGAATCGAATCCGAGTACTTTGTCGAAGTTAAACGCGCATTCTTTCTTGTTGTATTTTCGTGCGAATAGTTTGGCAGGATCTGGTTCGATGATGCGTTTGCGGTCTGCGTCGTAGATCAGCGCAGTGTGAAATGCAAAATCAGATGGATCTTGCCAGTAAAAAACTCGTACAGCCAAGAGATGGCGTTGGGGTGACCAGGAGATGGGCTTCATTCCATTGCAACATAAGTAAGGGTCGGGTTTTATCGTGTGCACGGTTTGAAAAGTTGCTTCGCCGGGACCTTCAACCAGGAGGGTTGAGGTATCGGAGCATCCTAGAGGCGGACCGGGTCGGGCCTCCACACTGGCGTATGCTCGCCAGAGGCCGTCCGGAGAGGTGAGCTGCGGACTTTCGTAAACCCGGATGCCCGCCTGACCCTCTAAGCAGGGTGCGTATTCCGAGTCGGGGGGACTGGTTGGCCCAGTTTCTTGCGCCAGCAAGGTCGCGGAAAATAACCACACTGCGATGATCCATCCGCTCTGCACAACTACTATGTTAAGCGCTTTTGCGGGATGGCTACAATCAAAACGCACGTATGGAAGACATCAGCAAACTGCCTCATGAGCTCGATCGGCAAAAACGAGAGTGTAGGGCAATTATCGAGACGCCTCAAGGGCGACGAAACAAGTTTAAATACGAGCCTGATTTGGGATTATTTTCGTTATCGAATCTGTTGCCGCAGGGTTTCAGTTTTCCGTTCGATTTTGGATTTATTCCCTCGACGCTGGCGGAAGACGGAGACGCTCTGGACGTAATCGTACTGATGGATGAGCCCGCGCACGTAGGCTGCGTGCTGCAGGTACGGCTGGTCGGTGTCGTAGAGATCGTACAGAAAGAGGACGGAAAGGAATCGAAGAACGATCGCGTCATTGCCGTTGCGGTGCGATCTTTCGATTATGCGGAGGTGAAGTCGATTTCAGAGTTGCAGCATTCGCTAGTCGAACAGGTGAAAGAGTTTCTCGGGTTGTATAACAAGAATTCCGGAAAGCAAGATGAGGTAAAAGGCGTAGCCGGCCCAGAGCGTGCGATGGAGTTGGTGGATTCTGCAATTCGCCAGTTTGAGCGCAAGCAGAAGAATTGAATTAAAGCTCCACGTTACGCAACCGGAGTGCGTTGGTGATTACGGAGACTGAGCTGAAGGTCATGGCGGCGCTCGCAATCATCGGGCTGAGCAGGATTCCGAAGAACGGATACAAGATGCCAGCGGCGATGGGCACGCCAAGCACGTTGTAGAGGAAGGCAAAGAAGAGATTCTGGCGGATGTTTCGCATGGTGGCGCGACTGAGGCGCAGGGCTCGGGCGATGCCGCGGAGATCCCCGTTCAGAAGCGTGACGCCTGCGCTCTCCATGGCGACATCGGTGCCTGTACCCATAGCGATTCCGACGTGAGCCGCGGCGAGTGCCGGAGCGTCATTGATTCCATCTCCAGCCATAGCGACAGTGTGGCCCGCGGATTGCAATTTCCTGATAACGTCTGCCTTGTGGCCGGGCAAAATCTCGGCTTCGACGTCATCGATGCCAAGACGTTTGGCGACGGCAAGTGCTGTCGTGCGGCTGTCACCTGTGAGCATGGCAATGCGGACGTGCTCCTGTTTAAGCAATTTGACTGCATCGAGTGTGGATGGCTTGATAGGATCAGCTACTCCGATGAGGCCCGCCGGTTTTCCGTCGACAGCAGCGAAGATGATCGATTGACCATCTGCGCGCAACGACTCTGCGCGGGCGGCGAGATGCCCGATGTCGATGCCTGAATTTTCAAGTAAGCTGTGGTTGCCCACCAGCACGGTGCTGCCACCGATAGTTCCTTTCACACCGAGGCCTGTGATGGAGTGAAATGCGTCTACTTTTTGAAGGGGGATATTTCGGTGTGTGGCTGCTGAGACGATGGCCGCAGCTAACGGGTGTTCACTCGATTGCTCAAGGCTCGCCGCGAATTGAAGCAGCTTGGATTCAGAGAAGCCGCTGGCAGGCTCAATCGTGGTTACCTTTGGTTTGCCTTCGGTGAGGGTGCCAGTTTTATCGACGACCAAAGTGTCTATTTTATGGAGCAGCTCGAGGGCCTCGGCATTGCGTACCAAGACTCCGGCCGCTGCGCCACGGCCGGTACCCACCATGATGGACATGGGCGTAGCGAGTCCAAGAGCGCACGGGCAAGCGATGATCAGCACTGCGACGGCATTCACGAGTGCGTGACTAAAACGCGGTTCTGGTCCAACAGCGGCCCCCAAGATGAAGGTGGCGATTGCCAGAAGCACCACGGCCGGGACGAAGTAGGATGCAACTACATCGGCGAGGCGTTGGATAGGTGCGCGTGTTCGTTGTGCTTCGGTGACGAGGCGGACAATTTGACTGAGGAGAGTGTCGTTGCCAAGGCGGTCCGCTTGCATCAGGAAACTACCAGTGCCGTTGAGGGTTCCTCCGGTGACGCGCGCTGCAGCCGTTTTCTCGACGGGTATTGACTCTCCGGTGAGCATGGATTCGTCGACCGAGCTGGTGCCTTCGATGATGAAACCGTCGACGGGGAGCTTCTCGCCGGGACGGACTCGAAGGTGGTCGCCTATGTGAATTTCTGCCAGCGGGATGTCGCGCTCATTGCCGTTTTCAACGAGCCGAGCGCTTTTGGGCGCCAAACTGAGGAGAGATTTGAGAGCGCTGCTCGTTTTACTGCGGGCCTGAAGTTCTAGAACTTGGCCCAGGAGGACGAGAGTGGTGATGACGGCTGCTGGCTCGAAATAGAGCGGCAGCTGTCCAGCTTGGTCGCGGAAAGACGCGGGCAGGAGATGCGGGAAGAGCATGGCGAAGACGCTGAACAAGTATGCCGTTCCGGTTCCCAAGGCGATCAGCGTAAACATATTCAAGCTGCGGTTCACGATGGAGGCCCAGCCACGCTGGAAGAAGGGCCAACCTCCCCAAAGCACGACGGGGGTGGAGAGAGTGAATTCAACCCAGGTGCGAGTTGCTGGAGTGAGCCATTGGTGGCCGTGTGAAAGGTCCAGCAACATGAGCGCAAGGAGTGGAGCGGTGAAAACGACGCTCATCCAAAAGCGGCGCTTCATGGCAGGAAGCTCAGGATCGATTTCTTCGCCTGTGACGCTTAGGGGCTCAAGCGCCATGCCGCACTTCGGGCATGTCCCGGGTCCAATTTGGCTGATTTCGGGATGCATCGGGCAGGTGTACTCGACGCCGATTTGCGAGGGCTGGAGATAGGAGACTTTGCCGGCGCGCTTGAAACAGGATGCGCTTCGAGGAACTGGGCGGGGTTGCTTTGGAATTTGTTTAGGCAGCCGGTGCCGCAGAAGTAATAGGTCTTCCCGTGATAGTCACTGCTGCCCGCGGCTTTCGAGAATCCACTTGCATTCCGCAAACCGGGTCCGTTTCGATAGTACTCACGCTTGTTTGATGCGAAGTGTAGGGCTGAAGTGGCGATGTAGATGAAACAGAGCCAGTTTTGGGTGCATCCAGTTCATGAAGCCATTGTTTTCAAAAGGGGGCCGGCATGGCGCTGTTTGCTGGGGATAAGGTCGGATCGAAGACGGTCCGTTATGCGGTGGTTGGATTAGGTTGGATTGCGCAGGAAGTGGTGTTGCCTGCCTTTAAGCACGCTGAGAATTCGGAGCTAACGGCCCTGGTGACGGATGACCCGGTTAAGGCCGAAGAGCTTGGGAAAAAGTACCAGGTTTCGCAGACGATGGGGTATGGCGGCTATGACGGTCTTCTGCGCAGTGGCTTCATCGATGCGGTGTATATTGCGTTGCCCAACAACATGCATAAGGATTATACGATTCGGGCGGCGCAGGCGGGCATCCACGTGCTTTGTGAAAAACCCATGGCAGACAGCGTCGCCGAATGCGAGGAGATGATTCATGCTGCCGAAGGAAACGACATAAGACTGATGATCGCTTACCGGCTGCACTTTGAGCCCGCCAATTTGAAGGCGATCGAAATAATCAAAGACGGCGAGATTGGCGACCCGAGAATCTTCAGCTCCGTTTTCAGCCAGCAGGTAGCGGAAGGGAACGTGCGGCTGAAAAAAGATCTGGGCGGCGGTCCGCTAATGGACATGGGTGTGTATCAGATCAACGGGTCGAGGTATCTGTTCCAAGACGAGCCGATTGAAGTCATTGGCGCGGGGGGCAACAGCGGCGATGCGCGCTTTGCTGAAGTACACGAGGTGGCAACCGGTATTCTCCGTTTTCCCGGCGATCGGTTAGCGGTTTTCACGTGCAGTTTCGGAGCGGCCACGGCGGACGCCTATCAGGTAGTTGGCACGAAGGGAGAGCTATGGCTGGAACCGGCGTTTGACTATCATGCCGATTACAAGCTCCGCATCAAAATGGACGGCAAGGAAAAGGAGAGTTCTTTCGATAAGGTCGACCAGTTCGGCGCGGAAATCGAATACTTTTCCGAATGCATTCTGAATCGTGTGGACCCGGAGCCTTCGGGATATGAGGGGCTGGCAGACATTCGGGTGGTTGAGGCGCTTCTGCAGTCGATGCGATCGGGCAATCCCGTAAAGCTGGCGCCTTTCGAGAAACGTAAGCGGCCTGGAGAACAACAGAAAATCGAGAAGTCTCCCATCAAACCGCAGAAGCTCGTTCGCGCCGAATCGGCATCGGGCAGCCAATAAAAAGTGGACTCTGATAAACTCCCAAGAACCAAAAGGGAGAATCGATGTCCACAGTCAAACTTCGTGACGGGTTCGGGCTCGTCATTGATGTTTCACCGAATCCGCTATCTGTATTTGTTAAGTACCTGAAAAATCCCGGCGCCGTAACGGCGACGCTGCATAACCAGGCGCCGCTTCAGGGCGTTCAAATCGGACAGTATCCGTTTGCGAAGCAAGCGGTTGGCTTCTCCTTCGACCAGTCGATAGAGTTGGGCGCGACAGGTATAGACCTGAGGGTGAGACCGGAATTGGCAGGCATCGTCGAGATAAAGAAGGGGGAGTCACTTTTCGATGAAGATGACGACCCTTTCCGTGACAAGATTCCCATACCGGATCAACAGCACGCGTTTGTGGCGGCGGGTGTCAAGGCGAGTGTCGACGTCGGGCTGACACGCAAATCCGGAGACCTCGGGTTCGGCTTTAGCGCGGGGAGCGAAACTGTTCTGAAGAATTATCGGCTCTTCGCGTTGAACGAGCAGATTGTGCCGGCGATTCAGAGCTTGTTTCAGAACTTTGTCGTTCCGGGCGATTTGCAAGACATAGAGAGCATGCCGGCGGGCAGTGTGGCGACTGTAGAAGGGACGGGATCGCTGACGTTCTCGGCGACGGCAAATCTTCTAAGCGCGGTGAATCCACTCGCGACCGTGAACACGGTAGTTGCAGAGGGCATGCTCCACATACGGGAAGGCGGTTCGCTGAGTGTGAGCGCTGCGTACACCGTTACCGGCGAATACCAGGTTCGGATACGGCGGCTGGCGGGCCGTAAGTTTCAACTCGCGTTTGAAAAGAGGCGTGGGTCGGATTTCAGTGTCAGCGCGGCGGCGGGGGTCGGGGCATCGGCGAAAGTTGGGGCGTTCGATCTTATCCAGGGCGTATTAAGAGCGGTGAGCACCGATCCGGTTCCGGACAAAGAAGTATTTTCTAATGCGGGGCTCACCGATGAACAGATATCCACGATGGGAGCAGCCATTAAGGCGGGCATTGAACGGAGTTTAGAGCTTTCGTTGAAAAGTGAACTCGATTTTCTGGATACGACTTCGACGGCCTTCAGTTATGAGATTGACCTGGATGCTTTAGATGCGAATGGAAGACAGGCGGTACATGATGCGCTGGATGGGGACCTGGGCAGGATCGAGCAATCCACTTTGACCGGAGTAAAACCACTGAAGAGCGTTTTCTCGACCTTGCGCGAAGGAAAGAAGATTCTCAAGGTGAATCTACTTGGAATCTTCAATTACGGATCGGTCAGCACATTGTTCCAAAAGGGGACCATTATCGTCGATCAACAGGTAGGCGATATTACGATAACGGACGAGGTGGGAGCGAATCGCATTCAATTCAACAGCAATAACTTTGCTAAAGATAGCAGTAAGCTGCGGAAGGTTTTGGCGGAGAGCTTTCTTGTAACAGTTACTTATCGCGCGAGTAAGACTGTGTTGCAAGCTCCTACAATCACCACCAGTTACTCGGTCTTCGAACTTCATCAGAAAGCGAATCTTAGTAACATTCGAGACTATCTTCAAGTTGCTGAGGCGCTGAAGCTGATTTCGCCAGAACAGTTAGAAGGCAAGTTAACACAGCTTAGCAAGGTATCGTCATTCGGTCCTGCGACGTTATATCTTGATTCGCACTATGATGACGAAACATTCCGAGCGTTGTTTCTGGATTCGCAAGTCAATGCGCGTCTGCAAAGCGAATATGAGGATCTGGGACGCGAAGCGATGGCTGCAACGATCATTCCAAATGGATCAATTGGCGATGCGCGGCTCGGGCCGTTACGGGATGATGCAATTTGGGGAGCGATGCAGGAAGGAACGACAACATTTGCGACTGTACTGAGAGAGCGCGGTTTCGCAGCTGAATATATACCGGCGATTAGCTCGGATTACCTGGCGATTAAATGGTGGGCAAGCGCGATGCATGACGTGGGTGAGGCGCTGGCGCGCGTTTTGGAGTTCTTTCGTGAACAACCCACGGCGGACGCGGGAAACCACGAAATCGGGCAACTGCGGAAAGAGCTAGACAAGAGGCTGTCTGGCGTTGCCGCTAGCACGCACGATCATTTCGCGGAGCCGTGGGGTTTTCTTGTGATGGACCTAGCGTCTGGGCGGAAAGCCGCAATAAGATTGCAGATCAGCTGCTCGAAACTGACGCTGATTGCGCCGGAGAACGCGAGCCAAACGAAGGCCGCCTAGAGTTTGCTGGTAAGTGTCGAGAGAACGGGCGCGTGTATCGTTCTCTCGACAGCCACAACTAATGCGATTGGGTGTTGTTATCACCCTGGCCTTGAGGATGTTGCTGCATCCGCTTACGCCTCTGCTGCTGCATCTGATCGTACTTCTGTTTTTGATCGTCGTTCAACACCGCCTCGATTTTGGCGTCGCTGTCTTCCCAAAGGCTCCGCATTTTTGCTCTGCGATCCTGCTGGGGAAGTGAGCTGTCCTCATGGATGCTCTTCGCTTGTTGCTGCCGGTCGGTCAAGATAGGCAGAATTTGATTTTTCTGGTCTGCTGTGAGGTTCAACCTCTTGCCGAGCCTGTTGACCTGCTGCTGGGGATCGGCTTGACGTTTATGGCGGGATTCCTTATGCTGCTCTGTACTTGACTGATCCTGCGTTTGAGGAGCTGCAGCCAAAACTCCAAGCCCAAAGAACGCTGATAGAACTGCTGAAAAGATTTGTTTTCTCATGATTTTTTTCCTGTGAGAGACGTTGTCTCTGATTGGTAAGACGGACGGCGAGAGATCAGGGTTATTGAGCTGCCGTTAAACTTCATTTATGCTGGGTGCCGCTTTAGCTGATCCCAACGTTGCATTCTTGCTGCTGATGCTCGGAGCACTTGGCTTGTATTGGGAATTGCATGCTCCTGGAATGGTTCTGCCGGGGCTCTTGGGCGTGCTCCTGATATGCACGGGCGCATATGAAATTTATCAGGATTCACCCACCTGGTATGGCTTAACGCTTCTGGTGCTCGCAATCATTTTGCTGACTATCGAGCTGAAGTACTACACTCACATGGTTTCGGGCGTTGCGGGGACCATATTGCTTGCGTTCGGGGCACTGGCTTTGATACAGGGGCCTCGGCGCATCACACCCGGAGTGGCGGTTGCGATCTCGGCAGCGCTTGGTATCATCACGATCTTTCTTGGTCTGCTTGGAATGCGCGCGCGGAAAAGCAAAAAGATGACAGGTATCGACACGCTGATTGGCGAGATTGGGGTGTCGCGGACGGAAATCCATCTAGAGGGGACGGTGTTTGTGCGCGGTGAGTATTGGCGGGCACGCAGCGGCAAACTGATTGCGGCCGGACAACGCGTATCGATAAAAAGCGTTGAGGACGATTTAATTCTGTACGTGGAGGCGATTTAGAAGATGTCTATTTTTGGGCAGCTCTTTTCGGGTGGCTTCGTCATTCTGCTGATTATTTTGGTTTTTTATCTGATCTCGTCGGTGAAGATTCTGGCCGAATATGAGCGTGGCGTCATCTTTCGGCTGGGTCGAGTTTTGAGGGAACCGAAGGGGCCGGGCATCATTTTGGTGTTCGCGCCACTCGATCGGATGGTGCGAATGTCTCTACGTATCGAAGCGTTTGAGGTCCCGCCACAAGACTTAGTGACACGCGACAACGTGACGGTGAAAGTGAACGCGGTAGTGTATTTCCGGGTTATCGATCCAGTGCGTGCAGTAATTGAGGTCACGAATTTTCTCTACGCCACGAGCCAGCTTTCTCAAACGACGCTGCGTAGCGTGCTCGGCGAAGTGGAACTGGACGAGTTGCTGAGCCAGCGGGAAAAGATCAATGTTCGGTTGCAGGCAGTGCTCGATCAGCATACGGGGCCTTGGGGAGTGAAGGTGACGCTCGTGGAAGTGAAGCAAGTGGATTTGCCCGACCAGATGATACGGGCGATTGCGCGGCAGGCCGAAGCGGAACGCGAGCGCAGGGCCAAAGTTATACACGCGGAAGGCGAGTACATGGCGGCAGAGAAACTGAGCATGGCCGCCGAACAGATTCAAAAACAGCCAGTTGCGATTCAACTGCGATATTTGCAGACGCTGGTCGAGATTGGCGCGGAGAAGAATTCGACGGTTGTGTTCCCAGTGCCCGTAGATCTCTTGGCGTCACTTACTAAGTTGGTAGACAAGGTGGCGGAGCGGGAGGGGAAGTAGGAGGCCACTTGATTGTCAGTCCGCTTCCATTTGTCTCAGGTCGTACTCGATTGATATACGCCGAGCCACCCCATTGAGGTTGGAATCATTTCAGCGGACGGGAGCCCAGGGACGACGGTGTGGGATTTCTAGCGCCTCTCCGGTGTATGTGATGCTCTGGCCGGCTGAAATAGCCTGATATACGATGCATCGGCGGCCAGCTACCGTACCCTCATTGCTGGAGTCGGATGCAGCTGGCACCCCGGTACATGCTTCTGCGCAATTTGCTATGTTCTGGTTCCCCGGCCGTACTCTCGCTGGGTGCTTGCAGCGGTACACCACCGGCATGATCCGGCGTTAACCAGCCGTTGTGGCGGGTTTGTACGATGCGACAAGGCAACGAACTCCCGATTCTTTGAACCGTGTGGTTGAAAGCGGCTTTCGGCGCTGCGCGACCAAACAGGTATCGACGGTACAGAATGCCAAGGCAGCAAGCGTCACAGGCGTTCGTTAAAAAGTTTGCCCTTCCAAATGAATCGCTTAGGTGGAAATTTTTGGAATCTTGCGAAGCCGTGGTTGGTAGTGTCATGAGCGGATGAAGGTCGTCAGCAAAGCGAAACCGAATTCGAGCCAAGGCGTTAGCGAGGAACTTTGTTGGCCGCGCATGCCGCTTCCATCCCAAAGCCGATTTCAAGCGGTGAAGGCGAGATTCAAAGGGTTCTCGGGACCAGTTGGGTCTGGCAAAAGCGCAGCGTTGTGCCTGGAAGCGTTGCGGCAATCGTTTGTGAATCGTGGACGGCAGGGGCTGTTGGGGGCGCCGACATTCGGCATGCTGCGAGATGGGACGTTAACCAGTTTGTTGAGGGCGATGGAAGAGCAAGAAATCGATTTTGAGCACCGCAAATCAGATGGCGAATTGACGGTAAACGGCGCTGGGTCGACGGTTCTGCTGCGGTCCTTAGAAGAGCCGGAGAGGCTGCGAGGAACGAACCTGGCGTGGTTTGGAATCGATGAGCTCTCGTATACGCGAGAAGAGGCGTGGCTGCGGCTGGAGGCCCGGTTGAGAGATCCGAAGGCTGCGAAGTTGTGCGGCTTTGGAGTGTGGACGCCGCAGGGGCTGGACTGGATTTATAAGCGCTTTGTGCATAAGCCAGTTTCCGGATATGCCTGCGTACGCGCAAGACCATTTGAAAACCGGTATTTGCTGGACAGGACGCCGGATTATTACGAGCGGTTGGAGAGCAGCTACGATCCGCGATTTTATCAACAGGAAGCGTTGGGCGAGTACCTGAACAGCCGAGCGGACCGTGTGTATCACTGCTTCAATGCGGCGGTGCATCTGGTTCGTCAAGCGTACGATCCGAAGAAAACTTTGCTGTGGGCGCTCGACTTCAACGTGGCGCCTATGAGTTCAGTACTGGTCCAGGAGCACAACGAGCGGCTAGTAGTCATTGATGAAATTGTTCTGAATCGAGCGACGACGGAGGAAGCCGGTCTAGAGTTCGAGAACCGATATAAGAATCACGGTGCGGGGCTGGAGATTTTTGGAGATGCAAACGGCAGAAATATGCATACAACGGGGACAACAGACTACACGATGCTGCAGAGCATGTTGTACCGGGCGGGATTTCGCAAAGTGAAGCTGCGCGTACCGCGGAGCAATCCTCCGGTTCTGAGCCGGGTGCAAAGAGTGAATGCACTTCTGACGAACGCATTAGGCGAGGTGCGATTGGAAGTGGATCCGAGATGCAACGAGTTGATCCAGGACTTCGAACAGGTACTGTTTAAGCCGGATTCAGGGGTGATCGATAAGTTGCGTGATTTGCGGCGCACGCATGCGTCCGACGCACTTGGGTATCTGGTGTGGGCGCTGTTTGGTGAGAAGACAGTGGTAGGCGAGATCAACAGGCCTTTGTTTTAGCGGCAGAGAACGCAGGAAGAGACGAGATGATTGATATCGATCGAGAGCATCCGGATTTCAGGCGGCAGAAGCTGACCTGGCGCTCGTACCGCGATCTGTACGCGGGGGGGCACCAATTCAAACAGCGGGCGGCAGACTATCTGCTGCGACGACAAAAAGAGCCGTTGGACGTTTATAGTGAGCGTTTGCAGCGGGTGTTTTATGAGAACTACATCGGCTCGATTGTAGATTGGTATTCCGCGACGCTGTTCCGGCGTGGACCCGCTCTGCACTTCGAGGGCGAGAACGAAGCAGGCCAGAGCTTTCTATCGGAACTGGCGGACGAGTGCGATCTGCGGGGAACGAATTTTGCCAGTTTTTTTAGACGCTGCTTCTGCGATGCGCTTATCGCAGGGCGGAGCCATATTCTGATCGATTTCCCGCGAATTGCACAAACTCCGACCAATCGAGCCGAAGAGGATGCCAGCGGATTATCGCGCGCCTATCTGGTTCGTTACTCGGTGGAAGATCTTATTAACTGGAGCTTTGACGAACGGGGCTATTTTGAGTGGGTAGTGCTGAAGCAGTCGGCGGAGCGCCAGCCCAGTGTTGGCTCGCCTGACATCGTTCAAGAAACCTACTGGTATTACTTCGACAGGACCGAATACCGGACATATCGCCGAACGGAACGGGTGAGTGTCAGTTCTGGTTTTCGGCTGGGATGATGGAATAACCTCGACAACGGGCCGGGCAGATATCCACTTAATTAGCCAGGGCGCTCATTCGCTCGCACGTCAAAAGCGCGTGCCGCTGTTGACCATGCAAGTGAGCGAGGGCTTATGGCTGATGAACAAAGCGGCGCAATTGCAGTTGGAGCATTTCAACAAGTCAAACGCACTGGGCTGGGCGATTGCGATGGGGCTCTTCGCGATGCCTGTTATCTATTCCGACCGCGAGTGGAACCAGATTGTGGGAGAGAGCTATTACATTCAACTCGGGCCGCAAGATCGTTTTGGATGGACCGAGCCGGAGGGTAAGGTCTATCAAATAGCGGCAGCAAACCTGGAAAGCCTTAAGGAAGAGATGTATCGGGTCTGCTATCTGTCGCAAGCTTCCGGCGAGCTGGTGGGCGGCCATGCGCAATCCGCGGCGAGTAAGCAGCTTGACTTCACAATTACCAAGGAAGTGTTGCGGGCTTACGGGGACCTGGTCAAGGACAGCATTAAAAAGGTGATTACGGCGGTAAGTGACGCCCGTGATGACGGGATGTTGGTGTCAGTGTCAGGCCTAGACGAGCTGGATATTGGCGACTTTGGGACGGAGTTACAGGAAGCGACGAATCTACTCAAGCTAGGTATTACTTCGCCAACGTTGAAACGGCAGATATTCCAGAAACTTGCCTTTAAGTATCTCAGCGATATTCGGCAAGAAACGAAAGACCAGATCGCACAAGAAATCGAAGTGCAAGTGATCAGTTAGGCAGCAACTGATCGTGGCAAATTAAGGAGAAAAGTTGTGGGAGAGGAAAAGCCTGTGGACGATCACGCAGTAAGTGGCTTAAATGTGCGGGATGTGGTTCGACAAGCCATTGAGGAATTTGTTCACGCAGAGCAGCGAAAGACCGAGCCGGCCTACAAGGCCGAATTGCAGGATGAGCGGAAACGGCGAGAAACGCTGGAAGGACGGCTAAACGAGCTGGTGGAAGAGAATCGGAGCGCTCGGGCGGCGGCAGAAGAAGCGGACAGAAATGCACAAATCCACAGCGAGTTGCAACGGCTCGGGGTTGCCAAGGTGGATCTTGCATTCCGCGCGGTGAAGGAAGACATTGTTCGGGGCGATGATGGGCGACTGCAGAGCAAGGGCCTCAAAGACAAGTCGCTGCAGGAGTACCTGGCGGAATTTGTACACGAGAATCCGGAGCTTCTACCAGCCAGGATCGCTGGAGGAAGCGGGATTCAACCCGCAAGGCGAAACGCGGTCGGGGGATCTCTATCGGCGGTTGATATCGAGAGTATCAGACCGGGCATGAACAAGGAGGATCTCGATCGGGTGCGCCAGGAGATAGCACGGCTGGCGGCGCAAGCGTTGCGCGGGACCTAGTAAGCAGTAAGCACATCGCACGAGTCATTCACGCAGCGTGTTATTGAACACCGAGCGAGATCTCGCGTGTGTAAGTGGAGACTTGACCGAAGAATAAAAGTGCTTCGGCACATTCATTTAGGAGAATTATGTCAACAATTACATCTGCCAATCTGGCAAATGCGATCGTGAAGCTTGTTGCTAACGACGCACTGACCGCCCTGATGGGGAATTTCGTCATGGGCAACTTGGTGAACCGGGACTACGAGCCAGTTTTGGCACATGCCGGTGACACCGTAAACGTACCAATTCCGCCAACGCTGGTCGCTAATAATATTGCGGAAGGTGGAACAGTTACACCACAGAATCCAGATTTGGGAAATGCGCAAATTGTTCTGAACACGCATGCCGAATCGACATTTCAGATTCCGGATGTAACGAAAGCACTTGCGTTTCCTGAGCTGCTGAAGGCGTATATGCAGCCTGCCGTAGTTGCGATTGCCGAGCGAGTGGAGCGGGATCTACTGAGTTTGTATGCGCAGTTTACATCGAACCCGCCGGTTGGCTCGGCTGGGACACCGGTCACTGAAGCGACAATCGACGTGGCCGAGACTACGCTGTTCCAAGCGAAGGTGCCACCGAGCGCGCCTAAGTACCTGGTTGTCGACTCGACTACCTATTCACAGCTTCGCCAGATTCCCCGGTTTAGCGAGTATTACTCGGCTGGAGAGGCGGGCTTGAGGACCTTAGTCGAAGGCAATATCGGCAAGATCAAAGACTTCTTTATCTTCCGCTCGCAGTACGTTCCGATGACGGGTACCGCAAGTCCGAACATTCACAACCTGGCGTTCACGCGAGACGCAATTGGCTTGGTAATCCGGCGTCTTCCGCAGCCTCTACCGGGGACGGGCGCGATTGCTGAGTACGGAGAGATGGGCAACTTCGGAATTCGAGTGGTCATGAGCTACCAGCCGAATACTCTATCGCAGCAGTTCACGGTGGACGTACTCTACGGGACTGGCGTGTTGCGGAATAATTTTGCCGTTCAGGTTAATAGCTAGCTGAGTCGGGCAGTTTATCGAGGTGGGGGCGCCATGTGTTATCGCTCCCTTTTTCAATTTAGGAGACCCCATGGACTTAAAGCAGTATTTTCGAAAAATCCGACAAATTGAGGCCACTCTGAGCGAGATCTTTCCGCTGGTTGTAAGTCTTGAGACTCCGGACGGGGGAAAGCCTGGGCTAGTTTCAGAGATCTCCCGTGAACAGGCAGCAAAGCTGATCGTCGAGGGACGGGCGCTATTGGCAAGCGAAGAAGAGAAGGAGCTCTATCGCGAGCAGCAAGCTTCTGCCAGGGAGGCTGCTGAGAAATCGGAACTCGCGAAACGTGTGCAGATTGCAATCGTCAGCGACCGCGATTTAAGACACGAGATTGTAGCGAAAAGCGATGTCCCGTCGAAGAAGGGGAAGTAGGCCATCATGGCTTTGTTCACCGATGCGGCTGTTGTGACACTCGATGACCTTCTGCAATTTGAGACCTCGTTGGTACAGGTTGCGTCCTCGCATGGCATTAACGTGGAGACGAAGATCCGGCTGGCGACGGACGCAGTCAATGACAAATTGCTGTTGTGGTTATTCAGAGCAGGCGCGTCCGACCCGCAGTATCTGAACCGGCGCTTTCTCGGGTTGTCTACGATTGTCGTCACGCCGGCGTTGCAGCGATTGTTGTGCTTTGAATCGCTGTCACGATTCTTTGGTGAAGCGTACAACGTTCAGCTGAATACGCGTTTTCAGGGCAAATGGACTGAGTACCGGGCGGAGGCAAATCAGGCTTCGGACCTGGTTTTCATGTCAGGTCTCGGAATCGTATACAACCCCTTGCCCAAACCGGACATGCCTCTGGTTTCAGTGCAGGACGGCAACGCACCGGCGCTGGCGATGTTTATTGAGACGGCCTGGATAGACCGTCATGGAAACGAGGGCGCGGCGAGTTCAGTAAACGGGGTTATCCTCAACGGTGCAAGCAGTGTTGCCGTTGCAATGGCCGAAGGCGCTGTCAGCGTCCCAAAAACTGCCGTCGGCTGGAGCGTTTACGTCGGCACCAACCAGGACGGCCTAACGCGGCAAAATACCTCCCCGCTGTCGATCGGTTCGACATGGCAGCTACCAAGTACTGGCCTTGTTGATGGTCCGGAAGCCTCGGGGGGTCAAGAGCCGAACTACTACATCGTTCTTCCCAGGATAAGTCAACGAGGTTGAGATATGTTGCCAATCACAATTCTTGCAGCACGGAAGATCTCTGACTTACTCACAGATGAGAACGAGCTCGAGCTAAAAATTAACGCACTTGGCACTTCGTCTAATTTGACGCTGCCTGGCATCACATCGAGCCGAGTCGTGCTCAGCTCGGCAAGTGCCGAAATGGCCGATAAAGACTTTCAACTTACGTACCCCCGTATTAGCTTGTACAGTACAAGCATCAAAAATACACAAATAGAGAAGTTCCGATCTCTTTCAGGGACGATTTCAGTAACTGCAGAGGTCTGGGCAAGCGCCAACTTACTTCAGGAAACAGACCAATGGATCCACTTTTACGTCGAAGCCATGACAGAAATCCTTCGTCAGAACATCGGCGATCTAGGTGATGGAATGTTTTTTTCCGGTGCATACGACGTACAGTTTCAGCCACCTAAGATTGGGGGATTTGGCTGGATCGAATCGGCGAAGATAACTTGCGATCTGAACGTCAGCCGGAATTAGGGATCAAACGATGGCAAACTACATTTCGTCGAATGCGAACCGTTTTTATGTGGCAGTAGAAGCGAGCTACGGACGAGCGATGGCCGTCACCGCGGCCAACCGTTTTCCTGCCGTTCGGATGCAGGCGCAGCAGCTAGTCGAGACGGGGAAACGCTTGGACAAAACTGGGACACGAACGTTTCTCGGAGCCTCGAAGAGCGGACGGTGCCACACAGCCTTTCAAACCCGAACTTACCTTGCGTCGTGGACTGGGCCTGCGGAACCATCGTATGGCCCGCTTTTTCACGCGGCGCTCGGTGGTCCCGGCCAGCTGAGCAGCGGACTTGTTATTGCTTCCATGCTGAACTTGACGAGCCTACAAACGACGACGCCCCACGGGCTTTCGCCGGGATCAGGAATCTCTTCTAATAACGAGCTTCGCTTTGTAACCGGCGTACCGGATCCTTCAACCGTCATCGTAAATGCACCGTTTTCGACTACTCCGAGTGCCAACACAGCGCTTGGACCTGCGATGACTTATAGGTTGGCAACGGCTTTGCCGAGTGTGACTCTCTACGACTACTGGGATCCCGTAGCTGCGGTAAGCCGAATTCTGACTGGCGCTGCTGTTGACAGTCTCGAACTTTCGATAAATGGAGATTATCATGAGTTTATTTTCAATGGTCCGGCCGCCGACATTCTGGATTCAAGCAGTTTCAACGGAGGAATGGCAGGGCTGACTAGCTTTCCGCCGGAGCCTGGCTTAGAGGACTTTAATTACTCTATAGTTCCTGGGCATCTGGGTCAAATCTGGTTGGGAAGCCCGGCGAATCGGTTTTTCACGTTAACCGAGGCGAGCATAGGCGTGAATAACGGTATCGACGTCCGGAACCACGAATTTGGTTCTTCTTATCCCCGAGCGATAGCACCAGGAATGCGCGTTGTCAGCTCGAATTTTACGCTTCTGGCACAGGATGATGTGCAGACCACAGCCTTATACGCAGCCGCAAAGCAACGCAATCCGATCACCGCAATGCTGCAACTTGGTCAGCAACAGGGGCAGCTAGTGGGTATTTTCTTGCCCAGGATAACGCCAGAGATCCCAAACTACAAGGATTCGGAAACGAGGCTGCTGTGGGAGTTCAAGCACAATCGAGCACAAGGGAGTTCAGATGATGAAATTTCCATCGCGTTTGCATAAGTCGAGTTACGGAAGCCTGCTTTGGTCTGAGAGCGAGACTATTCGGGGTGTCCATTACGCCGTCCGGCGGGTATCGCTGTCGCAACGCATCGAATTGACCAAAAAAGCGCGTGAGCTCTCGCTGCGTCATGACTTCTTAAGAGCAGGAGACGCAGCAGACCACCTTGAGGCATCGCTTGCTGATTTACTGATTCGGAGACTTTACCTAGAGTGGGGTCTGGCCGAGCTCACAGGATTAGAAATCGACGGGCAGCCCGCGACGGTTGAGGTGCTCATCGATAAAGGTCCAGAGGGACTCGCAAACGAGATCGTAGCCGCTATTCGGGGGCAGCTCGGGCTTTCTGAAGAAGAACGAAAAAACTTCTAATCGCATTCCATTTTCAGTTTTCTGTGCCGGCCGCGTGGAACTGCGATACGTGCCGGGGGAGCGGCTTGGTACAGGTGAGGAATTGTGCATGGCTTCAGAAGGACGAGGCGCATAGCCGAAAAGCGGTTTGGGCGCGTGGGGAAGTGTTTTCATGTCAATGCCCAAAGTCGGTGATTACGGCACAGAGCCTTTACTTTCTGGAGCAGTTCGGATTTTGGAAGGAGTTTGGTGGAACCAGTATTTGGTCTGTAGAAGCGAAGACTGTTGACGCTTTGCTAGTGCTAGAGCAGGCGTGGCGAATGGAGAATCAAAGTGGCGAAGTTTAAGAATAAGTCATCCCGTCTTGTGCAGGACCTGTCTCATATGAATTCAGGTTACGGTCAAGCGAGTCGATCGCTGTCTCATACCGACTTAGTAAGTCAGCTACAAGTGGGAAGCGCTGAGAGGACACCGAGCATCCGAGGTTCAAACGACACAACGCGAAGCTCGACCGGGTATGTCGCACCGCATAGTATTCAGTTTGGGAGGCCTTCTCAATCTACTTCTAAACCGTCTTCTAGTTCAGGAAGCGAATGGACGAATTTACTGAAGCACACAGCCTCAGGCGGGCTTGCAAGTGCGCTGAGCGGAGGCTTAGGGAGCATTGGCGGCATTAGCTCGCTTATCACGGGCATCGTGCATCTTTTCGGCGGAGGCAGCAAAAAGAAAACTCCGCCTCCGCTGATTGAGTTTCACTTGGCGGCGTCACAGCAACGGACTCTTTCCGTAAGCTCGAAGGGAAACAGCGTGCATCAGGGGAGCGTGGCCGAGGTAACGAGCGTTGGCGCGCCAGGAGCCGGAATTTACGGAAATGCCGGCCAATTGCACACCAGCGGATCGTCGCCAAGCACGCAATGGATTCAAGAACAGAGCGGGCAAATCGCTGAGGCAGTGAAGAATGCGCTGTTGAATTCGAGTTCGCTTAACGATGTGATTGGGGAGCTTTAGCGTGGCGACGTTCCCTTTTCTCAGCTCTGGCGCGATTACCCAATACCCGATTCGGCTCACCACCGGGCAAGCCGCACAGGTGATTCGCTTTCTGGATGGATTGGACCAGCGCTATCTCGCGCAGGGGAAAATGCTTCGCTCCTGGGAGATTCGACTCGATCTGTTGAACGAAGCGGAGATTCAGCGGATTGAGGAGTTTTTTACTCTGCAGCAAGGGGACTATTCGCGGTTCATTTTTCCCGATCCGTTTACGGGCACCGATGTTCCAAATTGCCGGCTGGGAGCCGCGGGTCTCGTAAGCGACTACCTGGGCGTTGATCTTAGCTCGACTTCATTTTGGGTCTTAGAAACCCATGGTTAAGCTCTATTTTCCGCAACTGGCAAGCGGAGCGGTGGCGCAATATCCGATCCGAAAGATGAAGTTTGCGCGAACGATAAAGAATGTTCTGCCGGACGGAACCATGATCCTGTATCCCGACCCGGACGCCGCGCGGTTACTTTGGGGGCTTTCTTACAGCAATTTGTCGAACGGCGATGTAGAAGCCATTCAGGCGCATTTCAACAGTTGCGTTGGCCCGTTCCACGCGTTTACATTTATTGATCCGACAGATACCATGCTGCTGTCGAGTTCAGACCTGAGGGCTGTGGCGTGGCAGACCTCAAGCATGATCAACGTCATACCGGGTGCGGGAGATCCAGAGGGTAATTCCTCTGCTTTCTCGGTTACGAACACCGGTCAAGCCGATCAGGTGATCAGTCAAAGTGTGGAGGTACCGGCGAATTATCGGTACTGCTTCTCGCTTTACGTGAACAGCGATCGACCTTCGGCGATTACGCTCATTCGAAGCGGGGGCTCGGCGGAGGAGAGGACGAGCGTGCCAATCAAGCCGGGCTGGAGCCGTGTTGTTTCGAGCGGGCAACTGAACGATCCGGGGAAGATGTTCACGGTCGCGATCAGCCTTGCGGCGGGTCAACGGTTTGAGTTGTATGGCGTGCAGCTCGAGGCGCAGATATCGCCTTCTCGGTATCGCCCAACCGCACAAACCGCGGGTGTCTTTTCGAATGCTCACTGGGGGGTCGACGAACTTACCGTGACTTCAGAAGCACCGAACCTGTTTTCCACATCTTTCAGCATCGAAACGGCCATATAGGGGCTAATGAATGGGAACTATCAATCAGGTAAAGCAGCTGGCAGAAGCCGATACACCACTGTTGTTCTTCCAGTGCGTTCTGCCATCTGGCGATACCGAATGTTGGAGTACCCACACCATACTGTTCAACGGGAGGCTTTACTCGGCCCGGGTTCTTAAGCACAATCTATTTGATCTGCAGCTATCGGCAGACGACGCAATGGACGGGATTTCCCAGTTATCGCTCACGCTTGCAAACGCAGACTCAGCTCTTTCAGAGCTCAACGCCGTAACCGGATTTAAGGGCGCTCAACTCACGGTGTATTTTGCCTTTGCCGACCTGCAACGCCTTACTATCACAACCGAAAGTACAGTTCTGTTCCGTGGACTGGCCGGCGATCCCGACGAAATAGCCGAAGACTCATTGAAGCTGAGCTTTAGAAATAGACTAAGCCTACAACGGATTCCTGTGCCGGAGGTTCGCATACAGCGTTCCTGCCCATGGAATTTCCCAACTACCGCCGAGCAAAGGGTTGAGGCAAAGAATGGAGGAACTCGGGGCCGTTATTCGCGATTTTACCGATGCGGATATTCGGCAGATATTCCGGGAGGAGTGGGCAATCTGAATGCTGCCGGGAAAGCATTCACTTCCTGTGATCTCTCGCGCGGCCAGTGCCAGGAACGCGGGATGTTTGACAGGGACTTGTCTGGAAACGTCGCCAAGCGGTTTGGCGGTTTCGAATTTGTTCCATCGGCCGTTATGGTTCGCACGTCGGGCGACAAAACCTCTCACCTGTCCCCGCTTCTGATTAACTCAGCGAAATACAACGATCCGGTGCCGCTGGTTTACGGAACCGGGTGGCTGAACGCGCCGGTCATTTTCGCCCGCAATGACGGAAATCTGACGCATATGGAAGCGCTCCTCGGAATGGGAACCATCCGAAGTGTCATAAAGCTCGTCGTCAATGATGTCGAGATTCCGAAGGCGGTTCAAGCCCAAGATTATGACGACGACCGGCTGGTACAACGTCGTCACCAGGGGTACTCGCGAAGGTGACTTCAATCTGGACTTCACCGATTCGAACCGCGCGCCTTTGGGGGATCCGTATGGAAGCATGTCCGTGCTGTCTATTGTCGTGCCAAACCGCATCAATAGCGGACGAAGTCTTCCAACATCGAAGTGCTGCTGCAGGGAATGGAGATCGATTCCTATCTTCCGGATGGCAGTTTTCAAAAGACGGCGTTCACGAGTAATCCTGCCTGGGTGATTCTAGACATCCTGCGGAGATGTGGATGGGCAATTACGGATCTTGATCTTGCATCGTTTGCTTCCGCGGCGGAGTTTTGTCAGACATTGATCAGCACCACCGATCTGAACGGCAATCCGATTCAAGTGCCGAGATTTGAATGTAACCTGATTCTCACGAAACGGCAGAGTGCGGCGGTGATCGTGCGCGGCATTCGGGTCGGGTCGAGTCTGATGCTGCGCTATGGATGGACAGGCTTGTTGCAGCTGGTACCAGAAACAACGATTGCCGCGCAACAGCCGACTTTGCCAGACGGTGGAAACAGCACGGGCGATCTAAACGGAGGGTGGCCCGCATATGAGTTCAGTGACAGTTCAGCGCCTTTCTCCGGCATCGTTCGCAGTCCGAATGGAGCTTCCACTGTCCGATTGAGCTCGCGCAGCATCGCCGAAACCTCCAATCGCCTGAGTGTCGAATTTCAGGACGAGTCGAACGAGTACCAGCAGGATAGCTTCTCGGTTGTCGATGCTGATGATGCAGCGTTGATCGGTTATGAGATTAGCAGTCAATCGACAGCGTTGGGGGTCGCAAATTACAGTCAGGCAAATCGTGTGCTACTGCGCCAACTGGATAAGTCGACTAAAGGGAATCAGTTTGTCCAATTTCAGACTAGTTTTCGTGCGCTAAAGGTTCGGCCAGGGGACATAATCGCGCTTACTTATCTCAAAGAAGGATTCACGCGGGTTCCGTTTCGAGTGGTGAAGTTATCTCCCTCGATGAATTATCAAGTGGTAACTGTCCTGGCGCAGATTCATGATGACGATTGGTACAGCGATAATCCGGCGGTGCTAGGAGGCGCGGGCAGGCAGCCGGGGACAAATGTGCAGACTCCTCGGCCTTTGATTGGAACCGTTCCTCATTTCAATGCAAACGGAGAATTTGAGTATTTCGATTTTGGCATTGTAGAAACGATTCAATCTCAAAATGATGGCACGGCGACTGACATTGTCAGTGTCAGTTTCACGCAGCCGAGAAAGCCAGATGCGAATTCGCCAAATCTTCCGCTTCTGAGTCTTTCACCCGAATATAACTCAACAAGTGGAACTCTTCGGGGTGGTAGTAGCCTCTACTACGCGGTGAGTGCGGTTGATCCGGCTGGAAACGAAGGTGCATTGTCGTTCACTGTGGGCGCTGTTGCCCCAACGGGCTCAGACACGAACTCGGTTTCAATTGCCGGCTTGAGTTTTCCTGTCCGAGCGGCTTCATTTGACGTGTATCGAGGGATGACACCTCAGATGCTGTACCGGATTGCGGCGAGAGTGCCGCTGAGTGGCACGTACACTGATACGGGGGCGCCGCCGCAACCTGCTGGCCCGCCGGATGCAAGCTTCGATCACGCCAACTTCTATTACCGGTTTGAATATGCAGGTCCGTTCATGGCCACAATTGCTTCGGCGACCACGATCGGTTCTGGAGATATGGGTGCAGCTAGCCTGGCATATTCCGGCATGGTGGTCCGGATTATCCAAGGAACGGGGCGCGGCCAAGAACGTTCCATCGCAACCAATGATCAGACCACTCTGACAGTAAATCCCGGCTGGTCTGTGCTGCCCGATTCCACAAGCACTTTTGTGGTGACAGAAGGATCTTGGAAATTTGGTGCTGTATCTGCGACAAGCCCTGTCCAGTTTGAAGTCTCTTACCGCGCGGGGACCGTGCTTCAGATCTCAGGACGTGGAGCGAACGTTCACAATCAAGAGGGAACAGCCGAGTTGTGCCCGCTGACGCGCTGGTCATTAGGGGGAGGAAAATCTGACGCCGGAATTCCCGGTGCTCCGGAGTTTCTGCTGGCTGTGCCGGGCGGCGGAAACGTAACTATCTTCGACATAGGGTTCGAACACTTGGATAACATCTCCTCCGTCTCAAGTGGAACTTTGCAAATATTCTCCTGGAATGAGCTACAGTCGCCGAGTAGTTACCTTTTGGCGGCAGCAGTCGATCAAACCGGCGGAAGCATTCGACTCAACCAAGTAGGCGGTCCGCAGGTGGGAGATATTATCCAAGCGAGTACCGAGTTAATGGCTGTTATATCCGTGGATGCGGCGACGAACAGCTACAGCGTGGTTCGAGGCGCGTTAAATTCCGCGGCGACCACACATCAGGTTGGCGAACGTGTTTTGCACCTCCAGCGTGCAGTCTTGATACTTCCGTTCGCGCGTGATTTTTTCGAAAACCGGGCATCGGTAAACTATCTACACACCGCCAGCTTGCCAGACGTACGAATCTGTGCGGCCCAGTTATACGTATCAAACTCGTTTGGAGACAGCCAAGCGACTAGCCACTCCTATACGACTGGCCAAGACGGCGGGCTGCGAACGCTTTCAGGCGGGCAGTTTTCACTGCAAGTAGGTGGTTATCTGGCAACTCAGCAAAATGCTGCTCCTCCTCTAGTCAATCAAGCCTCACATGCCATTCGAGATATGCGCGCTACCGTCAGTCATGCGCCGCAAGACTATACGATCAACATAGCCGTACTGCAGAATGGAGTGCCATTAGGCGGAGATGCTGGTGTTTTATCGATCGGATCGGGTAATGTCACTTCCAATATCGTGGATGGTGCTAATCTTCCGACGCTCCAAGAGGATGGGGCTCTCACTGTGAATATTGCACTAGACCTGCCGCAAGGATTTCACACCTCGCCGAATACTAATCCAGGCCGTGATCTCACCGTGACGATTCGTTTTTGAAAATGGCCAGGTAAACAGCGTTCGTTACATAAGCTCAGGCTTAGGCCGTAGTGTCTTGCTCGAGAAGGTACCGGTAAGATGGTCGGTTCATGATCTACGCCGTCACAGTCTCGCTGGTTGTGTTGTTGTTGTGCGGCATAACAGCCTATCAAACCACGCACGTTAAGAACAAAACCGATTTTCTTGTTGCGGGACGAAGCCTGAGCTGGCCTGTATTGGTCTTTACGCTGTTATCTTCCTGGATTGGCGCGGGAAGTCTTTTCGCCGGCGCCGAAAACGCTTATCGCAACGGCTTCGTAGCACTTTGGCAACCGCTCGGCGGGTGGCTGGGGCTGCTGATCATCGGTGTAATTGCTGGCAGGGCACGGCACTTTGCGCAGTTCACCGTTCCTGATTTGCTGGAACTGAGATACAACTCTACTGCTCGAGTGCTCGGCACGATTGCTATCGTCATTTCGTACACGATCATTGCAAGTTACCAGTTCATAGGCGGCGGCGACATGCTGCATCTCATTTTTCCGCAAATCGATCGAACGGTGGGGCTGTATATTGTTGCGGCGTTCGTGATTCTGTTCACAGCGGCAGCGGGTATGGCTTCAATCGCGTATCTTGATCTGGTAATTGGAACGTTAGTTACGCTAACAGCCGTTGTTGCGGTGCCCATTTTGTTGGTGCGAGCTGGCGGATGGACGACGGTTCGCAGCTCTCTACCAGCCACGCATTTCGAAATTCTAGGGAACTACACCCTAAGTGGCGCAGTGGGATTGGCGCTTCCGACCATGCTGCTACTGATTGGCAACCAGGGCGTGTATCAGAAGTTCTTTTCAGCCAAATCGGAGAGTGATGCGAAGAAGTCGGTAATTGGATGGATCGCCGGTACGGTGCTGCTCGAGACGCTGTTAGTAGCAATGGCGGTGATCGCGAGCTCTAAACTGCATACCGATAAACCGCGCGAGATTATTCCTCTCACGGCGAAGACCGCGCTGCCGCCGCTGCTCGGGGCCATCCTGCTGGGCGGAGTATTCGCGAAGGTCATTTCAACTGCGAATAATTATCTTTTTTCCCCAGCGACCAACTTAATTCACGATGTCTATGAGCGATTCATCAACCGAACCGCGACTCAGCGGCGCACACTGGTGGTATCGCGAGTTATCGTTATTCTGCTCGGGGTTTTTGCGGTGTTACAAGCCACTCAATTTGAGTCGATCTTGAAAGCGTCGCTCTATGCGTATACGGTTTACGGTGCAGCCGTGACACCGGCTGTCATGGCAGTATTTTTCTGGCCAAGGGCAACCACGCCCGCGGCGATAACCTCCATTCTTCTGGGCACTGTGGTGACCGTCGGGTGGCAACTAGCTCAGCAGCAGGGCTCGCTTTGGATACAGGGCCAGATTTCCGGTATCGACGCCGTCTATCCTGCCTTGGCAGCTTCAGTGAGTAGCCTGGTTGTTATCAGTCTTCTAACGCGTGCTCCGTCG
>JBPCJX010000124.1:0-7018 GCA_051004875.1 Bryobacteraceae bacterium
CTCAGAGAGCTGAGTGACGAGCGAGCTTCCATACGAGGGACCTGCTTTAGCCCAATCTCTGGAAGCGGAACGAACCTGCTGGATGCAGGGCAGGCAGCTAAGCGCTAAACGATGCCCCTTTCGTCTCACTTTTCAGCTGTCGTTTTTCCTTGATTGAGGTACTTTACGAGACCAGTCACCTGCACTGTGAGTTGATGCCCTCGGCTGTAGTGCACTAAGCCACGGTCGCGTAGTTTACCCATGGTCACGCTTACGTGCGGCCGCGTCATAGCCGCCATGCGCGCGAGTTCATCATGTCCTACGGGCAGCTTTATTTCAATATCCGGATTAGAACCTTCTAAGCTCCGCGATTCAGCGAGCTGTAACAACAATCTCCCCAGCCGAGCTTCTGCTCCCCGATGCGAGAGAACTTCAATTCGGCGCTCGGCGTCTGCTAGTCGCTTGCAGAAGGTGAAAGTAAAAGCGCAGAGCGCATCGGCATCCTTTTGCAGGTAGCTCATGAAATCGTCGAAGGCAATCTCCAGGATGTCGGAATCGACAACCGCCTGCGCACAGTTCTGTCGTGGCCTATCTCGCTCTGTACAGAAACAAAGTTCGCCGAAGGATTCGCCTGGTTGGATAACCCTGACAATCACCTCACAGCCGGCCTCATCGCTGATCATGATTACGACTTGCCCGCGTTCCAGAAAATAGAGATGGTGATCCCTGGTGTCGGAGGTCCACATGTAAGAACCCTTACGACATTTACGCGGATGGCCGATACCACGATCCTGGGGCAAGTGTTCGAAGGTAATGCCGGTGAGTACCCTGCAATCCTGATGCTCCGGGAGCTGTGGGGTGTTCATAAGAAATCTGGAATCTAGATGCCGTCCTAAGTTCATAGTAAGCCTTACCACGACAACCGTACGTTCGTGTGCGAACGTCAACCTCTTGCTTCTCTGGTTTCCTGTCCCGTGGTAAGCCGCAACAAGGTAAGAGCCTTCAAGTACTGTAAACCCGTACTGCATGCCGGTTTGTGCAAGCGCGAGTAAAAATGACGTTCGGGCGCGAACATATGATTGTGACCCGATGGCTCTATTATCAGACTGCTCTTATGCGCTCTCGGTGAGTTAGTGATGGATCATCTGGTGGACGCTGCCGGCAGCGGGAGGCACGGAGGAATTCTATGTTAGAGACAAAACAAACCTCAATAGGAGAGGGGACATCTTTTCGGATCGCTGCGGAAATCGTTCTGAGGTACGGACTGGTGCTCGTCATCGCCTGGATCGGGGCGATGAAGTTCACCGAGTACGAAGCTAAGGGCATTCAACCCCTGGTCGCACACAGTCCTCTGATGGGTTGGCTGTACCAATTCTTGAGCGTTACTGCACTTTCCAAACTGCTGGGCGTAGTTGAACTCGTGACTGCGGCACTGATCGCATCGCGTGCGCTGTCGGCGCGAGCCTGCGAGGTAGGGAGCGGGCTGGCTGTAGTGATGTTTTTCGTCACACTGACCTTCCTGTTCTCGACACCCGGATGGGAGCCCAGCCTAGGCGGATTTCCGGCGTTGTCCGCTGGCGTCGGGCAGTTCCTGCTTAAAGATGTCGTGTTGTTGGGAGCGGCTCTGTGGTCTTTTGCGGAAGCGCGGCAAGCGTCACGCCGTGCTTCTTGAAAGCCCGGGATCACAGCGATGGGAAACGCTGAACTTATCCTGCCCAGCGAAGCAGTAGGTCTGATTTTAAGGAGAACAAAGAAGTGGAAAAGAACGTGACGAAACTTACCGTAAGCGCCATTGCCGTGTTCACATTCATGGGACTCACTATGAACGCTCACGGCCAATCGGCGGACGGGCAACGCGAATGGGACGAGAAACTTGGCGCGGTTTTCGCAATGACCAACATTGCGGCCCACAATGAGATTGTCGTCTTCAGTAGGGCGGCTGATGGGACTTTGACGGCGGTTGGCCAAGTCCCGACCGGCGGTAGCGGAAAGGGGGACGATTTCGATACGCAGGGTGGTCTCGTTCTTCATGATCACCATCGTTTCCTGTATGCGTGCAACGCCGGAAGTAACGACATCAGCGTGTTTGCCGTGGACGGAACCAAGCTAACTCTTATTCAGAAGATATTTTCGGGAGGCGTGGTACCAGAGAGTCTGACATTCCATGACAATCTCATGTATGTCCTCCATGGTTCGGTGGCGGACAATAACATCTCCGGCTTCACGGTCGCCCCCGACGGTATTCTGACGCCCTTGCGAGGTTCCACCCGGCCTTTGAGCTCGCCCATTGCCGTTCCTGGCGTTTTGCAGTTCAGCCCCGATGGCCGCGTGCTCGTCGTGACGCTGAAGGCCGCACAGGTTGGCGTGGATCCAGGGCCCTTTGTGATCGACACGTTTACCGTCGGACCGGATGGGCTGCCAAGCGATGCCCACGCGAACGCCTCTTACGGCCAGCGTCCTTTTGCCGCTACCTTCCGCAAAAACGGCGTGCTGATCGTCGCCGAATCTCACAACCCCTTTCCTCATCAGGCTGCCGTATCTTCCTATAAGGTGAATGCCAATAACGGCGACATCGACGTAATCACCGGATCGGAGCGGAATGGGCAGACGGATTCGTGCTGGGTGTTGCTTTCCAAAGACGAGCGATACGCCTACACGGCGAATTTTGCGACCGGCAACATTTCCAGCTTCCGTTCTGAGAGGAATGGCGTTGTTGAATTGATTGACGGCACCGCCGCTGTTCTGGGAGACACCAGCGAGCCGACGGACATACGTCTCAGCGAGAATGGCCGTTTCTTTTACGTGCTGCTTAGAGGCACCGGCCAGGTCGCTGCTTTTCGGGTAGAAGAGAATGCCAGCCTCACGCCGCTGAATGTCGCGAGCGGGGGGCTTCCGGCCAACACCGGCGCGTCCGGACTCGCGGCTTACTAAGGGTAGATTTCCTCCTGAGGGCGCAGCATGGCCACTCCGTGCTGACGCCCTCTTCAGGCCGTCAAAGAGTGATCTCTTAGCTTTTCCCTGCGCAGCGTCTTCGAGAGGTTGGCGACTTTTCGAGAAGACAAACAAGATGCAAACGCGGCTCGAAGCCGCGAAGAACGATTCAAAATGAGTCAAGAACGGAATATTGAGACACTGAAGCGATTCAGCGAAGCGGTGAACAGCGGCGAGTTGCAGAAACTAGGGCAACTAGTCGCCCCAGGCGTTGTGGAACATGATCCCGTGCCTGGGCAAGAATCAACTCCGCAAGGATACGTGTGGTTCTTTGAGCGGTTTCGCACTTCTTTCCCGGATTTGAATTTGAATGTCGATCATATGGTGGCAGACGAACATAACGTCGCGATCGCCTACACCATTACTGGCACTCATAAGGGTGAATTCCAAGGCGTTCCTGCTACAGGCCAGCGAATAAAGGCGCGTGGCCTGGAGATTTGCCGGTTCGAAGACGGCAAGATAGCGGAGCGCTGGGGAAGCTCGGATGTGATGGGGATTATGCAGCAGCTGGAGCGTGGACCAGCCTAGAACTGGCAAGAAAGCCGCTTCAGGCACATCGATATCTTGGAAGGTGTCGAGCTAACGATAAAGCGATGCAAGAAAAGCATCGCTCGCAATCCGCTGAAGCCACCTTGTTTCACGGCAAATGAAAGACATACAAATTCGCGATCTCGGAGTTATCGGAGATCGTCGCACTGCCGCGCTGGTCACGCGTGACGCGCGCATCGTGTGGTATTGCCCCGGCCGCTTTGATCGACCGAGCGTTTTCGGCGCTTTGCTAGACCCACAAGGCGGCGCGTGGACAGTCGACGTTCCTCATAGTCACCCTTCAACTCGCGGATATATCGGCGATACCGGCATTCTGGAAACCCAGCTCGAGACGAATCAAGGATCTCTCGTTATCACGGATTGGTTGACGATGGGTGACGCCGCTCCAGCCGGGGCTCTCTGCCGTGTCTTTTCGCCAGCGCCTATAGAGACTTGGGTGCGACTTTGCCTGCGGCCAAACTACAATCGTGAACCAGTAACTTTGAACCGTATCGGATTGGGCGTAGCCACTCAAGGCTCAATTACTTTGTACGCCTCGCATCCGATCCGTATTGATGTTGACGCGGGCGAAGCAGCGTTTGTCATACCAGTGAGAGAGCGAGGTTGGGCCGTGCTGACCAATCAGACGATCAACCAGCCCGATTGCGAAACGATTGAAGGTTGGCGCGCCGCGACAATCTCGACCTGGAATGAGCTTTCCAAGCGCGTTCGGTACAGCGGACCTTATGAGCGTGAAGTGGCAGCCTCGCTGCGCGCTTTGAGGCTGCTGACCTACGAGGAGACGGGTGGGATCATCGCTGCCGCAACGACCTCCCTTCCTGAGACGATTGGTGGCGAGCGTAATTATGACTACCGCTATGTTTGGACGCGAGATGCCGGCATGATAGTCAGCGCACTGTCGCGCGCAGGGAGCAACGGGATAGACGAAGGACGCTTTCTGGATTTCATCTGCTCGGCCGCAAGCAATGTTGACGGGATGCCGATGGGACCCGTCGCCGCTGTCGACTGCGGCGTTGTTCCGGTTGAGTCAACCCTCCAAGGCTGGGCCGGTTATCGCAATAGTCGGCCCGTGAATATCGGCAATGGTGCACGCGATCAATTGCAATTTGATGCACTTGGCAATGTGCTGCTGGCGGCCAAACTGTTCTATGAACAGTCGGGCACTCGCCCGCATTGGCCGACAGTCTGTGAGATCGCTGATTATCTCGCGGAGCATTGGCACGAACTGGATTTCGGAATTTGGGAAGAACGCGAGAAGCGCGCCTATACTGCCGGCAAGGTGATCACGGCTTGCGGCCTGGAGTTCATAGCTGAGTGTACCCAGGATCGGGGTCAATCTGAGCGCTGGCAGGCTGCCGCGCGCGAGATACGCGCTTATGTCGCTGCACATTGCCTGACAGCCGAAGGTGCGTATGCCGCGGTTGCAGACGGGCAGTCGGTCGATGTCTCTGCGGCGTTATTTCCGATCTGGTCTTACACGCCTGCAGACGCCCCCGAAATGATTGCGACAATCGCGGCAATCGAGCGCAATCTAGCTGATGGCGGTCTCTACCGCCGTCATCTCGAATTGGAGGACAGCTCGACCGAGGGCGTGTTTCTGGCTGGAACTTTTTGGGTAGCACAGTACTGGATCATGCGTGGTGCGACGGATCGAGCCTGCGACATCATCGATGCGGCGCTTCGATGCGCAAACGACCTAGGATTGTTCGCCGAAGAAGCGGACCTCTCCACTGGAGATATGCTCGGCAACTTCCCGCAAAGCTTCGTGCACGCCGCCTTCATCGGGGCCGTTCTTGATCTTAAAACCGCCACGGCCAAGTTCGGAACACCGATTAGACCAGTGTAAAAAAGGAGTATTCAAAAAATGACGGGTAAATTGAACGGCAAGCTGGCAATCGTCACCGGCTCGGATTCTGGCATCGGCCAGGCTATCGCGATTGAGTTCGCACGCGAAGGAGCCAGCGTCGCGATCTCTTACTTCAAGGATCGCGCGGGCGCTGAAGCAACCCAGCGAGATGTTGAGGCAACGGGACAGCGCGCTTTCGTACTACAGCTCGACCAGCGCGACCCGGCAGCGGTCGACCGCGCCTTCGGCGACATACAGAAGCAGCTCGGGACACCGTTCATATTGGTCAACGACGCTGGAGTTGATACGGCCGGCAAGCCTGTCGCTGAGATGTCTTTGGACGAGTGGGATGATCGGATTCGGACTAACCTTTACGGTCCGTTCTATTGCTGTCAACATTTCATTCGAGCGCGAAAGCACGCCGGAGGTCGGGGAAAGATCATCAATATAACTTCGGTTCACGAGGACATTCCGCGCATCGGTTCCGCAGGCTATGATGCCTCCAAAGGTGGGCTTCGCAATTTGACGCGCACTTTGGCGCTCGAACTCGCGCCCGACAGGATCAACGTCAACAACATCGCACCCGGTATGGTGCTGACGCCGATGAACCAGCAAGCGATCGACAACCCCAAAGAGCTTGAGAAACAGGTTCAAAGCATTCCTCTTAAGCGCGCCGCCGAACCGTGGGAGATCGCGAGACTCGCGCTTTATCTCGCCTCCGAAGATTCCGATTACGTTACCGGTCAGAGCTTCACAATCGACGGCGGCTTGAAAATGAACCTCGGTCAAGGCGCATAAAGGCCCTGATGCTTATACGGCGATGTCAATCCCAGAGCCATCTGACGGTCGTCCGAAACACCGGACGCCATCTTTTCCCGTAAGCAAGCCGACGACCGGTCCGCAGAGCTGCCAACACATCGGCCTCTCTCATTGATGCTCTCAATTGCCGGCGACTCGTTGTACAAGGCCGCTCAATTCTCCCGATAGCGTCGAAATAGCGTTATCGGGAAAGTAGCTGTCTTGGGGCATGCCCCGCGGATTTGAAAAGATTAAGAACGAGTATAGTTTCTGCAGGAATCGTTCTCATGGTTGCACACCGTTTCCTCCGCCGCTTCGCCGGCCGACGCCGTTCGTCGGGCCCTGATCGGCTCTCTCTATAAAGTGCATCGGCCGGAACTGGCCGACCTGGTCGCTACCGCCGACCTAGCCTTCGACTTTGCGGGGGTGTGGCTCCGCCCGCTAGACCCGACGCTCAGCTCCGAGTGGCTCGAAGCGCAACTGGTTGAGGCGGCGCTTGAAAGCGGTTTGCCTTTGGCCTCGATCCGGGTGCTCGCGGCAGCGGGGCAGGGAATTGGGGCGGGAGAAGAAAGCAGGTGAAACAAGCGGCCGGGCTTGTGGGAACCCGGCGCTTGTCGCCCGGGGAGTGTGCCGCGCCTGCTATGACCGGCGCCGTCGCTCGCGGTTGTTCTTCGGCGGCTTCCGCGAGCAGGTGCTCGGGCGGGACCGCTGTTGTCGGGTCTGTCTAGCGGACCGACAACTGCTCGTCCACCATCGCCGGCCGGGCAAGGAGAAACCGGCTTGGCAAATTACACTGCGCCGCGGTTGCCATGCCCGGCCGCATCGGCGAGGACAACTGCCGGGAGTCCACAACGC
>JBPCJX010000125.1:0-21842 GCA_051004875.1 Bryobacteraceae bacterium
CAGCTGATATTGCACGCGGTGAGCGACGCGCGTTCGGTGATAAGCGGCGGCGCTGCCTTGAGCATCTGACGGCGAAACGCATCGCAACCGCCGAACAGAGCCTGCGCAATATGCTCGATGTTTCGGATCTCGAGGGGCGCACATTTCTAGACATCGGATCTGGCAGCGGCCTTTTCAGCCTTGCGGCCCGGCGTCTCGGCGCGCGAGTTTTCTCGTTTGATTACGACCCTGAATCGGTAGCTTGTACTTCGGAATTGAGGCGGCAGTATTTTGATGGCGATCCGAATTGGCGGGTCGAAGAAGGGTCCGCGCTCGATGGAAACTACATTGCAAGTCTTGGACAGTTTGACATCGTGTATTCGTGGGGCGTTCTCCATCACACAGGCGCAATGTGGAAGGCACTTGAAAACGCGGCGGTTCTCGTGCGGCCCGGAGGATTACTGTTCATCGCCTTGTACAACGACCAAGGTGGAACCAGTCGCCGCTGGACAGCCATCAAGCGGACCTACAACCGATTTCCCGTTTTCCGCGGTCCTCTGCTAGGGTTGTCGTTCCTACGCCTGCATGGAACCGGACTCATTCGGGGCTTGTTGCGCGGCCGGCCTCTTCAGATATTCGAAACGGACCCAAAGCGCGGCATGTCCCTCTGGCGAGACCTGGTAGATTGGGTCGGCGGTTATCCATTTGAAGTTGCGGACCCGGGTGAAGTTTTTGAATTCTTCAAAAGATGCGGATTTCACCTGACGCGGTTACAGACGACGCATAGTCTCGGCTGTAATGAATTCGTGTTTAGATACGGTTGCCCGCGCTGACGCGCAGTTCGAATCGAGGCTTTCCAGAGGCTTCAATCTGGCCTACTTCAACGTATGTAACATCGGCGATGCATGTAGCAGCGCTCAGTTCTGCCGCAGGAAAAGTTGTTGTTATTGCCACTACCTGCATGCCTGCTCTCCGAGCTGCTTCCAATCCCGCCGGAGTGTCTTCAATTACAAGACAGCGGTCGGACTCCACACCAAGCTGTCCGGCGGCCATTAGATAGCCTTCCGGATCCGGCTTGCCACTTCGTACATCATCCGATGAGATGAGGACTGCAGGCACGGGCACACCGGCGCACTCGAGGCGCATCTCTGCGACACGCCTACTGGCGGAGGTAACCAGGGCCCAACTTCCAACCGGCAGCGCCGACACGAGCTCCACGGCGCCTCGCACCGCCACGTTGCCGTCACGATAGAGCAACTCTTCCTGGTCCAGCCGCGCGCCTTCCTCCTCGGGCTTTAGATGGGGCGTGAACTCTCGCGCGATATCCCGGTTGGTACGGCCCTGTGCTGCGGCAGAAATAAGTTCGGCATCTAGGCCGTGCCGGACTGCCCAACCCCGTAGCAGATTGTCGCACGCAATCCTGGAATCTACCAAAGTGCCGTCCATATCCGAACAACACGGCGTCGCAGCGAAATATCATGTCGTGGGGTTTATTTGCCAAAAATCAATGTGCCGAAGTGCTCAGGAACGTGGTTGGGGTCACGGTTCTGGACGCAAGTTTGCTGCCAGCAAAGAAAATGCCTCTGAGGGTCTGGGCCCAGGCCCTCAATCCGGTAGAGATTCATACGCCACTTGGTACCTTCTTGAACCGGTTTGCTGCTGATTGACGAGAGCGGGATCCGGGCAGCGGCATACCAAATCTTATGGGCTTCGTCTATGCGCGCCATTGTTTGCCAGCCGGATCTCCACTTATGGTCATAGCTCTTGTGGTCCAGATCGACCGCTAAGTCAATCCAGTCGGCCGTCGGTGCGATCTCGAACTCTCGATAATGGCGAATGTTCGCCCAATCATCTCCGAGAAACATTTCCACAACATCCCTGTCCCACAGACCGACATGTGGACTCGCGTTGTTAGCGGGGAGAAAAAGATTGAGCACGTTGTACGGACAACGAAACAGGAGATATAGATCGGTGTCAGTCCAGAACGCGCGTATTTCTGTCTTGATGTTTGGATAATCGATCTGACGGCTACAATCCTTTGACATCGATTCGGCTGCCGCGCTTTTCCAAATAGCGGATTCTGGGTCCAAAGTAAGTTGAGGATGACTCTCCACGTGCGGGATGGAGAACGTGGCTGTTGGCTGCGTAACCGCACAAGGCTGATGTGATTGCGCGAGAGAGGGTAAGAGGCAGAGTAAGGCAAGGAAGTAAGGACGCATAATTAACGCGCTCTCATGGAAGCGCAAACGTGAACAGATCGCTACCTGACGCGATTGCAACGTACTGCTTGCCATTTACGGCGTAGCTCAGAGGGGAAGCGTGCATCGACTGACCCGTAGTGAAGTGCCACAGCGAAGTACCCGCTTTGGCATCGACCGCCTCAAAAGCCTCCGAATCGTTTCCAAAGAAAACCAGCCCTCCTGCGGTCGTCATTGTTCCGCCCCAGGACCGGGCTGCACCTACTTGCGGGTAGCGCCATGCGAATTCGTGGGTTTCAGGGCTATAAGCCAAGAGAATTTTCTGTCCGTACTCCCCGGGGGCATGCTTCACGCCAGTCGCATAATAGTCTCGTCCTGGAGTGAATTGTTGAGGTTTGAAGAAGTACAACTGGCAATTCTCATGAGCCATGAAATACATCAGACGCGTAGAAGGGTTGTAGGAAGGTGAGTACCAGTTGGTCGCTCCAGTCATGTCCGGGCAAATGAGCGTTCCATTCTCTGATGGCTCCACGCCGGCTCGGATCGGTCGGCCCGTTTTGTCAATTCCTTTCGCCCAGTTCAGCTTTTTCACAAAAGGAACTGCCGATAAGAATTTTCCATTCGTTCGATCGAGAACATATACAAAGCCGTTGCGATTCGCTTCGATCAGCAGTTTGCGTTCCTGACCTTGATAGGGCGCATCGACAAGTACAGCCGTTTCGGTCGCATCATAGTCGAAATTGTCGTGGGGTGTGAATTGAAAGTACCACTTGAGCTTTCCAGTGTCAGGGTCAAGAGCCAATACACAACTGCTGTAAAGATCGTCGCCCGGTCGCACCGCTCCATCGAAGTCAGGAGCTGGATTGCTCGTACCCCAATAAATGGTGTCTAGTCCCGGATCGTAGGTGCCCGGCATCCAGGTTGTGGCTCCGCCTCGCAGGTACATCTCGCCCGGCCAGCTCGAGGATCCAAATTCGCCCGGACCAGGAATAGTCCAGAAGCGCCACGCCTCTTTGCCCGTCCTGCAATCAAAAGCTGCAACAAACCCCCGGACTCCATCGTCTCCGCCCGAAGTTCCCACTAGAACCTTATCTTTCACAACCAACGGCGCGCTGGTCGCACCATAATTGCTGTTCCCCTCGGCATAAGCTACATCCCACAGCAGGTGACCTGAACGAGCGTCGAGGCAAAGCAAGTGAGCGCTGTCTGTTTCCATGTAGACTCGCGAGTGCCATACGCCGACTCCGCGATTATGATGCGCTGACGCATCATCGACTAAACCCTCGGTCACTGGCCGCGAGTAATGCCAGACCACGCGTCCACTTCGCGCATCTAGAGCAAAGGCGTCGTTCGCCGCGGTCATGAACATCAACCCATTCACAACCACGGGCGTGGCTTCAAGATTGCTGGAGTTCGACGAATGGAACACCCACTGCGCCCGCAATTGCCCGACATTTTTGGGAGTGATCTGGGCGAGCTTCGTATATCGCCGCCCTGAATAGTCGCCGTTATAAGAGGGCCAGTTCTCCGCCGCCGGCTGAACGAGAAGGCTGGAAGGAGGCACATCGATCGAAACTGAGATCGGGGCGTCATCCTTGGTTTGGACCGCACCCAAAAACAGAAAGCAGCTGCAGATCGCGCCCGCACAGGCAAATTGCCGTCGTCCGCGCCGCTCCACTTAGCTCTCTACGCCCCAATCGCCTTTGCTAAGAGCTCGCGAAGGCGCTTCGCTACAATCATGTCCTCGCCTGGTTCGAGCATCCAAACACCGACGACAATCGTATTCTCGTCGGAGTGCAACCCTTTGGAGCCTTCCTTGGTGCCCGTCGATGGATTCAGCTCGATACTCGGACTGCCCTTGCGCAATTTATCCGCCACATCAAGCGGCGTAATTTTCACGCGCTGTTGATCGTAGCGGATCAGCAGATGCGGGACATGATTCGCGACCTCGGGTATGAGAATACTCGATTGCAGACTGGGGATGTCTCTCAAATGCCCAGCAATTCGATCTGCGCGGCGCCGAAACTCGGCTTGCATTTCTTCATCGGATTGATCGAGAAACCAGTCGACTGCAGCGACCATACCGACGATCTGCTCCTTGGCAACCTTCATGCCGCGACCGACGCCATCATCAAACGGGTTGTTGGTCTGGGTGGCCGCAACGATCAGATCCTTTCGACCCAAAAGCAGGCCGGCGTTCTGCGGTCCTCGAATGCCCTTCCCCCCGGAGAACGTGACCAGATCGAAACCCATCTTCGTGTAATTCCATAGATTTGAGATGGGAGGAACGTCCGCTGCGGCATCGTTGAAGCATGGCACTCCGTGTTGGTGCGCCACTCGGATCCAGTCTTCGCGGCTGATCTGGCCTCCTTCGGCCGCATTAAAGAAATGCGCCATCACAGTCCGGTTTGTAAACGCCTTTTCGTAATCCTGCATGCTTTCAACTTCTACGAAGCGCACGCCGCAGTTCTCGAGCGCGTGGTCATAGCTGTAGCGATGCGCCTTTTGAACGACAACTTCGTTTTTCAAGTTGCCAACCTGCATGGGGACAGCCTGAGCGGGCGAATTGTTCATCACGCCAATGCATGCGGCTGTGCCGAGCGTCAAAGCGGAGGAAGCGCCAGCCGTTACCATCGCCGCCTCGCAATGTAAGCGTTTGGCGAGATATTCGCCGGCTGCTCTCTGCAGCTGTAATAAGCGCACAGGATGTTTTGCCGCTCGATCTACGGCCGCCCGCACCGAAGAAGGCATGGTCGAGGCGGTCAGAACAGTATACGTTCCCGCCGCATTGATGATTTTCGTGACGCCCAACTTGTCGTAATAGTCTTCACCCTCGCTCGCGGTCCGTGGTGTATCGCTCGCGCGTACCGGTAGTGCTTGGCCGGCCAACAGACTTGTCGTCAATCCGACAAAGCCGCGTCGTGTACGAAACTTCTTCATAGAAGTAAGTTTGCCTTATTCGAAATTGCTCATCGTAGCTGATGTCCCGCCGTCGGCTCATGATCAGCTTTCAGATACGGCACGAAGCCTCGTGCTTTTGTTCTGATCCGGTACACCGAGGTTACAGCCGTGATGTAGAGCGTTTGATAATCTTTATCGCCCCACGCGAGATTTGCAGGCTGCTCAGGCACTACGATCGTTCCAAGATGATGCCCCTGCGCATCCCACACCCAAATTCCTTTCGGCCCGGTAACGAAAAGGTTTCCGGCTTGATCGACTCGTATGCCATCGGGCACGCCGTCGCCTTCTTCTTTTTCCTCGCCAAAGATGCGCTCATTCGTCAGAGTTGCCGGCCCTGAAAAGTCCCAAACCCGGATGTTTTTCTGCTCACTATCGTCGACATAAAGCTTTTTGCCGTCGGGTGAGAAGGCCAAGCCGTTGGGCTGCGACATATCTTTGATGAGCAGCCGAACCTCTCCGTTTTCGCTAAGCCGGTAGACTCCCTGAAATGGGATCTCCTGTTTCTGTCCGGCCAGCAAGTCGAGAGTAGGATCCGTAAAGTAAAGCGCGCCATCAGGACCAATCACCACGTCGTTCGGGCTATTGAAGCGCTTCCCTTCAAAATGGTCGGCCAGAGTTTTGTATTCGCCGTTCGGACTAACGAGAATAATGGCGCGCAAGACGCTGGCGCAGTCGATCAAGCGCTGTTGGCGATCGAACGTGTTCCCATCGGGATCTCCTAAGGCGACGATAGAGTCTTTGGTCCCGTCGAGATGAACCCGGTAAATCCTGTTTTGTGTTTCGTCACT
This sequence comes from Bryobacteraceae bacterium, assembly GCA_051004875.1. Classification (GTDB taxonomy): domain Bacteria; phylum Acidobacteriota; class Terriglobia; order Bryobacterales; family Bryobacteraceae; genus Bog-105. Next base: position 5,927 of record JBPCJX010000125.1, read on the forward strand.
GACGTAGAGAAAACCAGCCGAATCCCAGACCGGGCCCTCCGTGAAGCCGAAGCCGGTTGCAACGGTTGTGAGTTTTGCATCACGATCCAACAGCTTCCAGAACTCAGGAGATTGCGCGACGAGCTCGAAGTTGCGCCGAGGCTTGTCTGTATTTTGGAAACTTAGTAAAGTCCCGGCGCATTGGAATGCAGCCAAAACCAGTAACGCGTGTCCAAGCTTCGATATGCATTTCATGGTTCATCGTCCTCGCCTGGCCTGGATGGCCGCGGTACATCCGGCCTCATGAGATAGCTCACCAAGTCGTCCAAGTCGCTAGGGCTTAGTGTTGAGCCATAGTTGGACGGCATTATAGAACGCGGTTCGCGCTCGAGGCGCGCTAACATCGATTTGTCGAAGAAATGAAACGTGCCGTCGAGTGTCTGCAACTGGAGTGAGAAGTTGTCTTCGTTGAGCGCTCTGCCCGTAAATTTCCGGCCATCACGCGTTACGGCGGTAACCGTTCGATGGCGCGGATTCAGATTCTCGTTTGGCTCTAGAATCGCGCCGCGGACGACATCGGGCGAATGCTGGTTGCCGTAACCAGTAAGATCAGAGCCAATGAAACCGCCCTTCCCTGCGACCATATGACATTCTGAACACCGAGCTTTGCCGGAGAAGAGCGCGCGGCCTCTCTCAGGATTGCCCGGCACGGATACGGCCGCGTATTTGCCCTGGAGAACGCGCACGTAGCTAACGACAGCATTGAGCTGAGCAGCATCGAACTTTGAACGAAAGGCAGGCATTCCCACGGCCGGAATGCCGTCGCGAACGACTCCGAGAATATCGCGGTCGCTCAAGCGCTGTACTTCCGCAGTGGTGGCAATATTCGGCCCATGCTCCCCGCCGTGGCCATCCAGGCCGTGGCAACCGGAACAGTTTGAGCTGAAAAGCTGTTGCCCCAGTTGAGGCGAGCCACTAGCGGGCGCATTTCGCTTCGTGGCTTGAGATCTCAATGGGGGAAGTGCGATTCCGAGGGAAAGGACCGCGGTGAGCAGCGCAGCTCTCATTTCTGGCGCATTCGTACTTTCGATCCCTTTTGCTCGAGCCATGCGTTGAAATCGTCGATCATTTTTTGGGTCCATCGCGCATCAATTTGGCCGGGCGGATACTTCCCTTCGCGCAGCATCATGTGGCCCCACTCGTCGCGATATTTGGTCAACTCCGAATCATCAGCAACTTTTTCAGCGAGCTGAGCAGGAATGAATGTGATACCATCGCGATCACTCAGGACGACATCACCCGGGAGAACCGTCACGTGTCCGATGCGTATGGGTACATCGATGCCCATTAACATCGCGTCTGCGATTGCAGAGGGATGGAAATCGCGTGTGAAGATATGGAAGCCTTTAATTTCTGAAAGACCTGTGGGATCTCGCACCGCCCCGTCAACCACCAGTCCCGTGCCTGTCTTCGCCATGATTGAAGTTCCGAGATTGTCACCGATGATCGTGCCGCCATCTACCTTTCCGAATAGATCGACTACCATCACATCTCGCTTCGTGAGGGTATCGATCACCCAGGAATTCTGGCCGCGGCCCATGCGGCCCTCTCGTTTCCCGTGATCGTCAATCACTGCATCCATGTCGGGCCGTAGCGGCATGAACACGCACGTTACGGCTCGCCCGATCAATCGCTCTCCTCCATTCAGCTCCTTCCAGCCGCCTTCGAATTGCAGGCGATAACCGGCCCCACGCAACGTATCCCACGCCTCTTCTGCCGTTACGTCTTTCAAACGATCAAGAACCGCGTCGGGCACTTTCGGCCGTCCGTCCGGAAACCTTTCACCTGTCCAGGCGCGCGTAATGTCGATGCGCTGTTCATTACTGAACATTCCGATTTGTGCGGCCAGCGGAATAGCTGTGCAACAGAGGAGTCCCAGCGTAATGGCGAATCGATTCCTGAGGGTCATGAGAAAGTTCAATTTTACTGGATGACGCAATGGCATATAGAATAGTCGATTTATGAAACCAAAGCTAATTGCCGCAGCGCTGGCAGGTGTATCGCTGTTCTTTGTCCTGCGTGTGGGACACGCGCGAGCAGATAGCGATCAGGACAGTTTGATGCAAGGATTCCGCCTGGTTGAGGCTGCCTCAGTAGCGGACGCGATGGAGCAGCTGTACGGCAAGAGGGCCTACATGTCGCACGACATGCGTCCGCTCGCTCAGACAAAATTTGCCGGACCAGCAGTAACCGTCCTGCTAAAGAGAGAGGAGCATAAAGAAGGATCAAAAGCACAGCAGGGAATGCTGGATTTGATCGATGAAGCTGCTTCGGGATCTGTCTACGTCATGGTTCTCGAAGACGGCTTAGATTTCGCGGGGATTGGCGGCCTGATGAGTACCGCGATGAAATATCGAGGACTCGCGGGCGCAATTGTAGACGGAGGCATCAGGGATACTCCCCAACTCACAAGGCTGCAGTTCCCCGTTTTCAGCCGCGGCATTGTCCCCTCGACAACAGTGAATCATTATCGTTTTGCTGGAAAGAATATTACAGTGAGTTGTGCTGGTGTCGAGGTTCACCCGGCGGATATTATTGTCGCGGACATGGATGGAGTCGTCGCAGTCCCACGCGAACGCGCCGCCGAGGTTCTAAAGAAAGCACAGCAGCTCGATGAAAGTGAACACAGCATGTATCCGTTTATCGAAAAATACAAGTCAATCCGCGAGGCAGTCAATAAGTTCGGCAGATTGTAGAATTGCTTTATCCCGCGAGTATAGAGTTGACAATGAAACGCATGATGTCGAATTTGTTTCAAGGCAAGCTGCGAAGCCGCTCCGTTGGTTATAGCCGGCGAGAGCTGTTCCGCCAGGGTGGACTACTCACCGTAGCGGGAGCGCTTCCGACAATGGCGGAGACCGCGAAAGGCTCTGGCCCGGATGGAAGACTTATGGGCCGGGTGAAGAGCAGCCTCAACCTGTATCGCTCGATCGGAGTGCGTCCAGTAATCAATGCGCGCGGCACGTTCACTATCATCAGCGGCTCGCAGACACTTCCACAGGTAAAGCAGGCGATGGACGAGGCTTCCCGCAGCTACGTTCAGATGGACGAATTGATGGACGGTGTAGGAAAGCGTCTTGCGGAACTGACGGAAGCCGAGTGGGGTATCGTGACCAACGGCTGTTGTGCGGCGCTCACCCACTGCACGACGGCTTGTGTTGCCGGAACGAATCCGGAACGCATGCAGCGCCTTCCGGACCTTACTGGACTCAAAAGCGAGGTCATCATTCCGGAATACTCGCGCAACGTGTACGATCATGCGATTCGAATGGTGGGCGTCAACATTATCGAAGTGAAGGAGAGATCCGAACTAGAGTCCGCGTTCAATGAGCGCACCGCGATGGTATACATTCTGGCTGGACCTGGAGACACCGGTCCACTCGGAACTCAGGCGATTTCCGAAGTCGCGCGTCGCCACAACGTACCGGTAATCGTTGACGCTGCGGCGGAGGTGCTGACCATCCCCAACGTGCACTTGCAGCGCGGCGCAACAGCGGTCGCCTACAGCGGAGGGAAATGCATTCGAGGCCCACAAAGCGCAGGTCTGCTGGTTGGAGAGAAGAATTTGTTGCAAGCGGCCTGGGCCAATAGTGCCCCGCATCACGCGTATGGGCGCTCTCTGAAGGTGGGTAAAGAGGAAATCATGGGCATGCTTGCGGCCGTTGAGATGTGGAAGAAGCGCGACTACGAGGCGGAAATGCAGCAGTGGCAGAACTGGCTTGACCAAATTTCTACAAGCGTCAAGCGGGTTAACGGCGTGACGACGCGTATCGAACCCCCAGAAGCGCTTTCAAACAAGACTCCGGTACTCAGAATCGAATGGGATGGCGATCGCCTAGGAATCACCGGTCAGGAAGTAAGTAAGATACTGCTGGACACGGAACCGCGTATCGTCCTCGGCGGAGCTTCAGGGAGCCGACCCGATAACATGGCGAGCTCCGTTTCCATCACGCCGTACATGATGATGCCGGATGATCACGAAATTGTAGCCGCGCGCGTTTACGCTGTCCTTTCCAAGCCACCGAGGTTTCGGAATCCACCCCGACCGGAAGGCGAGCCGGCCTCAGTCGCGGGGCAATGGCAAGCCCGTCTCGAATTTACCCGCGGCAGTGCCATTCACACTTTGATTTTGGAGCAGGACGGCAGAAAGCTTGTCGGTACTCACGACGGCGAGTACGTTTCTGGCGATCTCTCGGGCAGCGTGGCAGGCAACCAGGTACACTTCCGCAGCTCACAGAAGATTCAGGGCACCCGGTTGTTTTTTGACTTTAGCGGCACTGTCGAGAACGGCAAAATCGCGGGCGATGTAAACCTGGGTGAATACGGAGAGGCACGATGGACCGCGCAGCGTCACGAGTATCAAGCGCCGCGGGGAGCGGTGCGACCCGCGAAACGCGCTTAGCCGCAATTGAATATTCTGCCGAAACAAAACTATAGGAGAATTCATGGGAACGAGTAACAGAAGAAAGTTCATTGGGAAAGGCGCTGCCACGGCGGCGATCGCAGCAACTGCTGGATCCGGAACAGCTGCCGCGCAGTCGAACGCGACCAAGAAGGTTCTCTGGAACGATGGCAAGAAACCGGAGAAACCGCCCTTGTTTAGCCCGGCGGTCTCCTACGGAAATTTGTTGTTCTTATCTGGTATCGGTGCGCACTTTCCAGGCGACATTAAGGCGCATACCAAACACGTATTGGATGAAATCCAAAAGAAGCTCGAAGGGTCGGGATCGTCCATGGACAAAGTGCTGAAGTGCCAGGTCTATTTAGCGGAGAGCAAAGATTATCAAGCCATGAACGAAGTTTTCATGGGCCGTTTTGGGTCAGAACCACCTGTTAGAACAACCATAGCGGCAGCCTGGATTCCGGGCAATTCTCTCGTCGAAATCGACGTGATCGCTTATATTTGAGCCGCTTAGCTGGAGCGGCCATGTCGAGTTCTCAAAACAGCCGCATCCGATGGCTGCTCATCTGGTGGATGTTTCTTGTCAGTGCGATCGCTTATCTCGATCGCGTCAATATCTCAATTGCTGGTCAGGCGATAGCGAAGGAATTTCATCTTGACAACGTCCATTTGGGATGGATTTTTAGCGCGTTCGTTTTAGGTTATGCACTGTTCTAAGCTCCCGGCGGCTCATTGGCCGACAGAATAGGACCGCGCAAGATTCTGACTGCCGGCGTCGTCTGGTGGGGCATCTTTACTGCCCTCATTACTTTTCTTTCGGCGAATACTGCGGCGCTACTGATCATTTTAATTGCGGTGCGATTTCTACTTGGCATGGGAGAAGCCGTGGTCTATCCGGCTTCGAACTGTATCGTTGCGGCGTGGATTCCCTCAGCTGAGCGAGGTATTGCAAACGGGCTCATTTTTGCAGGTGTGGGTTTCGGCGCCGGCATCACTCCGCCGCTCATCGGCTATTTAATGCTCCATCAAGGATGGAGAGCTTCTTTCTGGGCCAGCGCCATTCTCGGGTTAATCGCGGGCCTGATTTGGTACATCATCGCGCGAGATAAGCCAGCTCAGCATCCATGGATTTCGGCCCGCGAAGCATCCTTCATCGAAGCTGGTCTTCCACGGACGCAGTCCACCAAATCTGGAAATGCGAAACTCTCCTGGCGTGCCATTCTTCGAGACCCTAATGTGCAAGCCGTGACGTTCAGCTATTTCACCTACGGATATGCGGCGTATATCTTCTTTAGCTGGTTCTTTATTTATCTGAGCTCTGTGCGAGGGCTGAATATCCGAGAGAGTTCCTACTACACGATGCTGCCGTTCCTGGCAATGGCAATTGGATCGCCCCTCGGCGGTTGGATAAGCGACCGGCTCACGAAGAAGCGGGGTAAACGCGTAGGTCGCTGCTACCTTGCTTGTGCAGCCATTGCGGTTTGTGCAGTTTTCATCGCGCTTGGAACTCAGGTTGAAAGTGCCCGGCTGGCCAGTTTGGTGCTAGCCGGCGGAGCGGGTGCTCTGTACATCTCGCAAAGCTCGTTTTGGTCAATATCGGCCGATATCGGGAAAGCGTCAGCAGGCTCCGTATCAGGATTCATGAACATGGGGGGACAACTGGGCGGTGCGTTGACGGCTTCTCTGACGCCAGCGATTGCGAGCCACTTTGGCTGGACCGCCTCATTCCTGGTTGCAGCATCTTTGTGCGCCGCCGGTGCGCTTGCCTGGCTGCGAGTTCATCCAGAGCCCGTCAGTGAGGACGTGAGGGCTCCAGCCTGAGTACGTATCTTCCAGCCGGATTCAGTCCATCCCAGCGCGGGTCGCCTACTTCCTTGTAGTTCGTTGGGAGTTTGTCCCAATCGGGGCGGCTGATGCCATTCAGATCGTACACTATCTTCCCATTCCGGATCGTCAATTCACAAATAAATTTACGGTTTCCATTCATACGGGCGCCAAACATGTCTGTAAAACCAAAATTGCCGTGCTCGACCCGGAGAGCGACAACATCGGCGGGCGAGCCAACCGATAAATTACCAAGCTCAGGACGGTGGATCTCTCGAGCAGGGTTCCAGGTGGAACGAACGATTACGTCATCAACCGAAAGACCCAGCGCGAGAAATTTACTCATCACGTTCAGCATGTCTTTCATGCCTGCATTCATGCTTCCGATGTGCAGATCGGTCGAAATGGAATCCGGGAGAAAGCCTTCGCGAATTGCCGGAACCGCAACCCTCCAGGCGAAACTACCGCCACCGTGGCCCACATCAAAAATCACGCCATGTTTCCTGCCCTCCCAAAGTGCGGAGCTGACGTGCCCCGATGCATCGAGTTCGTTGCGAAGACCCGAATACACGTGCGTATAGATATCCCCGGGCCGCAATTTTTGGGGCAGCAAAACGCTAATCGGCCGCTCAGGCCGATTCTCGCCAAAATCCACCATCACAGGAATATTTGCTAGCGTGCCTGCTTGAACCGCGTGTTCTACGGGCGTCCACTCCGGCCCTGCGTAGTGAGCGGTTTTGATTCCAACGATTACACCCTGGTAGCGTTTTGCCATCTCTGCGGCCTTTTGGGGATCCATATCCGCCAGGTTGTTCTCGTACTTGGGGCCACGCATACCCGCACCTACAATGTTCAAGAATGCAAGCACACGTGTTTTCGACCGATCGATAATGTGCTCTTTAAAGTCCTCAAAGTTGCGGGAACCCGAACTGCCGGCATCTGCCGCCGTAGTCACACCCGAGCGCAAAGTGAATCCATCCGGGAAAACACCGTTATCGCCAGCGTAAGAATTGCGCTCTCCAGTGCTGGCGTAAACATGAACGTGAATATCGATCAGCCCCGGCGTGACGTATAGGTCTTTGGCATTTACCGTCTTAAGCGCGGTAGCTGGATCGATGTGCTCTGCGACTGCCGCGATTTTTCCGTCTCGGATTGCTATGTCGCGCACAGCACTGATGTAATTTTTAGCGTCGATTACATGCCCGCCCTGCAGAAGCAGATCGTATTGAGTCTGCCCAAAGACGCAGAATAGACCGAAGTTTATGGTAAGTGCCGCGAGTTTACTTTTCATGTAATGAGTCTCTTGAAAGATTGATGACACCGAAGACCTTCAGTTCGGGTACGGTGAATTCAGTCGCACCCGAAGCGGCGCTGACGTCTAGCAGACGGGCATTCGGCCTATCGTATTCCACAATGTCCTGCTTTGAGTAGATACCTAAGATTCGAATACGGATACCCTGCACGGGGGACCTCGCAGCCGCATAATTCAAGAGGTACAACCGCGTACGCTTACCGTCTCCTACAAGCCGCCCCACAACCACTTCACTTCCATATAACCTGAACAACCGCTTCTTGTCGGTCAAGTTACCGCGCACTTTCTCCGCCAACAAACTAGGATTACCGGCCTCCAATCTGGGATACTGCGGAGACCCCAGTTTTACCGTCAAATCAAGCTTCGGATCGGGATTTTTCACAACTCGGAAGAGAAGATTACGCCGCACAAGCAAGTTCATAAACTCGCCTGATTGCGGAGAGCCGTCATCGACGAATCCAATATTGACCAAGGCTGGAAAGTCTTCGCTGCCTACCTGCTTCAGAAAAGCCAGCATCTTCCCAAATGGCTCGACACCGGCCGCATCAGTGTGGATCACCGCGTTCGCACTATATGTAAATGCTTCCGCTGCGGCTAAAGGTGCCGCCGGGCCCGGGGCTTCATAATAGAATCGCCCTTCCGGCTGACGAAGAAATTTCCATCCATTAGAATTCACCCACGGAGCACGTGTAGCCGATGCTTCTTCAGCATGAAAAATGGCTGCGGGAGTCAACACTCGTATAAGTTGCTTAGGATCGACAATGTCGACCGAAATGCCGGGTACTGTCTTCCACGACTCCGCCATCCCCGCCGAAGTAGAGATATGGATGATTCGAGCTTGACGAAGAAGATTGACCGTTTCCGGTCCTTTGTCCCAAAACAGAGATGGGAGCAACAGAGCGGCAACAAAGACGCTCAAAGATTGATCACCTTCTCGCGGATTTGAGCTTTATCGTATACGCCCAGGCCCAATCGGGACGCATATTCTACGTGACCAGGTTCGCGGATGAAGAGGTTGAAGTTGGGGTCAAGCTTAGGGACAGACGGTAGGTGCTTTCGGGAGCGATCAAAGATCGAAGGCGCTCCCACTTGCCGCCGCTTCTCTTCGATCATGTCAATGAGAACGTGATCTAACGCAACCGGGTCTGTCCCCACTACGATTTGCTTGGGAAAGAAAAGAAACTCTGAACTTTGCAGAAACGGCCCTCCATGCCACACGCTTCGTAGACCATCCATGACGTTGAGAACGGTTCTGGACCGTAACGGTTCTACGGAAGCAAGCGTGCCAATAAACGAATACGTATTCGAAATTTCTCGCTCGTGGGAACGTGCGACGTTCGAGAAATCTCCGTAAGCAATATTCTTTAGACAGCCCGTTACGCCCGCGGCCTGGTGCTCTTTCATGGTCGGCACGTTGATGATCTTGGTGAATTTCTCCGAAACCAGACGAATTAAATTAGAGCGCGTATCTTCCTCTTCAAAAAAATGGACTTCTACATAGGTAAAGGGGTCATAACCGAGAATCGAGCCGCGCGAGCTCTCAGCCGTTGCGATATTCACGTCCTTCGGAACTTGCGGTGCAAAGTTCACGATTTTCATTTGATTCGCAAACCGGTCGTAGATGTAGATGTGTTCAGGAGACACCCCTGCGGAACAAAGGTTCCCTATAATTGCCGCGACAAGTTCGGGATTCGAGTTGATTTCAGGAGCACCGGAGCAGTTTACTTTGATGCCCACGATGTCTCCAGGCGCAATGAATTGGGACCAGGCTTCTCTGTCGTCTGACGTACCAGTCAGTTCGCGCATGCCAGCTGAAAGCATCGCTCGCACCGTGTTCGCATCAACCCGGTTTGCTGCAACATCGACTGCCCGCTCAGAATGAACGCGAACGGCCTTCCCGCGATATCGCCCCGGCATACCGGGGTTGCTGGATGGCTGGAATCGTGTCACGATCCGATACGACGGGAGATCTGAATGTTGAGCAAGGAGAGGAGAAGCTGCAGCAAGATTAAGAAATCGCCGTCTGTTCACGTGATCAGATCCTCTTCAGATTCTAGATCGTCGTCAAACTTAGAGTTCCCATTACGGCAGCCATGTGCACGATGCTCCTGGTTTGTCTTCACACATCAAAACACGAAAATCGCGTGGCTTGTGCCGTTCCGTCCAGGCAGCGCCGAGAATGTAGTACGGTTTCGCCCAGACCTCGCTATCAAGAGTTCGCGGCGAAATCACAGAGACTGAAAGCGTGCCCTCTGAAGGATAGCCTGTACGCGGGTCCATGATGTGACTGTATAGCTTGCCATTGGCCCAAAAAAACTTTTCATAATTTCCAGAAGTCGAAATAGAATTGTTCTTCAAATAAACTTCAGCCGCCGTCCTATTTTCTTCTTTAGGATCGCGAATGCGGATGTACCATCCTCTCGGATCACTCGGTGGAATGCCGATGCCAAAAATGCTACTCCCACCCGCTGAAACCAGCGCCGAATCAATGCCGTTCTTCAGCAAGACGGCCACCATGCGATCTACGGCATACCCTTTGCCAACACCGCCTGGATCCAAATTGATGCCAGGCTTCTTAAATCGAACCGCCAAATTTCTGGAATCAAGTTCCAGCTTCCGATAACCAACATTGTCGAACGCGACTCGAATTTCCTCCCGGTTAGGTAGTCGTCCGGATCCCTTGTAGAATCCCCAGACTTTCATCAGAGGCCCGACTGTAATGTCAAATGTCCCGTTACTGTCCCGGCTGTACCTTTCACAAGCGATGAGGAGATCAAAAAATTCGCGAGACACCTTTACGGGAGTTTTTCCGGCGCACTTGTTGACTCGACTAAGTTCGCTATTCGAAATATAGTTCGACAGCATTTCGTCCACCTTGCGCACTTCAGCAAACGCGTGGTTAGCGGCGCTCTGCATTAGATGCTCGTTTGTTCCATAAATTTCGATGACGAAACTAGTGCCCATCGCATCGACAGAACGCTCGAGTCGTATTGTGTTCTTGGAAAAAGGGTGTGTTTGAGGATCAGCCGAGTAGATCGGAAGTATTCCGATGATGCTCAGGAAGGTGACAGGCCGAATCTGTGTTCGCATGAATCCACGATCGCGGGGCTGGGTGTGGGTGTCGTTAAAAAACGATGTCCGGTGCCTGCCTAATTTCCAGGCAGCCTTTCCCAGTAGGCAGCACCTTGCCGGGATTTAAGCGGCAACCGGGATCAAACAATGATTTGAAGTCCTTGATCAGATCCAACGTGTCTTCCGAAAAAAGATGAGGCATCAGTTCCATCTTTTCCATCCCCACCCCATGCTCACCCGTAATCGATCCGCCTACAGAGATGCAGAAATCCAGGATCTCTTCTCCGGCGATCTGGGCTCGTTTCAGTTCGCCTTCCTTGCGCGGATCGAACGGCAGGATGGGGTGCATGTTTCCATCCCCAGCATGAAACACGTTGCTGATGCTGATGCCGTGCTTTTTCCCAATCTCTCCAATGGCGCGCAAAGTCCTCGCAATCTGGGTCCGTGGAACCACGCCGTCCTGAACGTAATACGTCGGGCTCACGCGTCCGATCGCTCCGAACGCATTCTTTCGGCCCTTCCACAACAATTCACGCTCGGTGGCTGACTGCGCCACTCGTACCTCCCGGGCTCCGCAAGCGCGGCAAATCGCAGCTATCTGTGGTGCCTGCTCCTCAACCGCTTCGGTTAGACCTTCCAACTCAATCAACAACACTGCCGCTGCGTCGATCGGGTAACCCGCATGCGTCGCTGCTTCAACCATCCGCAGCATCGGACCATCCAACATCTCGAGCGCTACGGGCGTGATGCCTTGCGCCGTCAGTTCACCAACCGTGTTGCCGGCCTCATCTGTTGAGTTATAGATCGCGAGCATGGTCTTGACGGCCTCCGGCTGCCGCATCAACCGCACTCCGATTTTCGTTATTAGCGCCATCGTGCCCTCTGAACCTGTGAGGAGACCGACTAGGTCATATCCCGGCACATCGAGCTCTTTGCCGCCTAATTCGACGACGCTTCCGTCGGGCAGTACCGCTTCGAGGCTGATCACGTGGTTTGTCGTTACGCCGTAGGCCAGCGTGTGCGGACCGCCGGCGTTCTCTGCCACATTTCCGCCAATCGTGCAGGCACGTTGGCTGGATGGGTCAGGCGCATAAAAATACCCGGAGGCCTGTACGGCGAGGCTAATGTCCAGGTTCACAACACCCGGCTGGACCACCGCGCGCTCATTTGCTAAATCGATTTCAAGGATGCGATTCATTCTCGAAAACGAAATGACCATACCGCCGGCGCGCGGAATCGACCCGCCGCTCAGACCTGTTCCTGCTCCGCGACCAACGATGGCAAGATTGTGTCTCGCCGCGAGTTTCACCAGTGCGACCACGTCTTCCGTGGTTTGGGGAAACACGACCACCTCGGGCAGCGACTTATCTACCCCTCCGTCGTATTGGTAAAGGCTTAAATCGTTGGGCAGCGATAACACCGCGGCCTTCCCGAGTTGCGCTTCGAGCGTGGCCAGCACCTCTGCATGAATTGCCATACGTTTAGGATCTACAGCAGACTTTGGACGTATTGCGTCATGTCTTCGCTGAGCCAGTCTTCTGCGTTCGGAAACTTCCGCATGATGCGCCCGTCCTTGATGATATAGGTCTCTGGAAACTGAAATGTCCCGTAGCCGGCGCTCACATCCTGACTAGGGTCGCGTGCCGTTTCAAACGAGACATGAATCCGCTCCAGGAACGTTTTGTATTTCTGCTCACTTTTGTCGACGCTAACGGCCACAACCACCACGCCAGAGTTTGCGAATCGCTTCTGAAACTCATTGAGTGATGGAATTTCCTGGACGCAAGGGGCGCACCAGGTTGCCCAGAAATTCAGTACTAGAACCTTGCCTCCGAACGAATGGGCGGTCACCAGCCTTCCTTGGTCCGTCTTAACCGAGAAGTCGGGTGCCGGGCCACCTTCCTTAGCCGAGGAGTCGCGTAAACTCCACCCAATAACGGTTACGAAGCAGATAGTGAAAGCGATTAGCAGCGCCGGAAGGCCGTTATTGATGTTCACAGTGCGGGATAATTTAAGTATCTAACGCTTCCGCCTGGACATCCTAATATTAACCAGCCATGTTCGTGACCAGAAGAGCAGAATTTTCGGCCTCCCATGTGTGCCGTCTCGATTCTTTGAGCGAAGCCGAGAATCGTGAAATTTTCGGGCCAGCCGCTAATCCGCACGGCCACGGACACAATTACGTCGTGGAGGTCACGCTTGAGGGCGATCCGGATCCAGTCACCGGCATGGTAATTGACCTGAAGGATCTCAAGCAGTTGCTTGAAGACGAAATACTGGCACCCATGGACCATCGCTTCCTGAACCATGAGGTAAAGCCTTTTGACACCGTGATTCCTACGACGGAGAATATTGCTCGTGAGATCTGGCATCGTCTGGAAGATCGCATTTCTAAACTCAACGCTAGTCTTGCAAAAATCCGCCTCTTTGAGACGCCCGACTTATACGTAGACATCGCCCGCGAGGATGACGCCGCATGATGACCATCACGCGCCTGTATCGTTTCTCGGCCTCTCACCGCTTGCACTCACCGCGCCTGAGTGCGGCTGAAAACGTCAGACTTTATGGCAAATGCAACAACCCTTTCGGCCACGGCCATGACTATGTTCTAGAAGTAACGGCTACTGGAACTTTGGACCCGCGTACGGGCGTGCTTTTACCGCTTTCGAAGCTCGATGGTTTAGTTCGTGAAACCGTTTTGCAGCTCTTTGCCCATAGCAATATCAATGTCGACGTGCCTCAGTTCAAGCATCTGGTGCCTACAACGGAGAACGTGGCCCTGGTCATCGCCGACCTGCTGCAGCAAAATTGGGACGCCTACCTCGGGGAGGTTCCTGCGCGCCTGCACCGAGTGCATATACAAGAAACAGAGCGTAACGGCTTCGAAGTCTTGCTGAATGCTCCTCGGCACATTTCTATTTCCGATCCGCGGCCCGAAAGCGTGACACTCAATGCATAAACCCAAATTAGCTGATAAGAAGAACAGTCCAGTCATCGATATTCAATCCAAAGCCTCGTCTGCCTCAATCGCTTCTCACGTCAAAGAAATACTGAAGGCGCTAGGCGAAGACCCGGAGCGTGATGGACTGCTGAACACCCCTGAACGTAGCGAGAAGGCTCTCCGCTATCTGACAAGCGGCTATTCGGTCGACGTGCAACAGGTTGTGAATGGCGCCCTGTTTGATGTCAAGTATGACGAAGTTGTGATTGTTCGCGATATTGAATTCTTCAGCTTGTGCGAACATCATCTGCTACCCTTTTTCGGCAAGATGCATGTCGCTTATCTGCCCGATCAGAAGGTTATCGGGCTAAGCAAGATCCCGCGGCTGGTGGACGTATTTGCGCGACGCCTTCAGATTCAGGAGCGTCTTACGCAGCAGATCGCAGAAACCATTCAGGCGCTGGTAAGTCCCGTGGGCGTAGGCGTAATCTGTGAGGCGCGCCATTTCTGCATGATGATGCGCGGGGTCGAGAAGCAGCATTCCGGCGCCATCACAAGCGCCATGCTGGGCGCCTTCCGCGACAATAAGGAAACTCGCAACGAGCTTCTTTCACTGGTTGGCCAGCGCTCCACTGCCATCTAATTTTGCTTTTACTTTGTTAAGCCTGCCGCATGCTAGCATCTGGTCATGAGTGACCAGTACCGCCTGTTCGAGGCGGGCCCGGATCCATTCGGCCAGGTGTGGAAAGTACAGTTCCGGTGGCTACAGACCGGCATCTCCATTCGGCATGCCGACACTGTGGATGTGAAGTTCTGGATCACATCCAACGGTGATGCTCCTCAAGAAAAAGTGATTGCGCTGCCCCATCCTGCACTGCTCGAACTTTCGCGCGAGAGCGGCCGCAAGCTCAACGACCCGATGTGTTTGAGACTCGCGGCCCTGCATCTCAGGCACATGATAGAAACATCAGAAGACATGGACAAGACACTGGTGACGATCTCCCCGCAAGAGTTGCGTGCGTACGACCAGCAATTGCACGGTGAAACAGTTCCACAGCGCAGATGATCCATTCGGTCGTACGGGTCTCCCCATAAGGCGACGAAGTCGCTTAACATCCTACAGGAGTAGACGGAACCGATAAGACGTGTCAACCGCAGCGCAATCTGCAACACTTAGCTCAGAATAAGGAATATCTATGGTCAGTTGTCCAAAGTGTGATGCCCCCATCGACGCCGAAGAAGAAGAATTGGATGAAGGTGATGTTCTTTCGTGCGATGAATGCGGAGCTTCTTTGACCGTCGCTAGCGTCAATCCGGTCGAACTGGAATTGGAGGACGAGGAATACGACGACGAAGAAGAATTCGACTACGATGAGGACGAAGAAGACGAGGACGAAGAGGAGGAAGAAGAGGAAGAGGAGTGGCACTGAGGATTGTCTTGGTATGTCGATTCATGTTCCTTCCCACATTCGCGTTGTTCCCCTCCTTTGCACAGGTTCAACCAATTCAACCAAGTGTGCAGGATCAATCGAGCGTTAGCCCAAGGACCCGTTCAATTGAAGGAACTGTGGTAGATAAGGGTGGAACTCCCGTCCCCGGCGCTGTCGTTTTGCTCAAGGACCTGAAGACGCTCCAGGTACGGTCTTACATTGCTCAGGACGATGGTCAGTATCATTTCTATGGTCTCAGCCCAGACATTAACTATCAGGTCCGGGCCGAGTCTCGCAACGTGTCCAGCCCGACAAAGAGCATCAGCGTTTTCGACGGTCATAGCAGAGTTGTCGTTAAACTCAAGCTGAAGAAGAAGAAGAAGGAAGTCCTAAGCTCGCGCTTAGTGCCAAAGCGCATTCAGCTCCCTGCGCAGACAATCTGTCAAGCAATAACCTAAATGAATCGCGCTGAGATCCTCGCCCGAATCAACGAGATTGCGGTGATTCCTATCGTTCGCACCGCTAACTCGGACGCCGCCCTACAAGCAGTCGGGGCAGTCGAGGAAGGAGGCATCCAGTGCGTTGAAATCACGATGACAGTGGAACACGCGCTCAGAGCCCTGGAAGCCGTTGCCGACCGCTATGGCGATCGCCTGCTGCTCGGCGCAGGTACGATCCTCGATCCCGAAACCGCCCGCGCGTGTATGCTCGCCGGCGCGCAATTCTTCGTCGCGCCTAGCCTCAGCCTCGAAACCGTCGAAATCGCAAGACGCTACAGCAAGCCCATCTTTCCAGGGGCCCTCACCCCGACAGAGGTTCTAACCGCTTGGGAAGCCGGAGCCGATGGAATCAAGGTTTTCCCTTGCAGCGCAGTTGGCGGAGCCAAATACATCAAG
>JBPCJX010000126.1:0-13539 GCA_051004875.1 Bryobacteraceae bacterium
CACGAACAAAAGCTACCGCGTCGACGAAACCTATATAAAGGTGAAAGGCGAAGACCAGTATCTGTATCGTGCCGTGGATTCGAGAGGGCAGACCATTGATTTCCTGCTCTCGGCGAAACGCGACGCAGCGGCCGCGAAACGCTTCTTTCAGAAGGTCTTCAGCCTACCTGCGAATCCCATTCTGCGAGTAATCAATGTGGATAAGAATCCAGCCTATCCAGCCGCAGTGGATGCCTTGAAAGCGGAAGGTATCCTTCCGCACCGAGTCCGGTTGCGTCAGTGCAAGTATCTCAACAATGTCGTTGAACAGGACCATCGAACCGTAAAGAAACGGACCTGGCTGGCAAAGGGCTACAGTTCTTTTCAAACTGCCTGGCGAACTCTTGAAGGCATCGAAACGATGAGCATGATTCGCAAGGGACGAGTGAGATGGGTAGCAAAGGATGATGTTGTGGCGGAAGCACGATTCATTGCCTCGCTTTTCGCCGTAGCTGCTTAGCTACTTACTCGATTTTCATTATTCATAGAACCCAAATCCGCCTCAAGCCGAACTTCGCAACGAAACCCATTTGCTTGCTCTAATTAATATGAAGGTCTGCTACCCCCTGCGACACTTACGCCCGCAGATGCCCCCTCCTCAAGCAGTCGGAAGATGCACCTTGCGCATAATACTCAGCCGGACCGGGCTCAGGCAAGGCATTGCGGACCGGCATGAGATCGCGGCAAAGAAAAAGGGCGGCATCTTCGTTGGGGTAATGCCGGAAGTTGCCTACGATCCGCGGTATGGCTAATTAATGCGTAATGCCCCAGGGCTGCGGAACGGCGTTCATGTCTGAACGCCCAGAAAACAAACCAACTCTGAGTTGAAGGCCGCCAAATTACGTATTTTGCTTTTCCGTGACCGCCCAAATCGCCCACGACGGGAACATCGCCGAGTGTCCCCCATTGCTGGCTGTATCGCGCGCCTCCGTTACTCGGCATGATGTACCAGGTACCAGTTGAAGGGCGCCAGACTGCGATATCGGCCTTGCCGTCGCCGTCGTAATCGCCGGTGGTGGGAATGTCATCCGGCAGGCCCCATTGCTGGCTGTATCGTGCGCCTCCGTTACTCGGCATGATGTACCAGGTGCCAGTTGAAGGGCGCCAGACTGCGATATCGGCCTTGCCGTCACCATCGTAATCGCCGGTGGTGGGAAAATCATCCTGCTGACCCCATTGTTGCGCGTACGGTGGCGTCCCGTTGCTCGGAGTAATATACCAAGTACCATTTGATGGGCGCCAAACCGCGAAATCAGTGCGTCCGTCCCCGTCAAAATCGCCTGATGCCGGGACGTCACCCTGCTGACCGCACTGCTGGCTAATTGGCGTTCCCGGATGGCTGGTCGGGATGATGAACCCTTTGCCAGTCACTGGCTGCCAGACCGCGAAATCGAGCTGTCCATCGCCGTCGAAGTCGCCCGCCACACGAATGTAGACTCCCTTCCCCAAACTGCCGAGGGTGAATTTTGCTATCAGAATATTGGTCGGCAACCCCCACTGCGCCGTATACGCTGAAGCTGAATTACTGGTCGGCATGATGTACCAAAGTCCGTTTGAGGGTCTCCAAACTGCGAAGTCGGCTCTCCCGTCGCCATCGTAATCGGCAGGCGCTGGTACATCGCCGGAGGTGCCCCACTTCCGCCGGTATACCACTCCGGTGCTGCCGGCGACGTACCAAGCCCCGTCCGACGGTCGCCAAACGGCAACATCGATCTTTCCGTCACCGTCGTAATCTGCAGCCTCTGCAAGATCGCCGGGCAGACCCCATTGCTTGGAGTAAGGCATACCCGTACCGCTCGGGATGATGTACCAAGTGGCATTGGATGGCCGCCAGACTGCTAGATCTGACTTTCCGTCTCCGTCAAAATCGCCCGTTACGGGCATATCACCCGGCAAGCCCCACTGAATTGCGTATGATGCCGCGCCGTTACTGGGCATGATGTACCAGGTCCCATTTGACGGCCGCCAAACGGCATAGTCGGTTCCACCGCGGCCGGTATAATCGGCTGGGACGGGGATGTCGCCAGGAAGTCCCCATTGATGTTGAGCCCGGGCTCCGAGGTTGCTTAGGTTCACGTACCACGTGCCGCTCGACGGCCGCCAGAATCCCACATCAAGCTTCCCATCGAGATCGAAATCGCCTTGGATTCGGACGTCGCCGGGTTCCTCGTTTGTCGCCTCAAGTCGCGCCACTCCGGTGCCGGTCAAGTTCAGCATGTGGGGCGAGCCCGTGGCGTTATCAGCGATGGCGACCGAAGCAGATCGGGCTCCCGCCAGTGCCGGTGTGAAGGTGACTGATATGGTGCAGCTGGCCCCCGCCGCCACGCTCGCTCCGCAGGTGTTCGTCTGAATGAAGTCGGCCGCATTGGTTCCGGCAATCGCAACGCTGGTGATGGACAGCGCCGCACTCCCCGAGTTCGAGACCGTGATCGTCTGGGCGGCGCTGACGCTTGCAAGGTTCTGGTTCCCAAATGTCAGGCTCGAAGGGTTTAGCGAAATCTGTGCGACTCCCACGCCAGTTCCACTCAGAGCCGCTGTGTGGGGTGAGCCCGCAGCGCTATCGGTCACAGTAATAGAAGCAGATCGAGCTCCCACCAGGGAAGGTATGAAGGTGACCGAAATAGTGCAACTCGCCCCAGCCCCTAAGGTCGCGGCGCATGTATTGGTTTGGCTGAATTCGGAGGCATTCGTTCCCGTCACCGTGATGCCGGTCAG
This sequence comes from Bryobacteraceae bacterium, assembly GCA_051004875.1. Classification (GTDB taxonomy): domain Bacteria; phylum Acidobacteriota; class Terriglobia; order Bryobacterales; family Bryobacteraceae; genus Bog-105. The sequence continues at coordinate 2,755 of JBPCJX010000126.1, forward strand.
GGTCACAGCTGCGCTGCCCGGATTAGAGAGTATGACCGTCTGATCTGCGCTGGTGGTACTAAGGTTCTGATTCCCGAACGTCAGGCTCGAAGGATTCAGGGCAACGGCCGGCCCCACGCCCGTTCCGCTGAGAATAATGTTCGGAGAAGACCCTGAGGCGTTAAGGGAATCAGTAACCAGCTGTATGCTGCCAGTGAGATGTCCGGCGCTGATGGGCGCGAACGCCACGGCCATCGTACAGCTTCCCGCTGCGGTAAGAATTGTGGAGCTCAAGCAATCCCTTCCGCCCGAGGTCTGCTGCTGGAAATTAGCACTCACGGCGAGCCCGCTGAAGTTGAGAGGAGCATTCCCGATGTTCACAATGATGATGGATTGTGCACCGCTCACCTGTCCAACCGTTGTTTGCGGGAAGCTGAGAGGGGTAGCCACCATCGCGATTTTTCGGATTACGTTGTTGGCATTGTCAGCAATGTACAGGTTGGCGCCGGCGTCCAGGGCGATTGAAGACGGATAGTTGAGCCGGGCTGTTGTCGGCACTCCGGCGTCGCCGGCATACCCTGCTGTGCGATTACCCGCCATTCTGGAGATGATGCCTGTGGTTCCGTCAACCCGGCGAATCATGTTATTGTTGGTGTCCGCGATGTAGAGATTTCCGGCGGTGTCCAATCCTACAGAGCTGGGAGCGTTCAGTTTCGCGTTCAGCGCTGGTCCGTTATCCCCTTGGTAACCTGGGTTTCCGTTTCCGGCAATCGCCGTTATTGTTCCGGAGTTTACTTCGCGCACGAGGTTATTTCCGGTATCAGCGATATAGAGATTGCCACTTGTATCCAAGGCGACCCCCATGGGATTGCCCAATTGCGCTTCTGTTGCCGGACCTCCGTCGCCCAGTGCATCGGTTCCCGGGTTGCTCCCGCCGCCGGCAACTACGCTGATAATGCCTGTCATAAGGCTTACCTTCCGGATGAGGCTGTTATAGCTGTCCGCGATGTACAGATTGCCTGCTACATCAAAAGCCAGGCCAGCTGGGCGGTACAAGGTGGCGTCGGTGGCTGGCCCATTATCCCCGAGACCGTCGTCACCTGGATTTGAACCGCCGCCCACGACAGTGCTGATGACACCTGTTATGGCGTTCACCTTCCGTATAACGTTGTTGCTGAAATCTGCGATGTACAAGTTTCCCGCAGCATCCAACGCGACGCCTGTGGGGTCGGCTAATGAGGCGGTTGTTGCCAGGCGTCCGTCGCCGCTGTACCCCCACAAGCCGTTACCTGCGACCGTGGTGATAATTCCAGTGGCAGCAGCGACCCGGCGTATCACATTGTTTCCGGTATCCGCAATGTAAACGTTCCCAGCTTCGTCGACCGCGACTGCCTGAGGCAATCGCAACTCACCAGAATTTGCTGCTCCACCGTCACCTGAGTAGCCATAGATGCCGTTTCCAGCTTGGGTCGAGATTGTGCCCGGCAATACTGCGCTTTGCGGTGCTATCCCTATTCCCTGCAGGTAGGTAAGGGCAAGGACGCTCCCCGAACTGTCTTTAACCACCACGGCATCCTGGCGCGTGCCCGGCGATCGTGGTGAGAACGAGACCGACAAGGCGCAACTCCCCGTGCCTGCGCAATTCGGTGTTCCCATTGTGAACTCCGCGCCATAGCGCAGCGAGAACGTTGAAGATGACGGGAGCCCCACAAACGTGAGCGTTGCGGTTCCGGGTGCCTCCCCATTTACCATAACTTGCCCGAAGGCCTGCCAGTTTTGTTGCACTCCGGCCGATCCCGAAGATGGCCCGGCGAATCCACACCACACGACAGTTGAAACGAGACTAAGGCACACATATCGGCGCACCTGAAGCCATGCAAAAGTTTGGGATATACGCAAGCAGTTCACCACCACTAATCAGATCGGCACTGAACGCGCCATCCTGAATACCAAAAACTCCACGCGAACTGCTGGCCTTCACTTCACTTTTGCAGGGCTTTGGTTGTATGACCCTGGTGACAACGGGCCAGTATCTTGTCTACATCGTTAACGTTTGCCACCTGCTGCCGGGCGTCCGAACATTCTCGAATCTACGGCTCAGGGGATGATCGCTCCATTCCGCTCAAGGGTAAACCGTTTAAGCCCGTGTGACTACGTTTCGAGAAACTCAATGGCGGAGATCTCCATTGTGTGCAGCGGGTAACGCGCAAATACGTGCGCGTTACAATTGCCGCAGCTGAGCGCCCGGCACGGAAAAGCGGAACTTGCCGCGCGGAAAAAAGCCAACCCGACCAACAGTACCTTCAAAGTGCATCCGGCTTGGCCCGCCGGTTCACGATTGCGCATACAATATTGATGCAATATAGGCATCATTGCGGGCCAGGGGCTAGCATGCATTTCTCGTACGTGGCCGCACCGCAAAGAAGCACCGGGGGAAGGAGACGAAGTGCCGTAAAGCTTCCGCGCGTCTCGATTGGCCAGAGGCAAAAAGGAAGACAGGCGCCTCTCTACTTGCCTCTCCGTCGTACGATTTTGAACTCATCGTGCAACACTGGACGACCAAACCTTAATTCTTTAAGGCCGAGACACGGCGAACCAGAGCTTGAATACCTTAATAGAATTGTTCCAATCAACTGTGTCGGCCGTCGCGCCTCGTAACGAGTGAGGTGGAACGCAAATCGCTATTCGAAGACGTTGCATTTGCGGTTGCTGCCTTTCGAGAAGATGACTGAACGCCTCGGGGCCGTCGTTTATGACTCAGTTCACAGTGGCCGTTTTCCGGGACCGACCATAAGATCAGTCCTTCGCCAAGTCACGGCTGCGAGAAGCACACCGTCAAGGATGGCCCGGTCGGACTTGCGAACGGGGTGAGCGGGTCCAGCGGATTAGCCCCGTCGTGTTGACCGAGCTCGGCGAGAGTTAAATCTAGTCGCGCCTTACGTCCCCGACCACGATAGTTCTTGCCGTTTATAAAGATAAAGCGGAACGACAAGAGAAGCAAGCAGAGCGGGTTCCCGCACCTCTGGAGACGAGAGAAAGGAACATGCGGGAACCTGCGCCATGCTGACCTAATTGTCAGAGATGCGGCGGCGCCCTTACTCCGGTACGACGTCAAGTCGCTGACTTGACCGAAGAAAAACTTCTTGCTGCTTTTGTCAGACTCAAAGAGCGGCCAATTTATTTTGGCCGTCGCCAGCGGTTCTCTTTGCCCAACGAGCCGTAGCCGCCCGTCTCCCCTCGGCACTTCTCTGTTCCGCCGTCATCTACGCGAACCGACTCGCACCCGAAGAACTAAGCCGTTTTGACCGAGCAAGTTGTCCGAGAATACTTCGGACTTCTTTTTCGTTTAACGTACATTTGCAGTGAGGGCAGGCGATTGATGACAGCTTGAGATCAAGATCGCTACCGGGAGAGACGCTGTCGATATTGGCTTGCACGCTCATGTTGATGTGCGTCCAGACAGCATTGGATTTCTCTTGGCCGACCGAACACAATCAGCTAGTACCCAAAAAGATAAAAGATAAAGGATGAATGCTGGCCCTTGATTCCCTGCGCCTCAAACACCACACGATGATCCGAATGCGCCTTGAAGAGTAGAATTCAATCACGGTTCGTTGCGCCCCATACCAGGCACACGATTCATCGTGGCTCGAAGCTCCGCCTCCAGGAGAGCTGCCACGTCCGGGCGTTGCAGGATGAATTCGCGAGCCGCATCAACACTAGCTCCGAGATGTTCCTCTCCGAATTTGAGATCTACCGTTTGTCTAGATATCACGCCTCGACGAATGCCCTGTTCGATTAGCTCAAACTTTACATCGATTCCCCGTTCAAAGTTAATACTCCACTCGGCCACGCGGTACGGTGATCCAACACAACTCTTAACAACAGTTCCCTTTACTCCATAGCCGAGGATGTCACCTTCATTCTTTCGCGCCATCAATCTGCTGAGCTCCAACCGAATTGAGGCATGGTGAGCGAGAGCACGCCCGGCTGTGGAGATTGTAGGTCGTCCGAATGGTTCTTCATTGTCGCGAACCTGATTGAGTAATAGAACGCATGTCTGAGTTCTGCCCGCGGCAGAGGCAATCCTGGGCAGGGCTCTGGCGAACAATCGATCCATTTCGCCGGTAAATTCTCCGTCAGATTGTTCCAGATCCTCGCCAGGAAACAAACCTGTAAGACTGTCGACTACAACAAGCGCAAAATCCCCGGACCTGATTAGTTGCAAAACGGAATCCATCGTGTCTTTAGCTCTAGTTGCTTGCAGAATCAAGGCTTCCTCGACGTTCAACCCATTCACACGGGCCCACGGCAGGTCGAGTTTATGTTCAGCGTCAACGTAGGCAATCGCCCCATTCCGCTGTGCATTAGCTGCTGTCGCCAAAGCGAGCGTTGTCTTGCCCGTACCTTCTTTTCCAAAAATCTCGACAATTCTCCCGCGCGGGAACCCTCCAATTTGAAGTGCTTCGTCGAGGGCTAAGGAACCGGTCCTGATCGCAGCGCTTGGGCAGCTTTTTACTGGTACGACCCCTAGCCGCTCGAGACTGGATCGCAACTCCGAATGACGCACTGGTTTCGGCAATAAGACGAGTGAGCGTGCAGGCGAAGGTGCAGAGGTCTGTGTGTGCGCTACGGCGGTGGCGCGTTGGGCGCGATCTAACCGAACACTGGAACGAAGAGCGCCTGACCGAAGCAACATCCGGCACTTCCACATTACGACGCCTTCCCGTATATACGAGGACATCCCGCTCCAATCGCGAGTTAGCGCCATTCTCGCCAGTTTATGCTTCCTTGAAAGGCGAAGGTCGGCCTCGAAGACTTCCAGGGTATGCCGATAAAGACGGTCGCCTTCGGCGCGGAGCTCAGGACTACGGGAAGAGCCAGATTGCATTCGAAATCGAGGATCGAGTGCATCGAGCGCCTGTCGTACCGAGCGGAATTGCTCAAAGCCCTCAAACGGAAACGGATCATTAGGAAAAACCTCCGAAACCGCATCGAAGATCTCTAGAAGCTGCTTCTCATCATGAGCCTTATGACCATCTAGTACGGAGGGGTCTTCCGTTATCGCCGCTTCCAGCCAAGTTTCGCGACGGAACTGATCGTGAGACACGGGCGTAGAACCCCTCAAACGAGGTGCGCTCTCTGTCTTACAGTTCTCGGTCAACGCCCTAGCATTGTAAGATTTGATCTCAACTGGTCAGTTGATTTGAACTGGTCTCGATTACCTGATACGGCCTCACTAAGCAAGTTTTCCTGAAACCGATTTGCGGAACGCCTTTTGCGTTTCAATCTAGTAACCGGAAACACATCGGTAAACCGGATCTTACTTAAGTCTCGGCGTTCACGCAGGGCCGCTCCGCGAGATCTTTTTACCGCGCTCGAGAGCCACGTCAGCACGAACGTCGATAAGCTTTACCAGATCCGGCCGTAGTTGCGGCCATGGTAAACCGGTTTCGCCCGCTGGCATAAGTATCAAGGCCCATGTACCGTAAAGGCCGCATAGAGCAAGCAACATCACGACATTGATTTCTACTATTGTTGTTTCCTGTGTACCCAGCAAGTTCACCGATAAAGAACTAATCATATAGACCGAGAAGTAGGAAACGAGCAGCCAGAGGTGGATTCTTATGTTCGTCGCCGGCCGCTTGTCTGGCTTTGGAAAGCGGCTAAGAATTAAGGACGGAATAGCGAGGCAGCCGGCAAGGACAAACGCAAAATAGCGGTAAAAAAATAGAATAGCCTGCTGGATCGACTGCGAAAAGTGGTGAAAGTCCCACGCTACCGAGATGCAGGTGGTTATGGTTAACATGGTCACGGTCGCAGCTAGCAATTTCGAGGCAAAACTTCCCAGCCCAGGGTATTGGCTGGTGAGCTTCGTATATGCCTCTAAAACTGTTGCGATTTGCACGGACATTAGAATGGGGAGCGTTGCCGGCCATGCGTTCCCATAGCTTTGGCTTGAGGTCGCGAGTGCCGCCGACAAACCAATGTCCCTTACTGCGTTCACAAACGCCAAGCCGAACAGGCACGGATACCGGCCAAGTAACCCCCATTTTATCAAAAGTACACAAAGCGCAACTTCGCAGACAGTGCACGCTATCCACAATTTCGTTTCAAGAAACGCAAAGACGGCGTCTTGTTGCGACACGTATATATGTGCGCGGCTTCATCACCTTTTCTCCTACCGGGCCATGTGCACGGGTCTCGTGAATGGTTCAAATCGGGACAGCACCTGGGAAATGAATTGCCTACATCCGATTCTCAATCTTCATCGACGGCAAATACAGTTAGATACACCAGTTTGAGAAAGGCAGTCTGGCCTTCGAGGTGCCAACTCAGCTGACACCTCGAGGCGGTTACAGCTGTTGCGCTACTTCGGTCCTTTATGTGGAAAGGGTGCATCGGCCGCTTTGAAACGTGCGCTCGATTCCTCAACGTTTGGTCTAGGATCGGAGTTCTCGGCGGGTGAAGGTTTCACTCCCGAGGCTTTTCTCCTGGCGCAAAAGCGCCATCCTACAACTGTTGCCGCGGTCACCACAATGGTGCCCATGATTGTTGCTGAAATGATGATCACCCCCTCAGACAGCGGCGCTTCCGCTGCCGATTACAGGAGAACAGTAACGCTTTTGGGTAAGTAACTCCTTCCAATTGATTTGGGCGAGTAGGGCGGACTAAGTTATTAGATCGAAAAGGGTTATTTTGGCGGACGATAAGCGCGGCGTTTTTGTAAAGTTTGTGACCAGGATCAAACAATCAAAGCGGTTAGGGTGAAAGCCGACCCACCGTGCCAGCTGACTGTGCGATTAACTTCGAGCGCGCATTAAAACTTAACATTCGAACTCATCGAGCAAGGGTTGAGTCGAGGCGTGATAGATCAACACTCGGCAGCTCTCAAGTTCCGAGATATAAACCCGGGAGCGAATAGTGAAACAGCGCGCGATTCCTCATCGATCATCCGGATGTGTCGGCTGTCCTCGAAAGACAGCTTAGAGGGACGATGAAGCCCATGATCGCGGCGGGGTAATGCGATTCGCAGTAGCTCCGGCTGTGAAGGCGGCCGGTGCGGCGAATACGGGAAAGATACAACTTTAAGCTCATGAGGTTTTCGATAAGCCTGCCTGACGGCCTCTCCCAGTAAGACAGACTTTATCGGGTCATTAGACACGATGCCGCCGCTGAGCGTGCATCTCGTCCATTGCTCGCACCGAGCTGGTATCTATCACGGCTACTCGTGTACTTTCCTATATCGTTGTCCGAACGGTTCTAACCGAGGCGTATGCTAAGCGCATACGCCGGCATCGAATGGGAAACGAACGTCATGTTCACGCACGTGATGAGCTCAACAATTTGCAGTCGCAATGACCGTTTTTTTTCTCGATTTTTGGTAAGTCACACTGCCTCATAGATAAAACACGTTCCGTCGCCCATGCGAGCGACGCACCGGAACAAAATCTTACGCTGCGGAATGCTTTACTCGGACTGTCAAGGTAGGTATCCAACAATGAAATCTAGAATTCTGTTGTTTCTGGCGATAGCTGCGTGCTGCGCGGCGCAACTCCGCCCGATTGCCGTAAGAGGCAGCGTATGCGCTTTGGACGGGAAGGTGTTTGTGGACACAGCAGCGGTAACCCCGATAAATTTCGGAGTGCCGACCATGCTGCCGACAGGTTCTGCGAGCGTCGGGAGCGGAAATGTATCTCTAGTTAAGGCTCCCTTCACAACCGTCACGGGCGGTGATTTGCGCACACTTCTAGAAGTGTTTGGCGATACCGGGGCGATGTTGGGAGAAAGCTGGGGAGTGCCGAGCCCCGGGATCGAAGTGACCAACGTGGGTGACGACGAACCTAGTCGGCTCACAACAAGCGATACCGAAAGCATGGTCAGGAACGCCGTCGAGCCCAGGGCAACGGCCACCTTGCCGATCAAGATGAGCGATGTGACAGGCTTGAGCTCAGCACTGAGTCAAATTAACAACTCCGTGGATACGTTAAATGCAAGAGTAATCGACCTCGGCACAAGAGTAAGCGACCTCAGCGCAGCGGTCAGCAACCTGAGCACGACGGTAAACACGCTCGCTGATACGGTCGCGCGTCTCGTTCCCGTACCAAATTTTGTGGATTTCGAGATCCGCGTGGGTTCAATTGATGGCGAACCCCGTCTTTTTGCTGAACACAGCGCCCACACCGGCTTCGAGCCTCGTTCTCAATAAGAACGGAATGAAACTGAGCCCGGGAATTGACTATTCGCTCTCTGGGAGTACCATCCTATTCACAACGGGAGCTGTGCCGCAAGCCGGTGACCTGGTTATTGCGGCAAATCCGTCGGCTGCGGTCATAAGCCATTGAGGGACTCCCTAGCTGTGAGCTGGTCGGTGATATAAAGACATCCGTTTTACCCGACCCCCTAAACTCTCTCACCCAGAGTCGAGCGAGTTTGCCGCCTCCAGAGGTAGGCAACATCTCACGAGCTGCGAGATTGTTGTCAGTCATTCACCACCCTTGGAGCGCCACTCTAGGAGCGCGAGGCGCGGCCTCGGTGCTAGGCCCTCCCTCTGCCGGGTGCTTGATTTGCCCCAATTTCGTCAGCAAGGAATTTATTGTGTTCACAGCTAACCTGGACCACATGAGAATCGGGCCCGATGTGACAGGCGAGAACATCTACAATGGCGCGATGGACAACGCTGCGGGATGTTCTGTAATACTGCAAGTGGCGCGATGGTTCGAGATCTTGCCCAAGCCGCCCCGCGAGGAGTCTCGCCTAGGTTGCGCCCACGGAAGAGGAGCAGGATCTTCTGGGTTCTCACGCTTTCGCCAACCATTCTTCGCTCGACGGTACCATCATCAGGAACGTCAATGTTGACAGGAAGCGCCTTACTATTCCCGTCAGGGATGTGGTGGCCACCGGCGAGGAGCATTCGTCACTGGGTCAGTGGCGCGGCGCGCGACAGGACAGTTGGGATTAGAACTGAATCCGATCCTTTTCCCGACGAGGGCTTTTTTGTCCGCTCAGACCAGTATTCGTTTGTGCGCACTCGCGTCCCCCTGCTTGCAGATGGACCTGGGACTGAAAAGCGAAAAGCCCAGCGTTGACGCGGTGGCCGAAACGAAGAAATGGATGCTGACCATTTATCATTCGCCCACAGACGACGCGTCGGAGTCGATCCAATACGACAGCAGCCCCCGCTTTGCGCGTTTTGCGGCGCTGGTGACGTACTTCCCCATCACTGCGGTTCTCACCGGTGCTTGCGTGCATGATTCGCAAGTGGCCATCCCGCTGATGACCCTGACCTCGCAACGTGTGACGTACTTATATGGCTTGATGGACGCCGCTTACGATGCCAGCTCATCCGTGACACAGCGCAACGCTCGGTCATCGTCCGCTCACCGAGTTCGTCCAGCGCTACAGGCAAGCAACGAAGAAGGTGCCGCTTCGCAAGAACTCCCGTTCCTGGAAGATCGTCTATGATCGCGAGCCGTGTACCGCGAGCTTACCTTGGCCGAGCAGGACGGCATGCGCGAGCGCACCATGCTGGAACGGGTGTATTCACCCCTGAAAGACGAGCTTGGCGCGCGCTCGATCCGCGTACGCGGCGCCACCAAGATCATAACGCATCTGATGTTCGGTCTGCTCGCCCTAACGGTCGACCGACTGCTGCGCCTCGCCGGATAATAGCCACTTGCTGGTTCCCATTCGCTCTTTACCACCGCTCTCAAGAGGGCGGTGAGCCGCTGCAGGTCCGGAAGCGTTGTGCGGGAACAAAGGCCGCCCTCCACCCTAGTTCGCGCCTTCTCAAAGCACGTCTCTTACCAAAACTTATCGTCGTCTCAATAAATTTTGCAAGTGGGTCACAAGAATCGATAAGAATATTAGCCCGTGGAACCAGATACTTACGAGCGTTTTTTGAGGGAAAGTGCATTCCGTTGCGAATACCCTCGTGTGCGAAGGGATTTCATCCAAATGCACACACCACATTCCTGTTGATCCTGTACTCGCATTCATCCTGTATCTTTTCGGCTACTAGCCTCGACGCTGTGCCGAAGGCGGTCCACAACCTACACATGGAGTTCTGAAGCAAAGATCTACTGGGCGATTGTGCGCCGGTCGGCCAAGAGAAATCCGATGCCGTTTGGACACACGGTCAACATAGGCGTGCAAGGCAGTATCGAAGATGTTTCTAACCGCGACATTCCTGTAACGAAGGTTCCACTTATGAAATCACAGTTAATCTCAAGTGCCATATTAGTCCTCGGATTGTCGGCCATTCCCGTCTATGGACAACAGAAACCACAAATAACATTTCCGCCGAAACCGTTAGTAAACGTACAACTCATCGCCACCGTCAAGTTACGAGGTCAGGTAGTGGCGACTCCGCTGGGTGTCCAGTTTGTTCCAGCCGCAGACGGCTTATTCCGCGTCACGACGTATCTCAGGACGTCTCCCGGCAGACAAGAACCCGCGTTGATGCAAATTTACTGGACTGACAACTACGCCGAACTGGAAGTCGCGAACATCGGAACAAGCTACGCGGGCGCCCCGAACATCATCACAATCCAAGCCAGAGCGCGGCAACCTGTCTATTACTCGACCTACGTTCACCTCTCATACGAAAACGTTCCATTTCCCACGTACGACGTGTACTCCACTGTCGAACTCCTTCAACAATAATTGGGGTTTTACAGGCATTGTCAACTTGGCATGAAACTGAAAGACTGGTGCGATGAAGAGGGATCGGTCTCGTTACTGCGGCTATCGTTTTCCTCCCGAGATCATCAGCTATGCAGTCTGGGCTTACCATCGCTTCTGCCT
>JBPCJX010000127.1:0-40879 GCA_051004875.1 Bryobacteraceae bacterium
CGCTTGAGGCGCGTGGAGATCAAGCCCGAACCGACGATAGCGCGATCGTTGATATTACGATGGAAGTGCGGGACAAAAAGCAACTGGAGCGGGTGATTAGTGCGTTCCGGCGCGTTCCGGGAGTGAGAGACATTGAGCGAGTTCGTAGTGCGCCTTAGAGAAAGCGCGGTGTGTCTTGTCCGTGTAGGTTCGAAATAGCATGCAAGAAGAGTTGGAACAGGCCACGCTGGCCGATCCTGAGCATATCGCGATTTCAAAATCGGCAGGCATCAAAATCGATTGGCGAGACGGGCACCATAGCGATTATTCTCTGGCTTATCTCCGCGATGAATGCCCGTGCGCTACTTGCACAGGAGCGCACGGCACTGCACCACAGAAATCGAGTTACTCGAAGTCCGACCCTTTCCCCATGTTCAAACCCGCTCTGAAAATGAACTCCGTGGAGCCGGTCGGACACTACGCGCTGCGGATCCACTGGAACGACGGGCACAGCACGGGGATTTACTCTTTCGATCACCTGAGAAGAATATGCCCGTGCGCGGAATGTGAGTCCGGGCGGGGCTAGAGTAGGCGGAAACTAACTTCTATGTTGGCCTGAACAGAGACCGCGCGCCCACCCTTTAGGCCGGGCCGAAAACGCCAGTGTGCTACCGCTTCAACGGCTTTTTCGTCCAAGCCCAAGCCTACTGGGCGAATCACTCGGATGTCGCGCGGCAACCCGTGTTCATCCACAATAATCGAGAGCAGCACGGTTCCAGAATATTTCGCTTTTCGGGCTTCCTCCGAGTACTCGGGTTCCACTTTCGAGAGAAGCTGCGGCATGGAGACATCACCCCCCGCGTGATAAACTCCGCCACCGGTTCCGCCGCCTGTGCCTGGGCCGAAACCATCGCCGTTACCCGATCCGATTCCCCCACCTTTTCCGGTACCGAACCCGCTCGAGCCAGGACCGCCAGAAAACGGAAGAGTCTTGGCGAGTGGATCGCCGTAATTGTCTGCGTTAATTTGCGGCGCTGGTGCAGTGATCGTGGGAACAACAGGTAGAATCGGCTTAGGAACAGCCGGCGTAGGAGGCACAAATTGCTTCAACGCCGGTTTGGGAGCTTCGCCTCGGCTAACAGGCTGTGGCATCTTCGTTCCGCCACCACCTCCTCCGCTCATTTTCTCTGCTGCAGGGGGCAGCTTGGGCCGAAACGCCGGGAGATAGATAATCTCGCCCGTTTTCTTTATCACGTTTCTCACGGGTGCCTGAAAGATCACAAGCAGTAGCCCTATTACCCCGGCGTGTATGAGGATGGATACCGCGCCGGATCTTTTTTCAGCACCCTGATAGGCACCCCAAATGTTCTTTACCTCAACCGGCTTGGAAGTGATTTCCAATGGCGGAAGCTTCGGCGGGTGAATCAGTTCTTTGATATTGGCAACAAGCGATTTGTACCACGGCTGTTCAATCGCGCTAATCCCGGTGATATCAAGATCGTTGACGGGCTTCGAAGTGAGTTCCAGCGGCGGGAGTTTTGGAGGGTTCAGCGCCTCTCGAATGCTGCCCACAATGGATTTGTACCAAGGCTCTTCCAGATCGGTCTTGAATAACCGGTCGAGGTGAGCGTCCGCTTGAGCCACGTTCTGGTGCTCCATAGCTTCTTTATCTACTTCATTGCTGATCACAGCACACTCCGACTGTTAACATCCGCGACGATCTTCCAGCACTTCTTGGACGTGATGCGAAAAACCACAGTTGCAGCAATAATCCAGGGAATCCGCTCGACACCTTTAGTCTATCACTCCGTGACCAGTGTCCCGTCAACCAGAAACCTTCGTGATCGGCACCAAATAGCATCGAGCACATCGGTCAATTCATGACCCGATTCAAGCTGTACAAGCCTGGCGTTCGCATGAGCTTCGACGAACTCCGATGAATATATAACGGGCACAACCGAATCATGGTTCCCGTGAAAGATAAGAGCTCGCTGACGAAAATCAGGATAAGGTTCAAAATGGCTAGCATCTTCAAGGAACTGGTATCCGAGCGGCAATTCGCACCCCGCTGCGTAATGGAAGACGCCAATGGTGCCGCTTTCTCTCCAAGCCGCTAGCCGTTCCGGACCAAGTTGGGCCATCCAGAGCCGGTGAAAGTCGAACGCGGGAGCGAGCAGGACCAGCCTGTCGACTTCCGGATAGCGGGCTGCATAGAGCGCTGCCAGGTAGCCGCCGAGACTTGACCCTATGAGGATGACTGGATTGTGACCTGATGTGCGCTCGATTACTCTGAGCTGAGCGCTAATCGTAAGCCGCTCGAAATCTCCCTCCGCGAGATCCGGAACATTCACGACGAAGCCTAATTGTAGAAGCTGTTGGCAGAAGAAATGGGCTTTGCGGGATTCGGGGCTAGAGGCAAAGCCGTGCAGATAGACGACACGCAAACGCGCTGGCAACCTCTACATGGTAACGGCATGCTGGTAGCAGCGAACCTGATCTGCTAGAAATAGGAGGGATCGCGGTAGCATCAATTCTTTTATCGAAGAGAGCCGCAAACGAGCGTACTTTGTCCCATTTGCATCAATGCTGTAGCGTAGAGTGTTGGCGCGGGCAGCTTCGCCGAGTGCCAAATGCGTTTGCGAGCACAGGAGAACAAGGAATGCCGGTAGCAGAAAAGGTAAAGCAAATCATCGTTGAACAGCTGGGAGTGGATGAAAACCAGGTTGACCCGAACGCATCCTTCGTCGATGACCTGGGAGCCGACTCGCTGGATATTGTCGAGCTCGTCATGGCGTTTGAAGAGGCCTTTGATATTGACATTCCGGACGAAGATGCCGAGAAGATAACGACCGTCAAACAAGCGATCGACTATATCGAAGCTAAGAAAAAATAATTGAGGCCGCAAGTTCGTCTTCCGCCAATGAGTAGACGGAGCGAAGCGGGGAGAATCGTGCCGCGAAGAGTAGTTGTCACGGGGGTGGGTTTACTGAGCTCAGTCGGTACCGGCACCGAGGAATGTTGGTCAGCGATTCGAAATGGTAAAAACGGCATTGGGCTGATTACCCAGTTCGACGCTTCAGAGTTCGGTTGCCGCATCGCAGGCGAAGTCAAGAACTTCGACCCGCTTCTTTATGTCGAAAAAAAGGACGTTAAGAAGATGGGGCGGTTCATACAGTTCGCAATGGCTGCAAGTGAATTTGCCATTAACTCAGCGCGCTTGGACGTTACTTCTATTGACTCAGAGCGCTTCGGTGTCTACATCGGGAGCGGCATTGGCGGGTTTGAAGTAATCGAGCGAGAGCACAAGATACTTCTCGAACGTGGTCCAAGCCGAATTTCTCCGTTTTTCATACCCTCATGCATCGTCAACCTCGCTAGCGGTTATGTCTCCATCCGATACACCGCCAAAGGACCAAATTCGGCAACCGCGACCGCATGTACTACCAGCGCACACTCAATCGGCGATTCATTCCGGTTGATACAGCACGATGACGCGGACATCATGATCTGCGGGGGCAGCGAAGCCTGCGTGACGCCAATGGGCATCGGGGGGTTTGCAGCGATGCGGGCTCTCTCGACGCGAAATGACGAGCCCCAGAAAGCCTCCCGCCCATGGGACAAGCAACGCGACGGTTTCGTGGTGGGGGAAGGTTCAGGCATTCTCATTTTGGAGGAGCTAGAACACGCCAACCGCCGTGGTGCTCCCGTGCTCGCGGAAATTGTGGGCTATGGCATGAGTAGCGACGCATTTCATATCACGTCACCCCCGGAAGATGGCGACGGAGCCTGTCGCGTTATGCGAAATGCGTTGCGCGATGCCAGGCTTGAACCCTCACAGGTGCAGTACGTGAATGCGCACGGAACCTCGACCGGCGTTGGCGACAAGGCTGAGACTATTGCGTTGAAGCGCGCCTTTGGCGAGCATGCCGGGAAGCTCGCCGTAAGCTCGACGAAGTCAATGACAGGGCACGTGTTGGGCGGCGCAGGAGGTTTGGAGGCGGGAATCACCGTGCTTGCAATCCGTGACCAGGTTGCGCCTCCCACAATCAACTATGAATTACCTGATCCTGAATGCGATCTTGATTACGTTCCGAATCAGGCACGGCCCCTGCAGATTGAGTACGCACTCTCGAACAGCTTTGGATTTGGCGGCACAAACGGCTGCCTGATATTCAAACGCCTTGGGGACTAAAACGCCTTCAATCCTGGCTAAGAAGATCTCGTAACGTTCGGGGGAGCAATGTGGCCGAATGTGACACGATGGCTCAATTCTGAACAATTGGCGCGACGCGCGTAGCTGTACGAGTCTGCGGCTCGCGTTGTCTGTGCGCGTTACGATAGAGATGCTTAGCGCGCTCCGCCGGCGCCCGAAGTACTAAATGAAAATTATTGTTTCTGTCAAGCAGGTACCCGCCCGCGATTCCACACTCAAGGTGAACGGGGACGGCAAGTGGTTGGATGAATCAGATCTCACATATGAGATGAATGAGCCGGATGCTTACGCGTTAGAAGAAGCGCTGCAGTTGCGAGAGAAGCTCGGCGGAGAAGTGATAGTCCTATGCGTCGGTCCTGAGCGGGCGCTCCAATCCGTACGTGAAGCCCTGGCTAAAGGCGCCGATCGCGCGATTTACGTGCAAATTGAGGAGCGGGGTGCGCTGGATGCACTGGCGACCGCAAAGCTCCTCGCCAAAGCGGTAGAGTCGGAGTCGCCGGATTTAATTTTGACCGGCCTGCAATCGGATGATCTAGGCTACGGGCAAACCGGAGTTGTGTTGGCCGAATTGCTCGGGTTCTCACACGCCACGATTGTTATGGAAGTAGAGCCGCAAGGTGACAGGATTCGGGTTAAACGCGAGCTTGAAGATGGCTGGTTCCAGAACGTGTTTCTGCCCCTTCCCACCGTGTTAACAATTCAATCCGGAATTAAAAAACTTCGATACGCCACGCTGATGGGAATCAAGAAGGCAAAGACTAAAGACGTGAGAACCGTTTCTGCATCGCAGTTCGGTGTGGATTTGGCCCCCGGCATGACGATGGAACGGGTGTATCTGCCGCAACGCAACAAGCAGACGCAGATTTTCTCCGGTGAGCCGAGGCAAGTCGCGAAACAGCTAGTTGAAAAGCTGAAATTTGAGGCTCGAGTTTTATGAGCGTGATCGTAGTTCTCGAACAGCGGGGTGGCAAGTGGAATCGCGTATCGTTTGAGGCTCTCGAGGCGGGCCGAAAGATGGGGGAATCGCTCGCCGTGCCCGTACAAGCCGTCACGTTAGGATCCGGCACCGATGAGCTGGGAAAAGAAGGGGCCGCGTATGCCGTCTCAAAGGTGTTTGCGCTAGATCACGCTCTGCTGGCGCATTATACACAAGAGGCATATACCGCAGCGCTAGAGCAACTAATAAAGGCCGAGCGACCCAAGGTGGTTGTTTTCCCCCACACATATCAAGTCCGCGACTATGCGCCAAGACTGGCAACGCGATTTGGGAAGGCGCTGATTAGCGACGTAATCGGTCTGCGCTCTGACGGCGGTCAACTCACGCTCATCCGGCAGCTTTTTCAGGGCAAACTCAATGCTGATGTTCGTGCGACGAGTGATCCGCAATTCATTTCCATTCAAGCTGGCGCCTTTCGCTCAGCAGAGCCCGGGAACGGGAGTAATGCAGTCGAGAAATTCGCCGTGCAATTGGATGCGTCGCAGATTCGAAGCAAACCAGAAGAGCCATTCCGGGAAGCGCAGCGTTCGGTGGACCTAAGTGCGGCAAGCGTAATAGTCTCGGTGGGGCGGGGCATCAAGGAAAAAGATAATTTGCCGATTGTCGAAGCCCTTGCCCAAGCTCTGGGAGCAGAATTGGCCGCGTCGCGCCCGATCTGTGATAACGGATGGCTCCCTATGGAGCGCCAGGTAGGAAGCTCCGGGCAAACGGTATCTCCAAAGATGTATCTGGCCATAGGTATTTCTGGCGCGATCCAGCACCTTGTCGGTATGAAAGGTTCAAAGACGGTTGTGGCCATCAATAAAGACGAAAACGCGCCTATTTTCGAAACCGCCGATTACGGGGTAGTTGGCGATCTGTTCGAAATCGTTCCGGCATTGGTGGAAGAAATTAAGAAAGCGAAAGCATAAAGCATTGGCGAATAGGGTGAGCGGGCGAAGCGGGGGTCGCGGCATTTCAGTTGCGGCTTCGAGCGTGCTCCTGCTGCTAATGGCAAGCTGCACTCGGCCAGTGTCCTCGAACGTGGCCGCGATGGTGAATGGACGGCCAGTAACGTACTTGGAATTGGATCGGGCGATCGCAGCGCAGTTTCCTAACAATAACCTCAAATCTAACGATGATCAGACGGTACAGCTGCGCCTCGACACACTGCGCGCGCTGATCGATAACGAGATCATGCTGCAGCGGGCAGAGAAGCAAGGCTTGCTAGCTTCCGATGCCGATGTAGAAGCCAAATTCAATGAGTTGAAAGCGCCCTATACCCAAGAGCAGTTTCAGAAGCTTTTGAACCAGAGGAAAATGAATGTGAACGATTTGAAGGCGCAAATCCGCCGTGATTTAAGCGTTCAGAAACTCTTCAATAAAGAAATCGGGTCTCATATATCCATCTCTGACGGTGACGTGGCGGCTTTCTACAATTCCAACAAGGGCACCTTCAACTTAGCCGAGAACCAGGTTCGGCTGGCGCAGATCCTGGTTACCGGGAGAGCCGATCCGAACGTCCACAATCTCAAGAACGATAAGGCACAAACAGATGAGCAGGCGCGCAACAAAATTCAAATGGTCCAGCTACGCGTTCGACAGGGTGAAGATTTCGGCACGCTCGCGCAGAACTATTCCGAAGACGCCTCAGCATCTAATGGTGGGGATTTGGGCTTTGTTCCGGAGTCAACGCTCGACAAGGCGAATCCGGAGCTTCGAAGGCTGATTCTGGACATGACGCCGGGGCAGGTTTCCCAAATAATCCATACGCCTGAAGGGTACCGCCTAGTTAAGCTGATCTCCAAAGAACCTGCGGGCCAGCGTGAACTGAGCGATCCACGAGTACAGGAGAATATCCGGCGCGAGCTTTTTCAGCGCAAGGACCAGCTCCTGAGGTCGGCCTTTTACGAAGTAGCGAGAAGCGAAGCGAAAGTCACCAACTACTACGCGCAGTCCGTGCTGGCGAGCAGAGATAAGAAGTAACCCGCCAGATTTACTCGTTGTTTTTTGCTTGTTTGCGCACCCGCTCCATGTATTCGCGGACGTACTGTTGATAGATGAGCGGGATTTCATCGCGATTGATCTCACCCCCCAGGTCGGAGTGCTGACCCACCCGCTGAGAATCGACGGTTTTCAAGCGCTGTTTGCCCGAAGATGTTTCTACCGTCACTTCTCCCGTCAGGTTTGCCGACCGCTTTCCGATAATCTCGGCCAGCTTGCCCATAGCCTGAAGTTGCTCAGCTTCCTTCAACTGTTTGTCGCCATCTTGACGTCCGATTCCTGAGTGAGCGCCGGAACCGTTCTTATCCGGTGACTCATCGGAATTGCGACCCTGTGACGCTTCCGCTTTTTCTCGGGTTTGACCCTGCTCTCCGCCCTCGGAGCTGGGATCGTTACGAGCGCGCTCCGTCCCCGCGTTTTGGGCGCCTTGCTGCTCATTCTTTGCAGCGGATTGTTCTTCTGTTTTACTGCCGTCGGCATTTCGTTCGCCGTTTTGAGCCGCCTTGTTGGAATTTTGCGTGGACCTCATCTTGTCAAGCAAACTGGAAATGGCATCTTTCATCTTTTCGAGTAAACCGGAGGACGGCTGGCGGCCGGCCAAGTCTTTACTTCTGTCTAAAGCCGGTGTGTTTGCCCGCTCGCGGCTCTCTTCGGTTGTGCGGTCACCAGGGTTTCGTTGCTGGCTGTCAGTGCTCCCGGATTTTTCGGACTCGCCATTCTGTGCTGGCTGGTGCTCGTCTGCAACTGTCTTCGGAGTTGCCGATTGATCCGGCTGCCGTTCCACTTTGGGGTCCTGTGAGCGGGGCGCCTCACTGCGCTCGTAATTTTGTTCTGACCGGGTTGGTTGAGCCGAATTCGGCTGTTCCTCGGCCGCGCCTGGATATGGCGCAGTGTGATCTTCAGCGGAGAATGAGTGTTCGACTCGCTCCAACACAGAACCCAGGTGAATCGGGATGAGGCTCTCCTCGAAGCTTAAGCTGCTGTGTACGAAATATCGTAGGGCAAACAGGCCGAACATGGCGGCACCTAGAGCACCTGCGAGAGCCCAGACACGTTGTTTTCTAAGTTGTCTTCTAAATGGAAATGCACTTGCCAGCTTTACTGACGATGCAGACTGTTCCGCCTGTTCAATCTGAAATCGCGATACTGCGTCATCCAGTTGGTCCTGTTTGGACAGTAGAAACCAGGCGGTTGAAAGCGAATCCTCAAGTTGCAGCCGCCTATCGACCATTTGAGCGATGCGATACCGCGTCAGGATACGACGCCGAGCACGGACGATACTGACAGCAACCGTCATCCCACTGAGCAGCGTCAGCCAGTACCAAGCGAGGATCTGCGTTCCCAAGAGCAGCATCAAGATGCCGCCTCCAAACATGACAGCAAGCGCGAATGCGAGTTGCTCAAACGCGAGTAGGAACAGGCTTCGCCGCCACGCCCACCGGACAATTGTTTCCACCCGAGTTTCGTGAGAGATGCGAGCCGTGGGCAATGCTCTTCCGCCTACACGATTATTAGCATCCTTAGGTCCGCTCCTCGCGCAATCCTCATGAACACTGGCGGCCGGAATTGGATCTGCACGTCTAGTTTCCTCTGTCCGCTACCATAAATCCTAAGCGAATGTTGCGTTTTGAGACGGCCGGAGAATCGCACGGAGAGTGTCTGGTCGCCACTTTAACGGGTCTGCCGGCAGGTGTTCCCGTTTCGATTGAGTACCTCGACCGCCAGCTTTGGCGCCGTCAGCAGGGCTACGGCCGGGGTGGGCGAATGAGAATCGAGACAGACCGCGTACACATCGTCTCCGGCGTGAGGCACTCACAGACCATCGGCTCTCCAATTGCCATTTTGATTGAAAATAAGGATTGGAAGAACTGGACGGGCACTCTACCTGTCCAATCTGAGGACGCCGAGGCCGGAAAAGAGAAGCCGGTCCATCGCCCGAGGCCAGGACATGCCGATCTTGCCGGAGCCATCAAGTACAACTTGAAAGAGGCGCGCTATATCCTTGAACGGGCGAGCGCTCGCGAAACAGCTGCTCGGGTGGCGGTGGGCGCGCTTGCGAAGGCTTTCCTCCAACAGTTCGGTATTGAAGTTTTAAGCCACGTAGTCGGTGTAGGAGCCGTGCGGCTAGAGCGCCCAGTGAGCTGGGACGAAATCCTCGCGCTAAGCGAACGCGGCGAAGTCTTACTGGGGTGTGTGGATCCGGAAACAGAACGACGGATGAAGGAGGCGGTGGATCATGCCTACCGCACTGGAGACACCGTCGGCGGCATCTTTGAAGTAGTGGCGCGCGGCGTCCCCCCAGGCTTGGGTTCGCACATCGCTTGGGACACACGGCTCGACGGAAGATTAGCGCAAGCCATCGTTTCCATTCAGGCTGTGAAAGGCGTCGAGATCGGGTACGCGGCAGAAGGCGCTTCAGCCTATGGGTCCGCCGTACAGGACACAATTCACTACGACAAACCGCGGCAGGAGTTCTATCGGGGTTCGAATCGCGCGGGAGGTCTGGAGGGTGGAATCACAAACGGGCAAAATCTCTTTGTGCGCGGCTTTTTAAAACCGATCTCGACCTTGCGCCGCCCTCTTGAGTCAGTCGACCTTCCAACGCGGGAGCCGGCGCTGGCTGCTTACGAACGTAGCGATGTCGCCGTCGTTCCAGCAGCGGGTGTCATCGGCGAAGCTATGGTAGCGCTCGTCGTGGCCGAGGCGTTTCTAGAGAAATTCGGCGGCGATTCACTTCAGGAGACAAGGCGAAACTACGAAGGATACATCGCGCAGGTGAAGAGTTATTGAGTGCTCAGGGCGCATGCCCCGGTCACGCGTTTGAAAACAGCCTGTAGGGGGCAGAAGTTTTACAGAACTGGTAAATGATTCGAAAGATTCTTAGGTATGGCGCTTCCGTGCTCGAGCAAGTGGCTGAGCCTGTAACTGATTTTGATACTGCCGAACTCAGAGAGTTGGTTGACGACATGTGGCAAACGATGTACTCGGCGAAAGGTGTTGGCCTCGCCGCTCCCCAGATCGGATTCGGCAAGCGCGTATCCGTGATCGATATCAGCGCTGGCGAAGACGAAACGAAGAAGCTCGTGATCATCAACTCCGAGATCGTCCAAAGTGAGGGCGCGCAAACGGGTGAAGAGGGCTGCCTGAGCCTTCCTGGTTTTCGCGAGCCGGTGACGCGGGCGAATGACGTTCTCGTCCGGGCGAAGAACGAGCGGGGTGAAGACATCGAACTCCGGGGCCAGGAGTTGCTCGCTCGAGCTTTCCAACACGAGATTGATCATTTGAACGGCATCCTGTTTATCAATCACCTTAGTGCGCTAAAACGAGACATCATCCGGCGGAAAATCAAGAAGCTCCAAAAATCCGGTGAGTGGGACTAGAAAGGTTTGAGCTCCGATGCGCGTCGTGTTCCTAGGCACTCCCGACTTTGCTGTCCGCTCGTTGAACGCTCTCATTTCCTCTGGACATCAAGTCGTCGGCGTGTTCACTCAACCAGACCGTCCAAAGGGCCGGGGCAAGCAGCTTGCCGAGCCGCCTCTCAAGAGTGCGGCACGGGCCGCGGGATTGACGATATATCAACCTGAGCGCATTCGACGACCAGAGAGCTTTGAGTTATTGAAGAGCCTCGCGCCGGAGCTGATGGTGGTCGTGGGTTATGGGCAGATTATTCCGCGAACGATCATCGATCTGCCGAAATACGGTATTCTCAACGTGCACGCATCGTTGCTGCCGAAATATCGCGGCGCCGCCCCCATTCAGTGGGCTATCGCGAACGGTGAAACGCGAACCGGCGTGACGATTATGCAGATCGACGCTGGCCTAGATACTGGAGACATACTGCTGAAGGCTTCCGTCCCGATCGCAGAGGATGAAACTGCTCCCGAATTGAGCACGCACTTGGCTTCAGTCGGGGCAGATCTCTTGATCGAGGCCTTGCAGCAAATAGCTACACAGAGTGTTCATCGAGAAAAGCAGAACGAAGCCGAAGCTACATACGCGCCGGTGTTAAAGAAAGAGGACGGCTTGATTGATTGGTCGCGTCCAGCCGGCCAGATTTACAATCGTCTGCGTGGATTCGCGCCGTGGCCTGGGGCATATACAACTTTCCGCGGTCAGCAGTTGCTCGTGTTGAGCGCGCGAGTTGCTGAAAGTTTCCGTGCCTGCCCCGGTACTCTACAGAGTGACAACCGAACACTGTTAGCGGGTTGCGGCGAGAACAGCGCGTTAGAACTTCTTGAAGTGCAACTCGGAGGCAAGAACCGTATGTCTGCACAAGCATTTATCAACGGTTACAAACTCGCTGAACACGAGAGATTGGGAGATTAGGTGAAGCTTCCGCTGGGATATCGATACGCGGCGGCGTATGCGGGCATTCGGAGCACCCAGGCAGACGACATCGCCCTCATAGTACCGGACAGGCCCGCTTACGCCGCAGCCGTTTTCACGCTCAACGTTGTACAGGCCGCACCCGTCCGTATAGCGAAACGGCATCTGAAGTCATCCAACGGTAGGGTGGCCGCTGTTCTGGTCAATGCGGGAAACGCAAATTGCGCAACACGAACGGGCGAGCGCGTCGCATTAGCTTCCTGTAAAACCGTCGCGAAGGGGCTGAAGACGAGGCCCGAATACGTGCTTCCAGCGTCGACCGGAGTGATCGGGGTAGAACTTGATTTGAAATTATTAGTTGACGCGGTGCCAAATCTTATCGCCTGTCTCTCTCCCGATGCGTTCGAATCCGTTGCCCGCGCCATCATGACGACCGATACAAGGATGAAAGTGGCATCAGAAGAGATTCGCCTGGGCGGCGGCACGGTGCGCTTCGCGGGAATGACGAAGGGCGCTGGCATGATCCACCCAAACATGGCCACAACTTTGGGCTTTGTCATGACGGACGCGGCAATCGCTCCAAAGTACCTGCGGGAAATGCTTCTCGCAGCGGTAGATCGGACGTTCGGTTCTTTGACCGTCGATGGAGATATGTCGACCAATGACATGGTTGCGTTACTGGCAAACGGCGCATCCGGGGCTAAGCCCAGCGAAAAAGAACGCAGAACTGTTCAGGATTTGATCAGGTGCGTAATGGAGAGCCTCGCCCGGCAGATTGCGGCCGACGGCGAAGGTGCGCGCAAACTGATTATCGTGCACGCACTTGGGTTCAAACATGAGGATGACGCACGCAAGGCCGCGAGATCAGTCGCACACTCGTTGCTGGTTAAGACGGCGATTGCCGGCAATGACCCAAATTGGGGCCGAATTCTGGCGGCGGCAGGGTATTCCGGCGTCAGTTTTGATCCTTCAGATATGGATATTGATTTGCAAGATGTCCCGGTATGCCGCGGCGGTGTAGCAGCACCTTTCGATGAAGCAGCACTTAAAGGAAAGCTCAATGAACCCGAAGTGCGCATCCGAGTCGCCCTGAATGGAAAAGGTAAGGCCGAAGCTCGCTTCTTTACGTGCGATTTGACGGAAGACTACATCAAAATCAATGCCAGTTATCGGACATAGGCTGACATCGCATCGAACAGTGTGGATCGCTGCTGTGGCACTTATGAATGTGTCGGCACTGCCGCCAAATGGAGATCGCCCGTCAAGCGTGCTCGCGACGATTAACCAGGTTGCGACTGCACTTGCAGGCGATAACGCAACGGATGCAATGACGCCCTTCGACAAGTCTTTTGCGAAGTATACAGAGTTGCGTGATTACTTTTCGGGGCTCACGGACAGCTCGCAGCTTGTCAATGAAGTCGATTTAGTCGATGAGCAGGACTCCGCCACTCAATCGAATTTAACCCTGAAATGGACAGTGACTTTGACCAACAAGACTACGCTTCAGACTGAGCGTCGCAGCGGCGAGATACATGCTCGCCTTAAGTTGAAAGACGGAAAATGGAAGATTGTCGATTTCTCTCCTATCGATCTCTTTAATCCACAGCCGAAGCAGCAATCGAAATAACTGAGCGCCGTGCAACACTTCTAATGTGCGGATAAATGGCTGGATTCTAGCCGTCATAGCATGGGTCGGAGTCATTTTCTTTTCTTCCACTTCCCTTGCCTCCCAGTGGTGCGAACAGGCGTTTCACTTCCTTTCCGCAATGATCTTCGGCCATTTAGGGCCCGATTCGTCTTACGGACTAATCCATTTATTGGCTGATAAGGGCGTTCACGTTAGCCTGTTTTGCGTCCTGGCTTTACTGCTCTGGAGAAGTCTGCCAGA
This sequence comes from Bryobacteraceae bacterium, assembly GCA_051004875.1. Taxonomy (GTDB): domain Bacteria; phylum Acidobacteriota; class Terriglobia; order Bryobacterales; family Bryobacteraceae; genus Bog-105. The sequence goes on from JBPCJX010000127.1 coordinate 13,387, forward strand.
TGTGCGATGGAAGACCGCGCGCATTCTACTGGTTGGAGCGGCCGTCGGTTCGGCCAGCGAGTTTCTCCAGAGCTTTTTTCCAGGACGAGACCCCGCACTGCGCGACGTGTTAATTAACGTTGCGGGTACTGCCTTTGGCATTGGCGTCTCCGTTGCATGGATCAAACACAGATCCCGCACTCAAGAACTTGTCTTAAAGTAGCTGACGGAGTTCTTCGTAGTTTTGGCGCGTTACCAGCTGGAATTCAACGTGAAGGCGGGTGAATGCCTGGAGCTCTTCGAAGAGGCTTGCAGGCGGAACCCGCGCTCCCGCAACGAACAGCCGCCCATCTTGCAGTCCAAATGGCACGATACCGAACCGCTCTTCAACATGCGCCGGTAGGCTTCGGGCAACGCGCGCCTTTACACGTCGCGGATCCACACGGGCGGAGGGTACGCCAGATTGCAGGCTCATTGCTTTGCAGAGATCGTCATCAGAGATGATGCTGTGACTCAACAAAAAATCCGCCAAATCTACATCGGCAGGCATTTCTTCTCGAATTCGCAGCTGCATCTCTTCAGATATGAAACCGGAACTCACCAAAACATCCGTCAGCTCACGCCGGTGTAACAGCAACGCATCCCTGCTCGGATATGCGTGCTCCGTTTTGAGCCAGACAAGCGGTTGCCCGCGAAAACGAGCATTTGTATAGCGCCACACCGCCCCAAAAGACGCGAGGCAGTTTACCAGATTCGCGTGAAAGGCTCGTAGTGGCACTCCCAGCGCGAAAATCAATCCGAAAATCCTCTCCACGCACACCATCCGGATTCCCAGGCGTAGGCACTGGAGCACCAGTGTCATAGAGCACAAGACAATAATCTTGGGATTCGAGACCGCAAACGCCCACGGCCGGTGTGTCGCGGCGCTTGCTATCAAATCTGTCAGCCCGAGCGTAAAGAGCAGATTTGTCAAGAGGGTCAGTGGATTTGTAATTAGGCCCTTACGGTCGCGCCAAAACCAATATTTCGTGCGCCAAGATCCGCGCCACCCTGTACGTTCCCAAGACTGCAAAGCAATCCCCATCACCCATCGAGTCCGCTGTTTGATGGCCGAACGAACCCAGCGCGGAAAGTACTCACGAGTCGCCACCCAGCCTCGGTCATCGTGCCGCAGCGGCGCAAACAAATGCTCATATCCGCACTCATGCACGTGGACGCCGATTTCGTAATCCTCCGTCAGGCTCGCGGGATCGAAAACTCGATTACCCCGTTCACGTGCCAGTTCATCGAGGATCCCTCGCGCGAAGCCCGTCCCGACGCCGTTCGACGGAATGAATGAGCGGCTAAATTGTCTGGCAGGCATGTCAATGGTCTGATATTCGGCGAACTCATCGCAGTAAATGCCGTGCGTAAACTCTTGAACGGGCGTTGTAAGAGGAAGCACCGGGATCTGTACCATCGCGTAAGTTGCCCGCGCTCTATTGATCAACCCAAGCGCCTCTGGATGAATCAGATCTTCGGCGTCATGCAAGACGACCGTATCAAAGGAAACGCCATGTTCCTCTTCGTAGAGCAACATCCGCTGGTAAATCCAATTCAGACAGTCTGCCTTCGATGTCGGACCTGGGTGTGGACAAGCTGCTACATGGACGTTGCGATATGAGTCCGCGAGGTGGCCCGCCGTCGTCACCGTCAATTCGTCGTTTGGGTAAGCGCCAATGAAAAAATCGAAATTGCTATAGCAGATCGCAGCCAGATTATGGCGAATCATCTTGCCTATAACCCCCGATTCCTTCCAGCACGGGACAAAGATCGCGATTCGACGTTCTTGTTTGAGAAACTCGCCTAGGGAAGGGTCTGCAGCTGCCCGTCTGTTCACAAACCGGTGTCCCAGACAGATGATCAAAGGGACAAGATCATCGATGCCGCTCAGTAGGAGAAGAATCGCGAGTAGAGCTAGAATTGACGGCCAGACGGAAGAAAACGCGGCTAACCACAAAAGAGACACTGATCCTCGCTAGGGGAAGTGCCTTATCAACGGGTCGATTCGCACAATTTTGCAGACTTTTTCGCGTCGCAGCACACTCCTTCAGTTGACCGGCACATCGTTCGAACGATCTGACTTCATATCCTTCAATCAACTCGTTCAGGAGCTGATAAACGGAACTGTGCAGCGTCACGTTTTTACGCAATGGGAATTAGAGCTACTACTAGATCTGCAGATCTGCCCCATTCGCAAGTGCTCCAGAGCCGATGTGTTGCGGCGCTATTTGAAAGCTGTGCAGCTGCATTTCACGGAGGACGCAACCACGCTATTGCGCCTCTCCGCGTTTGTTGAACAAGGCCGGCACCGAACGTCGTCACAAGCGGTCACCCGAGCCGAAACAGCGGTCGGAGTGCGTTCTACACGATAAAATCGCCTGCTGCAGGTTGCATGTCGTAACGACATTCACAGCGCCGCTGGGCTATCCTCAAAGTAGCGATATCGAGGAGATTTGGAATGCCTGCCACAATCGGTTCGAGCCCGGCGACTGAGCGCAAAGTATTTTGCGTCAAGCTGCAAAAAGAGCTGCCCGGATTGGATGAAGTTCCGTTTGATGGTCACCCCCTTGGGCAACGCATCTATGAAAATGTCTCGAAACAGGCATGGGGGATGTGGGTTGAGCAAATGAAGATGATCATGAACGAATATCGCCTGAATTTAGGTACTCCGGAGGCGCAGGAGTTTCTGCTGAAACAGATGGAAGAGTACTTTTTCGGGGAGGGCGCCGCTCATCCGCCCGGCTATGTCGCCCCGGGCCACTAACCCGGCATGGGTCGTCTGACTTGCACGTTTGCCCGTCTTCCTGCGTCGTCTGAATTTGAAACTTCGCATTGTCCTTTTTGCCTTTCTCGCGCTCACCCGATTGACCGCAGCCGATCGGGTAGCTGCACGGCTGGCGCGAGAAGCGCGAGAAGCTCAAAATTCAGGACAATTGGTCCGTGCGTATCTTCTTTTCGCAGAGGCTGCGGCCCGCGATTCGCGTAATCCCACCTACCGGGCGGACCGTGACGCACTAGCGCCTATCGCCCAACTGCTCACAAAGGCCAACGTTGAGACCGCCAATGTTTCTGCCGATATCAAGGCGGCGGAGAATGCTCCTGATCAACCCGCTTCTGAGCCGCCCATCGAATCTGGTCTCAGTAGAGAGTCAAACCAAGCTGAAACTCTACAGCCGCTTCCAGAGCTGAAGCCTGACTCGTCGGTCCACGATTTCGATCTGCGAGGTGACGAAAAGCTTCTTTTTCAGGATGTAGCCACAGCCTACGGCATTCGTGCTGTTTGGGATCCCGATCTGCAGCCCCAGACAGATCTTCGCTTTCACATTGACCAGGCTGATTTCCGCACTGCTATGGAGGCGCTCACATCCGCCACCCGCACCTTCGTATTTCCAATTGCTGAGCAAGCCGTCTTCTTCGCTCGCGACACGCCGATAAAGAGGAGTCAACTGGAACCGAGCATTCAGTTGAGCGTGCCCCTGCCGAATGTGGTCGATCCGAAAGATCTCGCTGAAGCTGCAAATGCTGTACGTGGCGCCTTGAATCTCCGCGCTATGGCGTTTGACATTGGGAGCCGGATGGTGATCGTGCGCGACCGCGTTTCGCGCGCCCGTATTGCCAGATCACTTTTGGAGGCTTTGCTCCGGCCTAGAGCACAGGTCTCAATAGAAGTGCAGTTGCTGACACTCGATTCCGATCGGAGCTACCACTACGGCGTGTCTTTGCCTACAACGTTTAGGCTTTTGGAGTTCGGGCACATAGGCGCATTGCGGACATTACTGCCAACCCTCACCAATCCGCTGAACTTTCTGGCGTTTGGAGGCGGGGCTACTCTTTTCGGGGTTGGCTTGACTGACGCCACGATTTTCGCTACCTACTCCAAATCCTTCGCGAACAATCTTTACAACGCGATCGTCACAGTGGGGAACGGTCAAACCGCCAATCTTCACGTAGGCGACAAATTTCCCATTCCTCAATCGCTGAATACCGGATTCCAACAGGCAGGTGGGTCCATTTATAACCCGATTGGCGAGGTTACGCTCGAAGATCTTGGACTTGTTCTCAAGCTCACCCCGCACGTGAATGGCGACGGGGATGTGGGCTTAGATGTTGAAGCGGAATACAAAGCGCTTGGCACCCAAAGTATCAATACGGTGCCTAGCATCAACCAACGGCAATTCAAGGGGAACGTGATGTTGCGCGAAGGACAATGGGCGGTTCTCGCCGGCATTGACGAGAACACGCGCACCGTTACCAGGAACGGTCTAGTCGGGCTCGCTCAAATACCCGCACTCAATCAGGTTCTCAGTGAGAACACACGTGATGACAAAAGCGAACACACGCTGCTCGTCATCAAGCCCACTATCACGCGTCTTCCTATGTCCGGCCTCATTAGTCCACAGTATTTGCTCGGGCCGATCAGCGGCGCGAGAGTCTTGTTATAGCTCGTAACACCTGACATACCGCTTTGCTATCGTCTCTAGCATGTCAACCATGCGCGATGAGATCCGGCAACAGCCGGCTACCATCGAGCGCACCCTTAAAGCCGAGTGGCGTCGTGCCGAAAAGCTCCGGCGCCATTTTGAACAAAATCCGGTCCGTCTGGTCGTTCTCGCCGCGCGCGGCACGTCGGATAATGCTGCTCAATTCGGCCGTTACTTACTCGAAATTTCAACTGGCATTCCCGTCTCTCTCGCCGCACCTTCGGTTTCCACTCTGTACCGTTCGCAAATTAACTTCAATCAGGCTGTCGTCGTAGCCATTTCGCAATCGGGTGAGTCGACGGACACCAATATCGTCCTTGAGCAAGCAAAAGCTGCAGGAGCTTTCACGATCGGAATAACGAACGAGAGCGAAAGCACTCTGGCGCGAATGGCGGACCAAGCCTTTCTCGTGCGCGCAGGTAAAGAGAAGAGTGTCGCCGCTACCAAGACCTACACCGGCCAGCTTACGTGCCTCTACTTGCTCGCGTACGCCCTCGGGGCGCCGATTAAACTACAAGATTTACAGCGGGTGCCTGACTGGAGTGCAGCTGCCCTGAAGCTGGAGGATGAGATTGTTCAGCGTGCCGAGCGCTACTGTTTCATGCGTCACGCCGTTTGTGTGGGCCGCGGTCTCAATTATTCAAATTCTTTCGAATTTGCTCTGAAGCTGATGGAAACGTGCCATGTTGTCGCGGAACGTTTTTCCTCCGCGGACTTGCTGCATGGGCCTATTGCGATGCTCGAGGCCTCATTCCCAGCGTTTCTCTTCTGTCCGTCTGGGGTCACCTGGAAGCCGATGTGCGAATTACTCGAGAAACTAAAAACCATCCGTGCCGAGACGCTTCTGATTACGGATCGAGGCAACAAAGAAGCTCGCGAGTTTAAAGGTCTTACACAGGAGCCGTTGACGATTCCCGCAGCTCTCGCGAGCAAGACACTCAACCCCGAAGAACTCTACACACCTATTCCCTACATAATTCCAGCGCAGCTCTTTGCAGCAAGCCTCGCCGAAGTCAAGCGCCTGGATCCTGATCGCCCCCGGACGCTCAGCAAGATAACACAGACGCTGTGAGCCTCCCGGGCAACAAGCGGGTTATTTTCGAGCGCCGCGCGTGGTTCCTTTCAATGCAGATTGCCGCCGCTTTTTGTCCGCCCGCTTTGGCTTCACGATTCGGAACGTTCCGCTCCCAAAATACTCAGCTTCGTAAATTTTTTCCTTCTGCTGAATCTTGGATGACGCCGCATGTGTTAGCTTGCCTACTGAATTCTCGTTTTGTGCCATGAACACTCCTCAGTTCGAAGATCCAAGTTTAGCGAATCCTTGAGCCGAAGCTTTGCATTCGGCCCCTATTGGTATAGCGCGCCAAATATGTGATACATTCCGGTTGTAACTTGCACTAGCTTTGGAGTCTCAATGCATAGCTTCACTCAATTTGCTTCCTGTTATAAACGTGCGCTCGTCAGATTTGTAAAATCTGCGGCTCTGCCGTTATCGGCAGTTTTGCTGTGTGCTTACCCAGCAATAGCCCAGGGCACCTTTGGAGGAACCGGCGATATTCGCGTGTACGGCGATTTTGATGGCGACGGAAAGCTCGATTACGCATTCTTTAGACCATCGACCGGGGTTTGGTATGTGCGATTTTTCCAGACACCGAACACTCTGCAGACCTTGCAGTTTGGTCTTCCAGGTGACATTCCGGTGCCAGCTGACTACGACGGCGACGGCCGTACAGACTATGCAGTCTGGCGCCCGTCGAATGCGACTTGGTACATCAACCCCGTCGCCACATTCGCACAATACTCAGTGCAATTCGGGCTCCCGGGTGACATTCCCCTGGTCGGCAGCTATGATGCAGCCCTATGCGTAAGCCCCGGGGTTCCTGCCGGGTGTCTAACGCCCCCAGCTGGTCCGAAGGCCAGTCTCGCAGTTTGGCGGCCGTCCAACGGACTCTGGTACATCAAACAGAATAATAACGCGGGAGCGGTGCTTACGAAGCAATGGGGTTTGACCAGTGATGTTCCTCTCACAGGCGATTGGGACGGCGATGGAAAGCTAGATATAGCGGTTTGGCGCCCCTCAAACGGCTCCTTTTATATCGTTCCAAGCGGCGCTCCTACCGTGCCGATTGTGAAGCAATTTGGTGCAACTGGTGATTTCCCTCTTCCAGCTAATTACGATTTGAATACCGCTGGAAAGACGGGTTACGGCGTCTATCGCCCCACTGAGGGCAACATGTATTTTCAGGTGACTAGTAATCCCAATTCCTATTCACAGGCCTGGGGTCCACCCGTCGGTGGTCCGCCCCCGAGTCTCATCACCAATCAAATCAGCCTTTGCGATATCGGCAAGAACATCTACCTTCGTATGGAGGGTGATTTTGACGGAGACGGACTGGCCGATTTTGCGTTCTGGCGACCCAAGGACGGCGACTGGTACATCGTACCAAGCAGTAATCCACATACGGAGTACGAGGTCAAATGGGGTTTGCCCGGAGACGTTCCTGTACCGGCCGACTACGATCATGACGGAAGGACTGATATCGCGGTCTGGCGCCCCTCGAATGGCGTCTTTTACATCATCCCCATGAACCTACCTGCGCCCATTACGGTGAACCGTGCAGCTTCGTATACCCAGCAATTTGGCCTGCCCGGCGATATTCCCGTGACTGGGGATTTCAACGGCGATGGCTTCGCCGATTTCGCCGTCTGGCGGCCCTCAAACGCCGTCTGGTACGTGTTACCGAGTACCGGGACCGCGACCAATCCGGGCCCTATGCTGACCCAGCAATTAGGGCTGCCTGGTGATATCCCCGTAGCAGGCGATTTTGATGGCGATCTCAAGACCGATTACGCTGTGTGGCGCCCGGCAAGTGGTGTTTGGTACGTCATGCAGAGCAGCACATCGACGCTAGTTACGAAGGCTTGGGGTGCCAAGGGTGATCTTCCCGTGGCCGGCGATTTTGACGGCGATCACAAGACCGACTTCGCCACGTTGCGCCCCTCCACCGCGAGCTGGATGATCAGTGGGAGCGCGGGCGGCACCACTACGATTCAGCTCGGCGTTGCGCAAAACGATGTTGTTTATGCGCGGCCACCATTAACGACCGCCTTCATCACTCCCGACTTGCGCGGGAACTTTGACACCAGTTTCTTCGACGCCAGCGCACCCGTCTCTTGCGAAGCGCACTGAGCTGTACGCCTGAAAGGAACCATTACCCTACCGAAGGCCGGCGCTTAATCGCCCGGCCTTCTTCTCCTTAAGTTGCGCCCTGTTCCTCGCCTTGATTCTCGGGATGCATCCCGGCCATCCCGCCCGCAAACATCCTTTCTTCTGCTCAGCGGTATAGTCCTGCTTCTCGCAGCTGGTCTTGTGGTCTATTCCCAGACGATGGCTTTTTCGTTGGATGAAGGCTTCCACCTGCTCACGGCGCAGTTGATAAATCGCGGCAAGACACCGTATCTCGATTTCTGTTTTCCCCAGCCCCCACTCAACGCTTACTGGAACGCAGCTTGGATGCGAACCTTCGGCGAGAGCTGGCGTATTCCCCACGTGCTCGCAGCATTGCTGGTCGGGGGCGCGGTCATGCTGGCCGCCGATTTCACCTTTTCCCGTTTCGCCGTGCCACGGTGGCGCTTCTCCTGTGGTCTCATGACGGCATTCATGTTTGCCGTAAGCGTGCCCGTCGTTCAGTTCGGCACTGTGCAGGCGTACGGGATGTGCCTGTGTCTCGTGGTCGCCGCATTCCGGGTCTCAGTTTTGAGTGTGGACCGTAAGGGCTTCTTAGTCCCGCTCTCGGCTGGTCTTTTAACTGGAGCCGCTGCTGCTTCTTCTCTCTTGACCGCGCCCGTCGCCCCTGTGCTCCTCGTTTGGACTTTGATATACAACCGCATCGGAAATCGATTCACAAAGTCGGCCGCTTTCTTATTCGGAGCCGCAATCCCATTCTTGCCGGTGCTGAGGCTCTTCGTCAAAGCCCCACATGTCGTGTTCTTTAACATCGTCGAATACCAGCTTCTATACCGTCGGGTGCATTGGCAAGGGGCAACGCCTCATGATATCGACGTACTCACCTCCTGGATCAACTCTTCCCAGGCCCTTCTTTTCGGTGGCCTTGCCATTGCCGGCCTGGCGTTCATTCGGTCCGCAGGGGATTGGGAACCCCGCCGGCGGGCAGAATTTTTTCTTTCCGGCTGGCTGGCTTTGGCCTTTACTGCTTATCTCGCAGTCACCCATCCCACCTTTGAGCGCTATTTCCTGCTCGCCGTTCCTTTTTTCGCCATTCCGGCGTCAGCGGGAGTCTACGCGATTGCTTCCCGTCTGGGCAATCCGGACCGGCCTCTGTGGCCCGCAGTCTTCGTGATTGCTCTATTTTGCCTAGGGCTCGCGAAAATGCTTTACGATGACCGCCATTCCTACAAGTGGCGGGACTACGAGGAGATCGCCGCGAAGGTCGACCAGGTCACACCTCGGACGGCAAGCTTATGGGCTGATGAGGTGATTTATTTTCTCACCCGGCGCCCGCCTCCTTCCGGTATGGAGTTCTCCTATTCTCATAAGTTGGAATTGCCTGCGTCTCTCGCCGCATCGCTGCACATTATTTCGCAACGTGATCTGGACCGCAGCATCAAGGCGGGCGCCTTCTCGACGATCGCCACTTGCGCTGATGACGATAGAATCGAGCAGCTCGGCTTGGAGCGACTCTATTCCCATAAAGCTGACGTATCGGATTGCGCGGTGTTTTGGGGGATACGGAAACTTAGCAGTTTTGTGAAATGATTCAGGGGCTTGAAATGTTCGATTCCACGTTTGCTGCACTGACGCCTTTCCCCTTTATTACGAGTCAGTCCTGGTGTTATCATTACCGCCTGGCTATATGAGCTTGAATGCCGCTCACTGGCGGTGGGGCTTGGCTCTTATCTTTTTTGGTACAGCTCTTCACGCACAAACCAAACGCCAGCCTCTAACGATAGATGATCTCTTCAGCTACACCGAAATTCGTTCGGCGAAACTCGCGCCTGACGGCAGCGCTGCTGTAATTGCCACGTCTCGACCGGATTGGAAGCACGATCGGTTCCCTGACGATCTCTGGTTGTGGCGAGAAGCTCAAAATACGTTAGTGCCGCTTGCCCAATCCGGTCACGACAGCGATCCTGAATGGTCGCCGGACGGCAAATATATCGCCTTCATTTCCAGCCGGCCTGCATCTGCCGAAGCTCTGGAAGAAAGTAAGAGTGCGGAAGACGCCAAAGCCGATTCCGATAAGGAAATCAGCTGCGTCTGGGTCATCTCCGTCAATGGCGGCGACGCATTTCCGCTCTACAGTGATCGGCTTAAGGCGCACACGTTCGCATGGGCCGCTGACAGCTCGGCGATTCTTTTTAGCGCTCATGAGCCCCGCCCGAAACCTAAGCAGCAGGCAGAACGCCGCGAATGGAAAGATGTAGCACGCTGGCGTGAGCAGGAGCGAGGCGACCTGCTACTCGAGATTTCGCTTAAAGACGCTATACCCGCTCCTAAACCGTTCTCCATAGCCGAGAGTCGCAATGCCGAAGCGGAGAGTGACGCTCCGAAAAGTATAGGGAACCCTAAGCACGCAGCGGAGGCCAGCCAAACCCTTCCTAAATGCGCCCGCATCATCACTCGCAGCAGATACGCGATTGGTGAAATCGCAGTACCTAAGAATGGCACTGACATTGCATTTCTAACGAACTTGATCTCAGGCAGGTTAGAGCATCTCGAGGCTTACGAGATTTATCTCGTCACCCACAACGCAGCGCATGAAAGTCCGATCAGGCAGTTGACGCACAATGAAGCGCTCGAACACGAGCTGCAGTGGAGTCCCGATGGAAAGCAGTTGTATTTCGGTGTATTCGCTGGCAGCGGCAGCCTTGAAGGCAAATACCAGGATGTCCAAGGACGTCTTTATTCTCTAGAAATCGCGAGCGAGAAAATTCACCGCCTCGGTGGGGATTTCAATGGCTCCTGGACCGATTACACTTGCACGGCTGACGGCAAAGTGTTCAGCTTGGGACAGCTCGGTATCGAGGTCCAGGCGTATTCACTTGCTGAATCACGAGTCCGAAAACTCGACGGACGCTCTGGTACCTACGAAGGATTCACCTCTGCCGAGCACAGTCCCCGAATACTGTTTCGCCACTCAGGTATAGACGAGCCGACCGAGCTCTACTTGGCGGCCGACGCCTCTCATCTTGCGTCCGCCAGAGCTATTACAAGCCTGAACAGCCTCTTCACCCAGCGCGAACTTCCTCAGTGGAAGACATACCGCTGGACGGCTGACGACGGAAAATCCATCGAAGGAGTCTTGCTCTATCCGCCGGGTAAGCTCGATGCCAAGCATCTTCGCACGTTGACTCTCATCCATGGAGGTCCCGCTGATGCCGACGGCAATCACTTCGGCGCCGATTGGTACAACTGGGCAGCACTTGCCGCCGCGAATGGCTGGCTGGTCTTTGAGCCGAACTATCGCGGGTCATCCGGCTACGGAGACGACTTTATGACCGAAATTTCGCCGCACATCGTCTCGCGTCCCGGAAAAGACATACTCACAGGCGTAGATGCTCTGGTCAAAGAGAGTATCGCGGACCCTGATCATCTTGCCGTCGGCGGGTACAGTTATGGCGGCTACATGACGAATTGGCTGATTACGCAAACCGCGCGCTTCCGCTCTGCCGTTTCAGGGGCCGGAGCTGTCGAGCACGCATCCAACTGGGGCAATGATGACGAGACGTTCGACGATGCCTGGTATTTGGGCGGAACTCCCTGGCAGAACCCCGAAATCTATCAGCGAGAAGCGGCGCTTTTTCAGTTCGAGAAGGTGAAAACGCCCGTCCACGACGTTATCGGTTCAGACGATATCCGGGTAAGCGCATCGCAAGGATACCTGCTGGAGCGAGCGCTTGATGCGCTTGGCGTTCCGCATACTCTCCTCGTCTTTCCTGGAGAAGGTCATGGATTGGGTAAAGATCCCTGGCACGGGTACATCAAAGTTCGTGAAGAGCTCAAGTGGCTAGAAAAATTCGATAAAGGTTCACCTCTTGCGGCACCTGTCGCTCCTCCAGCGCCGTAGCATTTCGGTTCCGTCGAGTGTGGGGTCAGTATTCCCAGAGGGGCATGGGCTGACATTCCGCGGTAAACTTCCAGGATCTCGCAAACTCGCGGGAACGAGTGCGTTCTGGTCTTACTCCGAGTACCTGGAAGGTTGTGCCGGTGCGACGAAACTTCGATCCGACCCGCGGTGCTTCGATACGTGAGGCACCGTAGAACACAAACTCTCGATGAGACGAACCAGCGGGCGGAACTGCCAGCTTGGAGCTCGCCGGGCTAGCTGCCGACCAAACACTTTCTTCCATATCTCTCGTTACTCCCTCTAAATACGCGAAGCGAGGCGGCGCAAAAGCTCACCTTCCACAAATTTGTTCGACGGATTCGCACGACTGTAATAGGCCAGATTTTCAGCTGCTATAAACTCAAGGTGTTAACGAACTCTTAACCCTCTCAGGAGATTCTGGTGAGAATATCGCCAGGGTTTTTGCCAGCCGCCTCACATGGCCGCTGAGTTAAGATCTGAGTGGGTTAGATAACTCACAAATCGAACAAAACATCATGGCGACAACTGTGATTGGCACTCGCGAGACCCGTCCAGTGCGCTTTTGGGATTCCACCAACGGGCAAAAAGTCGTGATGGCGGTTACGGGCGCAATCCTGTTTCTATTCGTCATCGGGCACATGCTGGGCAATTTGCAGGTTTTCGAAGGTCCCGAGAAGCTCAATGACTATGGCCGTTTCCTGCACGATGTCCCTGAAATTCTCTGGGCTGTCCGTGCAGTGCTGCTGGCCTCCGTCATCCTCCACATCTGGTCTTCGGTGAAACTGGCTGCCCGCAAGCTGAAGGCTCGCCCGGTCGGCTACTCGAAGAAGGAAAACATAGCATCGACTTACGCCTCTCGGACCATGTATTGGAGTGGGCCCATCATCCTGGCGTTCGTCATCTATCACCTGCTACACCTCACGGTCGGAGTGGTGCATCCTGGATTCGATTTCGTTGAGGGTGACGTCTATCACAATGTAGTTGCCGGTTTTCAGGTCTGGTATGTGTCCGCTTGGTACATCTTCTCGATGCTTCTCCTTGGTTTCCATATAAGGCATGGCGCCTGGAGCATGTTTCAATCCCTGGGCATTAACCACCCGCGGCACACTCCGATTCTCAAGAAAGCAGCAGCGGGGTTGGCGGTCATAATCGTGCTCGGTTACATCTCTATTCCTCTGAGCATCCTTCTCGGTTTAGTGAAGTGATGCAACTCGACGCGAAGATTCCTTCTGGCCCGATTGAAGACGCCTGGGACAAGGCGCGCTTCGAAATGAAGTTGGTCAATCCTGCCAATAAACGTAAGCATTCCATCATCGTTGTTGGCTCGGGCCTTGCTGGTGCTTCTGCAGCGGCCACCCTCGGCGAGCTCGGCTATAGGGCCAGTTGTTTTTGCTTTCAGGATTCGCCGCGCCGCGCTCATTCGATTGCAGCGCAAGGAGGCATTAACGCGGCGAAGAATTATCAGAACGACGGGGACAGCATCTATCGCCTGTTTTATGACACGGTAAAGGGCGGAGACTTTCGTTCACGTGAGGCGAACGTCTACCGATTGGCGCAGATTAGTGTAGACATCATCGATCAGTGTGTTGCTCAAGGGGTACCGTTCGCTCGCGAGTATGGCGGCACGTTAGCGAACCGTTCTTTCGGCGGCGCTCAGGTGTCCCGGACATTTTATGCGCGAGGCCAGACTGGACAGCAGCTTCTCCTCGGTGCTTACCAGGCGCTTGAGCGACAAGTCCAAGCCGGTACGGTCACTATGTATGCGCGGACCGAGATGCTCGACCTTATCGTCGTTGATGGCCGTGCTCGCGGTATTGTCACTCGCAACCTTGTGACGGGCGAGATCCACACGCATCTCGCGGACGCAGTCATCCTCGCGACTGGCGGCTATGGCAACGTCTATTACCTATCGACGAATGCTAAAGGTTCGAACGTAACGGCGATATGGCGTGCACACAAGCGCGGCGCGCTTTTTGCAAATCCATGCTTCACCCAAATTCACCCCACCTGCATCCCGGTTTCTGGCGAATATCAATCGAAACTCACGCTGATGAGCGAATCGCTGCGCAACGATGGCCGCATTTGGGTTCCGCAAAAAAAAAGTGACAAACGCCCTCCGAATCAAATTCCGGAAGAAGAACGCGACTACTACCTCGAGCGTCGCTACCCCAGCTTTGGCAATCTGGTGCCGCGCGATGTCGCCTCGCGTAACGCAAAATACGTGTGCGATGAAGGTCGCGGGGTTGGCGAAACTGGTTTGGGCGTTTACCTGGACTTTGCTGATGCAATCCAACGCCTCGGGCGCAACACCATTGAAGAGCGCTATGGCAACCTCTTCGACATGTACCAGCGCATTACGGATGAAGATCCTTACAAGGCTCCCATGCGCATCTATCCCGCCATCCATTACACGATGGGCGGCTTGTGGGTCGATTACAACCTGATGAGCACGATTCCAGGTCTTTTCGTGCTCGGTGAAGCGAATTTCTCAGATCATGGCGCGAATCGCTTAGGCGCGAGCGCACTGATGCAAGGTCTGTCGGACGGCTATTTCATCGCTCCTTACACAATCGGCGGTTATCTTGCCGCCAACAAACTCGAGATAGTAAACGGATCGCATCCCGAAATTCGCAACACAGTCGCGTGTGTTCAGCAGACAGTCCACAAATTGCTTTCCATCAAAGGCAGGCGTACGGTTGACTCGTTCCATCGTGAGCTAGGCAAGATCGTCTGGGAGTACTGCGGGATGTCGCGCAATGCGCCTGGCCTTGAAAAGGCCATTGAAGAGATTCGTGAGCTCCGCGATGCATACTGGCGAAACGTAAACGTTCCCGGCTCCGGCGAGGACTTCAACCAAAGCCTTGAGAAGGCAGGACGTGTGGCGGATTTCTTCGAGCTGGCCGAGCTGATGTGCATCGACGCGCTCGAGCGGAATGAATCATGCGGCGGCCATTTCCGTGAGGAATATCAGACTCGCGAAGGAGAAGCACTGCGCGACGATGAGAATTACTCGTACGTTGCAGCTTGGGGATATCGCGGTTACGGAAACCCGCCTGACCTCGTCAAAGAGCCTCTCGAATTCCAATACGTTCACCCGAGCCAAAGGAGCTACAAGTAAATGCGAGTCAGGCTTCGGATCTGGCGTCAGCACACCGGGCGCGCATCAGGCAAATTTGTCAGTTACCCGATGGACAACGTCAATCCCGACATGTCGATGCTCGAATGCCTCGATGTATTGAACGAAGCCTTGATCGAAAAGGGTGAAGACCCGGTTGCATTTGAACACGACTGCCGCGAGGGGATTTGCGGCTCGTGTGGATTCATGATCAATGGAATCGCACACGGACCGCTCCTGGCGACTACCGTATGCCAACTCACTATGCGTCATTTCAAAGACGACGAAGAGCTAGTGCTCGAACCGTGGCGTGCCAGGGCTTTCCCACTTATCAAAGATCTCGTGGTAGATCGGCGCTCTTTCGACCGCATCATTGCGGTTGGTGGTTACATATCAATCTCAACCGGAAGCGCGCCGGACGGAAACGCGATTCTCGTGCCGAAGGAATCTGCGGACAGGGCGATGGATGCTGCGGCCTGTATCGCCTGCGGCGCATGTGTTGCAGCTTGTCCAAACGCTTCAGCGGCCTTGTTCACGGGTGCCAAAATCGCTCATCTAGGTATCTTGCCGCAAGGCAAGCCGGAACGAGATATTCGCGCCATTCGTATGGTGACGCAAATGAACGCCGAAGGATTCGGCGGCTGCACCAACATAGGCGAGTGCACAGGTGTATGTCCAAAAGAAATTCCGCTTGAGGTCATCGCGGCCATGAATGGCGATTACTTGCGAGGGAGTTGGCGCGAGCGCGATAACATTGTCACAACGATTCGCCCCTTCACCGAATGGAGTACCGGATCGAAACTCAAAGTCGACCCGCAGACAGGTAGTTAGTCGGCGATTGTCATTGTCGGCCGCTGCGTCTGCTTACTTGCTTCCGCGCGTTCGATGATTGTCCGGGCGAGTTTCTCGAACAACGTTACCTGCGCATTTGGCTCCCGTAGCGTTGCAATCGGCTGACCGGAATCTCCGCCCTCGCGCGTTTTCGGATCCAGTGGGATTTCAGCCAATAGTGGCACTTTCATCAATTCAGCCGTCCTTGCGCCGCCGCCTTTGCCGAAAACATAAATCTTTTCGCCATTGTGCTCAAGGTAGCTCATGTTCTCAACTATGCCGAGCACCTGCTCTCGCACCTGTTCAAACATGTGAACGGCCTTGCGCGCGTCCTCAAGTGAAACGTCAGATGGCGTTGTGACGACGACGGCTCCGGTTAATGGCGTGGTCTGTATAAGCGTTAACTGAACATCGCCAGTACCAGGCGGAAGATCGATGATCAGATAGTCCAGATTGCCCCAGTCGACGTTTCGCAGGAATTGCTGAATAACGCTGTTGAGCATGGGGCCCCGCCACACAAGAGGCTTGTCTCCCGGGTTCAAAAATCCCATCGACATCAGCGTGATGCCATGCGCTTTCAAAGGCTGGATGCGCTGGCCAATGGCGTGCGGAGTGTCATGTACACCCATCATCAACGGCACGTTAGGACCGTACACGTCCGCATCCATAAGACCAACGGCATGGCCGAGCTTAGCCAAACTGATGGCTAGGTTCACTGCTACAGTGCTCTTGCCGACGCCACCCTTACCGGAACCGATCGCAATGATGTTCTGAACACCTGGAATCGGTAATTTCGGCTGTTCACCGGGAGCTTGTGGACCCATACCTCAAACTAGCACCAGGCTTGCTTGTGCTCTCAAATCAAGACCGGCAAACTCCTGTCGCTCGAATTTCGGGAAAGCCGCCGCCGCAATCATCGCGGCGTTGTCGGTTGCAAGGCCCAAAGAGGGGAAGTAGACAGGTAATCCGCTCTCCCGCATGGCCCTCTCGCGCAAACCTGTGTTAGAGGCTACTCCACCCGCTACGACGAAAGACTCTGCACGGATTTGTTCTGCTGAAATAACTGCCCGGCGAAGCAGTTCTTCGATCACGGTGTGCTGAAAACTAGCAATCAAGTCGAGCGTTGCTTTTGAAGTAGTTGCGAGCAGATCCTTGATTGTCGACCGTTGGAGTCTGCGACGCTTCTCAACTTCATCCTTGATGTCGTGCTGCTCTGTCCACCGCAACACGCCAGTCTTCAATCCGCTGAAGCTGAAATCGAGTTCGTTTCCTTTCATTCTGGCCAGCGTGAATTTCACTGCGTGCGGATTTCCATACGCTGCCAGTCGATCCAGCACCAGCCCGCCTGGATATCCAAATCCCAGGAGCTTCGCGACTTTGTCGTATGCTTCCCCGGCAGCATCGTCGCGAGTCTTGCCGAGTAAGCGATAATTTCCAAGCTCACGAACTTCGAACAAATGCGTATGTCCGCCGCTGACCACTAATGCCAGGGCAGGGAACTGAATATGCGGGTTCTCCATAATCACCGAGTGAATGTGGCCCTCGACATGATTCACGGCAATGAGGGGGATGCCTCGTGCAAAGCAGAGCGCCTTTGCATATGTCACTCCAACAAGCAGTGAACCAACCAACCCTGGTCCAGCCGTCACCGCAATCGCGCTTAAATCGGCCAACTTCGCCGGTGCTTCCTCAAGGGCCTGTCGCGCAACTAAAACGATAGCCCTCAGATGTTCACGTGACGCGAGTTCGGGTACAACACCGCCGTACTTAGCGTGCGTGTCGAGCTGCGAGGCAACAACGTTTGACCGGATGCGGCGCCCATCTTCCACGACCGCCGCCGCTGTTTCATCGCACGAGCTTTCAATTCCTAAAATAAGGGTTTGCAAGTTTCTGATTTCCATTATGAGTTGCCCGAAGAGCTAATCGCACAAGAACCACTTCAGCAGCGTGACGCCTCCCGGATGCTGGTTCTCTCGCGTGAAAAGCAGTCCTTTCATGACGACCTGTTCAAGAACTTCAACAAGTACATTCTTCCCGGCGACTGCCTGGTCCTCAATGATAGCCGCGTGTTCCCGGCAAGGCTGCACGGCCGACGTCGTACGAGCTCAGGCGCAGAAATAGAGGTTCTCCTGGTCCGCGCTCTCGACCCGGAGGAAACTGTCTGGACGGCCTTAGTTAGGCCCGGCAAGCGCGTGCGAATCGGAGACACAATTGCTTTCGATGACATGGCCCGCGCTGAGGTGCTGTCCCACGGAGAGTCTGGAGAACGGACGTTACGTTTTTCTGCGGAGCAGCCGATCCGTGAACTGCTGGAGAAATTAGGCGCGGTCCCGTTGCCGCCCTATATTCATCGGCTCCCCAATGAGGCTGATCGTGAGCGCTACCAAACAGTGTTTGCCCAAAAAAGGGGATCAATTGCCGCGCCTACTGCGGGTCTGCACTTCACGCCCCAAATGCTTGAAACGTGCCGCGCTGCTGGGGCGGAAATTGCGTACGTCACTTTACACGTCGGACTTGGAACGTTTGGACAGGTGCGGCATAAAAACCTGGAAAATGTTCGTCTGCATAGCGAGCTCTATGAGATCTCAGCCTCAAATGCCGCCAAGCTGAACCGAGCGAAGCGCGTGTTTTGCGTCGGCACGACGTCCGTGCGAACGTTGGAGGCCGGGGTGCGTGCAGAAGGCTTCGAGCCGCTCCAGGGAGAAACAAATCTCTTCATCTATCCTGGGTTCCATTTTCAAGCAACCGGCGCGATGCTTACAAACTTTCACTTGCCGCAATCCACTCTGTTGATGCTTGTGTCTGCATTCGCGGGTCGGGAACTTACGCTTGCCGCTTACCAGCATGCTGTAGCCGAGAGATACCGGTTCTATTCTTACGGCGATTGCATGCTCATCGAATAGAAACGAATTAGCGCTGTGCCTGCAAAAGATCTTCGGCGACGACCGGCATGCCAGGTTCCATACCCGCACGCGAGTCGACGTTATATCTTCTTCGTGCCGCGAACAGTTTCTCCACCTCTTCGCGAGGTAGAGGGCGGGCACCACCTAACATCTCCGCTACAAACGTGATTCGCGCGAAGTGTTCCACAATTTCCATGCGAGAAAATGCCTGCCAGACATCCTGCCCATAACAAGTACAACCATGATTCTCGAGCAGCAATGCATCGTAATGTGGAATCAGTGGAATCATCCCATCGCAGAGTGCCGGCGTACCTGGCAGACCGTAGGATGCCAGTGGCACCGCGCCAAGTTGAATAATTACTTCCGGCAACAATGCCTTGTCCAGGGCACGGCCCGCCGTTGCGAATCCGGTGGCAACCGGCGGATGCGCATGTACCACCGACCGCACGTCTGGGCGCAGTGAATAGATCGTGCTGTGCATCGCAATTTCGCTTGTGCGTTCACGATGCCCACCAACCTTGTTGCCCGCCAAGTCGCAGACCATAAGATCATCACTTTCGACCATTCCTTTGCTGGTCGCAGTAGGAGTGCAGAGCACGCGGTCTTCATCCAGTCGGATGCTCACATTTCCATCGTTTGCCGCTACCCACTCTTTTTCATAGATCAGCCGGCAAACGCGAATGATGTCTTCGCGATATTCCTGCTCGGATTTGCTCATGCGAATCATCGATTTTAACAGGCTCAGTATCTCATGACCGCTACAATTAAGACCGTGGAAAAACGGCGTATGTGCCCGAGCTGCCGGGCCTTCATAACCACCAAGGATCGTGTCTGCCCCTACTGTGGCGTTCAACTGGGTCCCCGCGCCATTGATCTTCGCGCCAGTCAGCTTGCTGGCTCGCTTGTTCCCCGAGCTAACCTGACCAGCATAATTTTTCTGATTATCAATGCTGCGTTCTTTCTTGCAGAGCTGATCGCAAATTACCGGCTCACCGAAGCATCACCGGCATCCGGCGTGAGTTCGCAAGTCTTGGTGCTATTCGGTGCAAAATACGCGCCCCTCATCCACGGTGGACAATGGTGGCGTTTGATTACGGCAGGGTTTCTCCATGCCGGCTTCTTCCATATCGCGATGAACTCCTGGGCGCTATTTGTACTCGTCACGGAAGTGGAGCAGTTTTACGGCACGAGTCGCCTCATCGTCGCTTACATCTTCTCAACGTTCAGCGGATTCCTCCTAAGCCTGCTCTGGTCTCAATCGCTATCGCTCGGAGCCTCTGCCGCCTGCTACGGTCTTATTGGCATAATGCTCGCCATGGGTGTGCGTCGCAATGACCCGCTCGCTCAAGCTGTGCGCGCTTATTATCGGCAATGGGTCATCTTTGGTCTACTGCTCAGCCTTTTACCAGGCGTCGATATCGCTGCGCACATCGGTGGTTTAGCCGGCGGCTTTCTGGTGGGTCTGGTCGGTGGTCTGCCGGGAGTCCCCAATAGCTCGCGTGAAATACTCTGGAAAACTTTAGCTGGACTGGGGATTGCGATCACTATGTATGCGTTCTGGCAAGATTACGTTTCCTATCACCTGTTGCTACGACAAGTTGCAGGAAATACCTGAGACAGTAATGGGTGTTGCTGGCAACCTGGCGGTCGCTTGAATCAACCATGCATCGAGTGTGTCCCGAACCTCTCAGAAGGCCGGGATACACCTCGCGTAGATGCGCTTGAGCGCGCGATATCCTCCGTGCCGGGAACAGTTGTTCTCCACCGCACTAGCGACACCGACCATAACCGAACCGTCATCACATTTGTCGCCCCTATCAAGACCGTAGTCGAAGCGGCAGTTCGCCTCGCCGCAGAAGCCGCCAAACTCATCGACCTGAACCATCATCGGGGCGTTCATCCCCGGCTTGGCGCGCTCGACATTCTGCCTTTTGTTCCTTTGTGCGGCACCACGCTTGAGCAATGCGTTGACCTCGCACATGAGGCTGGAGCGCGCATCTGGCACGAATTCGGAATCCCTGTATATTTCTACGAGCTGGCCGCACTTCGGGCCGACCGGGTAAAGTTAGAAAACGTGCGCCGCGGCCAATTTGAAGGCCTAAGCGCCGCGGTGGGGGTGGATGAATCGAAGCGCCCAGACATAGGCGGCCCTTTACTGCATCCAACGGCAGGCGCCGTCATCATAGGAGCGCGTAAAATCCTCATCGCATACAACATAAATCTCAAATCCGCTGATCTTGATCTCGCGAAGTCGATTGCGAAGCGCATTAGAGCGAGCAGTGGCGGCTTTCCCGCGGTGAAGGCGCTCGGCTTACCACTCGCGTCTCGCGGACTCGTTCAGGTCTCGATAAACTTTACCGATTTCGAGCAGACACCAGTGTACGTCGTCTACTCGGAGGTATGCCGCCTCGCGGCCGAGCATGGTGTCGAAGTTGAGGACACCGAGCTGATCGGTCTCGCGCCGCGAAAAGCCTTGGAGCAAGCCGCGGCAGGTATGCTCAAGATCTCTCACTTCGATTCGCATCGCGTCATTGAGAATCGCATCGAAATGCTGCTGCGAAAATGAAACCCACGCCAATCAGAAACGCCCGCGCCGACTCAGTTCATTGTGATGCGTCAGAATCAGATCCGCGATCCCCCCAGCGGGTTGCTCGCTATCTTTGCCGCGATAATGCCAACAACGACCACGGCTCCCACAACAATGCCGATGATAATCCGCTTCTTGTGCGAATGGCCGCGCTTGACCTGTGACAACTTCTTCCTCTCCGACGGTCGTTGGCGACTGGGTATACTTCCGGGGCACGGACAACAAGCTATGGCCCATGAAGACTGACGGGTCAGCGCAGAAACGTTATTGGCCCCAACAAGACTTCGTCGACGCCCTTTGTCACCTGCGATAGATGGGTGTACTTCCAGGGTACGGACGATAAGCCTTGGAAGGTGAAGAGCGAAGGGACTGGCCAGTCGCAGATCGGCAATAATACGACGAAGTCGACGCCGTTTGTCACCGTTGATGGATGGGCGTGGTTCCAGGGTACGGACGACAAGCTTTGGAAGGTTTTCGCCGCGGTAGCGTGGGTCACCGGACTTAACTCGGCAATCGGAACTGTTGCCACAAACCTCTGGATTGTCCCAATGAATCAGGAACTTCTGATCGTTGAATCGATAAGTAATTCGACCCTCCACTCCGGTTAGAAAGCCAGAGCTTCGCAAACCGAAGACGTCGAACGTCGTGGGATCTATTGCGGCCTTTGATAATTCGGAACCGAAATCTCCGTGGTCGTCAGTCGATGAATCGAATATCAACTGGACCGGGAGCTGATTATCTACCTCCACAACGACTGAGCGATTCGCGTCGGCCAAGGCGGCCCCCACAGCTTTGGTTATCGGGGATACCTCCACCAGATCGTCTCAACGTTGCACGGCACCCCTCTTCGCTGTCAAAAGTACCTGCTTCCTCGCGTAACCGCAATGACAGGAATCTTAAAACCGTGTTAGAGTCCATCGTTCAAAATCTCCACGGCTTATTAACCTCGAACGTTGCCGGCGGAGTCTGATCGAGCTGTTAGAACGTGATAGAATTTACCCGTATTCGTCCCCCCGGACTCTCTTGTGGCTTCGCCGGCCGGTCAACCTTCGGTCATTCGCTTCGGCGTATTTGAATAGGACGCCGCAACCGGGGCGTTGCGCAAGGGCGGAATCCCGTTAAAACTACATCCGCAGCCTTTTCGTGTACTCCTGCTGCTCGTAGAGCGGCCCGGAGAAATCGTAACCAGGGAGGAATTCAGCACTGTCTCTGGGACCACAACACGTTCGTGGACTTTGATCGGGGCATCAACTTCTGCGTAAACCAGATTCGTGCCGCGCTAGCGGACCGATGCGGACAGTCGTTATATTGAGACGCTGCCGCGACGCGGATACCGTTTTATCGCTCCCAGGATGTTGAGCGCACGAACGAAGCAGACCACTCATTTTCCGAATGGACCCGCCTCACAGGCACCCTTCTCCAGTCATCAGCCGAACGTGGCCGCCAGAACCTGTGCCGAGTTCCCGTCCAGCCTGGACGTTCAGGTTGTGTCTGATATGAAATCGTAAAGGAGACCGCGGACTCGAGCCCGTTGCCATTGGCACTCTCGCCCCCGGCTGCCCAAGAGTCCAGTGGTCCGCAAAAGCGGGCGAGATCATGCGCCGCCGGCCAATGGCTGCCATTGTAATCGCCCTGGCGCTAGTCCTCTTGACTGGGTTCGTCGCCTGGTTCTTCACGTCTCCTACACCTGCCCCGAGCGTTCTTCGTACGGTGCAGCTTACTCACTTCGGGGTGGAGGGTAACCAAATCGTCACTGACGGGCCGCAGATCTATTTCGTGGCGGCGGCTGTAGGCCACTACGGTCTGGCTCAGGTCTGGGTCAGCGGGGGAGAGGCCGTGCCGATTGCGACGCCGTTCCCCAACGTGAAGCTGTTCGACATCTCGCCGGATCATGCGGAGCTTTTGGTGGGTAGCTTTACTGGCACCGAGGTCGAAATGCCACTCTGGACCGTGCCTGCCTCGGGCGGCTCACCGCGTAGGCTTGGCAATGTGGCTGGCCACAGTGGGGCATGGTCTCCTGATGGACAGAGAATTGTCTCCCTCCGAAGGCCCACCCTTTATCTCATAAATCGTGACGGCTCTTGGTCCCCCGAGCTAGCGACAGCACCGGGGAAACCTTGGCAGCCCCGCTGGTCGCCGGACGGTCGGCTCCGCCGCTGCAGCGCGCGGCCCTTGTGTCTGCGAAGTTTCGGGCGCCGGCTGATTTGTACGCGAGTGACGGGTTGACTTTGATCTGATCATCCACCCTCTTCACGCCAGCCGGGGCATTCACGATTTTCACGGCCTGAAGTTCGACGTCAGAGTTTGGAACGTCTCCGGTAAGCGTGACGACACCATCCTTGGCGGCAACATTGAGGTTGGCCGACTTTGTCGTACTGTCGGAGAACAGGTTGGCCTTAATGCCGGCCGCAAGCTTATCATCGTTGACGGACTCTTTTTGACACGCCGTAACAAGACAAATTATGGCGACAGGTACTAATAGTGCCACTCCCGATCGATGCATGAAGTTCACGTAATTACCGGCCTCCTTCCCGGTCAGTTATGAAGCGTGACCGGCCACATTCAGGGTACCGCGAGATGCATCAATCGCGCTCACAGCGCTCAACAGCCGCGTGATAAACCTGACACTCGTAAAAAGATACAATAGGCTTTGATTGAATAAGGGAGTCAATGGCACAAGAGACAGCAACCGTTAAGGCAACTAAACCGGATCATGCGGCGCGCGCGAAACACGAGCAGGCGCGCAATGGCATAGCGGAATGGACTGTAACTATATTGCTGCTTTTGTTCGGGACGACAACCTTGGTGCAGGCGTTTGTCATTCCCACTGGATCTATGGAGGACACACTGCTGATTGGTGATCACTTGTTAGTGGACAAGCTTGCCTACGCCCCTGAGGGGGCGATCAGCAAATATCTGCTGCCTTACGAGCAACCCAAGCAAGGTGACATCATCGTGTTTCGATATCCAGCCGATATCTCGCAAACGTTTGTCAAACGCGTGATAGGCGTGCCCGGCGATCACCTGAAGATGGTGAATCGAAGTCTCTACAGAAATGGCGTTCAGTTGAATGAGTCCTACGTCTACCATAAATTCCCATACGATCCATATCGCGACAATTTTCCTGGCGAGCTGTCGCAGTTCGGTGATCGTCTGCAGGACCAATTGCAACGGGACATGCTGGAGCATCACGTCGTGAATGGCGAAGTGGTAGTGCCTCCAAATAGTTATTTCGCGATGGGTGACAACCGGGACAATTCACTCGATAGCCGCTACTGGGGATTTGTTCCGCGGGAAAACATTATCGGGAAGCCGCTTTTGATTTATTGGTCTTACGAAGCGACAACAGAAGATCTGGCAGGTTCATCGGTGGGTTCGTTGGTGACCCACTTCATCGATTTAGGCCAGCACTTCTTCACAAGAACACGCTGGAAGCGTACGCTCCGAATCATTCGCGGATTTCCGGATTCCGAGTTGGCTAAACGGCAATTGCCCATCAACGCAAGACCTGCACCGAACTACTAAGCTAAGCGTCGTCGCAAAATATTAGCAACCGCTTCGCTCGGGCGGGGCTCCGCTAGGGACTCATATATGTCGAATCACCAGTACGGCGTCATTATGGCTGGGGGGCGTGGAACGCGATTCTGGCCTCGAAGCCGGAGGAGAAATGCGAAGCAGGTACTTCGGTTTCGCGGCGAGCACACGCTAATTCAAGAGACGATCGAGCGACTGAAGGGCGTCATCCCGCCGGAACACGTTTGGGTCATTACAAACGATTTTCTCCAAGCGGAGATCCGCAAACAAATGCCTCAAGTCGCAAAGGAACAGATTATCGCGGAGCCATCTCAGCGCAACACTGCACCCTGCATCGCACTCGCCGCTCAAATCCTCGCCGAAATTGATCCTAATGCTGTAATGGGTGTGTTTCCCGCAGATCATTTGATCCTCAAAGCAGCGCGATTTCGAAAGTTCGTGAAATCTGCATTTCAAGCAGCCAAACCAGGTGGCGTTGTGGTTTTAGGAATCCAGCCGCGTTGGCCAGAGACGGGCTACGGTTATATCGAATTCCCACAGAACGTCAGGCCGGGGAAACCGGATGCGCTACCTGTTGCCAGCTTTCGCGAGAAGCCGGATTTTGAAACTGCCAAGGAATTCGTGAAGCGCGGCAATTTCTTTTGGAATGCCGGAATGTTCTTCTGGCGCGCTTCAACAGTGCTGGACCTCATTCGCAATCATCAGCCGAAAACAGCCACACTCCTGGCGGGCCTTCCGTCTTTTCGCAGTAAAGGATTTATGACTAAATTGCGAGCCGTGTATCCGCTGTGTGACAACATCTCGGTCGATTATGCACTCATTGAAAAGACCACCGGAATCTTGGGTATCGCAGCGGACGATATCGGCTGGAACGATATTGGCAGCTGGGAGGCCGTCTACGAGTTAGCGACGAAAAATGGAGATCAAAATGCATCCCGCGGCGAATTAATTGCAAATGAGAGCCATGGAAATTACATCGACGCCGATAAGGTTGTGGCTCTCCTCGGCGTCGACGATCTGATCGTTGTAGACACGCCCGATGCGCTGCTGATCGCGAATCGCAGCAAAGCTCAGGATGTCAGTAAGCTCGTAAAGACTCTAGAAGCGCAAAAGCGCGAAGATTTGCTGTAAGTGGAGCGCGAACCGCTGCATGCCTAGGGCGTGGATCAGGCGTCCGGCGGCTTCGCCTTTTTGAAAATCTTTGTGAGCGTGAGGATGGCGCGGTCGATGTCTGGCTCCGTAACGATATATGGCGGCAGAAAACGAAGTACGGTGTCATGCGTGCAATTGAACAACAGACCTTTTTTGATGCCATCAAGAACAAGCTGTTTACAGGGAAAGCTTAGCTCGACTCCAATCATCAGGCCTTGACCCCGCACTTCTTTGATGAACGGAAACTGCCGCATGAGCTCAGTCAACTTCACGCGAAAGTAGCTACCGACGGCATTGATAGACGGTAAAAGCTCGTCTAGAATGTCAAAGAATTCGAGCGCCACGCGGCAAGCGAGCGGGCCGCCACCGTATGTGGTCCCGTGCATGCCGGGCTTGATAGTAGAGGCTGACTTCTCATTCGCGGTAATGACGCCTAGAGGTATGCCGCACGCCATTGGCTTGGCCGCGATCATAATGTCCGGCATCACCACCGGATCGAGCAGTTGATAGGCAAAGTAAGTACCGGGACGGCCCACACCGCATTGAATTTCATCGAACACGAGTAAGGCGTCGTGCCTGTCGGCCAACTCGCGGGCCCTTCGAACAAACGGCTCAGAAAGCGGATAGATGCCGCCTTCGCCCTGAATAAACTCGAGCACGATCCCAGCCGTATTGTCATTCACGGTCGCTCCAAGAGCTTCACAATCGTTCCTCGGAACGAAACGGGCCCCGGGAAGTAACGGCTCGAAGTCCTTGCGGTATTTGGGTTGACCCGTAATCGAAAGCGCGCCCAAGGTTCGGCCATGAAACGAGCCTTCGAGCGAGACGATCTCGTGCTTCTCGCGACTACTGGCGTTTCCATGCGCGCGAATCATCTTTAGTGCACCTTCCATTGCCTCGGTACCGGAGTTACAGAAGAAGCTACGCCCAAGCCCGCTTACGTTAGCAAGCCGCTCCGCCAAGCGGCCCTGATATTCGTGATAGTAAAGATTGGATGCGTGAAGAAGAAGACCCGCTTGCTGTCGAATTACTTTCTTGATCCGCGGGTGGGCATGGCCGAGCGAATTCACGCCGATGCCGCTGATGAAGTCAAGATAGCGCTTGCCGTCGACATCGTACACGTAGCAGCCTTTACCGCGATGGAGGGCTAACGGGTAGCGCGCATAGTTCTGTAAAAGGTAGCTTCGCTCGAGACTCATGATTTGTTCGAGCGAAGAGGTCACCTCCGGCTCGACAATGGTAGTGGCCATATCCTCATCATACGGAGGCACTGCAGGGGTCTACGCCGGTTATCCGGAAACAGAATGGAGCGGTTCAGGGCAGATTCAGATCGAGGGAGTAGATATCTGCGTCTCCGCGGTGTATTGCAACAAGAGGGGAGCCGTCCGGTGTTAACCCGGCTAGAAAGTAGGAGGCATCGGATGCCCACGGGATCTGAAGGTCCTCAGAGCCCGGGAGCATAACGGCTTTCCGCGTCTTGAGATCAACTCGATAGACCGCGTCCTGCCGATCGTTTGAAAGCCCGGCTTGGATCATCATTGAATTCCCGTCCGGAGACCAAGTCGGGCGGTCTGTCGCCTGCTTTCCTACCGGGGTGTCAAGAGGCTCCGGAGTACCACCGTCAGCCGGGACCAGATACACGCGGTAGTTGTGTTTGTCAAATTCTGCAAATTCGAGTGGGTCAGACAGGACCTTTGATGCCGGGATGGGGTCCAGGGCAAGGGCGGCAGCAGAGCGCCTTGCCCTGGTCAGCCCTGTAG
>JBPCJX010000128.1:0-21924 GCA_051004875.1 Bryobacteraceae bacterium
CGAGGCGTGGTCGGAGAAACGCTCGCCGGGCCAGATCGCCACGATGCGTGAGTTCATGAGCCAGATGAGCAAGCAGCGGAGCAAAGCCACATCGGCGTAGCTGCTGTCTTTCGTGCCGATCATCAGACCCATTCTTCGCGAGTCGCGGAGGGTGGGCTGTTAATTCGTTGAAGCCACCGTGCGTCTAGCTTCTTCGAACATGAACGGAACTCTTCCGCCTTTGGAGCGTGCATGAAAAGCTGGAGTGGAACTGAAATGAGCTATAGAGTCGCGCAGCTTACCCCGTCGAACGTACCACTTCTGAAAGCCCTGCTCAAGGTGTTCGGAGAAGCTTTTGAGGATGCAGATGCCTACCGCCGGGCCGCTCCGAGCGATGCCTATCTGGAATCGCTGCTTGCTAAGCCTTACTTCATAGTGGTCGTCGCAACAGACGGCGATAAGGTGATCGGCGGACTCGCGGCGTATGAGCTCGAAAAGTTTGAGCAGGATCGTCGCGAGATCTACATCTACGATCTGGCCGTCTCAGAGCATCACCGCAGAAAAGGCGTCGCTACGCAGCTTATCGACGAGCTTCGGCTTGTCGCAACTCGCCGCAAGGCGTATGTCATTTTTGTTCAGGCTGATAAGGGAGACATTCCCGCGATACGCCTGTACGAGTCACTGGGCACTAAAGAAGATGTGCTTCATTTCGATATCGCCGTCCCGGGTGACGCTCTACTGCCAATTCGTGAGCTGCCGTGAGAAGGCATTGTTTCCGAAAGGTCGGCATCCGGAAAGAATCCGCTTCAGATGAGGAACGGGAAATCGGCTTCACGGTTGACAACGAGCGAACGGCGCTTCGCATGGCGGCGGACATCCGCGGTTTGGGTGTTATCCATCCGGCTCGAAAGTTGCGTCGGACTCGAGATCGTACCAATGGCCGGGCGCGCGAAGCATTGTTGTTGCGAACACAGCCGGTAAGCGCCTTATACTGCGATACCCCGGGACAGGAAATTTCGCGGGAAGCAGCGCGTGGGGCATAATGATTTGAAAATCGCATGCGATTTCCGGAATGGGTGGTCCCGATGGCCGCTACGCTAACCGATGAGCGCTTTACCGGACCAGAGTGGATCTTCGAGCGTAAGTACGACGGCATCCGCCTGCTCGCATTTCGAAAGGCAACACCGTCCGGCTCTTGTCCCGCAATCAATTACCGCAAAGTTATCCTGCCGTTGCTGGCGCAATCGGTGGTTTGGCGGTAGATCAGGTCATCCTGGATGGCGAGGTCGATTGGGGCGATGGCAACCTCAAGTATCATATCTTCGACATCCTCTGGCTGAATGGACGCGACCTGATGCCGTTGCCGCTTATGGAGCGGCGAGCCATCTTGCACCATCTCGGGCTGCGGCGTCCGCTGCGCCCGGTCCCGGAGATTACCGGCGACAAACCATGGGAGCGGGCTTGTCTCGACGGATGGGAAGGCGTGATCGCCAAGCGTCGCGACTCGCCGTACGAACACCGCCGGTCTCCGCATTGGCGTCGGTCGTCTTGGGACGATGGGCGGGCGCGAGCGCACAGAAGGCAAAATACAAAGAACTGCTCGCGGCAGCCGGTTTCGGCCACAGGCAGTTGCACCCTCGATTTTGCTCCGACATGGCACCATGCGCTCCCCCCTATTCATCCATCCAAACAGGTGGCCCGTTGAAGCCATTCAGCGATCAAACGGTAGAAGATACTAGAAATAAACGCTGTGAATACATTGTCGATCGATGCCGGCATGTCAATTTTTCGACGAAATAACATCAACATTACGGGCACGGGAGCGAAAACAATGCTTTTTGCTCACGGATTCGGCTGCGACCAGAACATGTGGCGGCTGATAGCGCCCGCTTTCGAGGATGAATACCGAGTTGTTCTGTTCGACCACGTAGGCGCAGGGAAATCCGATTCGACGCAGTACGAGCATGGAAAGTACGAGAGCCTACAAGGATATGCGGATGATTTGCTTGAAATCATCGGAGCAGTCGGCGGTACACCGGTTGTCTTTGTGGGTCATTCCGTGAGCACGATGATCGGGATTCTCGCCGCTAAAAAGGAACCTGAATCCTTTGATCGGCTCGTTCTCATTGGTCCATCCCCGTGCTATATAGATCAAGGCAACTACCGCGGCGGCTTCAGCAAGGACGATATCGACAGTCTACTTGAGTCGATGGACAGCAATTACTTCGGCTGGTCAAGCAATATGGCGCCAGCCGTTATGGGCAATCCAGACCGGCCCCAACTTGCCGCTGAACTGAATGAGAGCTTCTGTCGCACGGATCCGGATATTGCCAGACGTTTCGCCCGCGTGACCTTTCTTTCAGACAACCGCGGTGATTTGGCAGGAGTCGCTTTGCCAGCGCTCGTAATGCAGTGCTCACAAGACGTCATTGCGCCGGACTACGTCGGAGAATTTGTGCAGGCGAATCTGCCACGGGGCAAAATGATAACCTTGCAAGCTACTGGGCATTGCCCACATCTGAGCGCGCCAGAGGAGACCATCGCTGAGATGCGAAAATACCTGGCCTTAGCGTGAGCACCGACCCGATAGCTGAATCTGACAATCGAAGCGCACCGGAGGAAAGCGCGGAGGAGCTGTATGAAAATGCTCCATGTGGATATGTATCGGGCACTCTTGACGGGCGCATTGTCAGGGTAAATCAAACGTTGCTCAATTGGCTAGGCTGCCATAGGAGTGAGCTGCTCGGAAAACGATTCCAAGATCTCCTTACGGTGGGCGGAAGGATTCTCTACGAGACGCATTTTGCGCCGCTCCTTCTTATGCATGGCCACGTGAGGGAAATCGCGTTCGATCTGGTTTCCGGGCGAGACAAGGTTGTACCGACATTCGTTAGTGCACTGCTGAAGCGCGATCCTACAGGAAAGCCCATTCTAAACCGCATCACTATTTTCAACGCTACGGAGCGGCGGAGTTATGAGCGCGAACTCTTGGCTGCCAGGAAGCAGGCCGAACAGGCGGTTTCAGAACTGTCGCGTGTCAACTCAGAGCTGTCCGCTAGCAATGCCGCTCTCCTGAAATCCAATGAAGAATTAGGACAGTTCGTGTATGCGGCGAGTCACGATCTTCAGGATCCTCTCCGAACGATGACGGTGTTCGCGCAATTGTTAGAACGGCGCTATCAAAATGGATCCGACGTGGAAACGACTACGTTCGTGAAGAACATAGTTGACGGCTCACGCCGAATGGAGGCACTGATTAGTGATCTGTTAGCGTTGTCACACGCCCAAGGTTCTGACCTCGTGCTCAAGCCTACGAACCTGAAGCAGCCTTTGGTATTTTCACTTTCCAATCTGAGTTCTTCAATCAGTGAAAGCAACGCGCTGATAACGTACGACAAACTACCGCTCGTCACAATTGATGCCGCTCGGATTGCCCAGTTATTCCAGAATCTGATAAGCAATGCAATCAAATATCGGAAGACCGAAGAAGCTCCACGTATCAACATATCTGCCACGAGAAATGGGCAAAAAGAGTGGTTGATTTCAGTACAGGACAATGGGCTTGGGTTCGAAAGCGCTTACTCAGAACAAATTTTCGAAGTATTCAAACGACTGCACGGGCGTGAAATACCCGGGACGGGAATTGGGCTGGCGCTCTGCAGGAAAATTGTCGAGTCTCATGGCGGCCGAATCTGGGCTACTTCAGCACCAGGCATCGGTTCGCGCTTCCAATTCACCATTCCAGACAAGAATTGACCTTAAACGGGTTCATTGCTCGTTTGTTGCTGCCAAACAGGTGTGTGGCCTGTAAAGGGCGGGGGCGGGGGACGTTAATCGCGTATCGTCCAAAAACGCGGTCGCATGGTGACTTTGTTGACTACGCCACCCGTGAGTAGTAGAACTTTCAACATTCCGCCAAACCGTCCTCTTCACGGCGCGTGCCCCTGATCGGCCGGGGAACGATCATGACGACAGTTGAGCGCAGTACAGCCCGTCATCCGGCGGGCAACGGGAATTTTCTGCGTTTTTCGCGATCGGGATAGCAAGGGCCCCGGCGCCTACCGTGAACAGGGGGCGCGTGCATACCTAAGCAGGTAACCTTAGTTGTCCGTTGGGATCTTCTCTTGCAGCTCGTGGGCAAGGTTCTCTACTGCCGTGACGTCACTCAGCTCGGCAATCTCACGGTCCGCTTCCGCTTCTTCGATGCCAAGCTGGCTACTTCCTTCGTCAGGCCGTGAATAGTCAGGTCGCCGGTGACCTTCCATTCTTCCTTGCCCACTCCGCCATCTTCTTGCTCTTGAAGGTGATGGTCGGGTGTTGCTCGACGTGCAGAAACTCCGGCTCTTCAGATGCGTGTCCCTCTGCTCGTCCAGCGAATTGATGCTGCGTGGCGTCAATAACGACCTGAATGTGAGATTCGTCTGGATTGTCGGGATCGTACTCGATAGTGCCTTGGACGCCGCTAAAGCCGCCACGAACATTGGTGATCATCATGTGACGGACAACGATTGTGCACTCGATTGCGCCGGATCGATCTTGATAGGTTGTTTTCAACGTGTCTCCTTTTGCGACCAGACTATGCCAGTATATGCCTTGATATCAAGATAGATGTGAGCGACTGGAAAAGGATTCGTGCCGGTCAAGCGCAATTTAAAGACGAAAACTGACGTAAGCGCGACCCACGTTTGGCTGGTTTTGTGGAAAGCCGCGCGCGCTGTCGAGCAGAACGCAAGGAACAGCGTGTCGGGATTAGGCCTCGGTCTGTCGGATTTCGCGGTATTGGAGGCGCTTCTCCATAAAGGCGCTCAACCGGTTAATGTCATTGGCAAAGAGATCTTGCTGACCAGTGGTTCGATTACCACGGCGATAGACCGGCTAGAATCACGAAAGCTGGTTCACAGAACGCGCCATTCAGAAGACCAGCGCGCCCGGCTCGTTCAACTCACGAGTAGGGGTAAGCGTGTTATCGAGGACGCCTTTAGGTAACACGCACCCGACATTGAAGAAACTATGGCCGTGTTGACGCCCAGTGACCGTCTAGAACTCATCCGGTTATTGAAGAAGGTCGGCATGTTTGCAGCCGGAAGACTACATAATCGTAATTGAGAGACAAACGCGAGCTTTTTTCTTATCTGCGTTGCCGTCGGCGTTGGCCTCGGCGCATCACGCCGTTTGCAGCTATCAAGGTCAGTGGCGAATGCAGAACACCGTTCGCATCACCCTGCGAATCACCGCTGACCGGAGATTATGGAAGGGCGGCCGATCACGCGATCGGAAAGCGCAACAAGATTGTCGCCCCACCTTCCATTAACGTGACGTTCCCACCGTGTGCATTTATTCCGGCGTTTAAGGGCTTACTTGCGGATCTGCAACAATGGCGGACGCCGCTGAAGCGTGATCATTCACGTTCGAGGAGACACAAGACCCAACCAACCTACATGAAACGATCAATTTGTCCCTTTATCTGTCTTATCTGGCTGAATAGCGCCGCCGCAGTTGAGCCAGGGACTGCGATCACTGATCACACGAGCTACAACATCGGTAGTCCTGTGCTGGACGTCTGCAGCCTGGGATGAATGCGATTGCCTCCATCTGGTATGCGGGACATACGAAACCGATCGAGGGCAACATTCATCTGAGCGGTACCGAGTACCAGGCGCTCTGGACCATTCCTTGGAATGCACAGACCGGCCGATATGAAGTCGATTTGACCCTGCCGGACGGGAAGTCGATCCGACGTGCCGGAAGCTTTGCAGTTCACCGCCAACTAGCTAAGGTGATCGCCTTCGATCTCGACAAGACGTTTTACACGGCAGGGGATGCTGTGAACCCGCGGATTGTAGTTCGGAACATATCCAACCAGCGTCTACAGCTCCAGGTCGAGTTTGAAGCGTATACCTATCCCTGGGATAGCGCCTGCTGCGGACGAGAGCCAGAGTTGGAAAACGATTGCGGCGAAATCCCTTTCACTCGAACCGGGAGCGGGAAAGGAGTTCCGTTGGGTGAAGGCGGCTACGGTGCAGGCCAAAGACGTCTACGCTAGGTGGTGTTGTTCTTTCTTGATCCAATCCGGGTCGGTCTGCCAAAAACTCTGGACAGCGGAATTAACGCCAAAACACTCAACAAGAACATCCCTTGATCCAGTGGTGGCAAAAACCGGACTGTACTGCCGCTCATTCGTATATCCAAAATGTAAGACCTACTGGAGAGTCATACAGCCACCGAGTGCCCTTTTGCAGGAAAGGCGTTGATGCTTGCGGATGAACCCGCGACTATCAAGTTCTTTGATTTTGTCTTGTATCTTCGTGCGATTGCGAGTACTCCATCTGCCAAATAGATCGCCCCCAAACACGATCAGAATGGCAGCGACGCTAATAAGGAGGCGGATCGTAAGTGACCACCGAGATACATATACGGCTAACAATAACGTTAACGTTGCCACCAGCTTAGATTGGGAGTTCACGAGTTAAAGCATACCGGACCTGGCTAATCCAGTCCGAGTAGCTCTTTGATTCGCTTGTTCCGCAAAATGTCTGACGGGCCGTTGGCTGTCCCGTGCAGTGCGAAATCGACTATCTTCTTGAGCGGGACAGTGTACGTAATCGGTGCATCCTTTAACATCTTCAAGCTGAGCCGGGCGGGTGCATGCACCAGCCGTCATCTCTGCGAAAGCGGGTAACCGCGCGGGCGACGGCTTCGTACAGGCTCTCCCCCTCGACTTCTACCGCATGTTCGATTCCCTCCGTGTCCCGGTAGCTCCCGGTAGCTGACCCGGCAGAATGCCACGAGGCGAGTCTAGCATTTCGCTCTTTATTCGCCTTGGTTAAGGTAAAAACGTTTCTCGAAGAGAGTCGGAAAGAAAGCTTCGACGCAATACGTTTGAGCGCCTCAAGCAAGAACAGAGCAAGATGTGATGAGTCGCGGACCAATTTGCGTCAGCCCCCGTATCGCGACTGTGGGATCTCGGCCGCTGGCCATCGTTGCAGCGGGAGATGAGGAAGCGATCGAACTCACACCATCTGCAAGCATCACTAGTTCATCTACAGAATGGAGATCGCTTTAGCTGTGCCGCCGAAATAAGAACATGTGCTGCCAAGGCAAAGTCTCTACCAAATGGTCCAGCACATATCCCGCAGCTGACAACTCGGCCTCACGTCCTTCACCGTCATCTCATGCTCTGGCCGCATCGGAACGTTTGGATCCTCTTTTCGGAATTCGATCAGTACGAGCTTGCCACCGGGTTTCAGGGCAGGGGCAATGTTGCGGAGAATGATCTGCGGCTGTGAAAGCTCGTGGTAGACATCCACCATGAGCACATAGTCAAGACTGCCGCGAGGCAGGCGCGGATCGGTTTGTGTTCCAACGATAGTCTTGATGTTGGTTACTTTTTGAGCGACAACTTTGCTCTCGAGGCGCCTGAGCATGGCGGGTTGGAGATCGTTTGCATAATACGTGCCGCCTGGCTGAATGCGTTTTGCGATCCGGAGAGCGTAGAAGCCAGTCCCAGCGCCGACTTCACCGACATTTACTCCGGGCGTGAGATGAAGCGCTGCAATGACCTTTTGCGGCTGCTCCTCCCGTTCTCGTTCCGGACGATCGAGCCAGTCTGCGCCTTCGACGCCCATCGTGGGAGCAATCACACGCCCAGTGACTGGATCCACCTTCTGATCGGCCGCCCTCTGAGGAGACCCGTAACCTAACGAGAGGACTATCAAGATCGCGAGGCGAGTCGCGGACGCTACGGAAAACATGCTCAGGAACGATACCAACGAAACCAACTGTGATTAGGGTAACCGCTCGCCGGCGACGGGCACCTTGAACTAAGCAGACATAACCAGAGTCGCTCTTCCAACTGTGTCGACCCACGGAGGGCAGGTGAGAGATCGCATCACAACGGGATTATTCGAGCAGGACCATGCCCGGGTGCAGCAGCAAGAGACGCCTCCGGTGAAGGCAAAACACTTCTTTCAGCCAGGAAGTATCTTAGAAGCGTAAGCAACGGCTGCCGCATGAAACGCCGTTTCAAAGCCTTCACGAACATGAACCGAAGGGCCGATCTGCTGCGCTACTGTTCGCCGAGACAGCTTCTTGTCCTGAAGAAGATAAGACACCGATGTTCGGCTCAGTCGCTGAAATGTGGCGATAACCGGCAACTGGGCACGCCGCTGCCGTTCGTTTCTTTGGTCAGACTCTACCCCGAAGCTGGTCGATTTCACGGCGATCGCGTTTCGATGGCTTGCCTTCTCGCGTTGCTTCGAAATGTCGCATCGATTTACGCTCTTCTGTCAACCTTAGTCGCAAGTCACGGCTCACTTCTGTTTCACGGTAGAGCATCTGGGCAACCGCCGCCGGGCCGCGCAACTCACTGAGAACCAGAACGTCCACCTGAAAGTCACCGCGCTCGTTCTTCACTTGCAACACATCGCCGACTCGGACCTCACGCGAGGACTTGGCGTGTTTTCCGTTCGACTCAATCCTGCCGAGTTCACACGCATGTGCAGCGAGCGAGCGCGTCTTGAAGAATCGGGCGGCCCAGAGCCACTTGTCTATTCTCACCTGTGTCATGATCCTATTCTTGTATCGGATGGGATCTTTGGTGGTATCAGAGTCGATGCTTTCGGCGGGAACTGCGGATGTCCGCGCGGGCCAAACCGGCCGGAAAATTCCCGCCGGGCTGCGCACGTTTTCAAAATCGAAGCCGTGGATGGTGTGAAATGCCGAATCGTGCTAGGACGATAGACTAACAGCATCGAGAAATGAACTCCTCAGCTACACCGAATTTCATCCCGAGCAGCGAAGAACTGAGCAAGCTTGAACGCGACCTGCGGTTTCATCCGTCCACTACAGAGCGTCTCGAAGCGCTCACGCCTGGGCAGATTACAGCTTTTAATCGCGAGGGATACCTGGCCGGGATTCCGATCTTCAATGAGGAAGAGATTGCCGGTATCCGGTGTTATTTCGATGAACTCCTGGCGAGGACGCTGGCTGCAGGCGGAGACAGCTATTCGATCAGCACCGCACACGTTCGCTACGCGCGCGTTTACGACATTCTGACGAATCCACGCATTGTGGCCTGCATTAAGGACCTGATTGGCGAGAACGTGATCGGCTGGGGTTCGCACTTCTTTTGCAAAATGCCTGGAGACGGCAAACGGGTCTCCTGGCATCAGGACTCTAGCTATTGGCCGCTGACGCCGTCGATGGCCGTGACGGCTTGGCTGGCAATAGATGATGCCAGTATCGAAAACGCCTGCATGCGCTACATTCCTGGCTCGCACCACTTGGGCCATCTGACTTACACGCTGAGTGAAAACGATGAAGGAAATGTCCTGAATCAAACCGTGGCGGACGCCGAGACTCTTGGAGAGCCGGTAAATGTTGAGCTGAAAGCCGGAGAGATTTCAATCCACAGCGACCTGCTATTGCATGGTTCCGAAGCGAATCAATCGAGCAAACGACGCTGCGGCCTGACTCTGCGATATTGCCCGGCAATCGTCAGAGCGGGTTTGGGCTGGAATGCAAAAGGGGTTGTTGTGAGCGGGAAAGATGAATCGGGTCACTGGGCTAATCCGCCGCGTCCGCAAACTGACTGAAGGCCCCGTTTCATGAGCAAAAGAGCTCCGGGCCGGTAACTCCCGCTCGTGTGCCGTTGGTACACCGCTTTCATTGCATGGAGTACGGATGCCAGGCAGCTGAGGCATTCGTGAGTGCGCTACGTAACCCAGGGAGCTGCAACCATCCGGTTTAACGAAGAACGAAGTCGGCGGCGCAATCGATAGGCAAGCAATTCCTGCGCGTAGAGTACAGTAACGCATCATGGCTATTCGAGTTGCAATTCTTGGCGGCGGCGTAGGCGGGTTAAGCGCCGCCCATGAATTGATTGAGCGCGGGTTTGAAGTTTCCGTCTATGAGGCAAAAAGGCAGCTTGGAGGAAAGGCCCGAAGCCTCTCCGTGCCGAATACCGGTACCGGCGGCCGCAAGGATTTACCGGGGGAGCACGGCTTTCGCTTCTTTCCAGCTTTTTATCGTCATTTGCCTGACACCATGATGCGCATCCCGTTTGTGGGAAATGTTAGCGTGTTCAATAATCTCGTGCACGCGACGCGTATCCAAGTAGCGCGCGCCGGTATGCCACCGCTGATTCTGACCGCACGCATACCGCAAAACGTAGAGGATTGGACTGTCAAATTCATAGAGATCTTCAGTGGTATTGGTGTTCCCGATAACGAAGTTTTGTTCTTTGTCGATCGCCTTCTCGCCTTGCTCACGAGCTGTCCCGAAAGACGACTTGCCGAGTACGAACAAGTTGCGTGGTGGAGCTTTATCGACGCGCCGAACCGCTCGTCTGCATATCAGACGCTCTTGGGTAAAGGCCTGACTCGATCTCTCGTTGCTGTTCGGGCCCAAGAGGGAAGTACTCGAACAGTGGGTTACACATTGCTGCAGCTGCTGTTTGGGCTTCTAACCTATGGCGGATTCGATCGCCTCCTAAACGGACCCACAAATGACGTTTGGCTTACGTCCTGGGTGAATTACCTGATGCAGCGCGGGGCTGATTTTCAAAGTGAAACCGTCGTCAGGGCTTTCAATACTTCAGCGGTCGGCATTAGGTCCGTGACTGTCGAGAGGAACGGCGAAGTGCGTGAGATCACCGCCGATTACTACATATCCGCTTTGCCCGTCGAGATCATGACTGGGTTGGTCGACGATTCAATGAAAGCGCTGGTTCCTTCAATGGCCACGCTCGACAAGCTTCGCACGGAATGGATGAACGGCATCCAGTTTTATCTCGCGCAGGATGTTGCCTTAGAGTTCGGACACACTCTCTACGCCGATTCCCCTTGGGCAATTACTTCCATTTCGCAACGCCAGTTTTGGAACCATGCCAATCTGGCCGACTTCGGCGATGGCAGAGTAAGAGGCATTCTCTCGGTGGATATTTCGGACTGGAATACTCCAGGTATCGTATACGGCAAGACTGCGATGCAGTGCTCTGCCGACGAAATCAAAAGCGATGTCTGGGAACAAATCAAGGTTCATTTGAACGTGGGTGGCGCAGATATCATTCGCGATGATGATCTGCTCACCTGGTTCCTGGATCCCGACGTCCAGTTCCCCAACCCCACGGGCGCCACGAATCTTGAGCCCTTAATGGTCAACACGGCCGGATCGTTGCAATATCGTCCGGAGGCTTTTACGGAGGTTCCGAATCTATTTCTTGCTTCTGATTACGTTAAAACCTACACCGACGTAGCTTGCATGGAAGCGGCGAATGAAGCGGCTCGCCGTGCAGTCAACGCAATTCTCGATCGGGTGGGATCGACTAGGGCACGAGCTTCTGTTTGGCCTTTGAAGGAACCGGATTGCTTTGGGCCTCTCATCGAATACGATCGTCTTCGCTTTCGCCTTGGTCTGCGTCACCCTGGAGCGGTGCTCCGATTCTAGACTCGACCACGCTGGTTGGCAATTCGTTACAGTAATGCTGAATATGAATTGTCCGAATTGTGGTCTGGCCCAGCCGAATGATGCGAAGTTCTGCGCGAACTGCGGCACGCGATTTCCTAACGCTTCGGACCCACAGCAAACTTCATACCAGACTCAGACTCCACAGAACTGGCCGAGGACTGTACCTCGAAGGACGCCCGTTATGAGGAATATTGGGCTTGGGTGTTTGGTTCTGCTGCTGATTTTCCTCTTCTTCGGCCTTTCGTGCACGAGAGCTTGCTTCCGCCATCGGCGGTATTACCGACGTTATGGAGCGGTCATTTATCCTGTTGCCCCGCGTGATGTGAGGCTCGAGCGTCTTCGTGGCGACTTCGTTGCTGTCCAGCCGCTATTCCGTCCGCAGCGCTTCTACAGGGTTTACGGATGCGACACGGCGCGCCGGCACGAAGCTTGCGGCCCACGCCGCAACACCCAGTACCACAGCGACCGCAATTAACGTCTGCACATCCCATGAACTCACGCCGAACAGCAGCTTCCGGGCCATCGTGGCAGCAGTTACCGAACCGATCGCACCCACTCCAATGCCTAATGCCGCAAGCGATCCTGCCTCTTTTAGGATCAGGCGGTAGACCGAACCGTGCTCTGCACCGAGCGCCATACGGACCCTAATCTCCCGCGTCCGCTGGCTTACGGAATACGCAATAACGCCGTACAGCCCGACTACTCCCAAGAAAAGCGCTAGAACGGCGAAGCCCCCCCACCAACCACGCCGATGAGCGATGCCGATATGCAGTCATTGAGCTGTTGATGCGACCCTCCACCGTTGCCTCATCCAGCGTTCCCACATCCGAATGAAGCTGATGGATTGCGTGGCCCAGTGCCGGAAGTACAGCCTCGGGCTTTTGCGATGTGCGTGCAATGACGGAAAAATACGTGCTAGGTTCCTGGTTGAAAGCTCGGTATTCCGCCGGCCAGATCTCCGCATCCAGCGCGCCATCTCTAATGTCTGCAACCACGCCGATGATCGTTCTGATAGATTTCGGGGTCAAGCTCGTGTCGCCAATCTGCTTGCCGATCGGATTCTCATCCGGGAAATACTTGTTGGCCAGTGTTTGATTGATGATCGCCACCTTCGGCTTTGATTGGTCTTCGGCGTCGCTGAAGTAGCGGCCGCGTCCCAATTTCGCCCCAATCGTTTGGAAATACTTAACACTCACGTCGCGCTCATTCACTTCGATGTGCTTTCCGTCATACGGCCTTCCCACGAAGCGAATCCATTCGGTGTTCCCGTTGAAACTGACCGGCAGCGTAGTCGTTAGCGCTGCGGACTCGACCCCGGGCAGGCTCTCAACTTTGCGCACGACCTCCCGGCCCAGTGCGATGCTCTGTTCGTCTTTCCCGTAGCGAACATCGGGAGCACTGACCGCAATCGTTGCCAAGTGGTCCGGCTTCAGCCCAAGCTCGACGTGCAGCAGCCGGTATAGACTTTTTCCGAACGGGCCCGCTCCGGCGAGCAGCACCATCGCCGTCGCGAGTTCCACTATGACGAGCCGTGCACCAATCCGGCGCCACGCTCTGCCGGCAGAACCCCGGTTTCCTTCCGCCAACCCATCCCGCATCTTCGAAAGTGAGAGATGCAACGCAGGCGTACTTGCGAAAAGCACCACCGCCATCACCGACAAAGCCCCCGCATATAGCAGCACGCGCGCATTCATGCCGAGATCCAGCAGAAACGGCATCCGGGGAACTGCGTCTGCAGGAATCAGCTTTGTCAGAACCTGCATTGCCCAGTTCGCGATCAGCAGTCCCAGTCCGCTCGCTGTCAGAACCACTACGAGCCCCTCCGTCACGAACTGGCTTAGTAGTCTCGTGCCGGAGGCACCCAGCGCCGCGCGTACCGCCATCTCCCGTTTGCGGCCTTCCGACCGAACCAGTACCAGACTCGCAACGTTTACCCAGGCAATCAAGAGCAGCAGCCCGCGCCGCCCATCAGCAACATTAGGACCGGACGGAAATCACCGGCAATGGCCTCCGAAAGTGGAATCACGCTGGCGCCCTGCACGCGGTTTGAATCCGGATACTGTTGTTCGAGTCTTTTCGCGATCGCCCGCATGTCCGCCAATGCACTGTTGACCGATGCGCCGTCTTTGAGCCGTGCGATGCCGTCAAGATTATGGCAGCTACCTCTGGTTTCGCCGAATGAAAATGTTCTCATTGCCCGCAATTGCCATTACGATAGTTGCGGGCCTGCTCGCCTGGGGCGCCAATGCTGGCAGTTCTCAGACTCGCGAGATCTCGCTCGAGGAATTACGTGACAAGATCCGGGGCGGTTGGGCCGGCCAGCCTTTCGGGTACCCCTGCATACAACACGCATGCCAACGATATTGATTTTCAAATCGAA
The DNA here is from genome assembly GCA_051004875.1 of Bryobacteraceae bacterium. Lineage (GTDB taxonomy): Bacteria > Acidobacteriota > Terriglobia > Bryobacterales > Bryobacteraceae > Bog-105. The sequence continues at coordinate 13,826 of JBPCJX010000128.1, forward strand.
TCTGATTTCATCGGACTCATGTCACCGGGTCTCCCTCAAATTCTCGAATGCCGTTGCGTATCGCGCCGGAAGAGTGATGAATTACGGAGACGGCATCTATGGCGGGATGTTCGTCTCCGCCATGTATGGCGCAGATTTCTTTGAATCCGATCCGCGGAAGGTGGTGGAGGCCGGTCTCGCGGCGATTCCTTCCGAGAGTCCCTATGCGCAAATCATTCGCGATATCCTGCAGCTCTCAAAAGAGTATCCGTCCGACTGGATCAAGGTGTGGACGTTGATTGAGAAGAAATGGGACAAAGACGAGCCCTGTCCGGAAGGGGCTCTGAAGCCCTTCAACATTGACGCGAAGCTTACTTAATGGTGGTTACATCGCATTGGGACTTCTTTACGGCCGAAGTGACTTTGGGAAGACCATGTCCATTGCCACACGTTGCGGGCAGGATTCCGACTGCAATCCTTCGAGTGCAGGCGGCGCGCTCGGAGTAATGCGGGGCTATCGGGCGATTCCCGAACAGTTGAAGAAAGGCATCCCCGAAATGGCGAATCGCAAATTCCAGTACACCGATTATTCTTTCAACACGATTGTGAAAAGCACATACGAACACGCGCTCGAAGCTGTCACGCGTAACGGCGGCAAAGTGGATGTGGTGAAGTTGCAGCAGCCGAAGGCCCCAAAGCTTGAGGCTTTGGAACGACTTTGGTTCACCAGTGGAGCGAACTTCCGTGACCGATAGCCGGTGGACCTGGAAAGGCGATTGGAAGACTGGGACCGAGAAGTGGGCCGGACTCGCTAAGCCGAAGGTCAGTGAAGCCAAAGGAGCCGAAGCGACCATTGCCTTTGAAGGTACGGGTGCGATTGTGACGGGCTTCTATCTGCCCAATGGCGGAAGAGCCGACGTCTATCTCGATGGGAAATTGGACCGGACCGTGGATGTCTGTCCCGATGAGGCCGGCGTGAAAGGCGACGAAGATGTCTGGCACGCCTTCGGCCTTGAGAAGCAACGACACACAATACGCTTGGTTGTTAAAGGAGAGCCTTATCCAGGATCGGAAGGCAACGAGATCGCGTTGAACGACCTCGTCGTATTTCGATAACTACTTGTCGAGCCCAAATTACAAATTGGTTCGGAGTTCGCCTCGCTCAGCCCGATAAATGGAAGTAGGAGCAAGGCTGCGCCATGCCAGACCGGGCGGCATCCTATATATAGGAATAATTTGTGTCTACGAGACCTCCAGACTGACAGATGACAACCGTCCGCGCAAGAGCACGGGTACTGCCGTCAGGTGTGGAGTCCAGGCGCGAAATTCCGGCCCTGGCGTCCAATCGGCGTGCAAATTTAGTAGGGTTAAGTGTTTTGTTTTCAGCAAACGTGGCTCACACCCCACCTCCCACTGACGCTGCCCTCGTGTCTTCCTCGCTTTCTTGTTGACAAAAACAGCATTCTCGCTTACATAAAAATAATCCGTTACCGCGTGCAGCGCGCGGTTATACCTTTTGGGAGGTCAGTTCTATGCACAGGAACGCCTGTCGAACTCTTGTCGTTCGAACACTCTTTTGCGTCGGAATGTTTCTCGTCCTTAACGGCAGCAGCGTGGCCTGGGGACAAGCTACCACATCGCTCCGCGGAACTGTCACTGACCCAAGCGGCGCCGCCGTGCCGAAAGCGATGGTCATACTAACAAACGTCGACGTCAATGCGCCACGCACCGCTACGACTGGCTCGCAAGGAGATTACAACTTCCCTTCGCTGCCGCCTGGCAACTATAGACTTTTGGTTGAAACACCTGGGTTTGAACGTTACCAGCAGACCAATCTCCAATTGCTCGTAAACTCACCTGCCACGGTAAATGTACAACTCAAGCTGGGCTCGGTCAACGAAACCGTCGCTGTTACCGCTCAAGCGCCTCTTCTCAACTTGGCGGATGCCTCAATCGGGAACGCTTTCAACGAGATGCAGGTCAAACAGATCCCGCTCGAAGGACGCAACGTTCCAGACTTGCTTACTCTGCAAGCCGGTGTTGTTTACACCGGCAATCGGCCGGACTTGGACCGGAATTATGATACCCGCAGCGGCTCCGTGAATGGCGCCCGCAGCGACCAAAGCAATGTGACTCTCGACGGAGTCGATGTCAATGATCAGGGCAACGGCTATGCTTTTACCTCCGTGCTTCCTACCACGCTCGATTCTGTGCAGGAGTTTCGCGTCACGACCACGAACTATGGGTCCGATCAGGGCAGGTCTTCCGGCGCTCAGGTCTCGCTCGTGACAAAGAGCGGCACGGACAGGTTTCACGGGTCCCTTTACGAGTACCTTCGAAATACATATACCAGCGCAAACGACTACTTCGTCAAGCTCGCCGAATTGAACAGTGGGCAACCAAACAAGCCACCAAAGCTGAACCGCAACATTTATGGCGTGTCGCTTGGCGGTCCGATTCTCAAGCAACGCTTATTCTTCTTTGTGAACTACGAGGGCACAAGAGAACGGGAAGAAAACAGCGTGGTCAGCACAATTCCCTCTGGGACGCTTCGTCAGGGCATCATCCAGTATCCAAACGCAGGTGGCGGGATTACCACACTCAGCCCTCAAAACATCACCGCGCTCGATCCGCTTCACCTCGGGCCGAATCCGGTCATGCTGAGCTACTTCAACACCTTCCCTCTGCCAAACGATAATGCCGTCGGGGATGGACTGAATTACTCGGGGTATCGTTTTGCTGCGCCAATAAAGTACGATAACGACGTTTATATCGCCCGCTTCGATTACCGCGTCGACCAGAATGGGAAGCATACCCTCTTCTGGCGCGGCGCGTTACAGGATCTCTATAATCCAGGCGCACCTTTTCTTCCAGGCCAAACGCCCGAATACAGCATCGTCGATCACAGCAAAGGCTTCGCAATCGGCTACATTGGCGTGTTTGCTCCCACTCTGGTGAACAACTTTCGCTATGGACTCACCCGGCAAAGCGTCGGAAACACTGGGAACAGTTCGGAGACCTGGAACAACTTCCGTGGAATCGTTGACAACAACAATAATGACCAAGGCATAACTCGCAGTACGAGCTTTCAGATGCCCGTCCACAATTTCCTCGACGATCTCTCCTGGACGAAGAACACGCATACGGTTCAGTTCGGCGGCAATATTGGGATTGTTCGCAATCCCCGGCAGAGTTACCTGAATTCTTTCAGCAACGGTCTAGCCAATGCTGCCTGGGTTGACACGGCAGGATTTGCGAACAAGAACAGTCCGTTTAATCCGGTTGCGGGAGGTTTTCCGGCTGTCGATCCTGCATTCAACAATGCTTATGATTTTCCGCTGATTGCGACGCTGGGCATGATTACGGAAGTTAACGCCAATTACAACTACAACAAGGACGGTACCCTGTTGGCCCAGGGTGCGCCGGTACAACGGCACTTCGCTCTCGATTGGTATGAATTTTACGCTCAAGACGCCGTGCGCATCAGGCCAAATCTGACGATTACATATGGCATGCGTTGGTCGTTGTTCCCTCCGCCTTGGGAAACCAAGGGACTGCAGGTGGCGCCCAATATCAACCTCGGCCAGTTGCTCAATCAGCATGCGAACCAAATGCTGTTGGGCTATCCGGCGAATACCGACCCGCTAATTACGTTTAATCTTGCAGGCCCGGCAAACAAGGGACCCGGCTATTATCACTTTGAAAAGACCAATATCGCGCCGCGCTTTTCTATAGCCTGGTCGCTGCGTCCCGAAAGCAACTGGGCAAAGAAGCTCTTCGGGGGAGCCGACAAGACCGTCATTCGTGCAGGTTTTGGCAGAGTCTATGACCGCTTTGGCCTCGGATTGTTAAACACCTTCGATCAAAACGGGGCTTTCGGCTTGGCGACAGGCCTCACCAATCCGGCGGGCGTCGAAACGGCCTCCACTGCTCCACGCTTGACTGACTTGCACACCGTACCCACAACGGACTACGCAGGCAACCAAATCTTCAGCCCGGCGCCTCCTGGCAAGTTCCCACAAACTCCGCCGTCGTCCGTCGATACCAACGGCTTTGCCATCGCATGGGGCCTGGACAACAGTATCAGAACGCCATATTCCTACAGCATCGATTTTTCAATTGGGCGTGAACTTCCCAAGCAATTTGCCCTCGAGTTGGCCTATGTGGGCCGCATATCACGAAATCTCCTAACGCAACGCGATGTGATGCAGCCCCTTAATCTAGTGGACAGGAAGTCAGGCGTCGATTACTTCACGGCGGCAACGCGAATGTCGCAGCTCTACCGTCAGGGTGTCCCAACTAGTCAGATTAACTCCTCGCTCGTCGGACCGACTGCCGCGTATTGGAAGAATATGGTTCACCCTCTTAAAAACGGAGGCGCCTATTCACTAACGTGCAGCGGTGGTTCCACCACTAACGTAGTCCAGGCAGTTTACGATATCTACGCTTGTAACGCTTTCAATGACACTACGTCACAAGCTGTCATAGATGCATTCGGCGGTATCCCAGACGCAAACCTCAATGATATTTCTTACACTCTCAACACCGGACCGTTCTCATATTACAATCGCCAGTATTCTTCCCTCTACACCTGGAGCACCATTGGCAATGCGAGCTACAACGCTTTTCAAGTCACAATCCGAAAACGCTTTAGCAGCGGCGTCCAGTTCGACTTCAATTACACATTTTCTAAATCAATGGATATCTCTTCAGATGCGGAACGCATCACGACACATGGCGGGCTAGGTGGCCTCGTCGTAAACGCATTCTCGCCGAATCAATTGCGCGGCGTTTCTGATTTCGATACTCCTCACCAGATCAACGCGAACTGGATTGTCGAACTGCCGTTTGGCAAGGGCAAACCGATCGCCCGCAACGCTAGTGCTGTGTTAGATGCCTTCATAGGCGGCTGGCAGTTGTCCGGAATCGCTCGCTGGACAGCCGGATTCCCAGTTAACGTGGATAATGGCTACTTCTTCCCGACTAATTGGGAAATTGAAGGGAACGCGCTAACCATCGCCATTCCTAAGAGCGGGGCGTACAAAAGGCCGGACGGAACAGTGAGTATGTTCGCAGATGGGCCCGCGGCAATCTCAGATTTTATTCATCCTTATCCCGGGGCAAGCGGCTCGCGCAACACGTTTCGGGGTGACGGTTTTGCTGGCTGGGACATGGGCTTGAGCAAAAGGTGGAAAATGCCACTTGAAAACCACGGCCTGCAGTTTCGCTGGGAAGTCTTCAATGTCCCGAATCTTACACGATTTGATGTCGCGTCTTTATCGGCCCGTCCTGAGATAGATTTGGCAACTCAGTTCGGTAATTATACAAATCTGCTTACACAGCCTCGGGTCATGCAATTCGCCTTACGGTATGAGTTTTAGGATTACTCGCTTGCGCTGGCCGTCCCCTAGGCATTAACAACTCCGGACGGCGTCGGGCTTCAAACAACAAATTGAGCGATTATGGCTCTGGGTGTTCGGAGTTGCGAACACAGTGGTTGAGACGTACCATCGAGAGTTTTCTGGGCTGAACTGACCTTGGTCTTCGATAATGCCAATTGTTGAAACCCAAAACTCATCTCAGCTCAGCCGATCAATCCAGTCCAAGTAACTCTTTGATTCGCTTCTTCCGCAAAATGTCTGACGGGCCTTTTGCTTTGTCATGCGTGGAATACTCGACCTTCGGCTACTTTGCTTTGCGGGATTCGCCGAGTTCGGCGTCCTCCTCGTGCAGCATCAGGATTTCAAGTCGGCGGCACCAAGGTGAATTATCTATGGTTAGTCGACTTCAGTACGCACAAATCCCTTTAAATTTAATCCTGCGCGTAGGTCTACTGTTGTTATCCAGTATCAATATGGTCGCTGAGTCCAGTTGGACCGCTCCGCACCCAATCTGCGAACGGCATGCCGAGCTTCTGAAGAGTGATCACATGGTACTCGGCGCTCGCATCGATACGGCCAATCCAGTTCTCGCGAAGCAATTCAGACGCGCTATGGATTTCTGGACTAGCGTTCTCGAAGTGTAGTGGCACGAAGAGAATTCACCCGCTTGCTCACTCCAGTTAACGGATGCTCCAAATGGTTTTCTAGATACAAGCATCGCTGCGCAAGCCCAAGATCCACAGTCCGCGGACTTTCAGGGACGGATCGAGTTTCATGCGGCGCTCACGCTTACCGAGACAGAGATTTATTACTACTCTGTCCATGAAATTGGCCATTTACTTGGCTTAGGGCACAATCCGAGTCACCGGTCAGTCATGTACTTTGAAGATGCCCGCGGCCCTGAGCGGCTCGACACGACTGACCTAATGGCGGTGGCCACTATTCACAAACTGCGACTTACATCAACAAGCAGGCCGATCTACTTACAGAGCTCGGTCTGGAATCACGTTCCGGATTTTCAAAAAATGAGGGAACGACTTCTTATGAACCGATTTCCCAGCGGATTGGTGACAATGCTCGCCACCGGCAAACGGGCAAGGTACGCCCGAACACCTGCTCAAATAGCCGGCAACTCCGAGCCTATCGCCGCTGTACGTGCTGCGACTACCGGCATCGCAATGATCGAATAGCCAAGCGTCGCTGGTGCGTTTTGCCGAACCTTGTACCACATACGCTGTCCTCATTGCTCCTCATGCGTCGCAGGTTTGTTCCGTTCGCCGAAATGTGTGCCCCGATCCTAGCGAAAGCAAGTATCGGTTTCTCAACTGTGGAAGCGCTCTCTGCGGTCGGCAACATCCTATATTAGGGACTTCTCCTGCTGATTGATCTCCCAAGTGATCGCCTGCATCTCTTTATCGCTCAATCCCCGTGCATCTGGGAAGACAAAGGTGACTTCCCTTGCCAAGCTAGGAGGCCTTAGCTATACTCCTAGATAGACTAGGAGCCACATCTCGTGGGCAAAACCGCAGATTTATTACCGGGCACACTCGACATGCTGATTTTGAAAGCCGTGTCCCTGAAACCGCTGCACGGATACGGCGTGTTACTGCGTATCCGGCAGATCTCGGGCAATGCCCTTGAGATTCCTCAGGGATCGTTGTATCCGGCACTATACCGATTGGAGCATCAGGGCCTCATCGCGGCCGAATGGAGTCAGAGCGAGAACAACCGCCGGGCAAAATACTACACCTTAACCGCTGGCGGGCGGCGCCGCTTGCGCGAGGAAACGGCGGGCTGGAACCGGCTGGTTTCTGCCGTCTCCGCCGCCTTAAACACAACACCGGAGGAGGTGTGACATGTTTGCGCGCTTTTATTCACTGTTCCGTGCGCTCATGTCGCGACATACTTTCGAAACCGGCATGAGCGAGGAGCTGCACTTTCATATCGAGCATTACACGGATGAGCTGGTGCGCGCCGGGATTTCACCGGAAGAGGCGCGTCGACGTGCTCGCATGGAATTCGGCAGTCTCAATAGTGTTGAGGGCGAGTGTCGCGAGGCCCGTGGGCTTTCGCTCTTCGATGAGCTTCGAAGAGAGTTGAGTTTTGCCGCCCGATTGCTGCGCAAAACGCCCGGATTCACGGCTACTGCTCTTATTACGGTCGCCGTCTGCCTGGGATCTAACCTGACAATCTTTGCGGTCATTGACTCAGTGCTTCTCCGTCCGCTGCCGTTTCCTGAAGCAGGCCGGCTGGTGACTGTGTTCAATACCTATCCCAAGGCCGGAGTGGATCGCGATGGCTCCTCGCTGACTAACTACTACGAACGCCGCGGTCAGATTCCGGCATTCAGCTCACTTTCCCTGTACGCCTTCGGGACTGCGATTGTAGGTGAGACCGGCTCGACAGAACGCCAACGGATCACCCGCGTATCGCCGGAGTTTTTCACGACCATTGGCACTGGTGCTGCCTTTGGACGCACTTTCACGGAAGCGGAGACGAACTCTCAAAACGATACTGTTGCCATTCTCAGCAATGACTATTGGCGAAAACATTTTGATGCCGACGCTAACGTGATCGGACGGCAGATCCGCATCGACACTTTTCCCAAAACGGTGATCGGGGTCTTGCCTGCCGGTTTTCACTTCCTCTCCTCTGATTCCGGAGTGTATCTTCCGCTTGCATCGCGTCCTGAAGATCGAGCGCCTGCGCAGCGGCATTCGGGCGGAAATGTGAAGCAAA
>JBPCJX010000129.1:0-14964 GCA_051004875.1 Bryobacteraceae bacterium
CTCTTCGACAATCGTCTTCAGCAGATTCTGATCTTCGGCCAACAGCTTCTTCAGATCTTCTGCTGTGATCTTTCCTTTCGCGCTATCCTGCCTTCGGGTCACCTGTCACCTTTCCTTTCTTCAGCGCCTAACTGAATTCGAAAGGTCCAGTCTGACCCAACTCCCTTTTGCAGAATGTTTGAAGCTTAACCGGATGGCGGCTCTTCCGTAGCTATAGCTTGGGCCGTACCATTGGTTGATCATGGGGCCAGAACGGTGGTGGGAGATATAGAACGTGTACCATTCTGCCAGGGAGAAGATTGTCGAAATGGACAGTTACGAATTGCCGTTAGCTGAAGTCAGACCGTATTTGGCTTTGTTTCCCTCACTGTTCTCGGATTCGATTTGTGGCACGACATTGTAACGGCCAAAGGAGCTGAAAGGATGAGGCGTCGGGAGTTTGTAATGGGTTCCATCGCTGCGGCGGTGACCGCTGCCACTGGAGTGTCGCAGGACATCGTCATCAAGTCGAAGCTAGATCGCATCGGCGCAATGTCCGGGAATTTTTCTGACCTCCTAACGCAAGTACGAGATTGGAGCCAGCCGGCGACGCCAGGGAACCTTGACATCATGGACTTTCCGGATATGCTTGCGGATCGCTATGGCATTCACAACGTGGAAGTGGAGGACAGGCATTTTCTTTCGCTCGAACCCACTTACTACGAGAAGTTTCATCAGCGGCTACAAAAGGCCAAATCCCGGATGGTAAACATCGATCTCGAATTGGATAATATCGGCTATCGCGGAACGATCACCCCTTGTTCCCCAGATCCACAGATTCGCGCGCATGCGATTGAACTCACTAAGCAATGGATTGATCGAGCTGCATTGATCGAGTGTCCCAGCGTCATGATTAATCAAGGGAGGACATGGGGCAACGATCTTACCCCGATTATCGATGCCCTAAAGTTACTACGTGATTATGGCCAGCCGAAGAACGTCGCAATCATCATAGAAGAGCGGGGACCCTCGATCCCTATCGACACGCTTGTAAAGGTAATCCAGGAGTCTGGGATTCACGCAAATCCCGATATGGGCAACTGGAAGGATGAAGAGAGCATGGAGCGGGGACTACGCTTGATGTACCCACTTGCGCTGACAGTCAGCCATGTCAAATGGAATCCTGACAGATTCAGCCTTGCCACAGCCGTTGGGATCTCTAGAGAAATGGGTTTCAAAGGTACATATTCACTCGAAACCGGAGGCCCTGAGCCTTATGCGATGCAGCAAACAGTTTTGGACAAGTTAATGGAGTATCTGTGATTAAAGCTGAGCTGCATGCGCGCGAAGCGATATTCGCCTCGCCTGAGAATGCAGATACACCCTACAGGCAACTAAATCTAGGCCCCACGGCAACTGATCGGAGATGAGAAAGACGTGCAAATGCTTCTTACATCCCGATTCACGCTATGTGCGCTGGTTGCCGTAATCGCTTTTACGCCGGGCGGCCGAGCTGCTGATGCGGACTTCAATGGCCGATGGGATGTTCAGGTGCACGCCAAACCCGCCGATTTTGCGCAGTTCACTACGACCGCCGCATGGTGGTTGGCTATCACTGGTGCGGGAACGCCCGATATGAAGATGCAGTTCGTTGGGTCTCCGGACGGCAGCCTCGATGACATAACGATCGCAAAAATCCAGAACGGGGTGCTCCATTTCACGTGGCTGCCCAGAGCGCGCCCCGGAGTCGCCCCGAATCCGAACGACCGTGCCGAATACAACGTGAAGTACGTCCACGGTCTCCTCCAGGGCACGATGACGAGTCCCACAATCACCTTGACGTTCACTGGATATCGCTCGCCAGAAATTGATGAACACGACGATGGCAGTTGGGTTAAGGGAAAGCCAATCCAGCTATTTGACGGCAAAGACCTCAAAGGGTGGACCGGCGTGAATTCCAGCAAGCCGGAAGGCTGGATCGCTCAGGACGGGATTCTAAAATGTTCTGGTCAAACGGATGATCTCAGGACTGTAGCGAAATATTGGAATTTTGAACTACATGTCGAATATGACCTCCCCGCGAAGAGCAACAGCGGTATCGGTCTGCGCGGCCGGTATGAAGTTCAGATCGCGTCCGATTATGGAAAGCCCCCGGGCATGCACGGCACCGGTGGGCTATACACGCGAATTTTACCTAGAGTGAACGCGGGCAAGCCCCCGGGCGAGTGGCAAACCTACGATATTCGCCTGGTTGGTCGTGAAGTCACTACGGTCCTGAATGGACAGAAGCTTTACGAGAAGAGAGTCATCGACGGCCTGACGGGGATCGCCATCGACCCGTTCGAAGGTCGGCCAGGGCCGATAGAGCTGCAGGGCGACCACGGAGGGGTCGAGTTCCGGAATATCCTACTGGTGCCCCTCACGAAGCGCAACGGCAAGTAGAGGACGCAAAGGGTCACAGTCATTTTTTAGGAGAGGAACATGAAGTCGCGAGTGTTGGTGGTGTTTGCCTTACTGACGGGTTCCTTACAGGCGCAAGTCACCTTCAACCGCCTGGTTCATGCCAACCAGGAACCTCAGAATTGGCTCACCTACGGGGGAACGTACGCAAGCGATCGCTACAGCCTGTTGACGGAAATCAATCGGGAGAATGTCAAGAATCTGCAGCTAAAGTGGGTCTGGCAGCCGACCACCACACCCCCTGACGAGAAGATGGAGAACACGCCTATTGTCGTGAACGGCGTTTTGTATGCGACAAGCCTGACGTCAGTGGTGGCGCTCGATGCCGCCACCGGCCGGCAGTACTGGAAGCTGTCGCGTCCGTTCAATCCGGGCGACTTCCATGGGCAACGCATGTATCTGGTCAACAAGGGAGTGGCGATCGAGGGGAACACGTTGTTTTGGACCACGGGATGGAGCGATCATCTGCTCGCCATCGATGCCAGAACCGGCCGGGTGAAATGGGAAGTCGAGGCCGCGGACTGGAGAAAGGGCTATCAGCTCGACGTCCCGCCTCTGGTGGTGAACGACATGGTCATCGTCGGACCTGCGACTGACGATATGGGCGCAAACTGCTTTCTCGCTGCCTTTGACATTCACACTGGTAAAGAAATTTGGAAAACCTACACAAGTCCGAATTCGGCGGACGATCCCGCCGCCAAGACATGGGCAGGCGATACCTGGAAGCACGGCGGCAGCCCCGTCTGGAACAGCGGTTCCTACGATCCTGAGACAAACCTAGTGTTCTGGGGCACCGGCAATCCGAACCCTGTCTCGAATGGCGATCAGCGAACACCCGGCAGCAAATTCGACAACCTCTACTCCAATTGCGTCATTGCGCTCGATGCCGATACGGGGAAGATTAAATGGTATTTCCAATTCACGCCCGGCGACGAGTACGACTATGACGCGACCCAGATTCCAGTATTAGCGGATATCACCTGGGAGGGCAAACCACGCAAAGTGATGTTTTGGGCTAATCGCAATGGGTTTTTTTATGTCCTAGACCGGGAGACCGGCCAATTCCTTCTAGGCAAGCCTTTTGTGAAAGTGACTTGGGCGGAAGGCATCCATAAGAATGGCCGGCCGATTAGAGTTCCAAAATACTGGCCGAAACCGATGGGCGGAATTCTTGTCATGCCAGGTTCGCAAGGGGGCACAAACTATTACCCGCCATCTTACGACCCCCAAACAGGGCTCTTCTATGTGTCCGTCTGGGACAACTACGAAGCCTTTTCGGGCAAACGGCCCATTCTTCCATGGAAGCAAATGCACATGTATACCGGAGACGGTTGGTGGCCCGGCTTTGGCGAAACGAAACCCCCGGCTGACTGGCCGCCCCCTCCTGTCCAGCCGCCCGTTCGAAGGCGTGCGAGTCCCAATTACAAGACGGAGGCCGAGGGGTACGGCGCGATCCGCGCCATTGATCCGAAGACCGGCGAGAAAAAGTGGGACTTCAAGATGGTGAATTACACAGAATCCGGAGTGCTCTCTACTGCCGGCGGCTTGGTGTTCGGAGGTGGGATGGACGGCGACTTTGTCGCCCTCGATGCGACGACAGGCAAGCCGCTGTGGCATGTGTACTTGGGGGGCGCCAATGCGAGTGGCCCGATCAGTTACGCTGTAAATGGAAAACAATACATTATAGGGACCGGCGCGGACACAATGTATGCATTCGCTCTGCCAGATTAGGCCCGCAGCGTAGCACTTCAACCAGGCGCCATTACGCGACCCGAACGTCGAAATGCCTTGCTGAGCATGGGAGCCCTCCTGTTCTGCCGGCGGCTTTACCGGCGCAGAGCAGTAACCATGACAGTTGCTTCCAAAACGCTATGCGTAACACATATAGACTGAATCGTACGATTGTTCTGGGACTGTTCGGCGCTGTTTTGAGCGTCCACACGCAGACCTTGCCTGAAGGAACAGGAAGGGCGGCATTTCAGCGCATCTGTAGCGTGTGTCACAGCGTCAATGTGGCCACAAGCCAAAGAATGACGCGGGCAGAGTGGAGCGGGGTGGTCAACGACATGGTGTCGAGGGGGGCCCAGGGGACCTCGGGAGAGCTTGAAAGTATTGTCAATTACCTTAGCACCAATTTTGGCAAAGGAAATGTCTCGCCACCGCGCGACGGACAGCGGTCCAAGCCGGCGGAACAACTGGCTCCACTGAGTGGGCTGGCGATCGCGACAGCAAAGAAGTTGATTCAGACAACTGGGTGTCTGTCGTGCCATCGGATTGGCGAGATGGGCTCATACATTGGACCGGACCTGAATGACGTAGGCTCCAACCTGTCACCCGACCAGATATTCCATGCCTTGGCATCTCCAAACGATATGGTCCAACCCGAGAATCGCGCGGTCCAGTTGATCACTCATGACGGACAGAGAGGTACCGGGAGAATTCTCAATCAGGATGGATTCAGCGTGCAAGTTATCGATTCCTCGGGTCAATTGAAATCTTTCGAAAAAGCAACTCTACGTCAGTTTGTGATTCTGACCACAAATCCGATGCCCTCTTATGCGACTAAGCTCACTAACGAGGATATGAGAACTATCGTTCGTTATTTGGCCTCGTTAAGGGAACCCGGTGTGTGATGAAGGTGCCTGTTGTCTGCGTTCCTATCGATTGTGTCATCAGCCTGCCCGCAGGGTTACCTATGAACGAATGACCGCGTCGACCAGGAGCCACAGAACTTCTAACATACTCCGGCGATTACTTTAGCTTCGTTAATGCAGGCTATCCGAGGTAAATCGACATAATGTCGTTCTCGGCTTTCTTGGCTCGGGCCCATCCCATGTGGGAATGCGGCGAACGAACAGATACTCCGTGATTTACAGAGTCACTCGATGACCGCAGCAGACTTTCGCAGGATTGCACTGAGCCTGGAGGGGTTGGAAGAGTACTCCCACGCAGGATTGCCGGCGTTTCGTGTAGGAGACAGGAAATTTGCGTCGCTGGCCTCGCAAGCAGGGGGGTACGCAAATCTGATGCTTACGCTGGAGCAGCAGGGGGCGTTTGTAAGGGCCGCAGAAGTGTTTGCTACGACCGTGAGCGCTGGAGTCAAGGAAAGAACATAAACCAGAAGATAACGTATGTCTACCGCTCCGGGCCGAATTATGGGCAAACCTTCCCTTAACGCTTTGAAGAGGAGACTTTCGGGAAGAGTTGCAGACAATCTTCCCCAAAATGAGCTTCAGATCACAGGGCAATAGCATTAGGCATCTCTGACCTGTGCAGGTCCAGCGTCGCCAACCCAAAGCCGACCATCGACACAAGGGCCGCAGAGAACGCGGAATTCGAAAGCCAGGAGGCGCAGACTGACGCAAGAACTGATCCAATCGAAAAAATGTCTCCGGAAAAACATCGAGAGCGCGAGGTCCAACGATACCGCACGAGTGATTGCGAATAAGACGAGGGCAAGGGCGATGAGAGCAGCGCCCCAAAGCAACGCAAGCGCGGGACCGTCCTCATTCGCATCCGAGACGTCGCTTCGGGGCTCATCCGAAACGCTCGCCAAGTGCGGCGTCGGCTAACCGGACGAGTCGATTGCCTTTTCTTGCTGCCGGAGAGAGAATGGCACCTGAAGATAAGAGCCATGGTAAACACAATCGTTGACGGAACGTTCCGGCAGACCAATTTAACAAATGAATCGTCCGAGTATCTAGCCAAGCGCGAGGAACTTCGTTTGGCGGAGATCGAGCTCATGCGCCAGCGCGAACGGGTGGCTGAGCTGCGCCGCCATCTGCCGCAGGGCGCTCCTATTCAGGACTATCAATTTGAAGAGGGCCCGCGCGACCTCAGCGGTGGTGACGCGCCCGTGCGCACCGTCCGTCTTAGCGAACTCTTCACTAAGCCGAATCGCTCGGTCATGATCTATCACTTAATGTACGGAAAGCGGCAGACCAAGGCTTGCCCGATGTGCACCGCCTGGCTCGACGGCGCCAACGGCGTGGCCCAGCATCTCGCTCAGAATTTTGACTTCGCCGTCGTCGCGGCCGCCGATCTCCCCACTCTGCGCGCACACGCTCGCGAGCGGGGCTGGGACAAGCTGCGCCTCCTTGGCGCCGGCAACAGCACTTTCAAGTACGACCTAGGCAGCGAGGACCGCCAAGGGAATCAGGACTCCACCGTTTCCGTTTTCACGCGGGACGCCGACGGCACCCTGCGCCATTTCTATACTGCGCATCCTCGCATGGCCCCAGACATCCAACAGCGCGGCATCGACCTACTCGCTCCCATCTGGCACTTCATGGACCTCACCCCGCAAGGCCGCGGCGACTGGTACGCCACCCTCGATTACGGCACCAAGGGCCAGGCAGAATGACGCGGCTTGAGGCATTCGGATACAATCTTTTAACACTCCGCTGTTTGTCGGCTCTCCCGCGCTGGGCTTGGTGGCTACCATTGAGCTCTCTCAATACCAGTGATGACGATAGCCGGAAGTTTGGCGGCGTCGCCGAGAGCATTAATCACGCTCCGAATAACGCAGCGCCGCTCGGCCCACCCCGGATGTGGCGGGGAGCGCCGCCGCAGCCGCTTAGCCGTGAAAGACGTCCCGTAATTAGAAACGGTACTTCAATCCGAACTGAACCTGGCGCATAGGTATTGCGAGTGATGTAATCACACCGGCGGCACCCGGCCCATCGTCGATAAAGTTGTCGGGCTGTGCAAAATTCGGATGATTTAGCATATTGAAGAACTCGGCGCGGAATTCGAGACGCTGCGTTTCCGTGGTGGCGAATTCTTTGCGAATCGATCCATCTACCAAGTTCACGCCCGGGCCGATCAGAACGTTGCGCCCGGAGTTCCCGAAGGTGTAGTCAGCTGGTAACGGAAATGCATTGATGTCGAACCACAGGTTGGGATCTCGCTGGCTTCTCGAAAAGTTGCCGTCAGCGATTCTATCTGCACGCACGACTCCCACATCCCCCGTGTTGGACGGATCGTATCCAAGAAACGGCGAAAACGGGAAGCCACTCGCGAGCGTATAAATTCCGCCCAGATGCCAACCGCCAAATGCCAGGTCGAGTAGGCGATTGCTCGTAAGGTACCGGCGACCGTGCCCGAACGGTAATTCGTAATCGAAGCTGGTGACCCAGCGCACACGCTGATCGAAATCGGCCAAGCCTTTTTCGGCGCGAAGATCGAAACTGTTTTGAGGGTATGGAAAGTTACAGCACATCTCCGGGAGATCGTTGATAGCCTTGCTGAAGGTGAAGGCGCTCAGGAACGACAGCCCATGGCTGTATCGCTTCTCGACTTTCAATTGCAGCGAGTGATAGGTTGAGTTCCCGCGATTCTGGATTGCGGCAAATGGGCCATACTGCGGGTAGGGACGGCGCGGTTGAACATCTCCCGGCCCGGGAACCTGGACTTGGTTTGGATCGGTCAGTACCTGAAGATGCGTGCCTTTAGATCCGGCATAAGCGAGTTCTACTGAGGCCGCGGAAGGCAATGCCTGCTGAATCGCAAAGTTCCATTCCTGGTAATAGGGCGTTTTCAATCTGGTGTCCACGCTGGTTACAGGCGGGTCCACCGCGTTCGCCGGGTTGACCGACGGAAATCCCTGCGAGACCGTGAGCACGGGCGTAATTCCATCACTGATGAAGAAAGGCTGATAGTAGAAGGGAAGGTTATAGGCGAGTTGGAGGCCACCGGCCGTACGGATTTCCTGACCGCTGTAGAACATTCCGTAGGCACTGCGAATCACTGTCTTTCCTCCGCCAAACGGGCTCCAGGCAAGGCCGATGCGCGGAGCGAAGTCGAGGTGGTCAGGAGTGACAAGACCGCGCGACGCGCCATTGCGACCTGCCACAATCAGCTGCGCGGTTTGATAGTCAAAATTACTCTGTTTATCGTTCACCTCGACTAACGGCGAAAAATAGTCATACCTCAAGCCGAGGTTGAGGGTGAGTCGGCTAGTCACTTTATAGTCGTCCTGAATGAACGCACTGGGCACGTGCTGACGATTACCGAGGTCAAGGAGTGAAGAGATGGTAGACGATGTGGGCAGGCCGAGCAGCTCATCGGCGATGGAACTTCCTCCATCTCCGTCGCTGGGATTCTGCGTAAATTGCCCAGTGAAGGAGAATGAGCCATTTGGAGCAGCGACCTGAAATATGTTGAACTCGCTCCAGCGCATCTCGGCACCCATCTTGATGGTGTGCGCGCCGCGTACCAAGTTCAGCACGTCGGTGATTTGGCGTTCCTGAGTGGCAAGAATAGTTGGCGCGTAGCCCGGATCTCCAATGCGCCTGTAGCCGCTGGGAATAAACAGCGTTAAGCCAACCGTTCCCGGGTTGTTCGGTACTCCGGGGACGAGCAGTTCAGGGGGCGGTTGAACATTTCCGCCCAGCGGCACGCCACGGCGTACGTGGACGTGATTGAAGCCTATACGCAATTCGTTCACTGTTGTTGGCGTGAACGTGCGCGTGTAGCCGAGGGCGGCGCCCTTTGTATTTTCGAAGCCGTTACCCGTGCTTGAACCGCCGCCGTTTGCGAGACCCGGAAGCGGAGCCGGGCGGACATCGGTTCGCCCGCTCATGGAATACCGTAAGAAAAGCTGATCCTTCTCGGACATGTTGTAGTCGATGCGGAAGTCGCCCTGGTCGATGCGGTCCTGTTCGGTTGGAGAAATTATGTAGTTGTTTCTCAGCTTTCCGGGCTGGTTCGGAAGCGGGTACAGGTTCGCGATGTTTTGAGTCAGGGCGGGAATTCTGTCCGCCGGAACGATATTGTTAGGAAATTGCGCGCGTGTGTTGGTTGCCGGATCGTAACTTGCCGGGTCATAGATGATCGGCTCATCCGGCCCAGAGAAATCGCCAACTCGTTCGGCGGCGGTAGGAACAGAGGACACGAAGGTGAGTGGATTCCGAATGACCGTTCCCTGATAATCGCCAAACCAAAACAGCTTGTCAGGTCGAATGGGCCCACCGATTGTTGCACCGAACTGGTTCTGCTTGAAGGAAGCCTTTTTCGCCGACGGATCTTCGAAATAGTTGCGAGCGTCGAGGGCTGAGTTGCGAAGGAACTCAAACACATCACCGTGATAGGAATTCGTTCCGGATTTGATAACCGCATTGATTGCCGCGCCGCCGCTGCGGCCGAACTCCGCCGAGAAGGAGTTGGTCTGGATTTTGAACTCCTGGATGGCATCAACGTTTGTGCGAAGCACGACGCCGCCGTTATCGTTCGAGTTGTTGTCGATACCATCGAGAAGGAAATTATTGAGCGTTCCCCGCGCTCCGTCTGCCACGAAACTGTTTTGGCCGCCAGTGCTGCTGCCGCCGATATTGCCATTGGTATTCGAAGCGCTAGTCGATACGACTCCGGTCGTCAGGGTTGCCAACTGAATGTAATCGCGACCGTTGAGCGGAAGCTCTGTAATCACTCTTGATGAAAGCACCTGTCCAAGGGAGGAAGTCTCGGTTTGAATAGGCGGAGCTTCGGAGGAAACAAGCACTCTTTCGCTGATCTGGCCCACTTGCATATCGAAATCGATGCGAAGGCGGTCTTGAACCTGGAGGGTTAAGTTGTCCCGAGTTACTGCTTTGAAGCCGGGCGCTTCAGCCGTTACCAAATACACTCCGACGTGAAGCGGGGGGGATGTGTAGTCCCCTTTTTCGTCTGAGTGCACCACCGTACTGGTGTTCGTTGATTTTTGGACGATGGTCACCGTCGCGGATGGTACGGCGGCACCGCTCGGATCGTGCAAAGTTCCGACAATCGTGCCAGTATCTACCTGGGCCAGGAGCGGAAGTGCCAGGAGCGAATAGACGATGGTAATGCGCTTGGTCATAAGAGTTGCTCGAATTCGCATTTTCTGCGAATATTTTGCTTTCATTTGGCGATTTTGACGAGAGTATAACATTGCTGAAACACATGAGAAGAGTCCCAAGGCGTAGTTTTCTAGGTGTAAGTGCGAGCGCTGCCGCGGCCGGGGCTGCCACTGCGATTCCCGCCCACCGCTGGGACGATTATCAGTTTGGTTGTGCTCCCACCGCGACGGATCGTCTGGATCAAGGCCCGTTTGATATCGATCAGGATGAGGGCTGGCGCACGCTGACCACGACCACGCCATCGAGTGCGCATATCCGAAACTACGGTCTCGGGTTGGTCGGTTACACGTGGGAAGAAAACGGCCCGTCGGTTCCTGTGCGCAAAAAGTTGGAGACGCTGCCCGAGGCCGTAGAAAAGTTGGCGAGCCTGCCCTTTGTTGACGTGCTGTATGTCCGTTGTGACTGGCGTAACGTGCAATCGAGACCTGGGCGCCTGGATCTGCATCCGGTTTGGGAGCTGACGCTCGATGCTGCGAAGCGACATGGATTACGCTTCGCGTTCCGCGTCCAACTGTCGAACCCTGAGTTCCAGCCTGGCGAGATTGCGCTGCCCCGTTTCTTGCGGGACAAAATTCCTCTAGTCAAAATCGGTCATTTGCCGAGGCACGGGCGTGATGTCGAGTTCGTCGAACCGCGCTACGATCATCCGGCGTTCCAGAGTGCTTTTCGAGAACTGAATGAGCTGCTGGCCGCTCGCTTCGGTAACGAGCCTCTTCTGGAATGGATGGACCTGATGCAATACGGGTTCTGGGGCGAGGGTCACACGAGTAATTTGCCAAATCCGTTCCCGGATTACCTGACGGCAGAAAAAACTTTTCTCAGCATGACGCGATTGCAGCTCGAAACCTGGAAAAAAGTGCCGCTCGCTGTGAATACGGAACCTGATATTAGCCAGGTTGGTAACAACGAAGTAATCGATCTCGCCGTGCGCTCAGGATGCTGGCTTCGCTCGGACAGCATTATCAATGAAGAGCCGATACAAATCGAGGAACTTGCTAACCGGCCTACGTGGCTGCCCGTGATTATGGAAGACGGCTACCTGCGCGACTATGATGTAACACGCATTCCAGTCGATGCAGCGGGAGTCAATCTTCGCGAAAATGCGATGCTGCACGTTCTGGATCTCGGCGCGAATTATTGGTCGCTTTGGACAGAGGCAGAGAACCTGGAGAGATACAACCGGCGCTATCCCGAAGGGTTTCGCGCTCTGCAAAAGAGGATGGGATACCGGGTGCGCCCGTCATGGATCTGGCAACGCAAGAGGCTGGGCACTTTTGAGCTAATTATCGGCATCGCGAATGATGGAGTGGCTGGAATACCCGGCGTGCTCTGTCTAACGCTCGAAAGCGCCGACGGCAGATTCCGGCAGAGCGGATCACTCGATGGTGGCCATCCGCACGGCGGGAAAGTGCGGCAGGCTTCTGTGCTGCTGCCGCATGAAATGGGTGGCTCAGAACTCAGACTGCGAGTTGAGGTGGAGACAAAAGGCGGTATCCGCCGACCGGTACAATGGGCTTGCGCTCAGCCACTCACGCCTGATGGCTCCTTTCCCATCACGCTGAAGAAGGCTAATGAAACGGGGTGGCTGAAGGGCGTCTAGCTTTCCTTATCGCCCAACCTCCACGCGAGCCGGAACCGGTACACCAAATTCTGCCAACCGTATACCGTCGTCATCCTCTCGCCCTAAGTCGAATGCCCGGCCCGAGCGTAATCGGATCGGCCGAAGCGAAATCGTATCGGCCCAAAGGGAATTCGATCGAGGCACGGCCGTCAAAGGCTTTACGACTCAGTTGCTGTTTTCCGGTTCGGAGAAGTGCCCGCGGATGGGTCCCCTGGGCGTCGAGGCATGAGGAAAGAGATGCGGTTCAATTGCTTCTCGCAAATTTCCGAATGCTTAGGAGCTCGTAGGCGCTAGCTCGTCTGAGGAGTGGAAGTCATAGCACGACTCTGCGGCCAGGCGACGGTCCCACATAGTGCATGGCAGGCTTCTGATTGCCCATCTCGGTAGGTCCTTTCAGGCGAATTATTGACCTTCGGCGATACCATTCAAGTTCAGTTCAGCGGGAAACAGATACAGGGAATTTTCGAGAGACTCCGAAGTTTATCAACGGATCGGGCCTAGGAAGCCCGAAACCTATCCTGGTACTTTCATGAGGATCTTCACGTTGTCGCAATTGCTCTTTGTCTTGCCGTTATGCTGCCCCGCGCTTGGGGCTCGAGCGCAACTAGAGGGAAACACGCCGCACATACCCGATCAGTCCACACCTAGGAGCCAAATCGCACCGAAGCAGATGATACCTCCACAACGACAGATTCTCGTCGTTACTGGCTCGTGGGAGCCCGTACCGCTCGAGGAGTCCGACCGGTACGTAGGCGCCTACCCTTTGCACGAGTCCTTTCTGCTGTTTGGAGGCCTGACCGATGCACTTGATCTTGACTCCTCCGTTCAAGTACAAGGGCGTGCGCCTAACGGAGCGCAGGGCGATTTGTCGATTCGAGGCGGTTCGTTCGAACAGACGCTTATTTTATTGAACGGCATTCGTTTGAGTGATGCGCAATCCGCCCACCACAACCTCGATATCCCGGTTCCTCTCGACGCGATCGACAGGGTTGAGATCTTGCATGGCTCCGGCTCGACCCTGTATGGCTCCGATGCGGTCGGTGGAGTCGTCAACGTCGTTACACGTCCCAATAGTGGTTCGAACAACTTGGAAATGCGACTGCGCGGCGCGTACGGCAGCTTCGGCACAAACGAAGAGAGCGGGTTTTTGTCTTTCTTGAAGGGGCCTCTGTCGCAGCGATTGTCTTTCGAGCGAGAACTATCGCAGGGTTTCCGAGACGATCGTGAATATCGCAACGTAGCGCTTGCTTCCGAGTCCTGGGTCCGCACGAAGG
This sequence comes from Bryobacteraceae bacterium, assembly GCA_051004875.1. GTDB lineage: Bacteria > Acidobacteriota > Terriglobia > Bryobacterales > Bryobacteraceae > Bog-105. Next base: position 13,212 of record JBPCJX010000129.1, read on the forward strand.
TTGGTTTAAGTCGTGTCTTTCTTTCCCTCCTGGATCGTCCGTTCGGTGCCGATCAGTTTTACGGGAATTTCAACTCGTGGGAGCGGACAAAAACCTGGTTGGCGACGATTTCACAAGATCTCGGGAAGAATACCTTGTTCTCGCTCGCTTACCGCCGCCATGCCGATCTGTACGAGCTGTTACGAGACGATCCGAGCTACTACACTAATCGTCATAAGGATGATACGTGGGATCTGGTCTTGCGGCGGCACGATACGCTCCCTCATGCGACCAACCTCTACTACGGCGTCGAAGGTTTGGCCGATTACGTCAATAGCAACAATCTGGGCGTTCATTCGCGTAAACGAGGTGCCGTGTATGGGGATCTGGATGTCCGCTCATGGCATCGCTTTTCCTTCAGCGCAGGTCTGCGGCAAGAATTTTATGGGCGCGCTCGGACCCTTGCGGTTCCCGGCTTCAGCACAGGTTATTGGCTATGCTCGAAAATCAAGCTACGCGCTTCCGTTAGCCGTGCCTTTCGCCTTCCGAATTACACCGACCTCTACTATCACGATCCGGCCAATAGCGGCGACCCGAATCTTAAGCCCGAGCAAGCCATGAATTACGAAGCTGGCCTAAATTGGCATCCGGCTAATAACTGGCGGGCATCCTTTACCGTTTTCTCCCGCCACGAGAAAGACAACATCGATTACATCCGCGCCAACTCCACGGACATCTGGCGGGCCATGAATTTCGACCGGCTGACGTTCACCGGGTGGGAAGCTTCACTTGCCTGGTCGCTTCCTAACTTGCAATCGATCAAGCTCGAATACACGGGCCTCCGTGGCGCTGAAGCGGCCCTCAAAGGCTACCAATCGAAGTATGTCTTCAATTACCCGACCCAACAAGCGGTTGTCGGCTGGCAACGAAGTTCTTCTCGAGGTTGGCTTGCTCGAGCGCGAATCAGCATTAATAACCAATATCAACGCAGTGCTTATGTGCTAGTAGACGCTCATGCTGCCTGGACACGGTCGCCGTTCCATCCTTATGCGCGGTTCACGAACGTAACGAATACTGATTATCAACCGGTTTATGGCGTGGTGATGCCGGGTCGAGCGGCATTAATCGGGATCGAATGGTGTGTGTTGGGCAAGCCAAAGTGAGATCTCTAGTCGTTGGATGGAGTAACCGATAACCACACCGTCAGGCGCATGAATGGAATTTGGCGTTCCCGCCGGCAGCTGACCGGCCCGGCTGAGATGTCGCCGCTGCCGAGGAAATCAAACGATAGACCTAATGCTAGTTCGCAGGGCCGATCTCGCGTAGGGCGGGCATCCTATATATAGGAACCATTGTTGTCGTCTCCAGACGCCACACAAAAGGATGACAACCGCGCGCGTAAGAGCACGGGTACTGCCGTAAGTGGAGTCCACGTGGAGTCCAAACGCCAAATTTCCAGGCTTTGGCGTCCAAATGGCGTCCAAATTACGTGGTATCAACTCTTTTGTTTTCAGCAAACCATTCTTGTAAGTAGTTGATATTTCTTGCTTGGGGTGCAAGAGGTCCCGGGTTCAAATCCCTGCGGCCCGACCAAAGTCTTCATAGAGTTACAGCCACCAGCCCTTCCTGAAGTTCGTCTCGGAGTCCAACTGGAATCCAAATTTACGATTAGTTGTGTTTGTCAAATTCTGCAAATTCGAGTGGGTCAGACAGGACCTTTGATGCCGGGATGGGGTCCAGGGCAAGGGCGGCAGCAGAGCGCCTTGCCCTGGTC
>JBPCJX010000130.1:0-71710 GCA_051004875.1 Bryobacteraceae bacterium
CAGCCCGATTGGCGCGAACGTCTCGAAGAGGCCAAGGTGTGGGAGCTGATTCACGAGATTCCAACTCAGGAATTGTGGGAGATGCATCGCAAGCGCAAGCGACGCATCGTCGCGTTTGTTCGCGAGCGCGCATTCGAAGCGGCTGTGCAGCGCAAAGCGTCGGCGTCCGAAATGCGGCGGCTTTCCGAAGTCCTCGATCCGGACGTTTTCACTATTGGTTTCGCGCGTCGCTTTGCCACTTACAAGCGCGCCACTCTACTGTTTCGCGACGTAAATCGGCTGAAGAAGATTCTCAACAATCCCAGCATGCCGGTGCAGGTCGTCTTTGCCGGCAAAGCGCACCCGAAGGATCATCCCGGCAAGACGCTCATACGCGAGATCGTAGGCCTGTCGCGTGATCCCGAAATATCCAAGCACCTGATTTTTGTCGAGGATTACAGCATCCAAGTCGCGCGCGAGATGGTCCAGGGAGTTGACCTCTGGCTGAATACGCCGCGCCGTGGTGAGGAAGCCTGCGGAACGAGCGGAATGAAGGCATCGATGAATGGCGTCTTGAATCTTAGCGTGCTGGACGGATGGTTCGACGAAGCCTATGAGCTATCCGGCGGCTGGGCAATCGGCGATCGAATCCCTTATACCGAAGATCAGGACGACATTCACGCGAGCGCCATTTATTCATTGCTTGAAAACGAAATTGTCCCACTCTTTTACCGGGATTCAGAACATGGAATTCCCGTGGAATGGGCGCGCCGAATGAAGACCTGCATGGCGAATATTACGCCTCGCTTTGGCTGCGGCCGAATGGTGGCCGAATATATGTCTGAGCTGTATCAGCCTGCGCATGAGCTGTGGATGCGCATTTCCGGCAACAACTTCGAACAAGCGCGCGAAAAGACGCTGTGGGACTCGCGCATGAGTCGGGCTTGGGATCTCATTAGGTTCGTCGATCTAGGCGATGGTCCCGGCGATCATGTCATGAGCGGCTCAGCGGTACCGCTACGCGCGACTGTAGATCTAGCGGGCCTTAACCCATCTGATGTGCTTGTCGAGGCGGTGATCGGCCATATTGGCGTCAACGGGCAACTGCAGGGCACCTATGCGCTGCCGCTTGTGCCGGTTGAGGAACGTGGCGGTGCAGTCGTGTTTGCCAATGAATTTACAGTGCAGGAGACAGGCCGGATTGGCTACTCTGTTCGTATCAGTCCAAACCACTTTGACAATCCCCTGACGCGGCCTTGTAACGCATTACTTAAGTGGGTTTCGGACTGAAACATTACCGGGCTATAGAAAAATTTGATGTGGCCCTAGCATATTGCTCGAATTTGTGGTACATACTAACTTAGGTGCAGGCGGGATCTGCTACCAGTCCTTCCCAAATCAGGCCCCGCAATCTCAATCGAGACTTCCAGCGCCGCCGGGAAACTTTTCTTCTAAGTACTGGAACCTGCGCGTAATGTATATCCAGTGAGCGAGAGTTACAGTTCCTCGCCTTGGTCCGGGTAACCGGCTATTTAGTTTTTGTTCTCATCCTCTACTGGATCTTCCTAAGGAGCCCGTCAACACACATGGACGGAGATCGTAAATATCGGCAACGTGGTTATCAGGACTCGGACCGAGGGTCGCCTCCCTATCACTCAGAACGGCAGAGACAGTCAGGTCCTAGGCCCCCGCTCGACATCACGGGACCGAAGCTCCCGCGGCTGGTCGAAAACGTAGTTGCATCCAGATGTTTCAGTTGCGGCGTGACATTGGCGGCCGATATCGACTTCAAAGGCGAGTGCCCTAAATGCCATGCTGCGTTGCACTGTTGCAAGCAATGCGTCAATTTCGAGCCGTCCACTCGATTCCAATGCGTCAGGCCGATTCCGGTTCGTATCCCTCTCAAAGATCAAGCTAATACGTGTGAGCTTTTCTCGCCGCGAGTGACGGTGGCGCGCGATGCCCTCCCCTCGGGCGCTGTGGGCAAGGCCGGCGAAAACGGATCGAGCCAAGCGCCGCGTAACGCGAACGATGCGCGCGCTGCGTTTGATAGCCTGTTCAAGAAATAGATACGGAACGTCAGATCCGTGCTGGCCGTACCTTGCTCCCTCTGAATGGCTGCGCCGAAAATCAAGAAGAAATCAACCGAGAGCAAGACCTCGGCGATGCCCCGCCAGGGCGCGATTCCTTGCTTGATCTTGCTGATTATTGCGCTGGTAATTGCGGGTTTCTTTTTTTTCGCTTCGCTGCGTACGGCAGGATAGCTGGATGCCAATCGCGCCGCTCGCGAATGCTGGACTAACACGATGAGAAGCGACGGAAGATCGGCTAATCAGCTCCGGCCGACCGGTATTACGGCCGATTACCTGGTAACAGCCGAAGGCTCCGCGTTGATTGAGGTCGGTAACACTCGAGTTCTGTGTACCGCCACGATCGAAGACAGCATCCCGGGATTTCTGCGGGGTACAGGGAAGGGCTGGGTAACGGCCGAATACTCCATGCTGCCCCGGTCCACTGTGACACGTACACCGCGCGAAATCACAAAGGGCAAAGCATCCGGCCGGACCCACGAAATTCAGAGGCTCATCGGTCGATCGCTCCGTTCGATAGTGGATCTGGCGGCGCTCGGCGAGCGGAGCGTGATTGTCGATTGTGACGTGCTCCAGGCCGACGGCGGCACACGCACTGCAGCGATAACGGGTGGTTACGTGGCTCTGGCAATAGCGCTCGGAACTCTCGTTAGATTCAAAGTGATTTCAAAATCGCCGCTTGTAGATTCGGTAGCCGCAACCAGTGCCGGCATCGTGGGTGGAGCGGCGATTCTCGACTTGTCTTACGAAGAAGACTCGCGCGCGGAGGTCGACATGAATCTGGTCATGACCGGTTCTAACAAGTTCATTGAGATCCAGGCCACCGCCGAGCGAACTCCGTTTCACGATCTGCACATGGCTGATCTTCTCGGCCTCGCCCGCACGGGCATTAGCGAGTTGCGCGTGCTTCAGGAGCAGGCACTCGCCGGCCGCGTCGCGAAATGACCATTTACGCCTGCTCGAGCAATCGAGCCAAGCTGGAGGAGCTAGTTCTTGCCGGCCGGGAATCAAGCGTCACGGACTTAACGATTGAGCCGTTTCCCGGATTAACGCAGATTCCCGCTCCCGATGAGAACGGCACGAGTTTTGAAGAGAACTCCAAGTTTAAGGCCGCGTATTATTCGGCATTTACTGAAGAAGCTGTGTTGGCGGACGACTCCGGGATTGAAGTGGTCGCCCTCCATGGTGCCCCCGGTATTTACTCGGCGCGTTACGCCGGACCGAATGCCAGCGACGCCGAAAACAACGAGTTGCTTTTGCGGCATCTTGAGAATCACGACAATCGAGCGGCTCGTTTTGTATGTGCGGTGACACTGGTCCGCGCCGGTCGCATCTGCACGACCGTCCGGGGTACGGTGGAAGGTAAAATCCTCGCCCAGCCACGCGGCGATCAAGGATTCGGCTACGATCCCTTATTCTTCTATCCTCCCCTGGCCCGCACGTTCGCAGAACTCACGCGCGACGAGAAATTTGCGGTCAGCCATCGCGGCCGAGCTCTCCGCAGCCTGTTTAGTTACCTTGCGCAGCAAATCGACAAGAGCCCTGTGCACTCCGGTAAGATCGAATAGTGCACCAGCACTTACTCCATAATTCCGAAATCCGGGAAGTAAGCGAAGCTTCTGTTTCGCCTGGGCAAGTCGGATTTATGAACGGGTGGGGAGTCTTCAGCACACTTCGCGTGTGTCAAGGTGTTCTCTTCGCCTATGAGCGCCATTACGATCGCATGGCACGGGATGCTACTCGCATGCATGTACCATTCCGTATCTCGGCGTCGGAGCTTCAAGAACTGCTGCTGCGTTTAGTCGCGGCAAATAATACTTCTGAGGCGACGCTTAGAGTCGCTGCCGTGCGTAACAAGGGCGGCTTATTTGAAGCTCCGCAACTGAGCCATGATTCGGATTTGATCGCATTCACGACGGATCTCACCGATTGGGGCGAGGGAGTGAAGCTTAACTACGTGCCCAATGGCAGGCACGCGTCATCTCCTTTCGCTGGAATAAAAATGACCTCCTGGGCACAAAACTTGACGTGGTATGAAGAGGCCCATGAGCAGGGTTTCGACGAAGTTATATTACTTAACGAAGTTGGTCAAGTAAGCGAATGCACATCTGCGAATGTCTTCGTGATTCAGGACGAGAACGTCTGGACGCCTCCGGTCGAATCATCTGGCTGCCTGGCCGGAGTGACACGTGCTATTCTGCTCGAACAGGTTCACGTGCGCGGACTTACCATAGCCGAGTGCGAACTTACTCCGTCGGATTTAGAAGAAAGCGAACAAGTATTTATAACTTCTACAACCCGCGACTTACTTCCGGTACTTGAAGTAGATCATCAGCCGCTTGCCCAAAAGCGTGACACGCTGGCACACCTCCAGAAGGCGTTCTCAGACTACCGCGATGCGTATGTTGCCGGTCATGACCCCCGGCAATCTCCAAAACGTGCCAAGCAGGCCGGTATCTCGCAGCGTGGAAAAATCGGAGCAGGGCTACAGACTAACGCTTGAGGCCGCTACGCTCTTTTGCGCTGAAAGCACCAGCAGACAGCCGATCTGCTCACCGAGGGTGCCCAACATTTCCATATCGTTGCCGGAATGAGTGTGCGCCCCGCGATGTTGCACGTTGATGACTCCAACAACCTTGTTTTGCGAAATGACCGGAACGGAGAGGAACGCTTCAAAAGTGTCTTGCGGTAGATCTTTGAAGTATTTGAAGCGCGGATCGTTATAGGCCTCGCGGGAAATCGCCAGCAGCCGCCGCTCTCGGGCCACCCAGCCCGTCAGACCCTCGTCTAGTCTCAGCCGCACTTTACCGATGCTTTTTCGGGTTGGCTCATTGGATGCATGCAGTACGAGTTCGCCGCCTTCAACCAGATAGATCAGGCACGAGTCGCACTCGAGGAATTCCTCAACCAAATCGACAATCTCATGAAGTACGTCTTCGAGGTCGGCGTCGCGCGTCATCAGCCGGCTTACGCGTTGGAATAATCGCAGCTGCTGGTCGGCTCTTGCTAAGCGTGCTTCGAGCTCGCGAGTTCGTGACACCGTTCTTATTATCACAGACGTTCTGTAATCGTAATGGAGGTAGAGCCGGAATGTAGATCCGGTACGAGTCGCGTCCCTGCGCGCTGTAGGCCACGAGTAGTAGTACCATAAATGGAGCGTTTTCGAGGAGACACCCTTCGCATGTGGAGCAAACGAAAAGAAGACGAACTGCCGCTGAGGCCCGAGAGACCGCCTGCCACGCCCGGAGGGTCCGGGGTGGAACCGCAGAGGAGAGAAACCAGTACCATGTCAACACCTACCAGAACTTTCGAGCCGGAGACAGGCGCCGTGCGGAGCGGTTCTGCCGCGCTGGGAAAGAATGTAACTGTAAAAGGGCAGATCGTTGCCCGGGAAGATTTGACGATCGATGGCGAAGTTGAAGGAACTGTGGAGTGCCACGATCATCGCCTTACGATAGGCCCCAATGCCCGTGTCCAGAGCAACCTGAAAGCTCGTGAGATCGTCATTCATGGCTCGATTCAGGGCAACGTGGAAGCAGCCGACAAGATCGACATCAAGAAGGAAGCGAAACTGGTGGGCGATATCAAAACGAGCCGCATCGTAATTGAAGACGGAGCTTATTTCAAAGGCAGCATCGATATTTCGAAAGCAGCACCGGTGAAAGGCCCGCCGCAGCCTCAACCTCAGTCTCAACCTCAGCCGCTTAGTCAGCCTGTCAGCCAGCCTGCCCCACAGCCCTCCCCAGTCGGAACCACCATGGGTGCAGGTACTGCAAGTCCGCTGAAGTAGAGAACACTGAGGGGGGAGACGCGCCTCCAGCTTAGGTTGTAAAAACTGAGCTCTCTTCCCGTCATCTGCTTCGCTCTGCGCCGTTCGCTTTTTTTTGTCATATGAAATTCGGCAGCGCTGCTAAAGAAAGCTTGACCAAGGCGTCGGAGAAGAACGTTCTTCTCCCCATGAATCGTCACAGCAGCGGCTTCGAACAGTTTTCTGCTATGTTGCAGGGCGGCGAGAACCTCTCCATTTTGGATATGTCTGGCGCTAGTCAGGCGAACGTCAGCTTCATCACGAGCTTGGGACACCGCATTTCGACCGACGACATCTTGGCCACAATGGCGCAATGCTTCGCTGGAGATTTTCTCGAAAATCAAAAAGTGGCAAGCACAGCTCAACGCTTCATGGACCAAACTCTCACGTTTCCCGATCAATCGTTCGATGGCGCGCTGGTCTGGGATACGCTTCAGTTTCTTGTTTCGCCTCTGTTGGATCAGGTCGTGGCTCAACTCCTCCGGGTAATGCGGCCAGGCGGGCTCATGCTGGTTTTCTTTAGGGCTGACGAGAAATCCAGTCGCATTCCGATGTACAACTATCGGATCCACGATCACAGGACTCTTATTGTCTCGCCGCGCGGAGGATTTCAGAACGTGCAGTTCTTCCATAACCGCCTTTTGGAAAAGCTCTTTCAAAATGCTGGCTCAGTCAAGTTTTTTCTCACGCGCGATCATCTGCGCGAACTAATCGTCCGCCGCTAAGTTCCGACATTTGCCTGAAGCTGCGGTCACAAGGAGTTTCATCGTTGGCATTGGAAGATGAGCTATTGGGCCAGCGCCATGAGCGTGCTGGCCAGATCCGGGAACTCGGATATCAGCCTTACGGCCACCCGTTCGCTTACACGCATACACTTCCAGAGATTCTGGCTGCTTACGGCTCCCAAAGCTTCGAGGAACTAGCCGACCGAGTTCAAGTCCGTGTGGCAGGCCGCATTCAAACCATCCGGCGGATGGGAAAAGCAGGTTTCGTCAATCTCATCCAGGCAGGCGAAAAGCTGCAGCTCTACGTCAAAAAAGACGCAGTTAGTGAAACCAATTACAAACTGTACGATTTACTTGATGTTGGCGATATCATCGGCGCGGCAGGTTATCTGTTCCGTACAAAAACCGGCGAACTTACGGTGCACGTTGAGGAAATATTCTTTCTATCGAAGATCATGCTTCCCCTTCCCGAGAAATGGCACGGTCTGGAAGACGTCGAAATTCGCTATCGCCAGCGATATCTCGATCTGATCGCAAACCCCGAAGTGCGAAAGGTTTTCGTTACTCGCTCGAAAATTATTCAGTCGTTGCGCCGACAATTGGATAGCCGCGGCTTCTTGGAGGTAGAGACTCCCATGATGCAGCCGCTGCATGGCGGAGCAGTGGCGCGTCCGTTTGTCACACATCACAACACGCTGGACGTCGATCTCTTCTTGCGAATTGCTCCTGAACTTTATTTGAAGCGCCTTCTGGTCGGTGGCATCGAGCGAGTTTACGAAATCAATCGCAATTTCCGAAATGAGGGGATCTCCACACAGCACAACCCCGAATTCACGATGCTCGAGTTCTATCAAGCCTATGCCGGGTATCGTGACCTGATGGATCTCTCTGCCGAGTTACTCCGTCAGGTGGCGATTGACGCAATCGATTCCGCACAGCTGTCTTATCAAGGCCGCACTCTCGATTTCAGCCATTTCGGCCGATATTCGATGGTTGAGGCGCTGATTGAGTTTTGGCCCCACGCGCAGAAGCCAACGATCCATGAGATTAAGGATCCTGACTGGCTTCTTCGCCACTCAAAAGAAACCTGTCCCGGCCTGGCGCTCGTCGAGCTGTTTGAGAGATATGTTGAGGGGCAGCTTTTCGATCCAACCATCATCTACGATTATCCTGTCGAAGTCTCGCCGCTTTCAAAGAGCAAATCTGATGAGCCGGGATTTGTCGAGCGTTTCGAGATCTACGTTGCAGGCATGGAGATCGGCAATGCTTTTACGGAGTTGAACGATCCGCAGGAACAGCGTCGCCGTTTCGAGCTTCAGCTTGCCAGGAAAGAGACTGGCGACGAGGAAGCTCATGTAATGGATGAAGATTATATTCGCGCGCTCAGCTATGGCATGCCTCCCGCTGCGGGTGAGGGCATCGGTATCGATCGCCTGACCATGATCCTCACAGATTCAAAGTCGATTCGAGACGTAATTTTGTTCCCGCTTCTACGCCCGGAAGGCGACATTGGCTTGGTCCGACGCCTCCGCGAGCTTGCGCCTTAAATGTCCCGCTTCGAATGGATAGTCGCTCTTCGTTATCTGAGGGCCAAGAGAAAACAAACCGTAATTTCCGTCATCACGGTGATTTCTATTTTGGGAGTAGCGGCCGGGGTCACTGCACTCATCATTGCTCTCGCCATCAACAACGGTTTCGAAAGCACGTTACAGTCCAGCCTGCTTAGCGCCACAGCGCATGTCAGTATGCTCGAGCGCAATCCTGAGTTCGGCATCCAGAACTGGCAAGAATTGATCCCCCGCCTCCGCCACATACCGCGCGTCATAAGCGTAACGCCGGGGTTGTACGGGCAAGTGGCATTGAAAGGCCCGCTTGTCGGCGCTGGCGCAGTGCTAAAAGGAATTCCGATCGGGAGCGGCACTCCCGTGCCTGAACTGCTTCGGCACCTCAAGGCGGGCTCTCTTTCCGACTTCAACAGAGGGACCAGCCCGTACCCAATCATTCTTGGATCGAGGTTAGCCCAGCAGACCGGCGTTGTCCTCCATAGTCCTGTCTCGGTAATCAGTTATCAAGGCCAGTTGACGCCACTAGGTGTCATGCCGAGTCTATTCCGGTTTCGTGTAGTCGGGATCTTCGAATCGGGCCTGTACGATTTAGACTCCGCCTGGGCGTTTACTTCGCTTCCCGCAGCACAGCGCGTTCTCGACCTGAATGACGTCGTCAACACGATCGAGCTGCGGCTGGAAAATATTTTCGAAGCGCCCAAAGTTGCACGCGAAGCGGAACAAATCACCGGCGTCAAGCTAATCGCAACCACTTGGATGGACCAGAACCGCTCGCTGCTCAATGCGCTGCGACTCGAGAAGGTGGTGAGTGTCATCACAGTGGGTCTGATTGAGTTGGTGGCTGCGCTGAACATTCTTGTTGTTCTCGTAATGCTCGTGATGGAGAAGCACCGCGATATCGCAATCCTCATTTCCATAGGCGCGCGCCGTCAGCAAGTGCAGCGAATTTTCGTTCTTCAGGGCCTGATTATCGGCGGAATTGGTTGCGCAATGGGACTGATTACCGGCTATTCTGTCGCGGCGCTGTTTAATCACTATCGCTGGCTGAAGCTAGACGAACAAGTCTACGCACTCAGCTATGTGCCGTTTCAAAACCACTGGACTGACGGTATCTGGGTAGCCGGACTCGCTCTTCTGACCAGTTTCTTCGCTACGCTTCATCCTTCCAGAAACGCCTCCCGCATCGCCCCCGCGGAAGCGCTCCGTTACGAATAAGTCATGGCGTTCGATTCTCGACTTTTTCGCCGCTACGAGCTTATCGTTCTCTTGATCGCCTCCGCCATCTTTATCGGTTGCATCATCAGCCCGCCCTCATTGATGGACGATGTAGATGCCAGCCAAGCCTCCATCTCGAGAACAATGCTCGAAACCGGTGACTGGGTGACTCCACATCTTGACGGCGTGAAGTATATGGAAAAGCCGCCGCTCAAATACTGGATCATCGCGGCCTTCTTCAAACTATTTGGCGTTCATGATTACATCGCGCGGTTGCCGCTCGCCATCACTACGGTTTTATTGTGCTGGCTGACTTTCCGAATGGGAGCCTGGGCGTTTGGAACGCGCGCGGGTTTCTACACCGGTCTAGTACTGTCTACGTGCATCGGTCTCTTCTTATTCACGAGAGTTTTGATCGCGGACGTACAGCTGACGTTCACAATCACTCTAGCGGTATGGTCTTTCTTACGTGCTCTAGACCAGGACGAACCACGCCCGCGGTTGTGGGGACTACTTTTTTGGGCCAGCATCGGTACGGGACTTCTCCTGAAAGGCCTAATCGGCGCGCTATTTCCGTTCGCTTCTGCGTTTTTATTTCTGTCATTCACGAACCAACTACTTGTTCGAGAAACTTGGCGGCGATTAGCTCCTTTCGGGGGCATGCTGGTGGCGTTTGTCATCGCCGCGCCCTGGCACATCTTGGCGACCCTCCGCAATCCGCCGTACTTTTACGCAAGCTTGTACAGTGGACCGGGAAACTACCACGGCTTCTTTTGGTTTTACTTTTTCAATGAGCACATACTCCGATTTCTCAATCGCCGCTTTCCCCACGACTACGACACTGTCCCGCGACTCTACTTCTGGCTGTTTCAACTGCTGTGGTTATTTCCGTGGAGCGCCTACTTCGCCGCTTTGCTTAAACTGAACTATCGCGGCGTAGATCGGGCCTCCCGCACCCACCTCATGGCCGTTTGCTGGATCGGCTTCCTAATGGCGTTCTTTACGTTTTCCTCCACTCAGGAATACTATTCAATGCCCGCATACCCTGCGACGGCTCTGCTTCTAGGCTGCGCGATGGCCTCGGCGAACGCCGGGACCGCCGCATGGTTGAAGCGTGGAGATACAATCCTGCTACTCGTCTGTACGTTGGCCTCAGGAGCAATGATCTTCATCCTTTCTCGAGTGTGGCGCATGCCAGCTGCCGGCGATATCTCTCAGGCACTCACGCAGCATCCCGCGGCTTCGTACACACTTTCGCTCGGGCACATGGGCGACCTCACGCTTGAATCATTCGCGTATCTCCGGACGCCGCTTATCCTTGCACTCTTCGCCTTTTTAATAGGCGTGTTCGGCCTGTTGTTTTTCAAAGCAACCCATCGCGTCCTAGTGCTGGCATTGATGATGCTTCTTTTTTTTCATGCGGCACGCCTTGCAATGATGACTTTTGATCCGTACTTATCTTCGCGCTCTTTGGCTGAAGTGTTACTTAAATCACCGCCGGGAGCATTGATCGCGGGCGATCAGTATTACGTTTTCTCCTCAGTATTCTTTTACGCCAACAGGAAAGGTTTTCTACTCAACGGGCGTGTGAACAACCTGGAGTACGGCTCGAATGCCACCGGTGCTCCGCAGGTCTTTCTCGACGAAGCTGACCTCGCTCGAATGTGGAAAAGACCTCAACGTTGCTACTTGCTTGTTGAACGCCCGGCTCTCTCCCGCATTCAACAAGTGATTGCGCCAAATAGCTTCACTGTAGTGAAAGAGAGCGGTGGTAAGTATCTCTTGACGAATATGTCGCTGACGTATTCGGTACGCGACCGCTCCGCTCCTCACGGGCACACGCTGGGACGATCTTGAAGCCGGGAGATTCTTATCCGCACTAATCTGCCCATTTGGCTGCTTGCGGTGTTGTGCGCCTTTCTCGTGTTGAGAGCGGAGATGCGCCGCCGCAAGCTGCTGAGTGCGCAGCTGTGGCACACCTCTGTTCTTACGGTCTTAGACGTAGCCAGTTCCGCTACTGCTGTAGGCGTCGGCGTGGCTGCATTGCTTGCGTTCACTTCGGCACTCTCGCTGGCCGAAGCAGCTGAGCTAGGTGAGGCTTTCGCTTGGCTCGCAATACCCTACTATTTATGGCGCGAGGGTACACGCACGCTTCAGTTTCAGCGACCGAATGGCATCGCGTTCGGGCAATTTCTAGTGCTAACCGCTGCTGCTCATCTTATTTTCTCCTTTGCGCAGCGCGTTGGGTCGAGCACCCCGCTTCAATTTTCAAGCGACCAGATCGCGGCCGCGGTTTCGATTATGTGTGGCAGTGCACTCCTGCTTTGGATCGTGCCTCGCTTTTTGAAAAGCAAAGAAGAGCACCGCATCATCGATCAAATTGACCAGCATGGCGAGTCCATCCAGGCTGAATATCATCCCGCCACGCCAGAGTGCCCGCATCCCGAGCGCTGGCGCATGCTCGATTCAATGGCCGCAGAACTGGAGGTCTTAGAATTTCTAGAGCGCCTGATCACCACCATCAAACCGCAACTGGTAGTCGAGACGGGAACATTTACGGGTCTGAGCACCTTGCGCATGGCGGCCGGCATGCAACAGAACGGCTTCGGCAAGATCATCAGTTGCGAGCTTGACGCGGCAGTCTTCGCTCGCGCCAAAGAACGCATTGAGGCCTCCGGACTAGCTCACTGGATCGAGTTGCGGAATCAATCCAGCCTGGAAACGACGATCAACGGGACAATCGACATTTTCTTCAGCGACAGCCACATCCCCATACGCGAGCAGGAAGTGCGTAAATTTCTTCCTCAGATCAGTCCCTTCGGTCTGATTCTAATGCACGATGGCAGCTCGCATTCGAAGGTCGTCAGGGAAGCGGCCTTGCGGTTAGAACAAGAAGGTCTGCTTTCGGTGGTGTTGTTTGCGACTCCGCGTGGGCTTGTGGTCGCTCAAAAAAGACAGGGCCGCAAATAGCGCGTGCCGATTTATTTTTTTACAGCCGCCGCTTGTGCAGGCCCTTCTCTGCGCCGGTATGCAAAATCCCAGATCAGCAGTTCCACTTGGCCTTCCGAGTACTCGACCACTGCATACTCTCCCGGGGTCAGTGGTTTCTCCGGCCAGACCTTATACAGCCCGCTCGCCAGCTCCTGCTGAAACGTCTCTACCTGTTTTTGCTCCTGTATGTTTTCCTTTGACACAGGGATGATCGCAATATTTTCGACAACCCGCACGGTCTTCTTGGGGGTAAGCCTCACGATCCCGAACCGTTCCTGTTTTGCCAATCTAAAAAAGAATTCCGGTCTTTCCTCGTTTACGATGAAGCTCGAATGGTCGCCCTGTATCACCACCGAAGCCTTTCCCGGAATGAGCGGCACAGGCGACAACGCTTTCAGTGCTTGCCGCTTTTTGTCCGTGATGACCTTATAGTCCGCCATTGTGAGCGCCTTCACGCGATCGCCTTGCTCGTAATAGGTTCCTGCTTCAGCCGGAATGGCTGCGATTTGACGACGCAGAGCCCGTTCCGCCTGTTCCTCTTCCGCGTTAGCCTGCGCTTCCTTCTTGTTGTCGTCTTGCTTAGAGCTTCGTTGCTTTTCCGTTTTGTCGAGATCAACCAGTTCCTTTGGAATCTCTTCCCAATCACCACGCTCGGTACTGTAATAGCGGACGCGATCAGCCGATACCTGATACTCGCGAACTAAATGGTAATCGCCATCCTTCAAGTAAAGCTTGAAGGTGTCGGCTAGCAAGAGGAATGTGGCCACGAAGAGAAGAAACACTACCCGCACGACCGTCATTTTAGCGGGAGTGCGGCCTTGACGAAACACCTGGCGCTATTTCCTCAGGAGCACGATTTGTCCGCCGTGATACGCCGCGTGCTGCACAACCCCGTGCAGAAGTTCATAAAACGTCTGCGGCTCGGTAGCGGGAGCCGGTTCGTTCAACCGCTCTTCTGGAAACGACAGAATGGCCTGTTCGAGCTGGCGTTCTTCATGCTCCAGCGTCGCTAAGGCGTCCTGCCACGAGCCGGCCATTGGCGGCCAGTTCTCGTCTTCCGTGTGATCGCGAGTTTTTGTCGCCGTCAAGCGTTCACGCCCAATACGCATCCATGCAGCAATGTGGAGGACCAGTTCCCAGATCGTATGTGCGTTGCCGATCGGCCGTCGCGCGGCCTGCTCCGGAGTGACATCGGACAGAATGTCGGTCAGCGGAGGTCCGAGCCACGCCTTTCCCTTATAAACCCGCCTTAACTGATCCGCGATTCGCGCTGCCTCACTCAGTGGTTGTTTTTGATTTTGAAATGTGGTCGACACGATAGGCTCTCCTGGTGGGCATCATACCGAGTCGCTGTCGGTTACTCTGAGGACAGTTCCGTGATTCCTGTTTGCATTTTCGCCAAGCCCTTCATTGCCGGTCACGTGAAGACCCGGCTTGCGCGCGCTCTGGGATCCAGACGTGCTGCAGATCTTGCGGCAGCTATGTTCCGTGACGTATGGCAAACGGTGGCTTCCTGCCCGGGAGTCCGGCCCGTCTTGGCAACGCTGCAGCCCGACATCGATTGTATCGGCGATGCTCGAAGTGAATGTCCGGTTCAGATTTCGGCAGATGACATTCTGCTGCAGGGTGATGGCGACCTCGGTGCACGTCTGGAGAGCATTTTCCGCCAAGCGCTAGCGAGTGCTCCTGCTGCGATTGCCGTCGGCGCAGACACTCCTCTGTTGACGAGCGCACATCTGCAACAAGCTCTGCACGGATTAACAACGCACGATGCCGTCATCGGACCTTGTCCCGACGGCGGATTCTATCTTCTGGCACTACGCGCATGTCCTGACGGAATATTCTCCGGCCTACCCTGGAGCACGCCAGAAACCGTGTACGCAACGAAGCGCCGCCTCAAAGCGCGCGGATTCTCAGTCGAGGAACTCGACCCGCTTTTTGATGTCGACACTCCAGATGACCTCGTTCTACTCACTGCCAGCCTGAGCCGCCAGCCTTCGCTCGCTCCAGCCACCCGTGCATGGCGCCTCGAAAACGATCTTTGAGGAGCAGCTGCGGTGTTCGTCAGCATTATCGTTCCCACCTTGAACGAGCAGGCACATATACTCGCAACTCTCACCGCCCTCCAGCAACTTTTGGGCGATAAGGAAGTTCTCGTCGTTGATGGCGGCAGCACTGACGCAACTGTTCCACTGGCCAGATCTCAAGGCGTCATACTACTCGAAGCGCCGAAAGGTCGTGGCCCGCAGATGCAGGCCGGCGCGCTCGAAGCTGCCGGAAGCGTGCTGTGGTTCGTTCACGCCGATACGATTCCTCCGCCCACCGCGTTAACTGAAATTGGCAGAGCACTTGAAGATGAACAGGTCGTCGGCGGCAACTTCGGCCTGCTATTCGATGGATCGACGCGCGCTGCGAGACGGCTTACAGCCATTTATCCCGTGCTTCGACTACTCGGTCTCTGCTACGGGGACTCCGGCATCTTCGTACGGAAGAGCGTCTATGAGCAAGTCGGCGGATTCCGTGCCCTCGCGCTTTTCGAAGATCTCGATCTTCTCCGGCGATTGCGGCGCATCGGAAGATTTGTACATCTGCCCTGCTTGATCGTGACCTCGTCCCGCCGCTTCGAGCAGCGCAATTTTGCTCTAGTTTGGCTGCATTGGACAGGCCTGCAATTTCTGTATTGGTGCGGCGTTTCTCCGAATCTGCTCGCTCGCTGGTATCGTCATGCACGCGGCTCAAATACTTAATGCGTTACTTTCAATTCAGCTCCGATAAGTGCTGCCGTATGGGCTGGCCCGGCATCTCGGGAACTTCTGCGCTCTCCCGGAAAGGGAGCGTCAGAACGTTTGCCAGCTGCTGATCCGAGTCGCCGCGATGCCCTGCGACTCCAAGTACGAGTGAGTCCTGCGGCACTTGCGTTCGCAGCGTGCCATGCAACCAATCCCAGATCGTCAGTCCACTCGACCAGTTCGAATTCACTTCGGCGGGAGCAATCGAATGATGGATTCCATGCAAACGCGGTGTAATGATGAGCCTCGCCAGCCGGCGCTCCCAGGCTAGCGGTAACCGAACATTCGAGTGATGGAACAAAATGCAGATGAAAAGAAAAATCTGCCATGACGCCACGGCTATTGGCGCCGGCCCGATAGTCAATACCTGCGCCACACGGAACAGGACTGAGATCGCGATCTCGCCAAAATGAAACCGCAGCGCTGTCGTCGCATCCATCTCCCGATCGATGTGATGCACCTCGTGGAATCGCCACAGGAATGGCACTCTGTGCGTGAGCACATGCCACAAGTACAGCGTGTAGTCGAGCAGTACGATCGCCAGGATCGCGCGTGCAGGAGCCGGCAGAGATAATTGCTGGACCAGGCCCCATCGCTTCTCTTGAACGTGCTCGGCTAGCCCGAATGCAACCGGCACTTCCACGAATTGGACGACGGCACCCGCCAGCGCCGCGACGGCGATATTTCGAACATCGCGTTTCAGCTTGCTGTCGACGGTGCGTCGAAGCGCGTGGCGTCGTTCCCACCAAACCAGCGCGGCGAACCAGGTTCCTATGATTAACGCTCGCACCGGGCTTGAGATTGGGTTAGAAATCATCCTCGGCCCCTCATGTCCATCCTCACAATGCGGCGTTGTGTTTCAGTATGCTGAACCGAGATGGACGCAACGTTCGACTGCGGATTATGCATCCTGCGCCGCTGGGAACCCTCCGACAAGACGTCGCTCATCCGGCATGCCAACAATAAGAAAGTATCGCGCAATTTACGGGATCGATTTCCCTATCCTTATACTGATGCGCACGCTAACGCATTTCTGGCCGCGGCGCGCGATCCGAATTCGCGCGATTTTATATACGCGATTGTCGTAGGCGGCGAAGCGGTTGGGGGTATTGGTGTGCACCCCCGGAAGGATGTAGAGCGCCATTCAGCCGAGACCGGCTACTGGCTTGGCGAAGACTTCTGGGGACGTGGCATAGCGACGGCCGCTGTGAGAAAAGTGTCCCAGCGTGCCCTCTGTGAGCCGGATATATATCGAATCTTCGCGACAGTGTTTGCGTCGAATCCTGCGTCTGCCCGCGTTTTGGAGAAGGCGGGTTTCATGCGTGAAGGCTTGATGTCCCGGGCCGTGCTGAAGGATGGCGTACTAATCGACGCCGCTCTCTACGCGATCACGCGTGATCCGGGTTTACCGCGTATCCAGTGGGGTGATCGTCAGAGTTAAAAGCAGGGTGGACCTCCTGGCCCTAGATAGTTCACACCGTCCGTCGCGAATCAAGGCAAAATGTATAAAGCGGTTGTGAGCGGTTCGTGGGTCCTCGTTCACTCACCGCAACCTTATCATGGACAGCGAACTTCAAAACGTCCCTGGGCAGCCTCAGTCCGAAGCCATTCCAGACGCGACGCCCAACCACGCGAGCCTTACCGAGGATGTCATTGAAACCCCGGCCGGCACAGAATCCAAGTCGAGTCTTCTACCGTTTCCCGTTGTTGGAATCGGAGCTTCAGCCGGCGGCGTGGAAGCCTATGTCGAACTCGTGGCCGCCCTCGCACCGGATACCGGAATGGCTTTCGTTCTGGTTCCCCATCTTTCGGCAGACCATGAAAGTCATCTGGTCGAAATCCTTGCTCGCCACACTAAGATGCCCGTTTTGGAAATCCGCCCTGACCTCCGGCCCGAAATCAACCAGATCCACATCATTCCCAAAAATACGCGTCTCAGTCTTTCGCGGGGCAGGTTGCATCTCAACGCCCGCTTAGCGGGTGACCGACTGCCGATTGACCACTTTTTTCGGTCTTTAGGTGGTCATCAGAAGAACCGCGCTATTGGCGTCGTGCTAAGCGGAATGGATAGCGATGGCGCGCTCGGACTCAAGGCGATCAAGGGCGAGGGCGGAATCACAATTGCGCAGAGTCCCGATTCGGCCAAATTTGGCGAGATGCCTCGTCAAGGGATTGCCGCAGATCACGTCGACCTCATCCTGCCTCCCGCTCAAATCGGGGCAGAACTGAACCGGCTTGGGCGGCAATTCGCCCATCCCGACCTGCTGCTCCCACAAGAAAGCATCGTTCCTCCAACGGAAGAGCCGCACTTCAACCGCATCCTGACACTCTTGCGCGGCGTGTCTGGGATTGATTTTCAAAACTACAAGCCGAGCACTCTGCGACGCCGCATCGCGCGGCGTATGCTGCTGAAACGGAGTGCCAACATAGCGGACTACGTCCAGCTGCTTCAAACACGGCCTCAGGAATTGCGCGATTTGCAGGAAGACATTCTCATCAGTGTCACTCATTTCTTTCGTGATCCCGAGGTTTTCGAGGCGTTGAAAGAGAAACTTTTTCCGCGTCTGTTCGAGGGCCGCGTGCCCGAACAACCGGTCCGTGTTTGGGTGGCGGGCTGTGCGACCGGAGAAGAGGTATATTCGCTGGCAATTTGTCTGATCGAATTCTTTTCCGCCCAGTCAATCGAGCCGCCAATTCAGATTTTTGGCACGGACGCAAGCCAACTGTCGGTCGAAAAGGCACGCCTCGGTATCTATCCGGAAAGCATTACGGCCGAGGTCTCTCCCGAACGCTTACGCCGCTTCTTTGTCAAATTCGACCACAGCTATCAAATCTCAAAGCGTGTTCGAGATCTTTGCATCTTTGCCCGCCAGAATCTGTGCATCCATCCGCCATTCTCGAAGCTAGATCTCGTCAGCTGCCGCAACGTTCTGATCTACTTGGGAGCCAAGGTTCAGAAACGCGTCATACTCACTCTGAATTATGCACTCCGACCCGGTGGTTATCTTCTGCTGGGAAGCTCTGAAACCATTCGCCAGCATGAGGATCTTTTCACACTTTCCGACCGAAAGCACAAATTCTACTCGAAAGTAGGAACAACCACATCGCTTCCCGACGTTATGCTGCCGATTTTGGGCGACTCGGGAACGCCCGCGGAGGGACCGCGGCCAGGCGGTTACGGGCCTTGGACGGAGGCCGACTTACAACGTGCGGCCGACCGCATCGTCTTGACTCGCCACGCTCCGGTGGGCGTCGTCATCAACGACAGGATGGAGGTGCTGCAAGTGCGCGGGCATACCGCCCCCTTTCTCGAGCACGCTCCGGGTACTCCCAGCTTGAGTTTGCTTCGAATGGTACGAAGCGAATTCACCCTGACTCTGCGAGATGCAGTGCAGCGCGCCATTGCAGAAGATATCCCCGTCATAGCGCAATGCGAGGCTCGCGACGGTGATGCCCAACACGGTCTGACGATCGAGGTGCTTCCCATCCACACCACTCCCCCGAAAACACGGTCCTACCTGATCCTGTTCTTACCCCAACCTGCCGCGCCGTCCGAACTCCAACCCGGTATGGCTGATGTTTTTCGCGAGAGCAGATCACCGGAGGAGACCGTGGAAATTAGTCGAGTGCGGGAAGATCTCAGTTCCACTCGCCTCTATTTGCAGTCTCTAATTGAGGAACGTGACGTTCGTAACCAGGAGCTGACGAGTGCTTACGAGGAAATTCAGTCCTCGAACGAGGAGCTCCAATCTGCCAACGAGGAGCTGGAGACTGCAAAGGAGGAACTCCAATCGACGAACGAAGAGCTCCAAACCCTGAACGATGAGCTCCAAACTGGAAATCTCGCGCTTCTAGATGCCACCAACGACCTTTCCAATCTGCTCACCAGCGTCAACATTCCTGTTCTCATGCTGGACGGCGAGCTTTGCATTCGGCGCTTTACTCCGACCGCCGAGCGGCTCATGCATATACGACCGTCCGATGTGGGCCGGCGAATTGCCGAAATCCGGCTTAATCTAACAATCGAGCACATTGAACCTGTTTTACAGGAAGTCCTGGACACTCTCGGAACCAAAGAAATCGAGGTGCAAGACCAAGAAGGGCACTGGTATCTTATGCGAGCTCGACCCTACCGGACCGCGGAAAACAAAATAGACGGACTGGTCCTCGTACTCGTCGATATCGACCAAATCCGGCGCGGCGAGGAGGCCATTCGAGAAGCTCGCGACCTGGCGCAGTCCGTCATCGAATCTGTCCAAGTCTCTATCGTCGTCCTCGACGGCGAGCTTCGCGTAAGGATGGCGAACGCCGCGTTCCGCGCTCTGTCCGGAATGCCTCATGCGGAAATCGAGCGGCGCTCGTTTCCCGACCTCATCGCTCTTCTTTGGGGCATGGAACCTGTACGTCCGCTCCTCGAAAGTTTGCGGTCAACCGGCAGCGCCTTTGAAGCTGAACACGAAACGGGGGTTGACGGCGCACGAACGTACTGCATAACAGGGCGAGTGGTCCAGCTCGAAGGGTCCAGAGCCCTGCTGATCACCGTAGACGACACAACGCTCCACAAGCAGGCTGAGTTACTATTGCGGCACGAGAGCGAACGCCTCGCCACCCAAGTTAAAACAACCGCAGAACAGCTTCAACGGACGGAAGAGGATCTCAGAGCCCTCACAGCAAGCTTGTTTACTTCTCACGACGAGGAGCGGCGCCGCGTTGCCCGTGAGCTGCACGATGACGTCAGCCAGCAACTGGCAATGCTTGCCAACGATCTTGAGCAGTTGCGCCAGAATATTCCCCCGACAGAAGCCGAGATGCGCGATCGCCTGGAAACGCTCCGCGAAGGAGCAGCTACATTGTCGGAGGAACTCCGGCGTATTTCGCACGCTCTGCACCCCTCGATTCTTGAGGATCTTGGCCTGCCGGTAGCACTTCGCAGCTTGGTTACCGAATTTGCCGAGCGAGAAGGCATGCCAAGCAATTTCACTCACCGGAATGTTCCCGATGTGCTCTCGCATGAAGTGTCGGCAACCCTGTATCGAATCACTCAGGAAGCGTTACGAAACGTTGCTAAACATGCCGGTCGGACCCACGTCCGCGTCACTCTCATCGGAAAGGGTTCCGCGTTACGCCTGACGATTCGAGATCTGGGTGAAGGCTTCGACCCAAGCGAAACCCGCGGTTTGGGCCTCATCAGCATGGAGGAGCGCACGCGGTTGGTCGGCGGAACTTTTCGCATCAGCTCGGCGCTCGGTGAGGGAACTACAGTTCAGGTGCAAGTTCCGCTTGAAACCGAGGCCGCTGCAATTGCCTAGCGGGTCCTACGAGCCGACCCAGCCGTGTTCCACCGCATAGCGGATCAACTCAGGCGTGTTGCGCAGATTCAGTTCATTGAGTAAATGTTTTTTGTGAAATTCTACCGTTTTAACTGAAATGTACAGAAGGGCCGCGATTTCTTTCGCCGGTTTTCCTTCCGCTACGAGTTGCAACACTTCGCGCTGGCGCGAAGTTAAGCAGCTGAACAATTTCACTGGGCTCTGGCCAGCTGGTAACTCCTTATCCAGGTACCGTTCCGAAACCATCGGCGATAGAAAAAATCGCCCTTCCTGGACCTCGTGTATGGCCATCATTAGTTCGGAAGCGGCAGCTTGTTTCAATACGTATCCCGAACCACTCGCCTCAAACGCCCCCCGAACGTAGTCCCGATTTAACTGCATCGTGACAAAAATTATTTTAATGTTCGGTTTTTCCCGTTTGATCTGACGCCCCGCCTCTATCCCATTCAGAAGCGGCATTGTGATATCCAAAAGAATTACGTCTGGCTCTTTCTCGACCGCTGCGGCTACGACTTCGCGCCCGTTGTTCACCACTCCAACCAGCTCGCACTCGCCTTCTACGATTTTGGCGAGGCCTTCCACAACTAGTCTGTGATCGTCAGCTATGAGAACGCGTGGTTTCACCGATACTCCCTATGCTATTGTCCCCCCGTTTAGTAATATTAGCAGCTAGGGTATTCCCGAGCATTGCGGCCCGCTCAGGGCTCTAAACCATTCTTCTAAGCGTCCCATCCATATATGCCACAAAAAGAGAAATGCCAACATACGGCGTGCAAATGCCAGGTTCCGCCTGGGACTCCTTACTGCAGCGAGTACTGTGAGCAGGCCACTTCGCACGCGCTGGAGAAGGAATTTTGCGAGTGCGGCCATCCAGACTGTGAGAGAGGCTCTCCCCTGTAAACCTGCAAAAAGGCGCCGCTTCGGCCTTGAGGCCAAAAACCGTGGAATTGCCCAGTTACCATTTCCAGTTAATAGATTTACTCTAAGGTTTATCCGAGATTTCAGATTGGTTCGCCCCTGGAGAGTGCTTTGTGCATAATACTGCCCTGGTGGTCAACGTCGACAAATCTGAACGGGATCTGCTGCAGCATTTCTTGGTAGATGCCGGGTACCACGTTCTTCCCACGAAAAACAGCCACGAGGCGTTGGCGCTTTGCCGCGATTACAAGCGAACGATAGATCTTTTAGTAACTAATGCCGACGTGCCCGGTAACTCAGGATGGGAACTGGCGGAACGCGCCGCCGCACTTCGACCCGGAATTGTGATCCTATATCTCTCTGGACATTCGCTTTTGAGCGGTACCAGCAGCCAGTTGCTTGATCCTAAATCGCGCGTGGCCGGAACGCAGGCGTTCACGACCGCCAATATGTTGCTGGATGTGACAGAAGCGCTGATCCACAAGACGCAACAGAAACTCCAATAGCATTACGATGACGCTCCGCGTTTGAGCAGACCAGTGCCAGCGCTGCCGATCATCAGGAAGTCTAACCACGCCAATGTAGTCAGATAGCGTGGGTTTGGAGATTCGACCGGCATAACTCCCTCCAGTAAAAGAATGAGCCCGCAAAGTCCAACAATGATATGGGGCACTCGAATGCGGCGCCAGTTCATCGCCAAATACAGCAGATAGAACAGAGGCAGAAGGATCACGAACCAGCACCACATCACCGATCGTTCTTGCCATCTCTTGGTCAATGGCGCGCTTCTCAACCCGGTTAACGACGTGGAGCTCTGTTTTGTGACATCGATTCCAAATGCCACCTTAATTGCTTGCGTCTCGCCGGGGAGAGCATCCACAAACTGCCCTTCGTCGAGCTGCAAACTCCGTCTGAGTCTGTCGGCATCGAAATATTCCGCGTACCTGAAGCCAGCCCGTTTCAGCAAATCGAAAAAATTTCGAGGCGCAACTTCGGCGGAGACCGGCACGCTTGCTCGATTAGGATAGGCCGCGGGCTGACGAAGCAGTTCACTGTACAAACGACGATATCCGAAAAGCAAGCTTTGACTCAGCAGTATCGAAAACAACAGCGGCAGCACAACAAACCGGACTGCACTGATCCATTTGACCTGCCCCGTGCCGCGTCGGATGGATTGCCGCGAAGATCTCCAGAAAGAAATCGCTCGCCTCGAAGCGAGTGGAATGAAAAACGAAGCGATCCAAGCCGCCGGCACGAAATTGACACGAAGAGTGACCAGTAATACCGCAAGAATCTGGATTAAAGCCAGCAGCGAAAGACTGCTCGTTTTGAGATAACTGAAGATCGCCACTAGAAACACGGCGAAGACGAACGTTGCGACAGACTCGGTGAGAACGTACCTTTCTGCTCTTAGCTGCAGAGGCTCTATCGCGCAGGCAAAACTACACAAAGCGGCGACCATGAACCCGGTTGCAAAGTAACGAACCAGGCAGACTCCGATGAGCCAGCTTGCGATTCCTGAGAGCGCAGCCTGCATAATCAAGATCGGTGCTAATGAACGCGGCCAGAGCGCTACCGGACGGAGAAGTAAGCCGTAAACGAAGCTATGATCGGGCGGAATCCACTTACCGATGGCCGTTGCAAGATAGACCGCTGATTCCCGGAAATGAAAGGACGGCTCGGAGTCAAGCGCAAGAAAAATCGCCTTGACCGCCCAGAGGCCAATTAGCAAAAAGAGAAGTCGTCGATTCACGGCAAGTCGCAGCTTACCAGAGGCGCGACAACCGAAGGTTTACGGTTACAGCCCGGCCCAGATATTCTGCAGTTCTAAAACAAAACCTTCCATTACGCCGCAGCCCTCGACCCGCTCAAGTCCAGTGAGAGTTTCTACAGCTCTGCCCGGCACATGCACTTCGACAATCTGCGAATCCGGTTCGATGAGCCAGCCGCACTGTACTCCTTGCTCGATCCACTCGCGCATCTTCACCTGCAGGTCTTTCAATCGGTCGCTGGGCGATACAACTTCGATGACGAAGTCCGGACAAAGGGGTAAGAATTTTCGCTTCTGTTGCTTCGTCAAGACGGCCAATCGTTCCTTCAACACCCAGCCCGCATCCGGGGCACGAACGGCGCCGTTAGCTAACCGGAACCCTGTGTTCGAGTCGAACGCTCTACCCCGGTTATCTCGAGCAGCCCAGTCACGAAGCTGCCCAAACGCGTCGCCGCTACGGTAACCAGATTCTCCTCCCGCGGGTGCCATAACCACAATCTCCCCTTGAGCACTCCGCTCCAATCGCCAATCCGGATTAGCTGCGCAGAATTCCTCAAACATTTCATCGTTTGAGAAGCACGGAGCGGATAAGATTACCGCGCCTGACAAAACGGCTTCTGGCATCATCAGCTGCATATACCTAGGATAGGAAATCGGACCTTGCCGCGGAGCAAAGGGACGGTTCTCACTTTCTTCCGAAAGTAGCTACTCGTACCGCAAGGCCGTCATCGGATCTACCGTCGCCGCGCGGCGAGCGGGCACGTAGGCGGCAAGCATGGCGACTATGATCAACCCCATCGATACTGCCGTGAACGTCCAGGGATCATTGGGCGTGATCTCATACAGCAGTGAGCTGAGCAGGCGAGTTATCGCAAAAGATCCGATCAGCCCAATGCCGATCCCGGGCAAAACGAGACGCAGGGCATCCCGAATCACTTCACGAATCAGTTGCGCCGGTTCAGCTCCGAGCGCCACCCGTACACCGATTTCCCGCGTCCTTTGGCTCACGGAATACGCGAGCACGCCGTATAGGCCGGCGGCAGCGAGCGCAAGCGCAAGACTGGCGAAGAGAGTCAGTAGCGATGATTCCACGCGTGGGCGGGCGACTGAATCTGCCACGACCTCCTCCATGCTCTCAACCTTATAAACAGCCTGGTTGGGGTCGACGCTGTGAATTGCGCGCTCGATCGATTTCGCCATCGCGGTCGGAGCTACCGCCGTCCGGACGACCAGATTGGCGAAATACATCGGCGCCTGCATTTGATCCAAAAAGATGGTCGGAGCGGGCTTTTGCGAAAGATCGGCGTGACGCGCATTGGCAACAACGCCAACAATGGTGCCCGAGCCGGGCGGATTCCAGCAGACATCCAGACGCTTGCCTATTGGATTCTCATTAGAGAAGAATTGCCGCGCGAAGGCCTCATTGATAACGATCGCCGAATTGTGCCCGAACGTATCATGAGCGTCGAAATCGCGGCCCGATAGCAACGGTATGCCCATCACGGCAAAATAACCCGGACTAATAATCAAAAAGTTTGCGCCTGGAGCGAGTCCCGGCGCCGGTTTTGGCCTATCTGCACGGTTGAAACACGACCCGGAAAATAGGCCCGTCATCGGCAGGAAATGAGCCGAGCTTGCTGCTCCCACTCCAGGCAGGGCCCGCACGCGATCCAAAACGTTCTCAAGGTACTGCGCCCGGCGGACATCCTGATCGTACCTGCCCGGCGATAAAAACATTCGCAACGTCAAAATACGGTCAATGCGAAACCCGCGATCCACGCTAGTCAAACGTAAAAAGCTTTGCACCAACAGAGCGGCGCCCACAAGCAGAACCAAAGACAACGCCACTTCGAAAACCACAAGCAGCCCACGCGCCCTTCCGTTCCCCTGTCCCAAGGATCGCTGGCCGCCTTGCTTGAGAGCATCGTTAGGATCTGTCCGCGAGGATGTCACCGCAGGTGTCAGGCCGAAAATGAGCGTCGTCGCGAAGCACAGCAGTAAACTGAATCCCAGCACATGCGCATTTAGTCCTACATGGCTAGCTCTCGGCAAATCGAGACTCGGAAGTGATGCGCCGATCGCATGCAGGCCAACGTAAGCCAGTACACCCCCCACTGCTCCGCCCAGAATCGCGAGCAGAACGCTTTCCACCAGAAGCTGAGAAACGATGCGCCCGCGGCTTGCGCCAAGCGCCGTGCGAATTGCGATCTCATGCTGCCTTTGAGTGCTGCGCATGAATAAGAGGTTCGCGACATTTGCGGCCGCGATCAGGAGCACGAGCGTCACCGCCGCAAAGAGTGTCAGCAGCGCAGTTCTCACTGTGCCGACCGTTTGCTCGTAAAGCGGCGTCACGGTAGCGCTCCAATCCCGGTTAAACAGTGGCCGTTCCCGGGAAGTCTGCCGCGCGACACCTGCCAGATCCGCGCGCGCTTGCTGAAGTGGAACTCCGGGCTTCAGCCGTGCGACGACGGTCAAGTACCGCCCTGTGTCTTCCGCCATGCCGCGCGTCACTCCGGCAGGCACCCAGATATCGGCGTGCAGAAACGGCAGGTCGAATCCTTCCGGCATCACGCCCAGTACCGTGGACGCCCGATCGTGCAATCGAATGATTCGGCCTAAAATAGGGTAATAACATACTTGCCAACTCATAGGCTTTGCGCTACGGTAGTTGTTGCAAAGCATGAAAGACCAGCGCGAAAGAGATCTCTCTCCCCCATCGGACACTCGCGAGAAACTCCACTATGAACCCATCTGGTTTGTTTGCAGGGTTAGAGATGGATACAATAACACGTGCGATTGCTTGCCGGAAGCAAAGACGCTACTAGAAGCGCGGGATGCATGTAACAATCTGAATTCGGATTTGCCGATAGGGGTTCATTACCGATACAAACCATTTCGATTCACTCATCCGAAGGCGAAGCTGGTCCGTAGAGGAAAGCGTGGACGGGAACACACCGGAAGGTCGTGAGAAGCATTCAGGGCGATTTCTTATCACGCTTCTTTTCGCGTGCGCGTTTCTCGCGAGCCTCTTGCTTCAGCAGATCTTTCTTCGACACTCTGAGGACCATGCGAAGCGCATTGCTCATGCGTTCCGCTGGAGTGTCGCCCGGTACGTTTGGCGCGGGTAAGGGCTTCATTGCTTCCAATCTCGATGGTTGTGTGTCATAAAATGTGTTCTCACGCTACTGCTATGGTATCCCGCTTTATGCATTAGGTGGTATGTGCTGCCCCGATCACGTTGGTCTCTTCCATTTTTGTCGAAGTGCTATTTTGGCGGAGCGAGCAACCGTCTCAGCCAGCAATTCTTGCTGTGGATCATTCGGATTTTCGAGTGGCATGTTGGTAACTAAAATTTTCCTGTAGTCCTCGGCGTCCCTCACAACATTTAGGTCAAGGTTGCGTAGAGTTCCGACGTGTAACGTTGCGAGCCCTTGGCAACTGTTACAGTCCTCAATGCAAGCTTGTCGGTCGATGCGAAATGAATCGTAAACCGAAAGGCCGTCTTCGTCGCCCGGATCATAGCTTCCGTCGGCGCGGATCTTAGGACGGCGTCTCATAAACGCCTCGGCCATCACTTTGGAATCGTCGTCTGCGTCATACCAGCTTGCCCGGCGGACCTGACGATAAACGATTGTTGCGCAAGGCGGATCAACCTGCGGCAGCGGACTCACGACTTATCAGCCAATAAAGTCTATCGGCAAGTACCGCAGCGGTTACGTTTTCGTTGCGCACGGAACTGCCACTAGGAGAGGATTGGTAAATGTAAAGCTGGCCTGCGCTAGTCGCTGGACAAACAAGCTTTATCTGTTTGTTATAGCGACTCCATGTGATGCGGATACCCCCTTCCGAATCCACAACAGGGGAACCGGGCACATCTTCGTTCAAATTCTGGGTAGCGTACCAAACAAGAAGAAGCGCGGTCTTGAATGCGAACTGCGTTGGGCCAATTTGTCCGTGATCATCTTCGCCACTTTCTTCTAAAAGCAAAAGCAAACGCAAAATGGAAACTGGCAGTCTTGACAATACATGGGAGCGTTTTGCGTTACTGTCGGTCCAAGTGCTCTCGGTCAACGGCGGCAACGGCAGTGAGAGGACGCTCATTCGCTAATCTCCTTAGCGCTGGCGACCTCGCCCACAAGTTGTATCCGCCTCTGCTCAAGCTCGGCAATTTTTTCGCTCAGCCAAGATGCAAACGACTTGGCTGCCGGTAAATCAAGCCTTACCGCAACTTCGACCTCTCGAATGATTCCTTCTTTTGATTCCCGCTCTTCCAGGATCTCTTTTCCGATAGTACTGTCCGAAGTGGTCTCGTAAGTCAATACTCTGGGGATTGGAAAGCGTTCGTTATAGAAGTTAATTAACAATTCAAGTCTTGGACTCATTCCACCGAAGGCACCGTCGGCGTTTACTACGCGGAAGAAATTGCTCTTGACGTATTCAATCCGCACTTTGTCTGGCGAAGGGGTCTCGTTCATTAAGGAGCCGCTTTATTAGTCTATACGTTCTTATCGTAGTGACGGCGTTCGGGTAGTAAGCAAAAAACAAAGCCGCCCAGTGCTGTTTAAAGGCTTTGGGCGGCTGGGTTGAATTTTTATATGATGTCTTGGTCTTTGCGCGCCTTTCTGACTTCGTCCCCTTGGCAGCGGATTAATCAGAATGGCGAGAGCGGGCACCTGGGCGGGTCGGCTCAAAAGGCCGATCCGCTTAAGGCAACCTTGCGGTGTACGCTGTGGCTCATTCCCAAATCGCGCTTGAGGTCGAGGACAGTAATCGTTAGATCGACGGCTGCGATGTACCACGTAAGCAACTTTTGCAATCGCCATGAACATCTGACGAGACCGTAACCTCGCGATCCGCACTCGACGTGCTTTGAGCAGTGATGCTCGATCCGACGCATGAGACGGTCGGCACAATAAGGACACGGTTCGATTTCTTTAAGGCTGTGGTCGAACTCGGCCTCCCAAACAAACTGAAACACAATACTCCCTTCTGAGCAGTCCTTGACTGCCTTGCGTGCAAGCACACTTCTGGTGGGGTTATTTGTTTATCGTTTGACTGGAGGCCGACGGCGGGCTAGAATGGAGTTGCCACAACATTCCTAGCAGTCAAAACGACACAAGCCGCGAGTAACGTCGCGGCTTTTCCGTTGTTTGTGAGATATCCCACAAACAAAAGCTATGGTAAATGTTCTTTGGTTCTAATTTACACTTCCGTTATACCAGGAATGAGTGCCGCTTCGCTATTGCGGGGTAGTGCCTGAAGGGTGCGTTTAAAATTGAAAACTGACCGGAATCAAGCGCCCGTTTGTACCTCCGCCTCAACACTTTTGGAAATAGCAGAAAGAATTGTTCGCTTCTGGTGCTCTGATAGGCCATACAGCGCAAATACGGCCCTATCGATCTCAGTGTCGGTACCTCGTAAGAGCCTTTGGAGATGGGTAACATCTGCGTGTCCGGAAGTCCGCTTTAACTTCTTTTGAAGGCCTAGCATTCGATCAACCAATCGCACCAAATGATCGTGTACTCGCTCTCCATCGGTCGTTTCCAGATCGACATGAGGAACAGGGAGCGTTGCTAGCTGCTCTTTCGTAAACCAGGGGTAAAGTGTATCGTAGATACCATGGCGCACCCGCAAGTACCAGGCACCGACCGCAGACCCCAGTATTCCTAGAAGAAAACGAAGATCAATTTCGCATCCCGGCCTTTCGATTGCGACGTATATCGACTGATCCAATACGACCGGGGCCTTTATGAACGTACAAACAAGCCGTGCGCCGATAATCTTTCGAATTGCAAGCTTTGGAGTAAGGAAAAACTCGGGTCGCCTAGCTTCCGCGAGCCAATCTCCGTAAGACAAATACGTGCCGTCCCAGTTATAACCATACCGGAAAAGATGCTTTCCTTTGATTTCGGGAAGAAAGGACTTGTTGACGCGCGTGGTCGCGTGATACGATTGCTCAGCCTTGTCCCGCTTTGTCTGGTATCCACTTCCGAACTTGCTTTTTCCATACCCATCCGTCCTATAAGCATGCACGCCACGATTTAACAGGCAGAATTTCAAGAGCGGTTCATTACCCTTTTCCATCTTGGCCAGTATGTCCGCAGTTTCTTTTAAAAAGTGTATATCGATGTGCGGTTTGCCTACGACATCTGCAACGCGCAATTTGTTCAATGTGATGAGTGTGTCAGGGTTCTCGTACGCATAAACGTCAATGAAATCTGCAGGCGGGCGCTTCTCAACCACGATGATCGAATTTTCAATTGCTGCTCCTTTAAACGGAGTGTACTCAAAAACCACAACGGTTCGCAGGCGGTTATGTTCCACGAGATGAGTGCGGAGTCGCGAGAAGTGCTTACCCTTAATCCAAGAATCGGAAATAATGAATCCAAGACTGCCGCCGCGCTTCAGTTTGCGCAGAGCCTGCTCGATGAAAAACACATAGAAGTCCGTTTGGTATTCATCTAGCGAGAAGTGACTTTCAAAGTACTCCTTATATTCCTGACCCGCACTGTAGAGGTATGGAGGATTCCCAATGACAACATCGAAGCCGCCTCTGCCAAATACCTTCGGGAAAGCTTCCTCCCAGTCAAAGGGGCGAATGCGATCCATTTCAGAATGATCAATGAACAAATTCATGATGTCCATTCCGATCAGCGAATTTCCGCATTGTATGTTTCTTGATAAATCTGGGAGGAACGTTTCGCTCGGAAATAGGGGCCTCTGTGCTTGCATTGAATTTCGAGTCTCGCCCTCTAATATCTTTAGATAAAGAGAAAGCTGCGTCACCTCCACGGCCTGAGGATCTACATCTATTCCATATATGTTCTCGATCAGAATTTTTCGCTTTAAGCCGGTCGTAAGAAGTAACGCGTTACCGCTGTCGCGATGGCACAATTTCTTGTTCTGCTTAGACGGATTCGCTACGAGCCATTCAAGGTAGTATTCGCAAATTCTCTCGAACGCGCGAATCAAAAAGGAACCACTTCCACACGCTGGATCTGCAATACGAATGGTTGAAATATCGGCAGGAGCTTTGCCATTTAGTATCCGTCCCACAGTCTCATTTACTATGTGATTGACGATATATCGGGGGGTATAGTAAACCCCTCCCGCCTTCCGTACCTCTGGCTTCTCTTCAACCCTGACCAGCCCTCCAGGGGTGATGCGGATTACCTTGCTGAGGAAGCGCTCATAGACTGAGCCAAGAATGTGAATTGGGATGGTGCTGAATAGGTACGGAGAATCTTCAGAGGAAAGATCGAGGATGAAGCTGCTCAGGATGCCATCATCGAGGATCAACTGTTCGCTAAAGTCTTCTCCGAATAGTCCTCCGTTGAAGATCGGCGCAAGTCTCCGAAATTTGGCTACGAGCGCTGGATGAGTTGTCCCTCCATGCTGCCACCGGACATCCAGTCGTTAACTAAGCTTCCGAGCGGCTCAAAGGTCTCAATATCCCTGTCCTCACAAATTCGGACAAACAAAATTCTGTCAATGATCCTTTGCACTGCTTCGTTAAGGCCGGATTCACCCCAATCTATTGAGGGATTTGTCTTCACCAACGAGCGCGCGAACCTTCCTCGAACGTCGTCCAGAAAATCTAAAAAATCTTCATCAACGGTACGGGTACGGGACGCCCTGAAGAGCCATCCTTGTTTACCGCCGCGAGCCCGAGATTTAGGAATGCTCAGAACGTACTTATCGAGTGAGCCAGCAATAACCATCTCTCTCGCAAGTAGGCGCCATAGCTCTTCGCATCTCTGTTCGTATTCATCAAACCGAACCGTCAGGACCGGATCAAAAGGTCGCTCTTTGTCCGGTTGAGCCCCTACCACGTATACGTGTAG
The DNA here is from genome assembly GCA_051004875.1 of Bryobacteraceae bacterium. Classification (GTDB taxonomy): domain Bacteria; phylum Acidobacteriota; class Terriglobia; order Bryobacterales; family Bryobacteraceae; genus Bog-105. Next base: position 31,026 of record JBPCJX010000130.1, read on the forward strand.
ATATTCGAAATTCGTGAGAACACCGAGATAGAGGCTCAAATTATACGTATAGTTCTGAATCTGAAACGCATGCCTCGATAGATCTTCCGCTGGTTTCTTGGCTTCACAGACGAACTTATTCATTCCTCCGTACCGGAACACATAATCCGCACGTTTTTGCCGCCCGGCGATATTGGTCCGACTCTCAACAACAACGTCTGCAAGATGCAGCGGCAGTCCCTCTTCATTGGTAACGTCCCATCCGAGGGCACGGAAGAACGGATCAAGAAATTGAAGCCGCAGCGTCGCTTCGTCATAGACGGTGGTGTGAAGCGTCGATAAATTTCTTTGAAACTGGGATACGAGCCGCTTAATCTCGGTGTTAAAAGTATGTTCTGTCATTCAAAAACTGGACCGACCCGATCCGCTCGGAGCATCGCTTGCGGGAGGCACTACCTATTGCGGAGAGCGAGACCCATCTTCTATCGCTTCCCCCTCGATGGCTTCCGGTAAGGAAGTGTTCATGCTTCCTTACTCGCTTTGCCCGTGAGTTCTTCGTAGGTGACGCGGCGTCCGACGATTCCCGATACTGCCGCACTGAAGCGCTCACCGTCGGTTAGTTTGCGGTTGTTGAACCGATACGCTTGCTCATCGAGGTAACGAAACAGATGAAACGGTTCCACGCTAATGTAGGTTCCATTGATGCTGCGCTTAAGTAGCGACCAAAAGTTTTCAAGGCCGTTCGTGTGAATCTTCTCATCAACGTATTGCACGGCATGATCGATCACCTGGTGCGCGTAGTCGCTGGCCAGTCCTTCGTATGAAAGCAACGCATCGGTGTAGAGCGCGGAACCCGCTTCCACGTGCTTCTTAACTTCGGTCTGTAGTGCGTACCTTTTCCGATTCGGAATTACACTGGCGCGGACTTTCCCGCCGCGCTCCAATATGCCCATCACCGCAGTCTTATCTTTGGTCCCTGTTCCAGTGATTCTGCGCTGCCGTTTTCCGACGTGCATGTTCCGCGCCTTGCCGCCTATAAATGTCTCGTCTGCTTCACATTCGCCAGAGAGTTTATCAAAGGAGCCTGACGTTAGCGCGAGGCGTATACGATGATCCATGAACCACGCCGTCTTCTGTGTCACGCCGATAGCACGATGAATCTCGTAAGAGCTAATGCCGTTTTTGCAGTTCACAACTTGCCACATGGCGACTAGCCACTTGTCCAGACCGAGCGGAGAGTCCTCGAAGGTAGTCCCGGTCTTAGCCGTGAATTGTCTCAGGTCGTGCTTGCTGCCACACTGCCAGCGGTTGTACTTCGGTTGGAACAGAACGTTCGTGCTACCGCAACGTGGGCAAGTAACGCCATTCGGCCAGCGGTGCGCTACGAGATACTCGCGGCAGTTGTTAGGATCTGAGAAGTAAAGCACCGCGTCTTGAAGTGTGTCCGGTCCCATGCTTCAATGTTAGCGGCTTGCCGATGAGTTGTCAACTATATTATTACCTAAAATAGCGCGGTCCCCTCCGAATTGGCCGCGCCATAACGAATAGCTGAGGACCGCCACATTCGGTCCATTCGGAATGTCTTCGCTCGCGTTGAAAGTTCTGCCCAAGAGCGGCGAAATGCCAAGCACGCGAAAAAATTCCGCTCCAACCATCGCCCCATCCACCGCGCGGGGTTCCCCAATTCCGCTCAGATTCATGGGAATCGAAAACGCTGAAGCCATTGCTTCGAAAGAGCGCGTCCGCTCACGCCAGTCGAGATAATTGACCGGGCTTACCGGGTTCTGGCGGTCGCGATGGGGATGCCGCTCCCAAAGCACCACAATCCGCTGAGCATCCGGAAAAGGAAGCGGCCGGAGCAGCACGGCGTCAATCAAGCTGAACATCGCGCAATTGGCGCCGATCCAAGTGCCAGAATCATCGCAGCCATCCCCGTGAACAGTGGGCTTTTCGCGAGAGATCGCATTCCGAATCGCACATCACGCAGCAGGTTTTCCATAGGTGGGAACCTCCACACCTCCTGACCTTGCTCCAGCAGGAAGGTCGGGTTTCCGAAACGCCGCTTCGCTGCGAGCACCGCTTCCTCCCGGCTCATACCGGATTCGACAAGCTCGTCAATTTTCTCTTCGAAGTGACTTGCCATCTCGGCGGCCAGATCGCGGTCCAACTTCCGGCGCCGGAACAGATTCCCAATGCGGCTCATGTTTCGGACGGCCCCATCACCCGTGCGATCCCGTTGAGCATGCGTTCGAAACTCGACATCTCGCGCTGCAGCTGTTTCCGTCCAGCGGCCGTTATCTTATAGATCCTGACTCGCCGATTCGTGCGCGAAATACCCCATTCGGCGGCAACCCACCCCTCACGCAGAAGGCGTTGCAGCGCCGGATACAGCGTCCCTTCTTCAATCTGCAGTAACTCGTCCGAGGTTTGCTGGATATGCTGCGCGATCGCGTATCCATGCAGCGGCCTGCCGCGCAACGTTTGCAGCACCATCATCTCGAGCGCACCCGGAAATAAACCGCGTCGTTCTTCTCTTTCAGTTGGCATAGTTACACTATGCCTAGAGTATATTCCCCTGGAGGGCTGGTCAACACGAATGTTTCAGGACTCTCGAGATTGGAAACACTTTATGCGCACTGCGAAATGTGTCCCCAGCCATTCACTGTCTTGGTCTCAATCGTTGGACGTTTCCGCCTAGCTGAAATGAGATCGTCTTCCCAATCTCTCCGCTCACGCTGACTTGGAAATCAATGTGCAGACCCCCATTGACGGTTGAAGCTTCGATCTGTGCGGAATAGTTTTCCGGAACGCCCAACCGCACGCTTGCCATAATTCGACGGCAACAAAGCTCATCCGAAACGCACTTAGTACGGAACCCTCCTCCTCTCACTTTTTCGGGTACGTTTCGCCTGCAGCAATCTTTTCGCAGAAGCCTTGAGGTGAGTTTTCCGTAACCAGTTTTGAATATAGGCGATGGGCAGGAGGCCCATCTCTGTCCGGCACTGATCAAGATGAGCCGCGTCTTCTATAGGAGACGGGGCTAGCCTGCCGTCTGGAATGCATACGAAATTCATGCCATACCGTTGGGGCTTATTCTCGCTGGCCGGCCAGAGCGATTGTAGGAACACCGAGGTGAGCAAAGATTTGCCGCACTTTTGCAGGACGTTGTAGGATCGCCTTCTCCCCCGACAGGTCTTTTTGGAAAAGTCTTTCAATTTGCTCAGCCGACCTGGGATTTGACGGAAGCTGCGGACTCGATTGCCCGCAAATCGCAGAGGGAATGAAAAGGATACCGATATACCAGAAGCTCCCGCTCTTTTCCATCGACTACTATAATGTCGCGATCTGCCCTAGTGCTCACAGATGGGCCTTCCCTACGGCGCGTGTGCTCATTCCAGGGCGCTTTTTTGAAGTTGCATCAAGTGCACATTTGGCGTTGAATTTCCTGGCCCGAGTCATGGTCCGGAGTTCCTCGCCAATCCCTGTCCATCCTTATAGGTAGATGATTCTAAAGCCACAACAATTCATCCCTGCCCCTGCGGACGCCAGCCCGCCCCGACCGAGTACCGGGAGTTCGTTTCGCAAAACGCCTCACATTTGGGCAGAACGATCGCCTTCTGTCGCCGGCCTTAGGACAGACCAAGCCGGCCCTTGCCTGTCTACTCAGCCCGCAGAAAATTACCTGACCGTCCTCCCCCACGCAGCTTCCCCGGGGCACTTGACAGCGCTGTTAGACTGATGACTTGAGGAGTTTATAGAACCCGATTTTCGTAGTACGATACGGATTCAAGGACGCGCTCATGATCGCTCCGGAAGATGTCGATCCACTCGCCCCGCAACGGGAAGCGGCCATCTTTTACGGGCTCTTTTTGCGCGGTCACGCCGCAGACGATCTCCGTCGCGATATCGACGTTCCCCGTCCAGTGTTAGACAAATGGCTGCACCCGCAGCGCTATGAAGATAACTTTCGCGACTCATTGCGGCGCATGTACAGCTACCGCAAACGAGTGCTCGCCATTTTCGATGAGCTGGTCCTAAAAGAAAAACACCGCGTTCGCATCCACTAGCTTCGTTCTGTCATCCAACTTGGATGCAAGTTCCGATCTTTCAGGTCGACGCGTTCACGAGTGCTGTTTTCACCGGCAATCCGGCGGCGGTCTGTCCGCTCGACGATTGGCTGCCCGATACAACATTACAAGCCATCGCGGCCGAAAACAATCTCGCTGAAACTGCCTTTTTCGTTGGCAACGGTGACCGTTTTCACCTGCGATGGTTCACGCCTGTGTGCGAAGTCGAGCTGTGTGGTCACGCTACTCTGGCCTCCGCTCACGTGCTGTTCCGCGAACTGAATCAGCCCGGAGACATAGTGCGCTTCGATACTCATTCCGGCGAATTGATGGTAAGGCGTGACGACGGTCGCTTGGCCATGGATTTCCCTTCCCGCCCACCCGGCAAAGTTGACGTTCATCCAGAACTGATCCACGCGTTGGGCGCCATGCCTGCCGAGGTCCTAGGCGCCCGCGATTACCTTGTCCGTTACCACTCGGTCGACGAAGTCCGTGCGCTCACGCCTGATATGGAAGCTTTAAAGCGCGTCGACCGCTTCGCCGTCATCGTAACCGCGCCGGGTACCGATTGTGATTTTGTCTCGCGCTTCTTCGCGCCCTCGAAAGGGATACCGGAAGATCCGGTCACAGGTTCCGCCCACTGTACGCTCATTCCGTACTGGGCAAACGAACTCGGCAGGACAGTACTCCACGCCCGCCAGATTTCTGCCCGCGGCGGCGAGTTGTTCTGCCAGCTCCTCGGCGACCGAGTCGAGATCGCCGGCCACGCCGCTCTTTTTCTGAAAGGGTATATCTGCGTCTAAAACACCGGAGTGCCGCGACTCCTTCGGTCCGGCGCTGGTGTCCTCCCCGGTCGGCGGCTGCAACCGCCCTTACTTTCTTGCACACTGCATGAGAGAATATTCCTCTTTGTCGTACCTAACCTCATCAGATGCTCCGGCAATTCGCATGCCAACGCTTTCATCTCGACTCGCAAAACTGCCGTAAATCTATGCTCGAAGTGTCCACAGCTTCCAGGCGGAAGGCGCGAAAGTTTATACCTCGAACTCCTTTAAAGCGTAAGGCTTTCCACATTCTCCAGATACGCTGCAAGATGCGGCGATCGCGTGCGCACTGGAGCGCCTTCTCTATCGAGAGACTTGACACGCTTACCCTGCCCCGTTACCTTCTGGAATTGGCACTTGACGTGCTACAGGGCTGTGGTATGATGCCAAGATCCGAGCAGCATTTGCTTGTCGGACGGGAAGTGCGAGGCCATTCCAGCAGTTTAGTCACTGCAGGAGCACTGAAGCATTTGCTGGCGGCTTCTTTCCCATTGAGTCTCCCCAAAATACTCGGCGCGTTCTCGCTACTTTATCAGTGGAAAATCAAGTTTCCATTGGTGAACCTTTTTGGTGGGACCCTACGTCTAAACGAAAGACTTAGACTTGGCTGCCACGATCCGTTTATTGAGTGGGCATGCTAGTCGGTAGAAGGAGAAATTAAAAAATGACGAAAACTGAAATAAATAAGTTTAAGAAGATCCTGGAAAACAAGCAGGACGAGTTGGAGCAGATTGTACGCAACCGTGATGCAATCACAATTGAAAAGAGCGCAGATGCGCTGGATGAAGTGCAGCACGCCGCGGAGCGTGAGCTCGCCATCCGCAATTTGGACCGCGAGTCCCACTTGCTGCGCAACGTACGCGGGGCTCTTCGCCGAATCGACGAAGGTACGTTCGGCGTTTGCCTCCACTGCGAGGAGGAGATCAGTCCGAAACGTATAGCCGCTGTACCATGGGCTGCTTTCTGCATTCAGTGCCAGGAACAAGCCGACCGGAACCACGATGACGGCAACGACATGTTGGAAGATATGCTCGTGAACGCCGCATAGTTTTTTGCCTGACCCCCAAATCTTTCTGCTGGGAACACGTAACTCGGGCTGGGAAATTTTCGCCCTCCTAACGTAGCAGGTGGGCAGACGGTCGCCCTTTGTTGCCTGCCTTTAAAGCTGCGCATGCGACAGTTTCTACTCACCTTTCTAGCCTTCGCTTTCCTGAGGGGATCGGCATCTCCGGGGCAGAACGCTCCGGTAGCGCCTGCCAAGCCGGACCAACACATCGTCGGCACCATCGCTGCCGCCGACGCGGCATCCCGCCATATAGCAATCAAGCAGGATAAGACCGGAACAGAGTACGCCATCTCGCTTGAGAAAACGAGAACCCTACTGAAGGTTGAGCCCGGCGCAAAAGACCTTAAAACCGCCACTCGGATAACACCCAACGATCTGGCTGTGGGCGACCGCGTTGACATACGCGGCTTCAAAGCTGCTGATAATCCTACTTCCATCGCCGCAGCCAGCCTGATTCTCATGTCCGCGCGGGATCTTCAGCAGGCCCGTCAAGCCGAAGCAAACGATTGGCGGCAGCGCGGAATAGCCGGTACCGTGACTTCTGTCGATACGGCAGGGCTCAAATTGAACATCAATGTTCGAACGCCCGCGGGGCCCAAGCCACTCGTCGTCGATATCCCTCAGGGAACACAGTTCACTCGCTATGCTCCCGATAATCCGAAAACTCCCGTTCCTTCAAAATTGGCCGACATACAACCCGGAGATCAGGTACGAGTCTTGGGAAACAAGACTCCGGATGAATCCGCTATCACGGCCGAAAAGATCTATTCAGGATCATTCCGAACCGTGGCTGGAAGCGTGAGTTCTATTGCTCCCGGGGGCAATGAGATTACAGTCACAGATCTTCAGACGAAACAAGCCGTGCAAGTTGTGTTGACCGCCGATTCCGCCATTCGGAAACTCCCACCGCCACTTGCCATGATGCTTGCCAGGCACGTGAATCCAAATTTCAGATCGGCCGAATCAGCAGCTAATACTGCTACGCCGGCTGGGAGTTCAACTCCGGGTGCCAAAGCAGGCGAGCCACAAGGCGCTCCGGAAGGGGTTTCCGCGGGTTCGGGTGGTCGCAGTAATAAAGTAGTCGCCGCCGCGAATGGTGACGTATCTCAGATGATCGAGCGCCTGCCGAAAATGGCGGTCTCTGATCTCAAGCCAGGCGACGCGGTCATAGTCTCAGGAGCAGCGGGTGCTGACAAGTCTCAGCTCGTCGCCACGAACGTCATCGCCGGGGTGGAACCTATATTTCAATCGGCTCCCTCACGCCAGGGCCGATCGCCCGGTGGTGACTGGAGTCTAGACATGGCGATTCCCTCCCAGTGAGGCGCCTTCCCGCATCTTGCGGCAACCGCTTTCAGATCGAGGTGTAATGAACAAGAAAACAATACTTGCGGCACTTGTCGGATTGGCCGTCGCAGCTGCCACTCAAACAGCACTGGCGTTCCAATCCCAAGTCCCGCGCTCCGCCGGCACCGTCCAGGGAACAGTAAAAGATGACACCGGCGGCGTCATCCCAGGCGCGGTCATCACATTGACGAATAGCAGCGGTAATGCCAAAACCACCAAGACGGCGGGAGACGGAACATATACTTTCCGCGGAGTCGCGCCGGGCTCCTATACGCTCTTCGCGAGCTACCCAGGTCTTCAGCAAACTACCGCCCTTTCTGCCACCGTCACTGCTGGCAAACTGGCGACGGGCAACATCGCCATGACGATTCAGACGCAAAAACAGGAGGTGACCGTCACCGAGACCACGAACAATCAGGTCGGCACCGATCCTTCCAACAACGCTTCCGCTTTAGTTCTGCGCCAGGAAGATTTGGACGCCTTGCCCGATGACCCCGACGATTTGCAAGCGGATTTGCAGGCGCTCGCCGGGCCTTCCGCCGGTCCAGGCGGCAGTCAAATTTTTATCGACGGCTTCACGGGAGGACGTCTTCCACCGAAAGAAACCATTCGCGAGATCCGCATTAACTCCAATCCGTTCTCGGCTGAATTTGACAAGCTTGGCTACGGCCGTATTCAGATCTTCACCAAACCAGGCACCGACAAGTTCCACGGTCAAGGCTACTACAACATCAGCGATGACGTTTGGAATTCGCGTAACCCGTTCCTGAGCGTTAATCCACCCTTTAGAACTCAACTGTTTGGTGGAAACTTCAGCGGCCCTCTCGGCCAGCACGCCAGCCTTTTTATCGATGCGGAACGCCGCAACATCGACGATAACGGCATCATCAATGCGACCATCGCGGCCCCGGATTTTCTCAGTTTCCTTCCCGCTCAAACCTTCTATCCCACGCCCCAGCGCCGAACCACTGTCAGCCCCCGCATCGATTACCAGCTCAATGCGAATAACACCCTCAGCTTCCGGTATGCCTACCGTGATAACAGTCGTCCTCTGACCGGCGTCGGCAGTTTCAATTTGCCCGGTAACGGCTACTCACTGTCAGACATTGAGCAAACGGTTCAAGTAGTCGAGACGTCCGTTTTGGGACCGCATGCGGTCAACGAAACGCATTTCCAATACGAGCGTGACGATCAGTCTCAGAAGAGCCAGTCCACCACGCCCCAGCTCAACGTCGCCAACTCATTCGTTTCTGGCGGCTCCGGTTATAGTTCACCTACTTTTGGATCAACTTGGGACAGTACGAATGATTATGAATTCCAGAACTATACAACCTTGATTTACGGCGCGCACAGCATCAAAGCTGGCCTCCGTATCAGAGCCGGAACTATCGACGATTACTCGCCCAAAAATTTCAACGGCGTCTACAGCTTCCTTGGTACTTCGACCATGACGTCGATTCAGCAGTACCTCACAACCGAGCAGCTCCTCAATACTGGCTACTCCAGCGCACAGGTGACCGCCATGGGCTACGGCCCCTCGAAATTCACAATGAGCTCAGGTCATCCTTACGTCGGAGTATCTCAGCTTGATTTCGGCCCGTTCGTTCAAGACGACTGGCGCGTGAGACCGAACTTTACCTTGAGCCTGGGTGCTCGCTGGGAAGCGCAGACCAATATTTCGGACAAGAATGATTGGGCGCCCAGAATCGCGTTCGCTTGGTCTCCGGATTCAAAGGGAGCTAACGGTCGTTCGAAGACTGTCATTCGCGGCGGGTGGGGAATGTTTTACGATCGCTTTGACTCGACCAACGTCCTGACCGCGTATCGCTACAACGGCTTGAACCAAATCAACTACCTTTTGGAAAATCCAACCGTGTATGACAGTGCGTTCAGCACTACCCCTCCGCTGAGCAATCTGCAGATCTCAAACACCGCGCAGCGCTACCAGATCGATAGCCACCTCCATGCTCCATATCTGATGCAAACGGTCCTCGGCGTGGAGCGGCAAGTGTTTTCGCACACCACTCTGACGGTCAACTTCATGAACGCTCGCGGGGTACACGAGCTTCGAACCGTCAACATCAATGCCCCGCTACCAACCCCTGCGAATCCGTTTCCGGGCACATCCAACCCGGGCACCACCTCGGCGAGCAACGGCGTCGGGATCCGGCCTTACGGCAATGTAGGCGACATCTATCTTTACGAATCGAGCGGCATCTTCAAACAAACACAGGTCATGGCGATCCTGAACAGCTCTGTTGGAAGATGGCTCACTTTGTTTGGCCGCTACGTGTATGGCGAAGCTCACAGCGACACCGATGGTCTGGGAACCCTTCCAGCCAATCAGTACGACTTTTCACAAGATTATGGACGATCGAAGCTCGACGTTCGGAACCAGATCTTCGCAGGAGGTTCGATAGCTGCGCGCTGGGGGCTGCGGTTTTCTCCGTTTGTCGTTGCCCACAGCGGTACGCCTTATAACATCACAACCGGTACGGATCTCTTTCAAACCGGTCAGTCGCAGCCCACTGCACGTCCCAGCGTGGCCAGCGGCCCTGGTCCCAACATTATCGACACGCCCTACGGCTTTCTGAATACGCTGCCTCTGCCGGGACAACCGCTGATCGAACGCAATATCGGTCAGGGCCCGGGATTTATTGGGATCAACCTGCGCGTTAGTAAAACATGGGGATTCGGCACTACAAAATTCAAGGGGCCTTCTGGTGGCGCAAGCTCTCGCGGGGGCTATGGTGGCGGCGGGGGTCGTGGTGGAGGCTTTGGTGGTGGAGGCTTTGGTGGTGGCGGGCACTTCGGCGGCTCCGATGCCACGACCGAGCATCGCTACAATGTCACCCTCTCAGTCAACGCCCGCAACATTCTCAACCACGAAAATTTGAATACTCCGAACGGAGCGCTCACCTCGCCATACGTGTTTCAATCCACCGGCATCACAGGTGGCTACGGCGCGGAGGCGACCGCCAGCAATCAGCGCCGCATTGATCTGCAGCTCCGCTTTACCTTCTGAGCCGCGACCACAGGGAGCTGGTCTTGGCGGTTTTAGGTTGAGACGCTAGCTGTTCTTTACGGCAACGTTTTGCACCACGTCAGCTACGTCTTCGCATAGATCAGTCGTCTGCTCGAGGATTTCAATGACCTCTTTGTGCTTCATCACGCTCAGCGGATCCATATTCGATGCGAAGAGATTCCCGACCTGGGTACGCTCGATCGCGTCGGCTTCATTCTCAAGCCGGTTCACTTCGATGCAATCGTCCATCACCGGCTTCCGATCTCTCAGAGACATCATAGCTCTCGCGAGAGCCCGGCAAGAGTCGTCGATCATCTGCCCAAGCTGCACGGCGGCTTCGGGAATCGGGTCTAAGCGGTAAGCCACAATACGGAAGGTTGCGTCCTCAATCGAGTCCAGAACGTTATCGAGAGTCGTGGCAAGCGTCTGAATGTCTTCCGGATCGAACGGAGTGATGAATGTAGATTGCAGTTTTCTGAAGATCTCGTGAATCACCTCATCGCCGTTCTGTTCCAGAGCTTCCATTTGTCTCGAGATTCGACACATGCCGCCGTACCCGGAAGTCAAACCGGTCATCAAAAGTTGTGAAGATTGGCACAAAATTCGGACGTGCTGATGGAAGAGGTCAAAAAACTTTTCGTCTCTGGGTAGCAGATTCATGACGACGCCCCGATAAAATTGGAGTTGAACGTGTTTCGATGCCGATTCAAGTGAGTCCAAACCATCCCTTACGAAGACTTTTCTCTGAACTACTTTACAAGCATCTCATCCAAGCTGCGCAACTCGACGATCCGCAAATTAGCGACTATGTCGGCGATCTCTTGGTTAGTTTCACCCATGTAGATAACCTGTACCGGCTGCGGAACTCGAAAGGGCGGCGTCTCGAAGATGTGGCTGAAATGCTAATTGCCTCAAATCCCCTGCTCGAAGGACGATCTTTTGAATATGAGCGCGAAGTGCGCAAACACATAGGTGATTACACGCTCTTCTTAACCGGTTTATTCCCTGAGTACGTCGGGAAGCTCAATCGTAAGCCGTTCCGTATGGATTCATTGATCGATTACCTGAAGGCCGGTAAAGAGAGTTATCGTGTGGTCGCTGCATTCGACCAATTTGAATACCGCGACATTGCCCCCCTGTTTCGAAAACTCTCCGAATAATTCGAGCTGTGCGTCTATGCATTGAATTTGATCAAGGATGATCTTGCGCGCCAACAGGCGGCCAGCTACAACCGCATGAAACAGCTCTTGATGTAGGGCGTCGACGCTAATTATTGGGGTGTGCCCGGATTGCCCGCTGACTGCTGTTCCTGTTTGAATGCGTCCAAATTCCCTTTATCGATCATTGACGTACCTGTGTCGACAAACGTCGGGATCGGAGAAAAGGGATTTTGCCCCCAGTTCGCCGTTAGCGGATTCGGCCTGTGATGGTGCAAGTCATCTAACACTTTGCATCCGTAATATCCCATCGTGAACGGCTTTTGCGCAATAGTTGCAGAGATCACGCCTTTCTGAATCCAATCCAGCGTCCGCTGATCGGTATCCATGGCGACAATCGTCACCTTGCCCGCCATATTCTCCCGATTGACGACCTCGCCAACTTCTGGGCACGCAATCGCCTCTAAGCAGACAACGGCATCCACTTTGTTCTTGGCGTCCAGAATTCGCCTGGCGTTGTCAAATGCAGTAGGCGCGTCGCCTTTTATATCGACGATCTCCGATACCTTGATTCCTGGATGCGCTTGGAAAACACTTTGATAGCCCTGTAAGCGCTCGTTTAAATTGGCTTGAGGCATCATCGTAAAGATCGCAACGGTCCCTTTGCCGTTCAGCTGTTTCGCAACCAGTCGACCTCCGAGACTTCCCGCATTGAAGTTATCCGTTCCAACAAACAAAAGCCGTTTACTATTCGGCGCGTCGGAATCTACCGTAATTACCGGGATGCCCTGCCCCAATGCCGCGTCAATATCGGGGCCCAGCAATTTTGCGTCGGCAGCAGACACCATGATGCCGCTCGGCTTTTGCGCCACGGCTCTTTGAAATTCGTTGTGTTCTCCTTGCGGATCGTACGTGTCGGGACCGGCCAGCTCTGATTTCACCTTCATTTCTGAGGCGGCTCGATTTAACCCGCTCACGACCGTTTGCCAATAGGGCAACTTAATGTTAGCCGCTACCAAGAAATATTTTTCCGTCGGCTCGTGCGCCGCAGCCCCACAGCCGCTCATCGAAATCACTGCGAGTGCGCCCGCAGCGACGACCACCCATCTCGTTTTCAGCATGTCCGTCATACCTGCGCGGGAGTATATCATGCCGCTCCGCCCTGCCCCATGCCCATCGCCCGCCTGTACACTAGTTCGGCTGCCGCCACATCCTCAACGGCAATGCCGAGCGATTTAAAAACTGTCGTTTGGCCCTGCGGCTCAGGTATTTTTCCAGCCAATACTTCACCCAATTCTGCATAGATCTGGGCGCCGGAGTGCATGATCTCCCCCGATTCCTCGAATGCGGCTTCGCGCGATTCAACCACAACCACCGCGTTCTTCATCGCATCATCATCCAGTTCGCGGGCTTTCGGTCCAACTGCGCCCACCGCATTCACGTGAGCGCCTGGTTTCAACCAAGCTCCGCGCAAGATTGGTTCGCAGGCGTTCGTAACCGTGACGATCACATCTGCGCCACGAACTGCCTGCTCAGCGCTCATATAGGTAGCTCCGGTTTCGGCAGCGAATCGTTCCGCGTGTTCTACCGTGCGGCTCCAAATCCGGATTTCTTCAAAATTTCGCACCAGCTTCAATGCGTGAAAATGCGCACGTGCCTGCACACCGCTCCCCAGAATCGCGAGTACGCGCACATTCTCGGGTGACAGTAGCTTGGTAGCAATAGCCGAAACCGCGGCCGTTCGCCAAGCTGTAATCACTCGGCCATCCATTGCAGTTAGTGATTCGCCCGTATCGGCCCGCATGAGATGAATCACGGCTAAGTGTGTGTGCAGACCGCGATCCGCGTTCCGGGGAAAGACGCTCACAAGTTTCGTTCCCATCACATGGCCGTAAACCGCCGGCATGATGCCGAAGAACGCGCCTTGCTCTGGAACCGGAATGACGGTTCGGACCGGCTGTGTGACTCGCCCTGCAGAAGAGTCCATGAGCGCCTTCTCCATCGTTCGAAGCAGCTCTTCCCAACGGAGCAATGCTTCAACACGCTCTTCGTCCAGAAACATCATGATTTAATCCTCCTCAAAAGCGCACTGCTAAACTTGTCTCTGAAACCAAATCGCGAGTCTTTCTTAATGCCTCACTCCGACTTGCCCCGGACACTGGGCGCACTTCGCGCCAGCCGCCTTTTCGATCAGCTGCAACCCGATCGGACACTCAAAGAAGAGCTTAGATCCAATCTCATCTGCAAATTAAACCGCAGTGAAGATTTGTTTCCGGGACTGATGGGGTTTGACGATACAGTGATCCCGCAGGTAGTGAACGCGATCTTGTCGCGACACAACTTCATTTTGTTGGGCTTGCGCGGTCAAGCCAAAACGCGTCTGGCGCGAATGCTGACACGGTTGCTTGATCCACGGATGCCATACATTGCAGGGTGCGAAATTCGCGATCATCCTCTGCAACCAATCTGCAAACAGTGCCGCGAGAAATGCGCCAGTCTGGGCGACGATACGCCCATCGCCTGGGTCTCTGCCGAAGATCGCTACGTCGAGAAGCTTGCCACTCCCGACGTAACGATCGCGGACATGATTGGCGACATCGATCCTATCAAGGCTGCTCGTGCGGGACAGGATATCTCGAATGAGCTGACCATCCACTACGGCCTTCTGCCCCGAGCCAATCGCGGTCTCTTCGTCGTAAACGAGCTTCCGGATCTTGCAGGCAAAGTGCAGGTAGGGCTTTTCAACATCATGCAGGAGGGTGACGTCCAGATCAAAGGGTATCCGGTCCGCCTACCGCTCGATGTCCTGCTCGTGTTCACTGCCAACCCGGAAGACTACACGGCACGCGGAAAAATCATCACTCCTTTAAAGGACCGGATTGGCAGCGAGATTCGCACGCATTATCCGTACACTGTCGACGAAGGTATCGCGATTACCAAACAGGAGGCCTGGATACGACGACGCTCTCCCATTGCGACTGAATTGCCGCCCTTCATCCACGAAGTTGTCGAGCAAATTGCATTTTCAGCGCGCGACGACAAGCGCGTCGACAAACGTTCTGGAGTTTCTCAGCGCTTGCCCATTTCCGTTCTGGAAAATGTCATTTCGAACGCTGAGCGTCGCGCTCTCAAATGCCAAGAGAGCGAGACCGTCCCTCGCATTCTCGACGTTTACGCAGCACTACCATCGATTACCGGCAAGCTGGAGCTAGAGTATGAAGGTGAATTGAAAGGCGGGGATGCCGTGGCCCGGGAGATCATCCGCAACGCCGTTGGTAAGGTGTACAACTCATATTTCGAGGGCGTCAATTTGCGGCAGATAGTCCAATGGTTCGAGCTCGGCGGCTCGCTTCGGCTCGATGAGAACATGCCCGCAGATAAGATTATTGAGCAGCTGAGCCGTATTCAGGATTTGCTTCCATTTACTCGTAAGCTCGGTCTCAACGGCGGAGAAAGAGATGCGATGCGCGCCTCCGCTGGGGAATTCATTCTCGAAGGCCTGTATGCCCACAGACGGATTAGCCGCAACGAAGAGCTTGAATTCGTAGCTGGCGAGCGACTCCCCCGCGAAGATCGTATGCGCGAGGAACGCGAAGATCCGCAGCGCCGGGGATTTGACCCCAGGCGGGGAGGCGGGCCCGGAGGCGGTCGACGGAACCTGAACTGATCAGATGAAAGCAGAGCCATGAGATCCATCTCGTATTCACGGTTCTCGGAAGAAGATTTGGGAGTGGACCTCGATGATCTCCTTCGCGCGCTGTCCGATTACTTACTGCAAAGCGGTTACGACGATCCCTATCTTCAATTCTCGGAGATGAACCAGCATACGCTGGAAGATCTCAAGGAGGCCATTAATCGCGCACTTGAGAGCGGCGAAATTTTCGATCCCGAACAGGCTGAGCAGATACGCGACCGGTTAGAGAAAATGTCAGCCCAGCAGCGGGACAAGCTGGTGGAGCGGCTTGTTGAAAAGCTCGAGAAGGGAGGCTATATCGATTTCGACGGGCCGACTCCCGACTCGCCCTCCGCGCCAGGCTCTCAAGACGGCCCCGAAACTCACTCCCATTTCGAAGTAACGGATAAGGCCATTGACTTTTTGGGGTTCAAGACGCTGAAGGATCTTCTCGGCTCGCTTGGCAAGTCAAGCTTTGGTGCGCATGACACGCGAGATCTCGCGACCGGTATCGACGCAAGTGGGGGGGCGAAATGCTACGAGTTCGGTGACACCCTGAACCTTGACGTTCCCGCGACGCTATTTTCCGCGCTACAACGCGAAGGGCTGAATCTTCCTCTCCAGCTCGAATACTCCGATCTATACGTGCATCAATCCGAGTATCAGAGCTCCTGCGCTACGGTTCTCATGCTCGATTGCAGCCACAGCATGATTCTCTATGGTGAAGATCGGTTCACGCCAGCCAAAAAAGTGGCACTAGCGCTTTCGCATCTCATCCGAACTCAATATCCGGGTGACAGCTTGCGATGTGTTCTTTTCCACGACTCAGCCGAGGAGCTGCGCCTCTCTGAATTGGCGCGTGTACAGGTTGGTCCGTACTATACGAATACGCGCGATGGTCTGATCCTTGCGCAACGCCTTCTATCGCAAGAAAAAAAAGATATGAAGCAGATCGTCATGATTACGGACGGCAAGCCCTCAGCTCTCACTCTCGAGGACGGTCGCATTTACAAGAACGCGTTCGGGCTCGATCCGCTTGTCATCAGTCAGACGCTCGAAGAAGTCGCACGCTGCAAGAAGCAGGGCATCTTAATCAATACCTTCATGCTTGCCAGCGATTACGGCCTTGTGCAGTTCATTCAAAAAGTAACCCAGATGTGCCGTGGAAAGGCGTATTTCACCACTCCCTATACACTGGGCAATTACTTATTGATGGATTACATGAATCGCAAGACGAGAACGATTCATTAAGAATACGAAGGGACCCGCACGAGGTCCCTTCAATCGATAAAACGACTTAGAAGCTAATCCCGAGTAAGACGTCCCCCTGGTCGAGATTGGTCCTCAGGCTCCCTGGGCCGCTCACGAAGGATTGATTTGCCCATCGTGTATACCGTGCTTCCGGAGTAAGCTCGAACGGTCCTCGCTTGAACGTAAACCCGAACCCGGCCACGCCACCGAAACTATTCCGGTTGTGCAGCTCAATCGCGTTATCGGATATGCGAGGAAACGAAAGTCCTGCCGCGTACGTGGTTTGATTGATTGTAGAGATATGCCGCAACGACGCGCCAAAGTCAACGAACGGGCGAAAATGTCCCATGCTCAAGTTGTATTTAAAGAGACCCGGAATTTCCCAGTTGTTGAATGTCGTCGGCCGATACGCGAGACTTCCAGTCGATCCGAAGGGCAACGCGCTATTAAACCCTCCCCTTTTGAACAGCCCGTCTATTTCAAAGCGCAGATTCATTGGTAGACGAAACTCGCCGCTCACACCAAATTCATATCTCGGCACCGCAGACGTATACGGCCCCGATATGGTATTGCCCAACTGGTCCGTGTTACTGGCTGCGAACATATCCGTAACTGGAACGCCGATCTTGAGACCCAGCTTCACTGGCATGTTTGATTCCTGTGCATGGAGCGATACGGCTGCAAGCATCATTATTCCTATCAGACTTACTTTACGCATAATTCTCTTCCCACCTGT
Organism: Bryobacteraceae bacterium; assembly: GCA_051004875.1. GTDB lineage: Bacteria > Acidobacteriota > Terriglobia > Bryobacterales > Bryobacteraceae > Bog-105. The sequence continues at coordinate 48,148 of JBPCJX010000130.1, forward strand.
TGTTCCATTTTTAGAAACGTAAATTCTGGATTTGGAATTCGTCTTTGTAATTCCGCTAGGGAATACAATCTCTGAACTCCACTACCCAACTGATGAGTGCAGTACCGGTCGGGTTTCGACGAATGCAGAAGTTAATGCTGTGCGCTTAAAACGGAAAGCACATATACCACGGGCAGAGCAAACAGCGTGCTATCGACCCTGTCCAATATTCCGCCGTGTCCGGGCAGCATGTGCCCACTGTCCTTGACAGCGGCGCCGCGCTTCATTGCAGATTCCGCCAGATCGCCGAATTGTCCCGCAATATTTCCCGCTACTGCAATTGCGGCGATATGCCACAACGGCACCTGTGGTTCGAAGTAACCCATGTAAAGAGTTCCAAAAATAATCGAACCCAGAACCGAACCGGCAGCACCTTCCCAACTTTTCTTAGGACTTACAACGGGCGCTAGCTGGTGTTTTCCGAATCCACGCCCGACATAATACGCAGCTGTGTCGCCCGCCCAGTTCAATGCAAGCCCGAAAAATAACCAGTGCTTGCTTTCACTGCGAAGGAGAGTTGCATAGCGCCAGGGTACAAATGTGTAAAGCACTCCAAAGAAGGCGGATGAAACCTGCGGAAGAACGCCACGCAACTCCGCATGGCCGAGCGCCGTTGCGAGCGCCAGTGCTGCCAGCAGGGTCAGCCACGTCAATGCTTCTTCCGGCCAAACCAAAATCAACAGACCAGCGAGAATTCCGAAGATGCGAGACCGCTGAATACCATGTGCCGCAACCAGACCTGAATATTCCCAGTAACAAAGCAGACCCATGCAGCATGCTGCCAGTAGAAAAAGCCAATGAGGTGCCGAAAAGACAAGGTACATCGTAACCGCGATCAGCAGGATCGCAGTTATAGCGCGCTTCATGATTAGGTGAGCGTAGCCGGCACCATTCGGTTACGCGAGAGGCAGTTCCAGCTCCTCTTCCTCTAATAGAAGGGAAGACGCTTCTACCGCGGGTGCTGGATTCCGCGCCAATCCCCCAAAGCGGCGCTCCCGGTTCTGATATTCGAAAATCGCCTCAAGCAGATCCGTGCGTGTAAAGTCCGGCCACAACGTTTCGGTCACGTACAACTCCGAGTAGGCAACCTGCCATAACAGAAAATTACTGATTCGCATTTCTCCGGAGGTCCGAATTAGCAGGTCCGGATCTCGAACGCCTGCAGTATAGAGGTGAGCGGCAACCGCCTCTTCAGTAACTTCTAACGAAGAAAGGCGTCCATCCACCCTGGCATCATCGAGGATTGAATTCACCGCGTCAACCAACTCAGTGCGCCCACCGTAATTAATCGCCAGATTCAAGCGCATCCCGCGATTTTGAGCCGTTTTGTCCACAGCGGCCTGCAATTCTTCCTGTACCGGCGTGGGCAGTGATTCCAGCCGTCCGATTGCCATCAGCTGTATGTCGTGCTGCATCAGACTTGGCAATTCTCGCCCCAAGTAAACCCGCAGCAACCGCCACAATCCTTCTATTTCATGACGCGGCCGCTTCCAATTCTCGACGGAGAATGCATACAGAGTCAGTGCTTCCAGCCCTAACTGCGCGCACGTTTCGACCACCGTCCTAACCGGATCTACGCCCGCCTTATGGCCCAAAATTCGCGGGAAATTGCGCCGTCTGGCCCAACGGCCATTCCCATCCATAATGATTGCTATGTGCCCAGGAAGACGCTTGGGATCCAGTTGTGTCGCAATTCGCCAATCGCGCTCACCCGGAGAAAGAGCCTGAAGCAGTTCCTTCATACCGTAAAGCTCTATGGTACACCAAGGATGTAGCGCTTAGCTCCGCATTTATAGCTTGTGCACGAGCGGCACCAGCGCTGCTCCGGCGCATAAAAAACTGCCGAACGGAAGCTCATAGGTAGACGCTTTCTTGCGGGTCAACCATATGTATGCGATCCCAATCACCGAGCCGCTCAAAACCCCGATGAGCAGCGCTAGCAAACCATTTTCCAATCCAAGGAACACGCCTAGCAAGACCAGCAACTTCACGTCGCCCAACCCAAGACCTTCCCGTCCCCGCACGCGCGCATAGATAAATCCAAGCATCCAGATCGGTCCCGCCAAGACCGTCGCACCCACGCCGGCGTTGAACAGCGATTGCCATACCATTTTGGGGCCAGGCAGAAACAGCCCAGCCAATTCTCCGGGTACCCGGACCAATAAGGCAAGCATCAATCCGATCAGTGCGCCTCCCAACGTCAACTCATCTGGAAGAATTCGCTCCTCTATATCGGTCCAGAACAAAGTAATGACTACCGCCTCGAAAAGCGCCCACTTCAATGCCGAAACTGTCCACCCATATCGAATCGCTACCGCTGTAAACAGAATTGCCGTCGATAATTCCACAATTGGATATCGCGAACCTATTCGCTTCCCGCACGCCCGGCAGTGGCCCCGCAGCACAGCGTAACTGAGGAGTGGAACATTATCGTGCCATGCGATGCGCTCACCGCATTCAGGACAAAATGATCTCGGAGCGACTACCGATAGATCGCGCGGGATGCGGTAGATGCATACGTTCAAAAAGCTGCCGAACATGAGACCGAAGATCACCGCCGGGGCCACGTACAGCGGTTGGAGATCAGGCAGCAAGCGCCCTCGCGTATGACAGCAGCGTTCCGCGAACCAGATGCTCTACTGTGAAACACTCCGCAATGCGCGCCCTGGCTTGATCGATTAACCGGTGCGAAAACGCAGCATCTTCCAAAATGCTGCGCATGGCATGGGCAATCTCACGCGCGTCGTTCGTAACAAGAATGCCCGACACTCCGTTTGTCAATACCTCCGTCAAACCGTCGACGCAGCTTGCGATCACCGGAACGCCCCTATTCATGGCCAGCAGCGCTGCTGATCCCAGTCCTTCAGATCGCGTAATATACACGAACATCGATGCCCGCCGAAGATCCCGTGCCAAATCTTCAGAAAACACGATCCGCACGCCGGCCACCTCAGCCGCTTGCTCAACCAAATCGCGGCCTTTCTGCGGATCTCTCGAGGTCAGCGCCACTGCAGGATACTCCGCTCTCCATTCTTGGATAGCTTCCAGTAGCTCCACGCCGTCGTACACGAGGTCGATCTTCTCTTTGTGAATGCCAGCTGCTTCCAACTCTCGCGCCACGAACTGCGAAACTGCCAGGAATCTCGCGGCACGCTGATATTTCCACTTCGAGATTACGGCCCGCCGCACCGGAAATGCCACTCTCCGCGATACCACAAATTTGCACCGCGACGCTATGGCAGCGATCGTATGCGCTCGCCCGTCGTGGGCATGGACCACATCCGCATCTCTCGAGTGTCGCCATATTTCCGCGATACCAGCGGCGTACACGGGGAATCCGTGGACTTCGGCTGCACTCCACAGCGGGCCTTTTTCACGGGCGAGTAGCCTTGATTGATGCCCCGCTTCTCTCAAAGCCTTCAGTAACAGAAGCACCTGGTGCTGTCCGCCTCGCATTTCGCGCCCGGTGTCGATGTGCACGATCCGCAAACTTTTACGACTTCCGCCCCGGGCTCATATATCGAGCCTTTGAATATTTCAGGAAATTGTAGAAAGCACCCATGTAGGCGATTGCCAGGCCTTCCGCTCCGTCCATAAATCCGAGTTTCACGAAATACGTGCGCAAAAACGTCCATGGAGGCTCCAGAAGCAATCGGCTTAGAGTTGCGATTTCTCCACGCGATACCATCTCCTGAGCGGCTAGAGTCGTATAGCCGTCCATCGATCGCACGTGCTCAGATAACGAGTCACACGTGAAGTGAAGCAGATTCGACTTCAGATGCCCCACCCGCCCCTCTACTTTCACCGACTCATGCACGAACTCGCCTACCCACTTCGCCTTCTTTCGATTGAACAGTCTGATTTTCCTGTCCGGATACCAGCCGCTATGTAAAATCCAGCGTCCCAGATATTGAGCCAGGCGCGGCATAGTGTAGCCATCAAACTTCGGACCGCTCTTCTTGATGTGCCAAATCTCGGCCTCTAAGGCTTCGCTCAGACTCTCGTCGGCATCCAACGACAAGATCCAATCGTGAGCCGCCAGCTCAGCAGCAATGTTTTTCTGAGCCGCATATCCATGCCATGAGGCTTCCTCAACTCTGGCCCCCAGCTTAGTGGCAACTTCTACTGTCCGGTCGTTCGAGCCGCTATCGAGCACCAGGATTTCATCACAGCACCGCAAGCTTTCTATCACTCGCGCTACATTCCGCTCCTCATTGAACGTGATAATCGCCGCAGAAATTTTTATCGGCATGCGACCTATTTCGCGTATACCGGCACGATCGAAATGGAAAGCAGGAAGAGAAGCAAGGCCACAATCGTCACAAGGACGCGATACCCATCGAGCGGCGTCTCGTCATAGACCAGGGGATGCCGCCTTCCAAAGAAAAACATGATGACTGCCCAGACCCACCAGGGCCAATAGGCAAAGCCGAGCAGAACGAGTACGGCTACAAAAATAGTGGATAACACGCGGTGCAACCTCGGTCCAAACGCCGCGTATAATATGTGACCGCCGTCGAGTTGCCCGATGGGCAGCAGGTTGATTGCCGTGGCAAGTAAGCCTGCCCACGCAGCCATCGCCATTGGGTGAAGCAAGATATCCGACGTCGAGGCCCCCGGAAACCGTAGCCACTGCAGTACGTGTAAAAGAAGTGGAGTGCCAAATACAACCGAGCCTCGCGTCCCGACGCCCGGAATGAGTCGTGACATCCGAATGCCCGCGAGCAAAAATAGCGTCAGCACGACGAACCCAGCTAGCGGGCCCGACACCCCAATATCGAACAAGCTTCTCCGGGTGTAAATCGGCGAACGGATTCTGATGAACGCCCCGAGCGTGCCAAACAGCGTGGGGGATGGCAGAAAAAATGGAAGGCTCGCGTCAACGCGCCAGCGCTGGCACGCAAGGTAATGTCCCAATTCATGCGCCAGCAAAATCAGCATCAACGGAATGGAGAACTGAAGGCCAGTTAGCACGCTTAAGTCGCCACGTGCCAGCCTCACATATCCATCCACGATCCAATCGATCTCGAGCGGACGGTTGGACCGGAAGCTCTGCACCTCGGCAAACCCAAACGTTGTAGTTGTGATCAGCGTTAGGAGAAACAGCAGGCTATGGAGCCACCACCTGCGCGCCGACCCGAACCCTTCACTGCTTTGTGGAAGGTCTTCGAAGGGGCCGGGCCACAAACGGGCTCCACTGTGCGGGTTTGATGAATCGCTCTCGATCCGCCCCGTTAATCCCGGTTCAGACACTGGTTCTATTGCAGCGTTTGCAATTCCTTGCCCGGCTTGAAGCGAACCGCTTTTCCCGGCGGAATCGCGACCTCAGCTCCCGTCCTCGGATTGCGTCCGATCCCGGTTTTCCGCGGCCGCACATTGAAAATTCCAAAGCCGCGGAGCTCAATCCGATCGCCCTCGGTCAGAGCCTTTTTCATCGTTTCAAAGACCGTCTCGACCGCCATCTCTGCTTTCGTTTTGGTAATCCCAGTGCGGTTCACGACCTCATTGATGATGTCTAGCTTGATCAAGGCGCCTCCAGAGCTGCGAAATTAATGGTCCGTCTTCGCCATTATCGCATCCGAAAGGCGGAACCGGTGCAATGTCAATGATAAGAAGCAGGTTATCAGGGTGTCAAATACTCGTCTGTTGCTTTAATTACGTACGATGTGCGCATTTTTTTCCGTCTATCCTGAGAGATGTACTAGCCTTTATTACCGAGAGAAGGTTAAAGGGCTGTGCAACGGTGTGGGGAAACAATTACTTACAGGATTGGTCGGCCACTTGCTCATCTCTACAGTCGAGAGCGCGCCAAGCAGTCATGAATTCACTCAGCATTCTTTTGGTAGAGGACAGTCCCAGCGATGTTCGCTTGATTCGAGAGGCCCTGAAGCAAACGCCTCTCGAGGTTCAAATTACGCTAGCTCGGGATGGCGTGGAGGCCATGGAGTATCTCCGCGAATCCGAAGTGGGTCTAGTCGCTCGCCCCGATATCATTCTTCTGGACCTCAATCTTCCCAGAAAAAATGGGCGCGAAGTGTTGGCCGAGGTTAAAGCGGCTCCCCACCTGAAGCAAATCCCCGTACTCATCATGACGAGTTCCAAAGCCGACGAGGATATAAGGCAGGCCTATAGTTTGAACGCGAATTGCAATATAACGAAGCCAGAAAACCTGCACGACTATGTGGACGTCGTCCGCTCCATCGGGAATTTCTGGTTCGGTACTGCCACTTTGCCCGACGCGCACGTTGCCTAAGAACGCCGGTTCGAGTAAGAACTTACGAAGTTACTGAATGAGTAGTCTGGCCGACCGCTTCTTGAGCAGCGCTCAGTGCGGATTCATAGTTGGGATGATCTCCAACTTCTTTGACGTACTCAACGTGGCGAAGCCGATTATCGCGGTCCAGCACAAAAATGGCGCGACTTTCGATCCTCAGGTCGGGAATCAGCGTTCCATAGTTGTTACCGAACGATCCCGTTCGATGATCCGATAGCATGGTCACGCGATTGATTCCGAAATTTCCGCACCAACGCTTTTGCGCGAATGGAAGATCCATGCTGATCGCGTAAATCCGCACATCCGAGAGTTTCCCTGCCTCGTCTTCAAAGCGTTTCGTCTGAGCATCACAAACAGGCGTGTCGAGCGAAGGAACCACGCTGAAAATGCGAACACTCTCTCCTGTCTTCGCTAAGTTGACTTTTTGAAGCGTCCCATCCACCACCTCAAAATCGGGTGCGGAATCACCAGGTTTCAGCTCGGGCCCGGCTAGCGCAAAACGATTCCCCTTTAGAGTAGTCTCCCGAATGAATTCATTTTTATTTGCCATCGGCACAAGTGTACCAGTTCGCCGCGTGCCTAAATGCCCTTATAGATCGGCTGTTTTTTTCGTTTTGTCCTTGAAGGCAAGCCGATATGCTCGGCGTTCAGCCGCCTCTTCAAAACGCCGCTTCTCGTCCTCTGTCTCTGGCAGGATTTGCGGCAACAAAACACGATTACTTGCCGCATCCACCGCTACAAACGTGAGGTATGCAGATGAAGTGTGCCGGATATCGCCGCTGTGAAGGTTCTCCACCCATACCTTCACACCCACCTCCATAGATGTCCGGAATACCCGGTTCACCTGCGATCTCAATCTGACAAGTTCCCCAAGGCGAACCGGGTGCAGGAACGTCATTTGATCTACCGAAGCGGTTACCACGGGGCAACGAGCATGCCGCATCGCAGCGATCGCTCCGCACAAATCCACAAGATGCATCACATGCCCGCCAAGCATGCTGCCCAACGTATTCGCATCGTTTGGCAAACAGAATTCTGAATACTCGGATTGCGTTTCACGTATCGTCCGAAAATGCGCGGCTTTTTCGACGAGTAGGCGCTCTGGTTCCACGCTCGCCATTCTAGCGGTTCGGATCAACGGCTGTTACGAGAAGCGCTTAAGATAGCTCTGGCAAAACGCAATCGCCTGGGCTTGTATGCAGGCGTCAGCGAGCTCTGGCTGCAAGCGCTCGCCCGCGAAAAAGTATTGAACCCGATGCCAGGCAAGTGGGGCATAGTTCTGCTCTTCTATACAAATAAACTCAAGTGCGCTCTCGGTACGCCCCACGACATGATACCGCAGTGATGATCGAACTTCGCTCGAAGGAAAACGCTCACACGATCCCTTGGAATAGCCGTGATTGCAGTACCGGAATCGAAGCTCCACGGGCGCTTCAATCGGCTCCGAAGCGGCACGGCACAACCCGTCATATTCGTCGATAAGCGGCAAACGCGCATTACCATTCTGCTGTTGGGCCGCTATGTTGTGAGGCTCGAAATACGGGCACGGCATAGCAGTAATGTTTCTGAGTATACGCGAAAATCGTGAGCGCGCTAGGGTTTTAATACTCAACTGTTCGGCGGATTTCACCGGCCAAAATCAATGTAACCGCGTTCCGGATCAGTAGACAGAAGCGTGACGCGAAGCTGGTCGCCCACGTCTACTCCAACTTCTCCGCGTATCAGGCGGCCCTCAACCGGCGGGTTCAGAACGCGCACAAAAACGCGGTCATTCACTGCGAAGCCCACATTGCTGGCCAGCACGATCATTGCGAAGCGATGGCCGACCGCTTCGCCATTCTGGATGGCGTGAACGACCCCACACCGGGGTTCACAAATCTCAAAACACAGCTAAGCAACGTGCGGTCTGAACGTGGATTCGCTGCGCTCTACTATCCATGGATCACCGTGCCAAACACGCTCACCGGCAAACAGGATTCCATGCCGCCATCGGGTCATATTGCCGGCATCTACGCCCGCACAGATCAAAGCAGGGGCGTCCATAAGGCTCCGGCCAATACCTATATCCGCAACTCTACCGGTGTTGTCAGGCGCTTGACGAACGAACAGCAAGGTCCTTTGAATCTTTCCGGCATCGACATTATTCGCGTCTTTCCAGATTCGGCACAGCCGCTGGTTTGGGGTGCGCGCACTACATCCCGCAACACCAACTGGCAATACATCAATGTGCGGCGGCTGTTCCTTTATCTGGAAGAGTCCATCGAACAAGGCATCAACTGGGCCATCTTTGAACCCCACAATCCGGCGCTTTGGAAAAAGCTAAAGCGGTCCATTACTGAATTTCTGACCCGCGTGTGGGGGGACGGCGCCTTGTTCGGCAATAAAGCGGAAGAGGCATTCTATGTGCGTATCGACGACGTGTTGAATCCACCCAGCTCCCTCGCGCTAGGCCGCCTGACGCTGGAAATTGGTCTACGTCCCACTTATCCCGCCGAGTTCATTGTGGTGCGCATCGGCATCTGGCAGGGCGGATCAGAGATCACCGAGTCCTAAGGAAAGGAAATAGATATGCCAACAGGATTTAGACCCGACCCGTATGGAAATTATAACTTTCACGTGGAAATCGACGGAATTCGCCGCGCCGCATTTCACGAATGCAGCGGATTCGATTCCACCGTCCAGGTAATTGAACACCGCGAAGGCGGCGAGAACACAACCACCCGGAAGATCCCCGGTCAGACCACTTACAGCAACATCGTTTTGAAGTGGGGTATGACCGACGACGTGGATCTGTACAACTGGCACCGGCGTATTGTGCAGGGCGCCATCGACCGCAGGAACGGCTCGATTGTTCTGCTGGACCGTGCCGGACAGGAAGTGGCGCGCTGGAACTTTTACCGGGCGTGGCCCAGCAAGTGGGATGGCCCGAATCTGACCGCTGAAGGCAACGACCTGGCTATCGAAACGCTTGAACTGGCCCATGAAGGCTTCGAGCGAGCGTAACGGAGACCCACTATGTTTCGTACTGAAATTGAATTCACGCTGCCTTGCGGCTACCTGGATTCCGAAGGCTCTCTGCATCGCGAAGGCACTATGCGCAGGGCCACGGCGGCAGATGAAATTCTGCCTCTCAAGGATCCTCGCGTGGTCAAGAATCCCGCCTATCTTGTCGTGATCTTGCTCGCCCGGGTGGTAACGCGTCTAGGCAGCCTAGGGCAGATCAATCCGAAAGTGATTGAAGATCTCTACGCGACCGATCTCGCGTTTCTGCAAAAGCTCTACAACGAAATGAACGCCCTCAATCCCGCCGGCATCGCGCGCATTGTCTGTCCGGAATGCCGCCACGAGTTTGTTGAACAGGCGGTGGGCATGGGGGGGTAGCTGGCTATCCTCTCCCCCAGCTCCACGAGGAGATAGCCTTCATCAGCTATCACTTTCACTGGCCACACCAGGAAGTGATGCAACTGGAGCACGAAGAACGTAGACGTTGGGTGGGAGAGATATCTTCCCTCAATCGAAGGATGAATGAAGCCTGAGAAATCCAATTCGATGATGGTGACTTCGCCTGAAATGCGTGTGACGCAAGGTCATTCCACCGGGGTGATGCAGTTGGTGGAACGTCTTCAGGGCCACTATCAGCACTGGCTGGCAATAGAGGCTCCAGCCGAGCGGATCGTGCTGGCAAACGGCGGCGATGAACATCACCGGCACAATACAACCGCTGTGGAATACGCGCCTCAATTGCGTATTGAACTTACATTTGCATCGGTGTCCCCATCGTTGTACGAAGAGTTCAACGTGCCCAATGCGGCATTCGAAAGAGCGCTGGAGCGCGTCGAACGTGTTGAAACCGTGCTGTCGCCGCAAGCGCCGTCCAAAGAGATGTCGCAATTCCCCGCCCTGCAAGCGCGTCCCGCGTTTTCGGCTGCGCAGCCTGTGGAGCGTATTGTGTCCGCGCCCCATAGGGCTGCCGCGGAACCTGCTCATAAGCCCCCGCCGACTACAACCCATCCCCAGCTGGAATCGCACACCCTGCCGAAACTGGAATGGCCGGCAGCACCCAAACGGTCGATGTTGCCGGAGCCGGAGGTGGCCCGTGTTGCAGAGCAGGTCATCCGCGCCATCGACCGCAGAGCCTTAGCGCAACGCGAGCGGATGGGGAGGAGGTAACGGCATGGCACTGGAAAAGGCAGTCCTAAAGAACACCGTCACCGGTGAAAGCGTACAGGTGATGTTTAATCCTGAAGACTACACACTTTCGCGTGATATGAACTATGCGCAGGCCGCGGTGCCAGGCCTTAGCGCGCCCATCACGCAGTTCGTAAATGGAAATGTTCCGACTCTTGAGATGGAACTATTTCTGGACACATTTGAGAAACACGATGCCAGTGGCCGTGTGCTGAACTCTGCCGGACAGGATGTGCGCGAGCTCACCAGAAAAGTTACGGATTTGATGGAAATCAACTCCGATACCCACGCGCCGCCGGTATTAATCTTCGCCTGGGGATCACTCACGTTCACCTGCGTTCTGGCCCGCGTCACGCAGAAGTTTGTGATGTTCCTGCCTAGCGGCACACCGGTACGCGCGCGTCTACAGGTAACCTTCAACGGCTTCCAGAACAGCGATACCGAATCGCGGGAGGTGAAACGCCAGACTGCCGACTACACCAAAATGTACGGCGTCGGGCAAGGCGAAACGATCTCCGGCATAGCTGGCAAAGTATATGGCAATCCCCAGACCTGGCGTCCGATCGCGATTCATAACGGCGTGGAACATCCCGATTCGGTGCCAGTGGGAACGCGTCTGGTAATTCCCCAATTACCGTACCAGGATCCGGAAAACGGTGAGGTAATCGAGTGAGCCTGCAATACGCACCTGATTACCGGCTGCAGTTGAACGGCGAAGAAATCCCCGTAGCGTTGCGGTCTGCCATTACCTCCATCAGTTATGACGATGGCCAAAATGCCGCGGATCGAGTGGAAGTTACCATCGCCAACGCAAACCTGCGCTGGCTGCAGAGTCACATTAAAGGGCTGGGATTCCGCCCGTTTCCAACCGGTGTCAGCGTTGGCCCAGTGCACGGACCCAATACCAATGACGGTTTATTCGACATCGATAACAACTTGGTTCTTTCCTTAGGCTATGCCGACGGCAGAATGGAGGAAGTCTTCAAAGGTGAAATTACCGGCGTAGAAGCAGACTTTCCCATGGGCGGGCTGCCAACCATGACTGTGGTGGCGCACGACTATCTGCATCGTCTTTCGGAAGGCTCCTATGGCCGTGGCTTCGGACCGTTGCCTGACATGGTGATTGCAGCGATTTTGAGCGCCGAGAATCTGCTGTTGCCCGCCATTGACCCTGCCCTGGCCGCAGCTTCCACCGCCATCGCCGTAGTCAATATCATCTTCAACGGATCTGGCCGCAAGCAAAAGGGCCAGACCGATCTGCAGCTGCTGAAAGAAATTGCGGAAGCCTACGATGCCGATTTCTGGGTGGATGGCGACGTCATGTATCTGTCGCGTTTCATCAAGGAATATACCGCCACTGTCCACTTGAAGTGGGGCGAATCCTTGCTGTCATTCTCGCCCCGTGTCAGTACCATCGGCAAGGTAGCAGGCGTCGGTGTCAAATTCACTTTACGCGAAATTCCGCTTTCGTTTATGGTTGCCGTGGCCTGGGATTTTGATCGTGAGTCCCTGCAGATTCAAGTCGTCCCAGGTGCTGCTGCGGCATCCCTCAAAAGCATCATCGGGCCCATCACGGCTTTCATCAACAAGCCCATCGGGAGCCCGGCGGACATCACCAACAGCGCAATTTTCCTGGTTCGAAAACTGCGCCAAACGATTAACAATCGCCTGACCGGCACCGCGGTCGCTGTCGGTGATCCCAAAATACGCGCAGGCGCCATCGTCGAAATCGAAGGCGTCGGCCCGGACTTCAGTGGAAATTACCGCATCGTGAGTGCCTCGCATGTGATTAATACCCAGGGTTACAGAACCCATTTTCAATTTCAAAAGGAGATTCTCCCATGAGCGATGTAAGCGTAGACTGGCTTCCTGAGACGAAAGAAGAAGAGCAACCCAAGCGCATGTATGGCGTGGTTACCGGCCGCGTCATCAATCTTCTGGACCCCATGATGTTGGGCCGTGTTCAAGTGCAGATGGAGTGCGTAGACGATCTGGACTTGCAGCCTTGGGCGCGCATTGCGCAGCCAATGGCGGGGATCATTTCGGGAACCTATTTTATTCCCAATCCCGGCGACCAGGTGCTGATTGCATTTGAACATGGCGACATCAACGCGCCCTATATTATCGGCAGCCTCTGGACTGGCTTCGCGCCTCCTCCCCTGCCTTCGCCAATTCCGCAGATTCGCGAAATACGCACGCCCGTAGGCAATCAGATCATCTTTATGGATATTCCGCCAACTATCCAGTTGCTGACACCCACCGGCCAGGTGCTTACGATGAGTCCCGACGGCATCAACCTGCTGTCACCAGTGAGCGTAAAGATACTGGTGGGCGATAACCTTGTTACAATCTCGCCCGCCGGTGTCACGATCACTGCCGCCAAAGCGCTGAACATTACCGCAGGCGCATCCATCTCGATCACAGCGGTCGGCAGCATTAGTCTGAAGGCAGCTGGAACTTGCGAAATCAAGGCTCCAACCATTCGCCTGAATTAATGAGGCATTCATGACCAGACGCGATCCAGGTAAGGAGTTTCTGGGCATCGGTTGGGCGTTCCCGCTACGTCCGGCCGGCAACGGCATGGCACTCGCCTCCTATGAGGATGATGTGCAGCTGGCGATCCGTATCATCCTCGGCACCACCCCTGGAGAGCGCGTCATGCGTCCCGATTTTGGCGCTGGCCTGAACGCTTTGGTCTTCGAACCGATCAACGCCACAACCGTCGGGCTGGTGAAGCACACCGTCCAGGAAGCATTAACGCAGTGGGAGCCGCGCATTGATCAAATTACTGTGGACGTAACCGCCGATCCACCGCTGGGCCGCCTGGATCTGGACATTCGCTATCGTATCCGGTTCACCAACATCTTTTACAACCTGGTGTATCCGTTCTATCTGACCGAAGGAGATAAGCGGTGATTAGCCCCGAAACTCCGATTCTCGATCCCGGTGATGCGCAGGAACTGCACCAGCAATTGGCCCAGTTGCTACCTGCCTACACACCGGAATTCGCACCCTTAGGGCCCGGCAACGTGGAAGCGCTGTTGCGCATCACTGCACGCTATTCGGCCATCATTGCAGAGCGTCTCAACCAGGCGCCGGACAAGAACAAACTGGCGTTCCTCGATCTGCTGGGCATCAGCCTGTTGCCCGCTCTTCCCGCCATTGCCCCGCTGGTGTTTGAGCCTCTTCCGCTGGCCGAGGACACACGTATCCAAGCCGGAACCAGAGCCGGCGTCACGCCCCCGGGCGCCAGTAAGCCCATCTTCTTTGAGACCGAGCAGACTGTGGCAATGGCCGCTGCCAAACTGACCGACGTCTTCTCGCTTTGGCCGGATCGCGACGGCTTCCACGATCATTCGGCGGATATCGCCGGCGGCCGCGCCTTCACTCTGTTCCGCAACCCGGATCGCATCGAGCATGTGCTGTACCTGGCCCACAATGTGCTCCTTGCAATCAAAGGCAAGGCCACCGTAGACGTTGCCTTCGATCTCTCCACGGCAGGCAACAAGGCGCTGGAATTGCAATGGCAGCACTGGGATGGACAGGTCTGGCGCCCATTTGGGGACTCTTCGGTAGATGGAACAGGAGGGCTAACGCGCAGTGGAACCGCTAGACTCAGTGCAGTTTGCGGCGACTCGGAATTAACCACCGTTGCCAACATTTCAAATCACTGGATTCGCGCATTCCCTAAGAGTGAACTGCCGCCGCAGACAGATTTCATAACTCCGATGGTAGAATCCATCCGCCTTCGGACAACTATTATCCGTCCCGTAATTGGCGCCGGCAGCACCTGGACCGGCATCACACCAGACGGCGGCTGGGCCGACAGCAGCAAGCTCAACTTCTCCGCAACGTTCTATCCGATGGGCAAGACGCCAACCGAGGAGACAATCTTCTACCTGCAGATGGAAGAGCTGTTAACCAAAGCCGGTGCGTTCGCGCAGATTGCAATTACGCAAGCCAGCACGCCAGAACAGGAAGCGGACAAACTAGCCGCCAAGTTTGAACTGGATGTGAACAATGCCAGAACCGAGCTGATTGCCGTTGCCAGACAAGCGTGTCTTGCTGCGCTCGATGCTTCCAAGGGCATCGCAGAACTGAATCCCGGTCCGTTCACATTGCCGGCCCTCATTACGGCGCAAAACAAATTAGGTCAGGCGCTTTCCACCTTCGGAGATCCCAAGAAGATCAAGGATCTGGCACCGCGTGTGCTTGCCGTCTCCGACGCGCTGGCCAAACTGGTAGTCGATCTGCGCTTTGTAAGTTTTCCGCCGCCGATAGGCACGATCCCCGACGTCGTCGCTACCGAGACCGACATGCAGAAGGCGCGGGACGAGGTTGCCAATGCGCTGAAGTTGATTCAAAATTCCCTAACCGAGTTGGGCTCGATCGGACCAGTTCCCGCTGCTGCCGGGGGCGGTTCTCCGATTCCAAAGCTGGCCGACGCAAAGCTGGTGTGGGAATATTTCGACGGCACTTCATGGCGTGTGCTCGTTGCGCCGTCCGGCACTGCGGCGAACAATTTGCTGGCCTCCGGCGTCTTCGGATTCACGGTTCCGGCTGATCTTGAACCCTATGAAATTGAAGGCACACCGGCCCGTGTGATTCGTGCCCGGGTTGTCAGCGGCAGCTATAACGAACTGCAGATGATCAGTTGGTTTGATCCCGACGCCATGCAGATCAACTTCATTCCGGTGATCAAGCCGCGGCCACCTGCTCTCAGTGGATTGGTATTCGGATATTCATATAAATCCGCTTGGCAGGCCCCACAGCGCTGCCTCGCGCGCAACGATTTTCAATGGGAGCATCACACTGCGGACGTAGATCGCCCAGGCAGTTTCTTTGCTCCGTTCCGTCCCGTCGCTGAAACCGCTCCGGCCCTTTACATTGGTTTCGATCGGGCACTTCCCAATGATCTGGTCAGTTTATATTTGGACATTGTTGAGTCCAGCGAACCCGATCGTAAGCTGCTCTGGGATGTTTGGAATGGAACCGCGTGGGTGCCGGTGAAGGTGGATGATTCTACCGCAGGCCTGCGCCGCCCTGGAATGGTTTCTTTTCTTTCGCCATTTGTTGCGCCGCGCAAATCCGCGGCTGCTCAGGTTGTATCCGGGGGCACGGTCACCACGCCCGGTCCGCTTGCGGCCGGCATCTTTGCCTCTGGTGACAAGGTCGTTTTGATTAACGACAAACATACAGAGGCGGCCACCGTAGCGCGCGTTCAGGATTCCTTGGTGATCTTGGAGGGACCTGCCGCCGAAGGCTTTAACGGCGGAACTCTGGAGCAGGCCGCGCTTGCCCGCTTCGGCACATCGCGCGACTGGTTGCGAGCGCGTCAGGCCTACAATGGCCCGCCCGAATTCACGCGGGTGAAAGGAATTTATCTGAATGCGGTTTGGTCCCGGCAGATTGAAACTATCAACGGCGAGACTTTGGGCAATGGCCAAGGCCGGTTGAATCAGTCCATGTTCTTCAATCGCTTTCCGGTTCTGCCTGGTGAAGAAGTAGAAATTCGGGAATTGGAAGGGGCCCGCGCCGAAGTGGAATATCCCATTTTGCGCGAGCAGTTGCTGGACAAAGGGATGCCCGAGGACGTGCTGCGAGTGGTTACCGATCCCCGCACAAACAAAGTCAAAGAAGTATGGGTCCGCTGGACCGGGCAACCGCACCTGTACTTTTCAGGTCCAGACGACCGGCACTATGTGCTGGAGCGGGCGCGCGGTAGAATCCATTTCGGCAACGCTCGGAACGGCAAGCTGCCTACTCCCGGAAATAACAACATTCGCGCACGCAAGTACCGCACTGGCGGAGGAATCGACGCCAACGTTGGACGCGGTGAAATTAAGCAGATGTTGAGTGGCGCGCCGACCCAGTCCGTCTTCAATCCAGCACCAGCAATGGGTGGCGCAAATGGGGAACTGTTGTCCGGCGTCATGTGGCGTGGTCCTCAAGTGACTCGCCATCGCGGTAGGGCGCTGAGCGCCGCCGATTACGAAGCTTTGGCCCGTGAAGCATCGCCAGGTGTGGCGCTCGCCCGCGCACTTCCTGCCACCGCCCCCAATCTGCGGCCCGCCCCAGGATGGGTGACGCTGATTGTGGTTCCCCAAAGCACGGAACCACGCCCTACGCCGTCCTATGAATTTCGCAAACTGGTGGCCGACTATCTGGCTGCCCGTGCGCCCCTCACCGTCGACGCTCCGAGGATTACTGTAATCGGGCCAACGTTTCACCCGGTGAGCGTAAATGCGGCCGTAGCCCCGCGTGTGGCCGGCGACGCGAGCGTGGTCCGCGATGCTGTCTCCGCTGCGCTAGCTAAGTTCTTTCATCCGCTTACAGGTGGTCCAAACGGCCGTGGGTGGGAGCTTGGCAGAGATGTCTGGATTTCAGATGTCGCCGCGTTGCTGGAATCCATCCCCGGCGTGGATTACGTCCAGCGTCTCCAGATCTCGGCCGATGGCATCCCTTCTGGAGATACCGTGCGCGTGCCCGGAGACCGCATTGTGGTGGCCGGCGTCCATTCGATTGAAATGATCCAAGGACGGTCTTAACCATGGCCATTCCCCTTCCAACTCTCGACGACCGCAAGTGGATTGACTTGGTTCAGGAAGCACGGGCACTGGTACCGCGTTATGCATCGGAGTGGACCGATCATAACGTACACGACCCCGGCATAACGCTCATTGAGTTGCTTGGTTCGCGTACAGAGATGTCGCTGTACCGCTTGAATCACATCTCACAGCGCCACCTGCTCAAATTTCTTGCTCTGGCTGGCATCACGCCCAGAGGCCCGATTCCCGCCGCGGCCACCATCAGCATTGGTCCTCTGGCAGCCGGAACGTCATTTGATTTGCCCCAAGGCACACAATTCGCGTCCCTCGATATGGACGGGCAGCCAGTGCCCTTCTCCACAACCCGGGAACTGCACCTGGCTCCGGTAACGTTAGCAGCACTCTTAACCGTCGATGGCGCTGGGAACTGGCGCAGATTGGCTGACGAGATGCAGGCCGGCCATGCGATCACGGTGATGGGCGTGCCTTCTGCGGTGGGCGCAGCTGTTTACTGGGGATTTTCTCAATTACCCGCTGGCGTCCCGGTCAGCATGGGCCTCTGGTTCGATGGTGCCGGCCATCATGCCACTGAACGTGCGCGGGTTTTCCAGGAGGCCAAAGAGCAGCGCGAAACTTGCCGCCCAATGAACCCAGGCTTCATTTGCAAGGATGCCGAAGCCACACGCGGCACACCCATGTTTCTGCCGCCGCATCACCATTCGGTTCGCTTAATCTGGGAGATTTCAACAGCCGGCGCAACCTGGACGGAGCTGCAGCAAATCTCCATGCCCGCGCGTCCCGCCGCCGGTCAGATTGTCGACGACACCCGCTCGCTGACCCTCAACGGCATCGTAGAATTCTTCGCTCCCGCCAACATCGCTCCGCTTGCGGTTGGAGGAAATCCAACACCCCTGGTCTATTTGCGTGCGCGCTTATCCAAAGGCGCCTACGACGCGCCGGTTGTATTGAGAGCTGCCAAGCCAAACAGCACCTACGTCCAGCAATCGGTTCCGCTTTGGCAGACCATCGTGATTCGCCGAAGTGTTGTGCCGGTGAATCCACCGCCTACAGCAGGAGCACTGACCAGCCTTAGCTTCACCTCAAATCTGGACGCAGAGATAACCGCACTTACGTTCCTGGCTGCCGGCACCGGCGGTGCACCATCTTTCAGAATGCTGGCTCACACCCCACCGGCCGGTGGCATCGCTGGAAGCCTCACGCTAGAGCTGTTTACACTGGGCCACGGGACCGCCGTCCCATTGCAATAGGTCTCTATCCTCGATGCGCTGGTTGAGGCGGAAGGTTTACACGTTTTTACACACCAGGCAGGTACATGGACAACCTGGACCAAGCGCGATGATTTTGACGCATCGACGAAAACAGATCATCATTTCACTCTTCAGCCCACGCTCGGTGCCATCACTTTTGGCGACGGCGACCAAGGCGAGACTGCGCCCGCCAATGCGTTGATGATCGCGTCCGGAACACACACGCTGGCCGATCAGGGCAATTCCAAAGCGAACACGATTCGATCTCTCGCAAATTCGCCACAGAACCAAACGTTACTGGCTGGGCTGTCAGCAGCGGACATGCTGCAATTGAGGCAGAAGACTACAAATCCGTTTGCCGCAATGGGCGGTGAGCCGGAACAAACTCTGGAAACTCTGGTCTATCGCGCGGTTGCCGCAATGGATGCGCACAACCGCATCACCGACCTTGTGGAAGCCTATGGACAAGAGACATTAGACCAGATCCCTTCACAAGCAACCCTTGAAATCCAAGCTCCCGGTAATGCCGTTACCGTCGCCGATCTAGAGCGAATCGCTTTTGATACACCCGGTACTCGAATCGCTCGCGTCAGGGCGTGGCGCAATCATCATGCTTTGCTGCCATGCCTGCACGCATCGGGCTTTGTCACGGTGGTCGTGATTCCCGATATGCCGGTTCCGCGTCCACTTCCAAGCGCAGGCCTGATCGAGGCGGTACGCCGCTATTTGGATCGCCGGCGTATTGTCTGCACACAGGTCGTCGTGACCGGTCCGAAGTATGTCGAGATTCGTGTTCTGGCCAGCGTCACTTTGAAAACCGGTGCCAGCTCAACCCGCGTCCTGGCCGCCATCAAAAGCGCCATCGACGATTTTCTGGATGCCCGCATCGGAGGGCCCCAAGGCCGGGGATGGCCTTTTGGACGTTCGATCTACCGCAGCGAAATGTTGCAGTTGATCGACGATATTCCCGGAGTGGATCATGTTGTTTCACTCACCATGACAGCCGACTCCAGCACACCGCAGTGTGGAGATATCCGGCTTTGCAACACCTGGCTGCCATCCCACGGCGCTCATAAGTTGGAGATCGCATGAAGCAGAGCACTCCTGTTCCACCGCAAACCTCGGTCAACCGCATAACCTGGCGCGATGGCCAGGCACTCACCTCCAGGGACATGCAGGATACCGCGCAGTTTTCCAACCGCTTGCGCTGGTTGCATAACCTGTACATGCACAATGCGGCACGTGGAAACTGGGGCATTGTGGATGGTTACGAAACGGCACTCACCGCCACCATGGACTCCTTCGCGGTGAACGAAGGGTTTGCACTGGATGCCTACGGCCGCGAGCTTATTCTCCCGCGTAACGTCGTTGTACCCGTGCCCGCCAATCTCAGCGGATTGCTTGTGCTGGTGATCCGGTATCAGGAAAACAAGACCTATTGCCAGAAGCGTCCCCTGGCAGGTGCATGCGAACGTAGGGTCCTCGGACCGCGCTTTGAGTTCCCCGCGTTTGTATGGCTGGACGCGGACGAGTTTGACCCCAGTAAAGATATTCCGCTGATTGCAGCGAATGTCTCCGCTGGCAATGTTCTGCCTCCCCTAATCCAGCCGGGGCGCCCCATTGCACGTCCCATCACTAACCAGAAGTTCGCTCACGACGTAACAACGTCCTATGAAACAATCTGGCGAAACGCGATCGGAACCAATTCAAAATTTTGGTTTGAAGCGCGAGTGTCCACCTTAGCCGCCGGCTTCATCCGTACCCCGCTTTACTTTGCGAATGTTCAGGGACCAGCCGGAAAAGGCACCGGTGGTAGAGAAAACGGCGCCGTGTTCGTTGACGACGTCACGATAGATGGCTTCACAGTTCGCGTACTGACGGGCTTTGCAAATTTCGGATTACCGGCCAGCGCTAAAGAGGCCAATCAACAAGGATGGGTTGTTTCCTGGAGGGGGCTTGAGCCGCTTCAATCGCCCCCGAAATCGTCACTCGTCTACCTTCACCTTTCAGGGTACGAGATCACAGGAGTGAAACTTTTCCAATAAGAGGCAATTATGGGCGTTGATATTCCAGACATCGAACGAATCGTATTTTTCCCTGGTCAACCTCTGCGCGCCGATGACATGACAGACCTTGAGGCGACGAGTCGCGAACTGCGCTGGCTCCACAACCGCAGCCTGCATCCATGGGGCATTGGCGTCGGACTGGAAGTCTCAGGCGAACGCGGTGCGACCGTGGTCAAGGTACAACCCGGGTACGCCGTCGACCGCCTTGGCCGCGAATTGATTTTGAGTACAGTGGAATCTCTTCCAATTCCCGCCGTCCCGGGCTCTGCCACTGGCGGAGATGCAATTTTTTATCTGGTGTTGAGATACCTCCCCGACAGCGCCCAGGACACGTTCGAAACACGTAAAGGAGTATGCAGGCCGGGCGGCTCAGTGCGGCTTTCAGACCGGCCGGCGCTCGATTGGAAAACCAGTGGAACGCTGCAGGATGGCATCGATATCGTCCTCGGAACCATCCGCGTTAAGAACTGCATGCTGTCCGCACGCGTACTTCTCACCTCGCGACGCATGATTAATCCCCCGCAGTTGTCCTACGTTGCCGGTGGCAAAACCCTGGCCGGCGCCACTCTGCTGCTGTACTCCTCTGGCGATGGACAAACCGCTACTCAGGGAACAACATTGCCTCAGCCCTTGGCAGCGCGTGCCGTAGATGGAGCCAATAACCCACTGACCGGGCTGACCGTCAGCTACAGTGCTTTGACCGGCGGCGGCACATTCGACACGGTGGTTGAAAAGCCCGGCGGCATCTATCTCACCAATTGGAAATTAGGACCGCCCGGCCCGCAAACCGCAGTCGCCAAGGTTGCCGGAAGCGCGCTCACCGTACAGTTTCAGGCCATCAGCAAGCCGTAACGTTTGCATCTACCCGGGAAAGGATAAGGATCATGAAAGATATTCAATTGCTTGATTATTTGCAGCCGGAGTTGGTGTCACTAGAGAAAGTGAACTATTTCCCGCGCCAGCTTCTAACCGTTGACGACATGGTGACCGAACGCGATTACATGCTGCAGAAGATGCGGCGTCACAATCGCTTTCTGCACGGCTGGGGGGTTGTCTGCGGTCTGATCGTTACCGCCGCCCCCACAGCAGAACTGCCCTGGCGCGTGCAAATTAGCGGCGGCTATGCGCTGGGACCGTACGGCGATGAAATCTATGTGGTGGAGCCATCCTTCCTCGATCTGACCAAGTGTGGTCCCAAAGCCATGACCGACCCATGCAATCCGGGCCGGCTGCGGCCCGCCGTAAGTGGTGAGGGTGGGGCCATTTATGTCGCCATCAAATATGCCGAGTGTTTGTCCCGGCCCGTGCGAGCGATGGCAGCAGACTGCGGTTGCGACGATGAGCCTTGCGAGTATTCACGCATCCGCGACAGCTTTCAGATCACCTGCCTGAAGGAGTTGCCGCCGTCTCATAAACCGCCCAGGCAGCCTTCAATCTGCGACATCGTCAGTGGGAAGGTGCTGCCCACTTGCCCGCCCTGCCCCGAAAGTCCGTGGGTTGTCCTGGCTCAGGTGAAGCTGCCTGCTTCGCCCACCTCCCAGTTGGCGAACGACAATATCGACAACCGCGGAGTAAGGCGCCTGCTGTTCAGTGTCTCCATGATTCAGGATCAGTTGATCAACTGCTGTTGCGGTGATAAGTCTCATGACGATCCAAATACTCCGCCACCTCCGACGAATCCGATTGCTGACGTCGGCGTTGCATTTAAAGAATCCCGGATAATCACGCTGCCAGGCTTAACCGCAGTTGGCTCACGTGCACTGGAATTTTCATTGGTCGTAGACAATACTGGCCCATCACCAGCCACCAATGTTGTGGTGGAAGTCCAAACCAGTCCGCTCATGGATAAAGCCCAGTATGCTTGGGTGCCCTCACCCGATTGGCTGCCCATCGGCGGCGATCCCAAAAATGGAATTCAGGCCAACCTGGGTATTCTGGCGGCTGGAACGTCAAAGACTCTGGTGTTTACTGCCATAATCGTGAAGCGCGTTCCGATGGAGGCAAAAGCTACCGTAACAGCGGCCACCGCGGATCCCAATCCTGCGAACAACACCGCGTCCCGTACTCAAGCAATTGAATAGAGAATCGAAATGGCAGATGGACCGCTTTCGATCGCTCTAAAAACGGCGCTCGCAAGGCCGGATTGGAAACCCGGAGGACAGCTTACCGCTTCCGGGTTGAATCTAAAACAGAGCTACCAGTCTGAACTGCTGCACCATCATCTGGGTTTCCTGCACGGCTGGGGTGTGCTCTGCGGTTTGACCGTTGTCTCGGTCGGCGATCCAAGACGCCCCTGGCTGATCCGCGTTTGTCCAGGCTACGGAATCGGTCCCTGCGGCGGAGAGATGCCGCTCGGCAAAGGGTTGGATTACGATTTGCAACCGATCGAATGGCGCCTGAAGTCAAACCTCGGCAGCCGCATCGTGTATGTCGGCTTGCGCCTGGGTGAGGTTGGGATCAAGCCCATCGTCGGCCCCGCCCACGGTTGTGGATGTGGCTGCGGATGCGCCGGAGATGAATACAAAAACTCCAGACTTCGCGACAAGCTGGAAGTTTCTATCTCCACCGAAAACCGGATCCAGACAACGCCCCCAGTAGATCTGTGCAAAGGTGACACCGCCCCCTGCCCTCCGTGTCCACCCAAATGCGACCTGATGCTAGCGTCGATCATTTTGCCCGGATCCAGTGCGGAGATGATTGACGACGCGCGGATCGACAATTCCATCCGCCCGATTTTGTAAGGAGCAATGGAATGCCTCTAGCAGCACGAGTCGGCGACTTGCACGTCTGTCCGGCGTTCAACGGTACGCAGCCGCATGTCGGCGGGCCGATACTGCCGCCGGGAGTGCCCCTGGTTTTAATACAAGGACAACCTGCGGCTTGCGTCGGGGATTTGTGCACCTGCATTGGTCCGCCCGACGCAATTGCAAAGGGCTCTGTCACAGTATTCATCGGTGGACGAGCCGCCGCCCGGCAAGGCGATCAAACAGCACATGGCGGCACCATTACATCCGGCGCTCCCACAGTCATCATCGGCGCCTAGCTTTCCCTCTGCATTGTCAACTTGGCATGAAACTGAAAGACTGGTGCGATGAAGAGGGATCGGTCTCGTTACTGCGGCTATCGTTTTCCTCCCGAGATCATCAGCTATGCAGTCTGGGCTTACCATCGCTTCTGCCT
>JBPCJX010000131.1:0-9391 GCA_051004875.1 Bryobacteraceae bacterium
CTCTTGAGCTGACCATGGGAATCGACGCCGACGAACGCCGCCAACCCAACTATATAACACCCGCTCTGGACCTCCTCAACTTCCACCTCCGCTCTTCGCCTAATTTTCAGTCACAACAATCTTCATCAGTGTTCTTAACAACTTAGCTCAAAACGCTTGTTTCGCCATGCTACTGTGCTGTCGAGGTTTTTTCCCGTATGTCCTCAGAGGCGCAACTCCATGCCAATCAAGCGAATGTTCAGCTCTCAACC
Organism: Bryobacteraceae bacterium; assembly: GCA_051004875.1. Taxonomy (GTDB): domain Bacteria; phylum Acidobacteriota; class Terriglobia; order Bryobacterales; family Bryobacteraceae; genus Bog-105. Next base: position 252 of record JBPCJX010000131.1, read on the forward strand.
GGTCCCAAAACACCGGAAGGAAAAACCAAATCTTCTCTGAACGCCGTGAAAACCGGGCTCACCGGCCATACCGTCCTGCTGCCAAGCGACGATGCCATCGCCTACCAGAAACACATCCAACGCTTTTTCGAGGGGTATCAACCAGCTACCGATGCCGAAGAAACGCTCGTCCAATCTGTCGCCGACACCGAATGGCGCCTGCTTCGCATCCCATCTCTCGAAATGGGCATTTGTGCCGTTGGCCGCATCGAGCTTGCCGCAAAATTCGATCAGGAAGACACTGCTGTCCGCGCCGCGCTCATCGAAGCGCAAGTCTTTCTCACGTATCAGAGGCAGCTCAATAACCTCAGCATTCAGGAAGGTCGCCTACGCAAACAGCGCGAAAAGGACCTCGCGGAACTTTTCAAGTGTCAGCGTGAGCGGAAAGAATTGGCGGAGAAGCGCATGAAACAGGCCAGCGATCTCTATCAAGACGCCCAAAGAGCCGGCCAGCCCTTCGATCCCGCCGAATTTGGGTTCGAATTTTCAATCGAACAGATCGAGCATTATTTGGACGACGTCATGAAGCGTATTGCCATCCGTCAACACACCTACTTCTCTCAAAAAGAGGCCGCCTAACCGGGCACAAGCGCCACAACGGCTCACAGAATTCACCTACCTTACTTCCAGCGCATGCGTCTCAAGCCTGTTGCTGCATGATAGGTGCCCAGAAACACGGCCGCATTGATCATCGAGAAGTAGTAAGGCAGCATCAGAAACTTGGGGCGCAATCGAATCAGCGCTCCGCAGACCGCCAGAACGTAAAAAGTGATCTGGCCTCCCAGCATTACTCCATACATCCGCCCGTTGAGAAGAAAAACGTTGGCAATCAACGCAACGATCATTGCGAATGGACCACCAGCCGCAGCCCTTTGTGGCACACGAAAAAGAACAGAGGCAGTGGGCGAAGTGGTCGGAGAAGCGGCCCTATCTCACGCAGTTGCTGTATGTTTCCTGCCATGATGCGAACCCGTCTTCGGAAGCCTTCCATTTCGTGTGCCTCCTCCCTAATCACCGCCTCGGGCTCGTAAACCGCGCGCCAGCCTTTCGCTATTACGGATGCGTGAATGATGTAGTCGTCGTTGATCGTACCGGCCGGTGGAAAGGGATATAGTTCCGCTCGAATTGCATGAAGATGGCCATGGCCGCCCAGCGCTGACGAGAGTTCACCCTCTTGTGTTTTCAAAAATGTCTCATATTTCCAATAGAAATCCTCAGACGCGCCTATGGAGACCTCGTCCGGCTTCATCACGGTGTATTTGCCACTCACCGAACCCACAGTTTGATCTGCGAAGTTGCGGACCAACACGCGAACCGCATCCGCATTCAGAATGGCCGATGCATCTGAGAAGACAATGATCTCTCCGCGAAGCTGGCGCGCAGCGGCATTCAGCGTTATGATCTTGCCTCGATTCACCGGAAAATTGAGCACGCGAACGCGCCCTTGCGCCTCGGAGGAACTCGCCAGGCCGCCTGCAAGCTGGGGCGTATCGTCGCTCGATCCATCGCACGCGACGACGATCTCCATCAGATCACGCGGATAGTCGAGCGCCAGCGAGTTTCGAATCTTTCGTTCGATATTTGCGGTCTCGTTGAAGGCCGGGATGAGCAACGAGACCCGAGGTGTAATATCCTGCTTCCCTACGCCTCTCTTAAGAACGCGCCGCAGCGCAATCAGTGTTACGGGATATCCAAAATACGCATAGATCGGTATTGCGACCGCAGCCCAGAAGAGGCACTCCCAGAACACGATGGGCCACGAAATGACGGAGGTGATCAACTCAGTGCTCAGCCGGCCTAACGCGCTGCTGCCGCGCTCTGGTACGACCTTTATATGTAGTACCCCCGAGCTCGGGAATATATCGCAGCTTCCCGACCATTCTCATGTTCAATGGTTCTATGCGGGCGCTGGTGCAAAGGGTTTCGGAGGCAAGTGTCGCAGTTCAAGGCTTGGTAACAGGTCACATCGGGGCGGGACTGCTTGTCTTACTGGGCATAAGATCTGACGACACGCCGGCGCGCGCTGAGCTATTGGCTCGAAAGGTGGTTCAGCTCCGGATCTTCCCAGACGAAGAGGGTAAGATGAACCGGAGTTTACTTGAGATTTTCGGTGAAATGCTTGTTGTGCCCCAATTTACTCTCTACGGAGAGACGGACAAAGGCAACCGGCCATCCTACTCGCAGGCTGCAAGACCCGAAATCGCCGAGCCGCTATATGAGTACTTCCTCAAAGTTTGTCGAGATAGAGGTCTATCGGTCTCGACTGGCATCTTTCAGGCCCATATGCAAGTCCGGCTAATAAATGACGGTCCTGTAACCCTGATGTGCTATTCAGAATCATAAGTCCAAGAGATCTATTCTTATAAAACTACCTTTTCTTTAATTATTTGTGTTACTAAGTAAGATATATGGCAAAAAGGTCCGCCGCTCCAACCAGAGAAATTCTTGAAGCGGCTCTCCAGGGTTTGGAGGCGCAAAAACAAAAATTAGAAGAACAGATAGATCAGGTTCGCGCGATGATGGGCCGCCGGGTGGGAAGGCCGCCGAAGGGGAATGGCGCTGAAGCCAATGCATCCAGAAGAACCGGGTCGGCGCGTAAGAAACGGAGCCTGAGTGCGGAGGCTCGGAAAAGAATCGCGGCCGCGCAAAAAAAACGCTGGGCAGCGTTCCGCAAGGGTCAGGCGTAAGGATTCCAGTCAAATTCTCGGACTCCTTCTCTAAGTTTTTCCGCTCCACTACCAATCGTCCGCTATCGAGAAACACCGCTCGCCTGCTAAGTGCGCCGGCAAAGTGTACGTCGTGTGTTGCGATTACCTCTGGGTTGCGGCAAGGCTTTTAATAATTCGAGTAATGCTCGTTGGGCCGGGGGCGATCCAGCGAGGTAGTGAGATCATCTAAGAGCAGACGTTGAGGTTCCATCACCAGCACGCCTGATTCTGCCGCGCTCCAGCCTAAGTTCAACTGCCCGAACATAACATTTTCTAACACCGTCGCGCCGTCGAATTTTTAACAGGTTTCCTGCTTAGTAACCTCGAGACAGGTAACGCGAACCAGACTCAAGCCCCTCAATGTCTCGTTTACATTCAGCAAGAACGCCGTCTTCCCTGAGCCATTCGGGCCGAGCCGGGTCAGACTTTCGCGCGTCTAGCTGCACTGAGACATCGTCGTTTCCCAGGTAATAAACCCCGAACAACTTAGACGAAGTGCAAGGCAACCCAAGCAGCAAGCCACCGGCGGCACTTCCTAGCTCTGACACCAGTTAAGAGTGCTAGAATTTCAACAACTCGCGCGTGCATTAACAAGCCGTTGTAGCTCAGTTGGTAGAGCGCGTCCTTGGTAAGGACGAGGTCGCCAGTTCAATCCTGGCCAACGGCTCCAATGTTTTGAGTTAGTTAAGCAAGTGCGCGGACTACCCCACTGTCCATTAGCGCCCAATTCAATCACTGAAGTCCTCCCTCGGGCTTGCCGAGAATCCGCTCTTGATGTGTGCGTATGGCGCGATCTTGTTCGCTCAAATCCTGAAGGGTGTAAAGCAGGCTTGTATCGGCGTGCGCATGGCCGGCCGCATTCATCGCTTGCCCGATGCCTGCCTCTGATCCGATTGCTGTGATCGCTTCGCGGCGTAGACTTCGGAACCCGAAACCCTTCCAATAGAAGCCGAGCTCTTTTGCGATCGGCCGTAGGAAGTGCTGAGTCAGGTCGCGATCGTCTCGGCAGATGCCTTGTTGCCGTCCCCATTTCGGTCGCGTCTTGATCTGAAAGACGAAGCGCTCCGGATCACCCGTGCACAGTTGCTTCAGGTCGAAACCGAGATAACCCATGGGAACGTCGCGGCAGCTTCTAGCGCTTTTCGTGCGCTTGTCCAAATCTCCGCGGAAGAAACGTTGCCGAATCAGGATCACATTCCGCTCGAAATCGAGGTGCTTTTCCTGAAGCCCGAGTGCCTCTGTTACACGCAGCGTGCAAAACAGGCAAGTGCAGCACATTACGCGAAGATCAGGCGGCAGGGAAGCCAACAAGCGCCGCGTCTGGTCGATATCGAGTTTGCGCTTCTCAAGCACCAGCGCGCGGCGCCCGGCGTGCACGAACCGAACCGGATTGGGCTCCTTGTATAAACCCCATTCGGTTGCACGACTGAAGACTCCGCTCAGCAGGTTGCGCAGGTCTGTGCGAGTTGACCACGAGAAACCGGCTTCGCCTTTCCTATCGAGCCACGACTGAATCCGCTGCGTTGTGATCTCGTACATTGACAGATTGCCGAACGCGGGCTGGATGTGGTTCTTGATGAGATTCGCGTATTTCGACTGGGCGACATAGCCCAATTTGCTCGCGTGGGCTCGCTGGAAATTGTCGAGCATTTCGCCGAACGATATCTGGGACTGGATCATGTACTGCGCTTGGTTGACCACACCCATGACTTCGTTCTTCTTTGCAACGGCTGCCCGCTTGCTCATTCCTAGCACGATCGTCTCCTTGCGCCGCACGAGTCCTTCGGCGGTCACAACGTCGACCCGTGGCCTGATGAAATAAGAGCCGTTTTTCGATTGCTGAATCTTAGGATTTTGGAAGCGCTGTCTGGGCATAGAGGTATCCGCTAGGATGCCCCGGATTATATCCAGTCGAGATGTGCTTCCCAGGCTCATTCTGCGTCAGTTACGCGCGGCTGACTTTCGTCCTTCTCCTGATGACTTCTGATTACCCTGACAGCTCCTGCAGAACTTCTGATATATAGGGTCCTTATGAGAGACTTTGGGTAAATCTCATCAAAGCCGTCAGGACTGATCTGGAAGTAAGCCGATCCCGTTATACCTAACCCCTTTCTCATCATGAATTTTGGTCACGCCATCACGTTGGCTGATGAGTGTGCCGAAACTCGTCATGGTTTGTGCATTTTCACCCGTTTCGCCACACCATTTCTGGTACTTTTCGTAGAGCATTTTGCCTCTGGCTGATGACCAGTCGCTAAGTACACAGCAGTCCTCGATAAACCGTGCAATGACGTCCATTTCCTGCCGGTATTCGGCCGTCGCAGCCTGCACGGAAGCGGGCGGGTTCAAGCCATGAATCCTCCACGCGAGACAGCCATCGACAGCCCAAGCGAGAATGCCGGGTAGCTCCTTGCGAAGCTTCGCCGGCAATTCCGGATCGATCTCCCCGTCGGGAATGGTCACCTCGAACGAGACGAGGCCGATCCGGTTCCAGATAGCAGCGTCGGTACCGCGGATCACGGGCTTGTGATTGCAGTCCATGTATATCTTCCAGGTCTGCTGAAATTCAAAGTTTTCGCGATGGAGATGGCGCGCCTTGATGGTGCCCATGGAGGTCAGGTATTTGACGGTGTTCTCAGCAAGCCGCTGGCCCTCGGAGGGCTCGCTTGATACCACCAGTCGGAGACCTCGAAGATCAGCAATGTCCGGAGACGGAGCATTGCCGTCACGCCTTCGTTGTTCCGTAATAGATTCGATTCGCATCTGTCCGGCGTAGTCCCCGAAGAGGTCGCGAAGCAACTCTAGTTCCGTGGTTTTTCCGTTGTTGCCGGAGCCGTAATAGATAAATAGCGACCGCTTCTCGAGGGCACCCGTGAGTGCATACCCGATTGCGCGTTGCTTGAAGAGCAAGAGCTCTTCGTCGCCGTTCGTCACACGCTGTTGAAAGCCACGCCAGGTTGGGCAATCGGTTCCACGATCATATGCCACCGGACATAACTTCGTGATGAGATCTTCACGCCGATGCTCGCGAAGGCATCCGTTGCGGAGATCGAGGGTTCCGTTTAAAACATTCAGCAGCCACGGATCCGAATCAAGTTGCTCGGGCAGGACCGGGACACCCTCTTCAGCAGCTGCGAGATCCACCATCGCGCGAATACGGGAATGTTTTTCGGTGTCCCGGGCATGCTTCAAGGCCCTATCCCTTCGGTCCGCGTCCTCGATGACCGCAGCCGTTGAAAACATTCTGCGCGTCGTATCCTTCGCGCGTCGAACGAGCTCGGCGGTGGCATCGAGCTTAAAGCGCTGGCCGTCCCAGACCAACCACTTGCGCCACGGATGGCAGTAGCGCAAATCCGCGCCGTGAATGTCGATTAAACGCTCGCTATTTCCTAAATCGGTGAAAGGGAACGACCAAAGGCGATCGGATCTCGGCGCCTCTTTCGATAACACGATTTGCCGTGTATCTCGGTTGATCTCGCGCGCCCTCGCTGCGTTCATGCGGCATCCGCCTTGAGCCTGGCGGCCGCGTCGAGGATTTCAGTGGCCGATGCGTCGCAGACCGTCGTAAGTGCCGCTTGTACGGCCATCATGAGATCCTCGAGACGATTGTCGACAGCTTGCCAACGCGCCAAGTTCGCTCCAGAAACACGCGTGAAATGGTCGTCAAGTTTTAACCTCACGAGCCACAGCCGGATCAGCTGAATGAGCAGTGCCCTTCGCGCTTTTGCCCGAATTTCTACTGAATGAACAGCGAGCTTGCGCGCCCGATCATATTCCGGCTTCGGAAGTTGGGGGCGACGATCCACGTTGACATCGATTGCATAACGGTCCGTGAGTAGTCTCAGTGCCTCTGGAAAAGTGATGCCCTCGATGTCTTGAATAAATTTAAAAACATCGCCGCCAGCATCGCATCCGAAGCATTTGTAAAACTGATCACTGGCGTGAACGCCGAATGATGGTGTTTTTTCGGGGTGAAACGGACACAGCCCCACGTAGCGCGAACCTAACCGCTTCAATCGAACATAGTGGCTGACGACTTCTCGGAGGCTGATCTCCGTGCGGATGATTTGTGCCGGCGATGTGAGATCAGACATGCTAAACCCGGCCTCTGTCCGCTCGCCTTCTGCACCGTGGGAATCGGGATCGCCTTTGTGCGATGACGATCAAATGCTGCTTGAGTTTTTCAAAGTGGTCCCTCGCCTCGATGCGAAGTTCTGCACTGGAATAAGACGAGGCCTCAGAAGCGAGCCTTGCGATCCGGGCACACAAAGTCTCGGCAGTGTTCTCGTTAGTTCGCATTGAACCCCTCCTGCGGCCGAGCGCTATCCACCATCCGCGACCGAGTGCCTTCACGGATCAGTCGCTCGATTTCTGCTATGGGGATCAACAAACGACTTTTAGCGCCACCTAATTTGACAAAAGAAATTTTCCCCTGACGAGCCAATTGGCGCACTTGCCACGGGCTGAACGGGTAGTTTTCCGCGATTTTGTTCGGGCTTGCATACTTCCCAGGTCCAGGCTGCTGAACATTTCCTCGTCGCTTCTTGTTCATACTTCGAGTGTCGATTGAAAACTGTCGCCAGATGTGCTAAATTTTGTTGCGCATTGGTGGCAATAAAGTTATAGCCAAAACTCATGAGATACATTCCAGCTCTGGAGCCCGATGATTTACTTCGAATATTGAATCGCGGTAGCACGCTCGGTGAAGAGCGCAAAGAGCATGCGGTGACTCCCTTAGACCCGGATCTTAAGCCGGCGTCTGAGGCTGTGTATGAAGAGGCCAATGAAGAATTTCATTCGGAATTGTGCTCGTACGTGGATCGCTGGCTTGACACGGGCCGCGCTCGCCAGAGTGGCGAAGAAATCCCCACAAAACGGAAACTTGCATTAGTGCCGATGGCTTACCGCGCGTTTAGGAACTACGCTTACGCAAATCCGCCCACACTGTTGCTGGAGACAGAGGATGCGGATGAGGATAAGGACGTTCCAGAAGATCTCTGTTTTGTATTCGCGCAATGGCGAGCGGTTCCTCGGCTCGCAGACGACAATCCTAGAAAACGTGCTTTGAACGAAGCTGCCCGAGTTCTCGCCGCTCTCATGGCAAGCAATTGGAAGTACAAGATTGCAAAATGTCGATATCCACGCTGTCAAATGTATTTTCAGCTTAAAACCAACAGAAGGGTTTACACCCACGGCACATTCTGTTCTAAAAAGCATAATGGATCCAACACCGCGGCGGCCACAACAAAGAAGAAGCGTGCGTATCGCAAGGAAACGCTGCTTTCTTTAGCTGGTAAGGCGCTGAACGTATGGGCGGCGAATTCCCAGGCTTTTCAGCGTTCCTATGCCCAAAAACCTTATCTCCGGGACGAGGTGAACAAGTTTATTCGGCAACAGAAAGACCCGAACCTCACCCGAGCCCCTATCACACTAACGTGGGTAACCCGCAATTTCGGTAAGATCGAAAAGCGTGCGCTATAAGAAGTACCCGAGGCGTTCGACAAAACCGACCAAAATGCCCCGTGCAGGGAACGCATCGACCGTGCACGCATGCTCAGCATCCATGTAAACCACGTTGAGCCGATGCTCCGCGTACGTAGGCCCACGCACCCCGATAAGCAGCCAGCCCACGTCGACATGCATCTCGGCACGTAGTTCCACGTGCTCACGCACGCTGCACGCATGCTGCGCTGTACAAGGTGGCCCAGCATCCCGAAAACTGGGTGTGACTACATCCGTACGTGCGGCCAGCACGCGCACGCTTACAACAGCGCAGCAGCAGCTTGTGATCGACCACGCGCACATTGTTCCAGGTATTGCGCGGCTACTCGTGAAACGTTTCAGCTTGCCGAGTTGGATCGACATCGAGGAAATGGAGAGCTGCGGATACGTTGGTCTTTGCAGCGCAGCGATCGCGTTCGATCCGACCCGCGGCATTGCTTTCGGCACGTTCGCGCATTATCGGGTGCGTGGCTGCATCATCGATGACTACTTGCGACGACAGCCACCAGTTGCGTTCAGGCTGGGTGACGAGCTGATCGAGGGCGAGGAGCTCCAAGCTGCACATGCCGAGCCCGCCGACCCTTCACCCTCAGTGGAAGACGTCCTGATCGAGCAAGGCGAGCAGCGCCGGAAGTGCCGGCATCTGAGCTTTGCCAGTGTCCGGGTGAGTGAAATCGAATTTCGCTGTGCAAGCAAGAAGCACATGAACGGCGAGACCTTGCGGGAGATCGGGGCAGCGGAGGGACGTTCGGCAAGCTGGGCACATTACCGGGTGCACTGCGGCGAACGGCAACTGAGAGAGGCGCTACTGGCCACCTGCGCTGACTGATCGCGTGCTCCGTTAGGGAAACGATGCGGTCGGAAGCTGCTGCCGTCGTAACATGCCCCGGC
>JBPCJX010000132.1:0-47621 GCA_051004875.1 Bryobacteraceae bacterium
GCGAACAGGGCTTTGAGCACCACACGGCCGCCAATTTGGCCCATACCTCTAGCATCGTTCACGAGGCTGCAACCAAGTACCTCGGTTGGGACATGTATTGGCACAAAACATGAGTAACGTAGTCGCAGGAGTCGACTTCGGCACTCTCAGCGTCCGCGTCTCCATCTTTGATCGAGAGAAAGGAAGACTGGGCGCAGGCATCGCCGAATATCCCTTGCACCGGACCAGGAGCGATCCCGATTACGCGACTCAAAGCCACGCCGATCACATGAGCGCTCTAGCACTCGCAATGAAGCGGGCGCTTCAAGCCGCGGCTGTAGACGGCACCGCAATTAAGGCTATTGCGCTCGATACAACCGGCTCGAGCGTCATTCCAGTTGGCAACGATCTAGAGCCGCTCGATGAATACTATTTATGGTGTGACCACCGGGCTTCGCAAGAAGCCGCCGAGATAACTCGAAAAGCTCACGAGGCCGGACTCGAAGCGATCAACTGGTGTGGCGGTGTTTACTCGTCCGAATGGGGCTTTTCTAAGCTCCTGCATTGGTTGCGGCACAATCGTGAAAAACGTTGGCACTTTGCTTCCGCGTTCGAACATTGTGACTACGTTGCCACGGTACTTTGTGGCATCCTCGATCTCAACCAAGCCCCGCGAAGCATTTGCGCCATGGGCCATAAATGGATGTGGAACGAATCGCTCGGCGGCTTGCCCCCTCAAGAATTTCTCACTTCAGTCGACCCGTTATTTGCAGGCGTTCGCGAAAAACTGGCGGGGCGTTATTTGGCATCGGACCGCTTGGCCGGAAAATTGTGCAGTGAGTGGGCCGAAAAGCTTGGCTTGCAACCTGGTGTCCTGATCCCTGTCGGAGCGTTTGACGCCCATTGGGATGCTGTCGGCGCGGGCGTGAAACTCGGCGATGTGGTGAATGTGATCGGCACCTCCACCTGCATCATCGGCCTGAGCGGTAGAACGACGCTTGTGCCGGGCGTCTGCGGTGTTGTGCCTGGTTCCGTCGATCCACGACTGACCGGCATTGAGGCCGGATTATCGGCGGTGGGCGATCTCTTTGAAGCCATCGCCCGCAGAGCTTCATCCACCCCAGCGGTTTTGGCGCAAGATCTATTGTCTTATCGCCCGGGTCAAACAGGACTGCTCCGCCTGGCCTGGGACAACGGCGACCGCACCGTGCTTGTCAATCCGGAGCTCGGCGGCGTAACTCTCGGTTGGCATCTCACCAGCACTGCTACAGACGAGATGTTCGCCGCCATCGAAGGAACTGCATTTCATACGCGCGTGATCCTGGAACGCATGGAGAGCCATGGCGTCACCGTGCGGCGCATCATCAATGGCGGCGGCATTCCCAAGCGGAACGATGTGTTGAATCAGGTTTACGCAAATGTGCTGAACAAGCCGATTCTCGTGCCGCAAGGCGATGTGACGAGCCTCGGCTCCGCGATATTCGCCTTCCTCGCCGCTAAAGCATTTCCGTCTATTGAAGACGCGCAGAACGCGCTTTGTCCGCCGCATCGGACTTTCAATCCGCAGCCGGAGAGCGTGGCCATCTATGATGAGCTATATCCGCTGTATAAACGGCTTTATTTCGCTTTCGGCGCCAAAGAGTCCGCTCCCGTAGGAATTGGCGATGTGCTTCCAGAGCTTCGAAAGATTGCCGCACGAACCCGGCAAATCCAATGAGCCTAAAAACACTCAGGGAAGAAGTATTTCAGGCCAACCAAGACTTGGTCCGGCACGGCTTAGTCATCTTTACGTTCGGCAACGCGAGCGGATTTGATCGCTCCTCCGGTATGGTGGTTATCAAGCCGAGCGGCGTGCCTTATGAGGCCATGACTCCTGACCATTTGGTTGTGACTGACATCGAGGGCCGCATGGTTGAAGGGACTCTGCGTCCCTCCTCAGATCTTCCGACCCACTTGGGGCTTTATCGTGCATTCGAAGGTGTAAGCGGAGTCGTTCATACGCATTCACGTTATGCAACCGCTTGGGCGCAAGCAGGCGTCGAGATTCCCTGCCTCGGCACGACTCACGCGGATTATTTTCGTGGCGCCATTCCCATAACTCCGCGCATGACCCCGCTCGAGATCGAATCGGAATACGAGCGGAATACTGCAGAAGTGATCGTACGGCATTTCAAAAATCTGGATCCGCTCGCCACGCCCGCCGCCCTGGTCTCAGGACACGGACCATTCACGTGGGGCCCTTCAGCCGCGGACGCGGCCCATACAGCGGTGATTCTCGAAGAGCTGGCTCACATGGCGTATCTGACCTTCACAATCAGAGCCGATGTCGAGGGCATTTCAGAAGCGCTGCGCGACAAGCACTTCCTCCGCAAACACGGGCCCGCCGCCTATTACGGACAAAAACCGGTCTAGCGCTAAAGGGCAAAAGGCTCAAACGTTCGCAGCCTGTAAAAACGTTGTAAAAACCGGTTCACGACCTCATGCGCCGCTAGCAAACGCAGTAAGCCTCGGCACACAATGATTCAGGACCTAAGTCGCATGCCCTGGACGGAAAGCGATCAAGGGCCCGTGATCGTAGCTGAATGAAGGATGGATGTGGGTCTCTCAACACTGCCAGAACTTTCCCGTGACAACGACGAGATATCCCTCGCGATCTGGTTTCAAATCCTCAACCTTCGCAAGCGGCTAATCGCTGCGGTCACGCTCCTTGCCGCCCTCGTAGCGGCAGGAGTGGCGTTCCTCTTACCGCCGACGTATAAGGCAGAAGCGGTGATCATGCCGCCGCAACAGGCGCAGTCCTCGATGTCGATGATGTCAACCCAGGCAGCCCAACTGGGAGGCTTGGCAAACGTCGGTCTCGCGGGTATGTTCTGGAAAAATCCTGGCGATCTGTACCTCGGGATCCTTCAGAGCCGCACAATTGCCGACTCCCTTATCCACGAATTCCACCTTCAAAGCGTTTACGGGGTGAAGAAGGAATCCGACGCAAGAAAGCGCCTGGCTAAGCTCTCCTCGTTCACTAGCGGCAAAGATTTGCTGATTCACATCGCCGTCCGAGATCACGATCAGAAGCGCTCTGCTGATCTAGCGAATGCCTATGTCAGCCACTTGTTCGAGCAGAACCAGCGGCTCGCACTCAGCGAAGCCTCACAGCGCCGGCTTTTCTTTGAACAACAGATTGCTCAGGAACGAAATGCGCTGACGGCAGCCGAGGTGGCATTTAAGAACACGCAGCAGAAAACCGGCCTCATTGTGCCGGCTGGACAAGCGGAAGGACTCGTGCGTTCGGGAATACTGCTCCGTGCGGAGATCGCCAAGCGTGAAGTAGAGTTACAGGCGGTTCGCTCCTATGCAACTGAGAAGAACTCCGAAGTTCGCGTGCTGCAGAGCGAGATCAATGCGCTGAATGGCCAGTTGGGCCGCCTCAAGAATCAAACCGGTAGGCAGTCGCCCGATGGAATTGAGATCCCCGCAGGCAAGCTACCCGAAGTCGAACTCGAATACGCGCGTAAGCTGCGTGACTTCAAATACCACGAGACGGTGTACGAGGTTCTGCAGAAGCAATACGAAATCGCGCGCATAGATGAAGCGAAGCTCGCGCCTGTCATCCAGGTTGTGGACCGGGCAGTTCACCCGGATCGAAAAAGCGGCCCGCCGCGAACCGTGATCGTCGTGGTAAGCGCTCTGGTCACAGCCCTTGTTGTTTGGTTCTGGCTTATCCTTCAGCATTATAGGGCGACGGCCAGGATTTTCGGCACCTACCAATGAGGGAGCATTTCTAAAACTGCTCGGCAAGGACGAGTCCCCTACTACATTTCCCTATGAAATTTGCTAGCCAACTTCGCCGGAATATTTTCGCGCTTTCCGTGCTGCAAATTATCAACTACGCTGTCCCGCTGATAAGCGTGCCTTACCTCGTGCGCGTGCTGCATCCGGCCGGCTTTGGACTCCTCTCATTCGCGCAAGCAATTATTCTCCTGTTCGATATCGTTACGGACTACGGATTCAATTTGAGCACCACAAGAACAGTTGCGGGGTGCCGCAAAGATAGGGAAATGTTGTCGCGCACGTTCTGGGTAACGGTCAGCGCCAAGCTCATATTAATGACAGGAAGCGCCATGATTCTAGCTGCGATCATCATGCTTACCCGTCAATCGAGAGACACGGCCTTGCTCTACTGGGCCGCTTTCCTCAACGTCGTTGGTACAGCTCTCTTTCCCATCTGGTTATTTCAAGGACTGGAGGAAATGAAGGTCACCGTAAAGGCGCAAGCCTTAGCACGGGTTTTGACAATTCCTGCGATCTTTCTGCTGGTTCGTGAGCCCAGTGATTATTTCATAGCGGCAGCGATTCAGGGAAGCGTCCTGATCTGGGCAACTGCTTTCGTCTTGCCTGCCACTTGCAAGCGCATACGCGTCCGGCCCTACGTACCGTCAATGGCGGAGCTAGTATTCGTCTTTCGAAACGGCTGGCACCTATTCTTGACCAATGTTGCTGGCTTTGCTTATTCATCGATGAGTGTCGTCATATTGGGGCTCGTCGCAGGTAAAACGCAAGTCGGGTATTACAGCGCCGCTGAAAAGTTAATTCGTGCGGCCTCGTCACTCCTATTACCTTTCACCCAAGCTCTTTACCCTCACCTCACCGCGCTGAGAGCTGAATCCCGGGAATCAGCCCTGCGACTGATTCGTAAGAGCTTGTCGTGGGTGACAGTGATTGGCTTTGCGGCTTCACTCGCGACTCTATGCCTCGCCGGACCCATCGGCCGGCTCATATTCGGGGCTCCCTTCGCTCCCTCGATAAATGTTTTACGGTGTTTATCGCCGCTTCCATTCCTTTATGGATTAACTAGCGTGTTCGGGAATTTAACTCTAATCGTTTTCGAGATCGACACTTCAATGAGCCGAATCTTGTCGCGTTGCACCGGCATCAACGCGCTCCTGACCTGCGGACTTTCGATGCTGGGGGGTGCGGTGGGCGCCGCGGCGGCAACCGTGCTCACGACAGTGTTCATGACCACCTCCATGGCTTTGGCTGCGAAACGGAACCAGCTCACTTTTTGGAGAACCTCGCCAAAGGCGATTCCTGTCGCCGTGCTCTCGCTGCCTGGAGATCCATGACGCCGGAGGCCAGCACTATTTCTCGTGTTCGTGAGAGTCACCTGCTTCCCGCGTCCTTGCTCCTCATCTTTATCGCACTGAGCACTGCACCCGGCCTCAAAATCGGCGATGTTCAAGTCCTGGAGGTAGTTCAGGCGCTCCGCGTCTTACTCGTAGTCTGCTTTTTTCTGGCATGCGGACTGAGAATCCCCGCGTCGGGAGTCTGGAAGCGGTACGCGATGCCATATTGCTTGTTCCTTGCAGCGTGCCTAGTCCTCGCGTTGGTCTCATTGCGGCTGGCGTTTTATCCGCCGCCAGATGTCTCGTTATTGAAACATCCATTCGTCGTATCGCTATCACGCCTGTTTGAGCTTGCGATCGCTATATATTTTATGACCGCTGTAGCGGACACACTTTCGGTTCGGCCTCGCCTGATTCCTCTCGCTCTGGACGCTTATGGTTTTGTGGGGGCGTTTAGCGCAGTTGCTTCGGTAACGAATCTTTTGCTCTCTACAATGGCCGGCATCTCTCCAATTTTCGCCTACAGTGCCGATCAACGCGTGCGAGGTTTTTTCAATGAGGGTGGCCCTTACGGATTGTTTCTTGTCAGCGTAATACTAATACTGGTTTTACGCCTTCGGTTATTCCCACCTCGTCATCGCAGCTTATATTTCGGGGCGGTGGGGCTTTCATTATTGGCGCTCATTCTCAGCCAATCCAAGGCGGCGCTTTTTACGTTTGTGGCTCTGTACGGCGTTAGCGTCATAGCTTCACACGGCCGTCGCCGCCTTATTTTGTTGGCGGTGCTTCCTGTCCTGTGCGTAACGTCTTTTATCTTGTTGCGGGCACGGTTTAATTCTTATAATTCCCTCTACTCCAACTTTGAACAAGCTCTTTTCTTTCATTCTGATGATCCAAATCTGATCATGGGCCGCATTTCAGCTGCCCTGATCGTCCCTCGTATGATTGCGTCGCACCCTATTTCCGGAATCGGGATTGGAAACTATTCACTCATGCGAAACGATCCGGATTACCTGCAGGGATTGCCTTCCGCGGATAAATGGGATCTGACAGGTCTGGGACTCCTGGGCTCTACCGCAGAATTCGGCATCCCGCTGACGATTTTTATTTTTGTATTACTGGTGAGGCCGCTATGGCAAGGGACACGCAAGAGAATGCGGCTTATTGTTGTGTTAACTGCGGCGTTTCAGCCTTTAGCAACATTGTTTGGCGTGAACTTGAACTTTTTCTACCCATGGTTGGTTACAGGACTGATCCTTCCACTCATCCCTTCGAAGCCCGAGTTGAAAAAGTAGATGGGAAATGAGTGTTGTATCGTTTGCACGTCTCGCGGGGTGGAATTCTTGTTTCGAACCTGGGATAGGCACTATGGTGCCAAGGGCAAGTACAATCTTGGCCGATGCCGGCAATGTGGCCTCATCTTTCTTGATCCGATGTTGTCGGAGTGGGAGTTGGAAAAGCTATACCCGGATGACTACTATTCGTATCAACCTGTCGTTACGCACAAGCCGTGGCTTCGGAAAATGGCGAAACGCCTCTTCCGAATGCCGATCCCAACGCACGATCCCGCGTTCCCCACGCCGGGTACAGTTCTTGATATTGGTTGTGGCAGCGGTGAGTACCTATTGAAGATGCGTGAGAGAGGATGGCGCGTCTTCGGAGTTGAACCAAGCCCTGCGGCGGCAAGCGCAGGTCAGAAGGAAGGCCTTGAAATCTTTCACGGCACACTGGCTCAGGCCGCGTTCCCGAAGGAATTTTTCGACTACGTGCGAGCGAATCACTCGTTTGAACACATGCCAAATCCGCATCAAGTACTCGCCGAGATTTCGCGCATCCTGAGACCCAACGGAAAGCTCTTTATGGGCGTGCCAAATACCGGGAGCCTGGAGTTTCGGATCTTCAAACAGTACTGGTGGCATCTGTGTGCCCCTGTTCATGTTTACGGATACTCGTTGGGGACCCTTCGCTCGATTTTGAGCCAGCACGGCTTCCGGGTGACGAAGACCTACTTTAGCTCCAACTATGTAAGTATTCTCGGCAGTCTACAGATCTTTGCCAACCGCAACAACCGTCTTCCCGCCGACGGTGGATCGCTCCTCAAAAATCCTCTGCTCATTCCTCCATGTCACATTACAGCTCGGCTTCTCGACATCTTCAGAGCGGGAGACACAATTGAAGTCATTGGCGAGAGGCGCTGAACCGGTTTTGGGCAAATATGCCTCCGCCTCTGGTCTACACAATCGTCCTCAACTGGAACCGTCCGGCCCTGACGATTGATTGCCTCCATAGTCTTGAGAGACTCCAGTATTCAAATCGCCACACTGTTTTGGTAGACAACGGTTCTTCCGATTCCTCGGTGACGCAAATCTCTGGGGTGTTTCCGGACGTTGAGATCCTCCAGACGGGTACCAATCTCGGTTTTGGCGCTGGCAATAATCGCGGTATCACGCTTGCATTGGAGAGAGGCGCAGAATATGTTTGGCTGCTGAACAACGATACGCATGTTTGCCCCGACACGCTCACTCACCTTCTCGCCAAAGCTGAAGAGGATTCCACCTACGGTGCTGTGGGATCTGTGCTTCTCTACTCGTTAGATCCGGAACGTGTCCAAGCCTGGGGTGGCGGCGCCATTAACTTTTTCACGGGCAGCGCACGGCACTTTCAACATCCCAGCCCACTTGGGGCCACAGCATTTCTTACGGCGGCCAGTCTGCTCGTGCGAGCGAATGCGATGAAGGCGGTGAATTTATTTGACGATAACTTTTTCCTGTATTGGGAGGATGCGGACCTGTGTTACCGCATCCGCAAAGCGGGATACCGCTTAGCCGTAGCTGCGGACGCAAAGCTGCTTCATCTTGAATCTGGGACGCTCAGGATGAATAGCCCACTTCAGCTCTATCATTCTGCCCGGTCAACGAGACGCTTTTTTTATCGCCACTCTAGAGTTCCTCTTATTCCTGTAGGGATCTCGCTATCATTACGGGTGGCAAAACGCTTGGTGCGAGGCCGCTGGAACGAGGCAGCTGCACTACTTAGAGGAAGCGTTGCGCCATGAATAAGCTAATACGATTGCCACTTGTCTGCTATCTCCACATTGCCCGTCCAAAAGTTGGTAGCGAGTTTGGCGCGCGAAGGATAACTCGCAAACTCATCTTTGTACTTTCTGCATTTTCGCAACGAAAAGAAGATTGAAAACGCTCCGGTTGGGAACACGTTTGCCATAAGCCGCGCGATTCTGGCTGGGAAAGGATAGAACTGAGACCCGCCGAAGTTTTCGAGGCGATAGCCACCACCCGGGAAACCAAGCTTCTAGAAATTTAGCAGTGTCGGACTTTGAAAAGGGACGCACGTGTGCTGAACACAGCTTGTGTTGGGTAGGATGCGCGCCAAAAAGTAACAGAAGTCGGTTGTGGAGCGAAGCGATGTTAGGAACACCGAACAGAAAATGGCCTCCCGTTTGCAAGCAGCGGGTGACTTCATGAAAGATCCAGAAAATCTCTTTCGTGTGCTCCAGCACTTGATTGGCGATGAAGAGATCAATGCTTTCGTCTGGGAACGGGAAGATGGCTCGCTCGATGTCGAGCACGTGAACCTTGTCCGCCTTTCCCGCAAGTTCCATTGCGAACTCGCAATCGGCCTCCAGAGCACTCGTCCAAGCATGGGGATGAACCCGCTTGACGATTCCTAAGTCCCGCCCGCGCCCGGCCCCGAGATCGACGACAGTATTCAGGTTGTGGAGTTTGGATATAAATTTCTCTACAATGTGGGGTCCGTAAGTTTCATCGTGGTTCACATACCGGGCAAAGGGATGGTTGCCGCCCTTCTCGCCCAGCAGAGGAGCAAGTACCGTCTTCATCAGAGAGCTACTCCAGCGGCGTCTTCTAGAACTGCACGAACACGTTCAGCAACACGGTCCCAGGAAAACTGTCGTGATCGTCGAAGACCTAAGCGGCAGAGCGTGGATCGCAGACCAGTGTCCCCGAGAACTCGTTCCAAACCGCTACGGAGATCGTCGATATCAAAAGGGTCCACCAAAATGCCTGCGTCGCCAACAACTTCTGGAGGAGCAGTGCGTCGGGAGACAACAACCGGCGTACCACACGCCATCGCCTCCAATGGCGGAAGACCGAAGCCTTCGCTGACACTTGGCAAAACCAAGAGAATCGCGCCGCGATAAACTGCCGCTAACTTGTCGTCTGTAACGCAGGCCAAAAATCGGACGCGATCTGCAATGCCAGCTCCAGCGATATAAGCGCGGAATTCAGGTGTCGCACTTCCGGTGACTAGAAGGTGCAACTCCGGATAATTGATTTTCCGAAAGGCTTGAATTAAACGACGCAAATTTTTATGCCGGCGCTGGCTCCCTACGTAAAGCATGTACGGAAATCCAGGTTCGTATCTTGGGCCAGCGGGGCGAAATACGTCGCCGACTCCGTTGCCGACATTGATCACTCTATCGTCCGGCAGTCCACACCATTTGACAATCTCATCTCGACAGAAGTTCGAGACCGTGAGAACGCGATATGCGCGCCGCGAGGCAGGCCTGAGGACCGCTCGATAGTAGAGGAGCTTATCGAGCGTGCTCACTTCAGGCACGTGAATCTGAATTAAATCGTGAATTGTGAAGACCAGCGGAGCAGGACAAATCAGCGGGGGATTGAATCCGGGCGAGAAAAATACGCGAGGTCGCTTAGTGATGATCTGATACGTGAGCCAGAATGAATCAGCCGCGGAAAAGACCTTTGGACCACTTTCTAGCTGCGTGTGCGCTGGTAGACGCGAAAGTACTTCTCGCGCAAAACGTCCGATCCCGTGTGGTCCAGTCCAGCGGGCATCGGAAAGCAAAGTGCCCGCCGTAGCTTCCGATCGCGCTGAGTGTTCGCGTTCGCCGATAGCCTGCAAGGCACCCATTAAAATGACCAGAGCAGGCTCGTGTAGCCTGTGTGAGCTCGATAGTTTTCCTGAAAAAAGAAGTTTTCCCGGTATCCGTAGTATTGATAGCCGAGATTCCAGCGAATTCTTTCGTGAACACGGACCGACAAGCGTGCAAGCGGAGATTCAAACCTTAAGGGGAAGGTTTGCGCGGCACGGAAGGCGGGGAGGGTCACGTTGCGAGTCCCTCCAAATGGACTGCTGCGCCCATCGCCAGTATCCTGGACCTGGCTATATCCCAAGTAGAGATCGGCACGCCTAAGCAATGGAACCCGAACTCCCAGATTGCCGGAGTGGATGTTACTGATGTAATACGATTGGTCGCCAGTAATGAATTGCGTGTTCGCGAAATAGGCGATTCCGCCAACCGTATCCAAATGGAGCTTAGAATAACTGGCGTCAAGCGCCAACCAACGAACAGGGGTCCAGGTTGCGACCGCCGAATATGTCCGCGCATGAGAACTGTATGCAGACAGAGTGACCGAGTTCACGTTATAGTCCGCATTTGTGGACGCCGAGAGTTGCAGGCTCCTTAATTTGTACTGCAATCTGCCTTCGATCAGGTGATAATTGGCATCACTCTTCGGGGCGAAAGGCTGATTTGCACTTCCCACCTCGCCATCCACTGAAATCGTGAGTGGTTTCAGCGGTCGAAGCCGGAACCCAAAACGTCCGGAATTGAGCTCGTTAGTTTGCGTGAACGGAGCCGTAGATGTCGTTCCCGCAGCTGAAAACTGCTGCGTAGAATTGATCAAACGATTCGAGTATTCATACCCAAATCGAAGACTGAGCCACCGCGACGTTTCAACATTCACATCAGTGTCATTAGCCACTGTGCGAATACCAAGGTATTGAAAATTGAGAGCTTGCGCGGTCTGCGTGGAGTTGTCGAACTGGCTGAAGACGTTTTCTCCCTCTGTCCGCACGTTGTACACAGAGGTTTGGTTAACAACGGTAATCTTCGATGTAGGGAACACGCTCAATGTCAGATTCCCGGTTGCGACTGGGCGTTGCCCATTCCCGAATGTTAAGATCTGGCGATTGGCAGCGGCTCCAACCTGCATCGTTCCATGCGCCGATTCATCCAACACAAAGGCCCGGCGACCTGAGGTGTAAGTGAATCGTCCATTCAGACTGAAAAAGCGTTTTTCTCCGAAAAGGGCAACACGCCAAAACGGGCTGGTGCCATGGTAAGGCTCCGCTCTCAGGAAGGCGTTTAAAGCGGCGCCACCAGCTGGTTGATCGCCGAGGTTAAGGCCGTTAAATTCGTATCCCGTGTCTTCCTTGAAATCTTGCCATCCGTGCATCCAATTTAGTTTCAGGCCGAAGAAATCCAGCTCGTTCCCCAATCGATATTCGTTTTGAGACCGCTTGACATTCGTGAAGAGGGGAAAGAGATCACCATGCGGCTGAAAGAGCGCGAGGGTAGAAAGACCAGCTCCTGATTGGCTGCTGTTCGTAAAACCTAGAAAAACTTTCACCTTTGATCGCGGAAAGAGCTCAAGATCTTGGTCTTGAAGATCGTAGGTGGTTTCGAGCAAGTGTTGACCGTTTGCATTCCCCGTGGTTAAGCCGGGGTTGAAATAATCATTGCGACGCCAGGAAAAATTGTATTGATAGAGGCGGTTTTTTTCGAGGCTAAGCATCGCGGATTCGTAAGGATCTCCACCTAGCCCCTGGGTCGTGAAAACCAGGTGATCAAATAACAATCCGTGGCCTTCTTTGGAATTTACGTTAAGGTAACTTCCGAGCAAACGCATTCCATTTCCAAAATTTTCATCACTTCGATACTTCGTTTCGTTTCCTCCGACCGTCACAAAGCGATAACCTGTTTCGAACGAGTTATCGATGTTGTAGTTGCCGACGTTATCGCCTCGAGCAGGTCCCACGGGCTCACGGGTGGGGGCAACCACTTGCTGCCCAGCGGAGACGACCGCCATCGCCAGAAGGCCAATCAGCACACAATGAAATCGCAGATAGGGTCTCATCGAAGGAAGAGTGAGTCGGAGTTAGATCCGTGAATCCGAACGTGACAGTTCGTACAGTTCTGGTAGCGAGGATCCGCCATGTTGTGCCGTGCGGAAGGATTTGGATCGCCCGTACCGTGGAGGCCGAAGTTGCCCCCGCCGTTATGACATTCCAGACAGACCGTGAACACGACCGGACGCTTTAGCAACCGTGCATTCATAGACCCATGAGGGTTGTGACACGCTTCACATCCTTCGATTCGTACGGGGGGATGCTCAAAGACAAATGGGCCGCGCTTTTCCGAGTGGCACTTCAAGCACGCTTCTTCATTGGTGAGCGCTTGGTCAACCATTCTCGGGCGCGCAGCCATGCGCCACGTTGGTGAAGAGGTTCCGTGGGGGTTATGACAATCGCTGCACGCCATAAAACCTTCATTTACCCGGTGCTTGAACGGCATTGAGAACTGGGCGCGAACATCGGTGTGGCATCCGTAACACAATTCAGGCTCGGTCTTCGCCAGCAATGAATGCGGAGCGGTCGATTTGTGGATCGAATGGCAAGTTGTACACGCGACGCCTTCAAGCGTGTGTGCGGAATGGCGTATATTTGCCCGCGATAAGGTCGCGGAATGACAACGCAGACACGTGTCGAGAACTTGTTTGGACGCGAGTTGCGAAAAGGCCTTGATAGTCGCTTTGCCACCATGCGCCTTCACGTGGGCCCCTCCAGGGCCGTGGCAGCCTTCGCACCCGGTGTTCTCGGGAGCTTCCTTACCAGAAGCGATGCTCCCGAAATGAGGATTCTTGTAGAATTTCAGCCACACATCGGGATGGCAGGTTTTACAAGGTGTGCTCCCGACGTAATCGTTTTTGGGCTTCTCTTGAGCAGTCGCGACCAGCGCCAAGGCGAATATGAGCGCGAGTCGCAACGGCCTGAATACGGATATCCAACAGTTTGCGAAGGGGCCGTGGATGAACACAGATTGGCCTGTCAGGGTTTCAGTCTAGAAAGACCTCACACCGCCTGTCGTAATGGACTTGTGAAATTATTGTGAAACTGCCCCGCTGTATGTACTGCAATGGTTTTGCTCATCGCCTCGGCGAAATGGGTTTCGGAAAACCTAGCGGCCCATAGCTGCAACTCTTCTGGCGAGATGAATGCTTCGGCTCTCTCGAAAATTCGGATCGCCCCTTCAAGCGATGTCTCGCCGGGCGTGTCATAGAAGAAACCGGCACGGGGATTCTCGACTGGCGCGCTTTCGAGAACACCGCCCCGTCCTAAGCCAATGACTGCCTTCCCGCTAGCCACGGCTTCTACGCCTACCAAGCCGAAATCTTCTTCGCCGGGCATCACCAACGCGCGGCATCGAGCATATAGTCCTCGCAGTTGTTCATCCGAAACACGCCCACAAAATTCTATATTTCCGTTGGCCAGCCGCTTGAGGGACCTATATTCTGGCCCATCGCCAATAATCTTGAGTGGGCGTCCATTTCGTGAGAAGCAACGGACAGCGTCCCCAATTCGCTTATAGGAAACTAACTCCGACACGGCGAGATAGAAAGCTTCCGGAGTGCGATTGTAAAACGTTTCAATGGGCACCGGTGGGTAAATGACTTGAGAGTCGCGCCGATAGGTTCTCCAAATCCGCCGTTGGACATTGCGGCTATTGGCTACGAAGTGATCGACTCGCGCGGCTGAGGAGTAGTCCCACAAACGTAGCGGTGTCGCCAGAAATCGGAAGATCTCCCGCTTCCATAGCGACTTGGTCCATTCGTGAAGATAAGCCGGGTAAAGATCCCACAAATAGCGCATCGGCGAATGGCAATAGCAGATATGCAAAGCATTTGCAGGCGTGATCACGC
Organism: Bryobacteraceae bacterium; assembly: GCA_051004875.1. GTDB lineage: Bacteria > Acidobacteriota > Terriglobia > Bryobacterales > Bryobacteraceae > Bog-105. Next base: position 13,862 of record JBPCJX010000132.1, read on the forward strand.
CTTTTGCGGGTCCCGATTCGCTGCTGATAATCAGGTCGTACTCACGCAAATCGAAGGACTCGAGTGCGAGCGGCATCACTGGCAGGAGCGAGCGGTGATATCGCTTCAACGGGCTTAGAAAGGATGTCTTCACCCGGTGCGAGCGGATGACTGTGGATACTGATTCAGGGTCGTAGAACAGCGTGAAAAGGTCAGCACTCGGGAAAAGCCGACAGAGCGCTTCCACGACCTTTTCGCCGCCTCGCATTCCCAGAAGCCAGTAATGGATGATGGCGCAGCGCGGCACAGCAAGAAGTCTATAGCGTTGAATCCGCGTTAGGGCAAAAGGGACAACAAATTCACAAAACGATTACAAGCGGCATGCGCGTCGGTCCAGCATAGTTCGGAGGTGTCCCTGTGTAGTTCGACTTTTACAAGTTCTTTGCGATTTCGTTGCATATCGTGTTGTGGACCCGGATAAGCTTCCGTTGTAGCCATACGCCAGTGAATGAAATGACGACCCGTGCGCAGAGCCGCGTGATGCCTTCTCGGGATCCCTTACTCGCGTTCGTCCCGATGCCCTTCGAACATGTTTTTTATCCTCACGGGTTTCCTGTCCGAATCAAATCCAATGAGCAGGCAATTCTGCAAGCTGCGGAGCGCAGTTGGGGGACCACCCGGCAGCGCTTTGACGAAGCCCCGATTGAAGTGCGCTATCTCATTTGTAACGGTCCAAGGAAGCGTGCTCCCGCTCCTGTGTGTCGCGCCCAGAGCAACGTTTTGACGATGGTGGCAGACGAGCACAATTACGCGTGCTCTGATCTGATGCGAGGATTCGGATCCGCCTGGTTAACCGAGGGCACAGTTGAGGAGGTCGAGTACTTCCGCTACACCTTTCTAGAGGGCCTGGTGTATGGGCTGCTCGAGAATTTACACCTCGTGTCACTTCATGCCGCGTGCGTGATCAAAAACGGGCACGGCGTGCTACTTGCAGCAGATTCAGGAATGGGCAAGTCATCACTGGCTTACGCTTGCGCGTGCCGCGGGTGGACCTATGTCTCCGACGACGCCAGCTCAATGATACGCCGCGGGGCTGGACGCAAAGTGATTGGGAATCCTGGATTGTTTCGTTTTCGCCCGAGTGCAGCAGACCTCTTTCCAGAGCTCCGAAATCATGCGATTCTCGGCACTCGATCGCAGACCAGATTCAGGAGGGGAAAGCCGAGCTTCGAGATTTGGACAGAATCGTTACCGCACATCCAGAAAGCCGGAGAAGCCAGCATCGACTATATTGTTTTTCTAAAACGAGAGGCTCAGTTCAAAGGGTCGGCTCGCCTCGTCCAAATTTCGCGAGAAACAGCGCTACGTCGCCTGCTTCCCGGTGTCTGGCCGGCGGAACTGCCACTTTATCAGCAGCGGTCTGCCGCGATTGAACGCCTGCTCCAGGCTGAACTCTGCGACATGTCGTACTACGGCTTAGACGCCACAGTTGATCTTCTAGAACACTTGGTTGATCGAGGTTTGTCATGAAAACCATTTTTCTGTCATTGATGCTCTCTTCCGCGGCCCTCGCCCAGGTCTCATCCGGGTCTTTTTATGGACAGATTCTGGATGAATCCGGCGCTCTGGTTGCAAACGCGCGCGTCACTGCTCAACAAAAAAGCACCGGCTTTGCGCGAAGTGTTGTCAGCGATCCATCCGGCTCATACAGGATCTCCGATCTCGTGCCGGGTAACTATTCAATGACTGTGGAACGCACAGGCTTTCGAACATCAATTGCTTCACAGCTCAATCTCGAGATAAACCAGCAGGCAAAACTCGATTTCCAACTGAGGCTGGGTCCCGCACACGATTCGGTGGATGTCACGGCCTCGATTTCGCAACTTCAGACAGACGATAACTCCGAAGGCTACCGACTCGGCTCCAGCATTTTTACGGAGCTTCCGCTCGATCAACGCAACGTGCTCTCGCTTGTCACTCTTGGACCCGGTGCTATTCCTCGGCACCTAGGAGGCTTCACCCATGACGTCGACAATGACGTACAGCAGGGCTCACGCGGATCAGTCGCGTTGAATCCGCCGATCAACGGTGGTCGCGCTTCGATGAACGCTCATCTTCTGGATGGCGGTTACAATACGGATCGCAACACGTTCGCGCCTGTTGTCATTCCCCCGATGGACTCGGTTCAGGAATTCCGCATCCAAACTTCGCTTGTCACTTCGGCTTTTCCGGAGGTTGGCGGCGGAGTTACTGATGTCGCGACCAAGTCCGGAAGTCAGACTCTTCACGGGAGCGCCTTTGAGTTTTTGCGCAATGAGGCCACCGACGCCCACAACTTTTTCGATGATCCGACGCTTCCTCGTCCTATATTCCGGCGCAATCAATTTGGGGGCAGCCTTGGCGGTCGCCTCCCGCTTCCGTCGACCTTTTTCTTCTTTTCGTATGAAGGGCTGCGTGGCAAATCCGCGAAGCCTTCCAACCAACTGGTACCGGACCAAGCCTTTCGCGAAGGCAACTTTCAAGGAGATAAGGTCGTCTATGATCCACTCACGCTGGACGCTCGCACGGGCACGCGTACTCCCTTTCCCGGCAATGTTATTCCACAAGGGCGGATCGATCCGATTGCCGCGAAGTTTCTCGCCACGTATGAGCCGCTTCCCAACCGATCCCCAAGTTCGTCCAGCAACTATCTGGATACAACGCCCAGCACGAATCACAACGACAGTGTTTCGGGACGTATCGATCATCAATTCCGAAATGCCGGTCTTTTGTTTGGACGTTACACGATCAATGATGAGCGAGGCGACCTCGCAGGGAACTTCCCACTGCGGCCAACGTCCGAGCAACTCCGCGCACAGCAACTCGTTATAGGTCACACTTTTGGTCAGTCGAATTGGATTAACGAGCTGCGTGCTTCGTTCACTCGTCTGCGATTGTTCGATGTTCCGGTGAGCGCATTTCAGCAGAATGTTGCTGCCGCGCTTGGTATTGTCAACCCGCCGACGGATCCATTCGCGTTTGGCCTTCCCTACTTCAACGTCACAGATTTTGCCACTGTTACCGACGATCCAAATCTTCCACAAACTCAGCGCGATAATACTTGGAACATCGGAGAAGCCGTTTCACTCGTGCGTGGACGCCGCACTTGGAAGTTCGGCTTCGATTGGAGCGATTTCCAGCTCAACTATCAGCAAAGCAATAGAATTCGCGGACAATACACGTATAACGGAGCATTTACTGCTGGCCAACTCAACCCGACCGGTGAGCCCCTTGCGGATTTTCTACTCGGTTTTCCAAATCAGACGATGCGTCAGGTGGGTTCGCCTCTGGCATATCTTCGTCAGCATATTTATTCCGCGTACTTACAGCAAGACTGGCAGGCAACGCCCAGCCTCGCGGTAAACCTGGGCATCCGCTATGAGTACAACTCTCCCTACACGGAGACGCGAAACAAACTGTTGAACCTTGATTACTCAACTCTTCCAGCCCCTCCGCGTCTCGTGAATGTTAAGGAGGCTTCCGATCCGAACCGTACGAACTTTGCTCCGCGAGCGGGTATCGCATGGCGGCTCCCAGGATTTTTCGCCAGAGGCGGCGATACTGTCTTTCGCGTTGGCTATGGCATGTACTTCAGCCAGGAGATCGCGGTTAAAGCATATGATTTAGTTCTGAATGGAATCCAAACGCAGTTCAACCAGACGAATGGCGCTGCGCCGCCCGTGCTGACCACCCGTGACGGGTTCCGGACCACGTCCACCACCGGATTTCCGAGTTACTTCGGCCTCGACCGGCACGCGCCGACACCTTATATGCAGCAGTGGAACGCTGGATTTCAACGCGAACTTCCCGGCGCTATTCTGCTGGAAGCAAGTTATGTCGGAAGCAAGGGCACACACCTCGGCTTGTTCCGCCGGTTCAACACGGCGCTGCGCACGGAGACGGGCGAAGATCTGAATCCGCGCCCTGGCGATCTGCAGGCGTTGCGTGCCTTCCCTCTGCTAGGCACTCTGTTTCAACGGCAGCACATTGGCAATTCGTCTTACAACTCGTTCCAGTTGAAAGCTGAAAAACGCTTTCGCAAGTCCCTGACCTTTCTTGCCAGCTATGTGTGGTCGAAATCGATCGATGAGGGAGACAGCGTCATCGTTGGATTTGACGACAGTATCGGGGCGCAGAATGAAAACAATTTGCACCTGGAAAGAGGACTATCCATTTTCAATGTGCCACGAAGGTTCAGTGCGGCCTTTGTTTACAGCCTTCCATCCAGCCCTTTTTTGCGCTCGGTACTGAGTAATTGGCAAGCCAGCGGTATCGTAACCCTTCAAGATGGAACACCAACGCCTGTCGTCTACATCGGAACCGATATTGCAAATTCAGGGACGCCCAATCGGCCGAACGTTGTACCTGGGCAAAGTGTTAGTTTGCCGCGGAGCGAGCGGACTGCCGATCACTGGTTCAACACTGCCGCTTTCAGTACGCCTGCTCCGTTTACGTTCGGCAATGCGGGTCGTGACATTGTTCCAGGACCCGGTAATGCAGTAATTGACCTGGCGCTCCATCGTCGATTCCCCATCGCCGAACGTACGAGCCTCGAGTTTCGAGCTGAAGGCTTTAACATACTCAACCACCCAAATTTTGGTGTCCCGGGACCTTATCCAGATGCAACATCGATATTCGGGAAAATTCTTACGACTGGTGATCCAAGGCGATTTCAATTCGGTGCCCGACTCGATTTTTAATGGCATCTTCTGGTGTGGAGATTTTAGATTCGAGTGACTCTTCGAGCAAGAAGTTGTACCGCTCTGCTGGGATACCGAAGTATGGGATGGCCGTATTGGGAGCTCTGCAATTTTCTGATCCCGATACAAAGCTGCTGAAGTCATTGGACGAAACCGAATGGAACAGAGTCCTTCACTTTTGTGACGCGAGCCAGCTGACATTAATTCTCGGCCATTTGTGCCGCCCATCGCTGCCAGAATGGGTGCAGGCGCGCATCGATTCGAATTATCGGAACAACGCACAACGCTTTGCACGCCTGAACGCTTCCCTAGTCGAGATTTTGGAGTCCCTTCAGTCCAAGAACATCGATGTGATAACGCTTAAGGGACACTCTCACTCTCCACACTTCACGCCTGATCCTCTGCTTCGCGTACAGGGGGATATTGACCTTTGGTGTCTTCAAGAATCTGTTTTGAAGGCTCGAGATGCGCTGACCGATTTGGGATATCTTCCTTCCAGCAAGTCAGAGGGGAGACACTTGCCGCCTATGTCTCGCCCGACGGACTGGCAATGGCGCGGTGATTATTTCGCATCGGACCTGCCCATACCGGTCGATCTGCACTATACGCTTTGGGATGAGAAGAAGGAACGCATTTCCGGCCCTTCGGAGTATGAATTCTGGGACAGACGCGTCCAAATGCTCGTCGATGGTCGCGCGATACCGGTGCTTTGCGAGGCCGACACTCTCGCCTTTGCAGCCCTTCATCTACTCATGCACGTTCTGCACGGAGATCTTCGCCTGCAACGCGCCTGGGAGCTCGCTCACTTCGTTCATACTCGGGCCGACGACGAGGATTTCTGGCATGGGTGGCGCCAACTTCACTCCCCAACCTTGCGAGAACTCGAGGTAATCATCATCGGGTTAACGGCCGATTGGTTTGGTTGCAGACATGCGACCCTGCTCGAAGAAGAGAAGCAAAATCTTCCTCATGACGTAAAGCTCTGGATAGAGCACTACTCCTTGTCACCCCTTGAAGGACTGTTTAACCCAAATAAACACGAACTTTGGCTCAACCTAGCCTTACTCAATACCCGGCGTGACAAGATCGAAGTCTTTGTACGGCGTGTGTTTCCAGTACGTCTGCCCGGGAAGCACCGTTCGCGTTCCACGAATGACACGCGCCCGAGACTCACAAGGCAGCTGCAGCTCAGGTTTCTTAGTTCCCGATTATTCCATCACGCTCGTACGCTGATCCCAACTTTGGCAGGCGCTATCAGATGGTGGTGGATCCGGCAAGGACTCGGCCGCAATTTCCTTGTTTTCCAGCTCTCTTCGGCGCTGTTTGACTTCGGCGAATCCATTTTCTTCCTTTTGTTCAATCTTTATCTGTTGGAGAGAGGGTTCAACGAGAGATTCTTGGGACAGGTGTCTGCAGCAATGACCGCCGGTACGATCGTCGGGGCAATTCCGGCCGTGACACTTACGCGTCGAGCCGGGCTGCGAGTTGCACTGTTGGTTGCCCTTCTTGGCGGGCCTGCGACAGGCATACTTCGAACCGTTGCTTTGCATGAAAGCACGCTGCTTATATCCGCATTCCTGAATGGATTGTGCATGTCACTATGGGCCATCTCGTTTGCGCCGGCCATATCCGCATTGACCAACGAACGAAATCGACCACTCGCTTTCAGCCTGGCGGGCTCACTGGGTATCGGTTTTGGAGCGCTGGCTGGGTTACTAGGCGGTCGCCTTCCTGGTTTTCTGATGCACGCCGCTCCTTCCTTCACCTCGTTGGAAGGGAAACGCACTGCTCTTCTGGTTGGTTCCGGCATTGCAGCGCTTGGCGCTCTACCAGCCTTCCGTTTGAAGTTTCAAGCTAGTCCGAAAGCAGAGAAAAAAGCCTACCCGCGCAGTACATTCGTCGTGTGCTTCCTTACGGCTCTGTTCGTTTGGAGCGTAGCGACGGGTGCTTTTAATCCGTTCTTCAACGCATATTTCTCGCAGTATCTTCACATGAGTGTTCAGCGGATTGGCTCAGTTTTTTCGTATTCGCAACTTGCGCAAGTTGTAGCGCTGCTGCTGGCACCCGCCGTCATCAGAAAGGTAGGTACGGTAAGAGGTGTTGGGTTTATGCAAGTCGCAACCGCAGCAATGCTTGGGTTACTCGCTCTCGGCCTTCCGGCGCCTACGGCGACACTATTTTATGCCGCCTACATGTCTTTCCAGTACATGAGTGAGCCAGGCATGTTCAGCATGCTAATGAACCGTGTGAAACCGTCGGAGCGAAGCGGAGCTTCAGCCCTCAACTTCCTTGTCATATCAGGGGCTGGCAGCCTATCTGCGCTCATGTCGGGAGCGGCAATTGCGCGTTACGGTTACTCTACTGTTCTTGCCACTGCGGCAGTCCTCGCAATCGTCGCAGCAGCGCTGCTCTGGACGCTCATTCGTGAACATACATGACCGATGGCGTCAGCGACGTCTTCCTGGAAGCGAGACAGTGTGTATCGCTCTCGCCATGTCGCTTTGGCTTCTTGGACAATTGCTTGTAGTGTTCCGGGACGCATGTCTAATACGCTGCGGATGCGAGCGGCGAGCGCTTCAGCAGTAAAGTCGGACGCCAGAAATCCAGTTTGTCCGTCCTTTACGATTTCAGGGATTCCGCCCGCGGCAAAAGCGACCACCGGTACTCCTGCAGAGAACGCTTCGACAATGACGCGTGGCGTTGAGTCGGCGGGCGTTGAAGGAACGACGAGCAAGTCGAGATTTGCGAATACGCTCGAAATATCATCCTGCCATCCAGCGAATCGGAAAGGTAGATCACGAGCGGCCTTCATCACTTTTTCGGAATAGCGAGGGCTTGAGAACAAAGGGGCGCCGACAACCAGAAACTGACAATCGGGGAACTGCTCCCGCAACATGCGGGCTGCGCCTACAAATTGGATCTGTCCCTTTTCGGGTTCGATTCGCCCGATGACTCCAATGCAGCGAGTCGATGTATCTGATCGGCGTCGGCGGCATCGCATCTCTGGTACACCGTTATAGACAATTCGAACCTTATCTGTCCTTAAATAGGGCTGCAGCGGCTCAGCAGCAAAGCTGCAACAAGCGAGTACTTCGGCTCGCGCCCAACGTAGCGATTCTCCCGCTAAACGCACTCCTGCTTCCTGCGAAATGCGGTGATGAGTATGAAAAAGCAATGGAATGGATCGTTGTCGCGCAACCAGCGCTGCCGCAGGCAATAGACGCGGACCGTTTACATACAGAAGGTCGATACGGCGGGCGGTGACTATTTCAAAGAGCCTTTTTGTAATTTGAGGAGTCTTCCACGCATATCTCGCGATATCACATACGTTTTTTCGGCCGCTTGTGTACACTCCGCAGGAAATGAACTCGACCGGGAGATCGCTTGCTTTCAGGTCCCGGGAGTACACGCCTTCACCCGGAACCGCTACCCGGACGTTCCATCCACGTTTGACGACGATGGGAAGCAGCTCCAGTAGGCTGCGTTGTCCGCCACCTACGGTACTAAACTGATCCAGGAACAGAATGTTCATCCGAGCCTCAGACAGGCGTGATGCCAATCCTGCGCGCTGGGCGAGTTCACCAGGCGTCCTTTCCGGTCAAGACCTTGGGCACCGACGCAATCAGAATGGCAGTATATAGAGGTAGCGACCACTTCTTGAGCATGAACATGTCAAGCCGGCGCCGCTGACGATAATTAAGATTACTTCGCCCTCTTATTTGCCACAAGCCAGTTAGGCCGGGCTTCATGCGAAGCAAACGTGCAGCATCGGAGCCATAGTGTTCGATAAGCTCTCCTCGTGTCAGTGGTCGAGGGCCAACGACCGACATCTCACCTCGAGCTACCAGCCATAGCTGGGGAAGCTCATCGATCGAGTACTTTCTGCAGAAAGCCGCAAACGAACTTGTTACGCGGGGATCAGATTTGGGCTTGCAATCCGGAACGATATCTCGACGCAGGTATTCAATCAGTTCCAAACGACTCCATTTCCGGGGCTGGCGGCTCCACATGGTCCTCAGTTTGAAAACCCAGATTTCCCGGCCGTTTTTCCCGACCCGGCGATGCGCCACTAGCGGCGAGCGACGTGACAAGAAAAAGGTGATTAAGCACACAGTCGCGAAAAGAGGAAGGCAGAGTATCAAAAGAACGCAGGCAAAGCTACACTCCAGCAAGTCCACCGACCGCCAGAGTAAACAGTTGTCAGTGAGCGGAAATACGTGGTACGCGAACCGTTCGTATGAATTAGGTTGGGAAGACATCGTCAGTTATACATTCACTCAGCTGTTGAAGCGGGAGCCGGTATAGCTCACCCAGCCCGAGGGTAACGCCGATGGTCTTCTCTAGTTGTTGAGCTTCTGTAAAAACGCCGTAAACAGTGCCAACAACTGTGCCGGTATCAGCGGCCCGGAAGCGAAAGTAAATACGCGACGAGAATATCCCGATCGTGAGAAGAAAATTGAAATGACGGCATGAGGGAGCCCGGAACGAGAGCTTTCGGATTGAGGAAGTACTGTTCGACCCACTCTTTGGAACGACGCTTTGCGACACGGTTCAAGGACGGCCCGATGGAGCCGCCGACGCCATTTACACGGTGACAGCCTGCGCAGCCATTGACTAAATAAATCTGCGCTCCCAGTACCGCTGAATTTGGGGTTTCGTTTAGGGCCTTTGCGTTCTCTGGTGTCAACTTGAGCAGAAAAGCGGAAAGAACGTTCAGCTGAACGTCGGTGAGGCGGATGGGAGGCATATTACTTCCCGGTATGATCTGGCCCGGATTTCTAAAATGCTCGATCAGCCATTCGGCCGTTCTGCGATGCGCCTGCACGAGATCGGGTCCGGGTTTTGGTTCACCATCGGCCAAGTTGTGACAACTTTCGCAATGCTCTTGACGAAAGTAACCGATACCCGCAAGCTCTTCTGGCGATAGTTCTATCCACTGCTGTGCAGACCCAGCAGTGTTCAGCTCCTTCGTGTTTTGCTTTGGCGTGCCGACAATCGCTGCTGCCGTGAGCGTACCCCAACCTATATATGCGGCCAGCACGAGTGTGATTGCTACCGTGCGCTCCCGAACTCGTCGCAACCTCCCGTCGTCCACGAAAGGAAGAATAAAGAGCAGTCCCACTCCGAGCGTAGGCAAAAGAAAACTGCCTATGGGTTCGAGCGTGCCCTTAAAAAGTTTCAAGATCTGGAAGAGGAACAGAAAATACCAATCGGGTCGCGGTATATAACTGCTGTCCGTCGGATCAGCTAAACGCTCTAGCGGAACCCGCGCGAAAACCGCCAAGGCAAACAGAATGACAAAGGCGACAAATACAGCGATGATGTCTTTGAAGGTCTGCTCAGGATGGAACTTTGTATCCGGCCGATCATCAAATGCCGAACGCGTGATGCCGTGCCTTCGAACAAGATGAATGTGAATACCGATCAGGAGCACAGTGACGGCCGGCAGCAGCTGCACGTGCAATCCGTAGAACCGGGCGAAGGTCACGACACCAACACCATCCTCGGCCCCAATCAAACGCTCGAGATATGCTCCGATGATTGGAATTGTGGCAGCAATCTGAGTGGTTACGACAGTACCCCAGTAGGCGCGGTTGTCCCAAGGGAGGAGGTACCCCGTAAGACCGAAGCCGAGAGTCATCAACAGCAGTACGACTCCGACGTGCCATGTGGCCTCTCGAGGCTTCTTATAGGCACCGCACAGAAACACTTGCGTCATATGCAGCACAACCACAATGATCATCATGGTCGCGCCCCAATGGTGCAAGCCGCGGATCATCTGTCCAGCGACAACCTCCCGAACTATGTATTGAAGACTGTTGTAGGCATCGCCCGCAGTCGGCGCAAAGTTGAGTGCAAGAAGAATACCCGTGAACGCCTGGGTTAGGAATAAGAAGAGCGCCACACTGCCAGAAGCCTGGGGCCAACTCGTTGAAGCAGGTATGTCCTCATCGAGAAAGTTGCGAATCGCTGTTTCGATTCCTGTACGCCGATCAAGCCAGCCGGTGATACGTCTGAAGGAAAACTTCATGCGCGAGTTGTGCCAGACTTCTGGATGGGCCCGAGCCACATGCGCGTACCTTCGATCTTGACCTCATAGCGATCGAGAGGCCGCAGGGCCGGCCCTACGAGCACTTTGCCATCGGCAGAAAACCTCGACCCATGACAAGGACAAGCAAAGCCGCGTTGTGATTGGTCCCAGTGATATGCGCAACCTAGATGCGTGCACCACGGTGAAAAGGCCGTGATCGATCCGTCGGGATTTTTAATGACCCAAGCGCTTGCGCTTTCACTAAAGATTTTCCAGCCATCGACCCGATTCCGCCGGAAAGTCACTTCTTCTGGAACATCGGCCGTGACTTCAGGGATTTCGCCAGCATCCACCCACTGTGCGCGCTTTCGTCCGCGTGGCGGCACAAACAGATATAAGAATGCAGGAACACCGAACGCCGCAAAAATCGTCATTGTAAGCATGTAAATCAGCCCAACGAGGAAGTTGCGGCGGTGAAAATCTTGCTTTGATTCCGAGGGGGCTATGTTCGATGTTCCTTGCAAACCAAAACAATAGTAATGCCGCGGAAAAATGTTTGGAAGACCATCGGACAAGAGTTTACAAGCCTTTTACTAAGTGGAAACACATGTGATTCCGCGATCCACATTCATGCAAATATTTCGTAAAAAGTCTGAAAAATGTCACGTGAGTGCGAACAAAAGACTGCATCACATCTTAAAATCGCTGCATACGTATTTTCGGTGACTCCTTAGACAGTTGCTGTGGCCTGAAGCGGCCGGTCCGCACGCCGGTGCGGCAGATTTGCTTGTTATTGATGTTCGTGCTCGTAGGCACTGCACAAACCGGCTCTTCTTTGCCGGCGGCGGAGCGTTGGAAACGCCTCCGCTACGGCACGACCGCAACAGGATCGACTTATGTGCCAACCGATAGCTGGATCTATTCTGCCTTCGATCGGCTTATCGCATTGGGATACATTGATTCGGCATACCTCAACTTGCGTCCGCGGACGCGCTTATCTTGCGTTCGCATGTTGGCGCGGGCGGAAGACATCGAACCAGACCGGGGAGACGCGGAAGCGCAAAGGATTGTTCGTGCTCTCCGAAAGGAATTTGGACCTGACTACCGAGCGGCAACCGACGACCCTCCAAGATTTCATGCCGAGCTGGATTCGATTTACGAACGCTCCCTGGGAATCGCAGGTCCTCCGATCAACGATAGCTTCCACTTTGGCCGGACGCTCATTAATGACTACGGAAGGCCATTTCAGGAGGGCTGGAATCAAATAGCGGGCTTTGCAGGGCGCGCCGAATACAAACGTTTCAGTCTTTCAGTCCGCGGCGAGTACCAATATGCGCCTGGTCGCTCGGCCTACTCAGCTTCAGTGAGGCAGGCTATCGCAGCAATGGACACCAATCCGGTGCTTCCGGAGACCCCGGTTGCGGCGACGAACACGTTTCGTCTTCTTGATGCGAACTTATCCACGAATCTTGCCGGCAACGAAATTTCTATAGGCAAAAGCGAGCTCTGGTGGGGACCGGGTGAAGGGGGCGCTTTCGCTTACAGCAGCAATTCCGAACCGATCTACATGTTTCGCATCAACCGCGTGGAGCCCTTGCTGATCCCATGGGTCTCGAAGTTACTCGGTCCTGTCCGTTACGATCTGTTCGTAGGCAGTCTGAAGGGTCACATCTCTCCCCGTGGCGCATGGATCCAAGGCCAAAAGGTCAGTTTCAAACCCACTCCGAACTTTGAATTTGGGGTCTCACGCACGATTATTTTTGCGGGGAAAGACCACGTTCCTCTTACGTTCGGCTCTTTTTGGAACAGTTTCACTAGCTTCAGCAACGTACCGGAAAACATCAAGTTTTCCCGAAGCGATCCTGGTGCCCGTTACAGTAGCTTCGACTTCTCGTACCGGTTGCCATTCGTACGCAATTGGCTCACTCTCTATACAGACTCGCTCGTACACGACGACGTGTCTCCGTTGAGTGCGCCCCGGCGCGCCGCATTGCGACCCGGCATTTACTTGTCGCACTTTCCGAAGCTTCCGCGCCTTGATTTCCGCGCTGAGGCCGCGTACACTGACTTTCCTACGTCACGCAGCAATGGCGGGCAGTTCTTCTTTTATGAAAATGCGTACCACGATGCTTACACGAATAAACAATTTATCCTGGGCGATTGGATTGGCCGAGAGGGGAAGGGCGGACAAGCCTGGGTTACGTATCATCTCTCTCCTCAAGAGATGGTGCAAGCCGCATATCGGAATGCAAAGAGCGCGAAAGACTTTGTACCGGGCGGAACAACCCAGAACGACTTTTCGGTGCGGTTTGTTCGTCGTTTCCAGGAAAATTTTGAAGTTAACACCTTCGCACAACTCGAATTTTGGAAGGCGCCTATTCTGGCGCAAGGACTTCAACGAGATCTTGCGCTAGGACTGCAACTTACGTATTTCACGGGACGCCGATGGTCTTCTGCCAAGTAGCTGCGGGTGTGTTGCGTCGCGACGCGCTACGGTTAGCCGACGGCCGGTATCATCTAAGGACGTTTATGGCTGCTGCGCCGAGCCCAAAGTTACTCAGCACCTGAGACCAGTCGAGCAAGCCGCGCAAAAAAGTCGTTCTGTTGACGTGAGTGGGCACAACCAATGTGTCGCCGGGATACATATGTAGCGAGTCGAAGTTGCTGGTGAAAAGACCGGGCCGCCCCTCGCGGGCGATAACAGAACCATCCGCGCGAATGACAAAAAGATGAGACTTATCGGCGAAGCGCGTCGGACCGCCAGCCTCGTGAAGATAATCGCCGAGCCGGTAGTCTTGGGAATACAAAAACGCGGACTGATTGTAAACGGTGCCCACCACATTAACCGTCTGGGGAACGCTCGGGACATAGAGCCGATCCCCGTTATCAAGCGGAATGTCGGGCAAGGCGTCAACCCCGCTGCTGTCGTGTTCCAGGTCGAGTACGATCCGGCCGGTAGCGGCGATCTGCCGCAGCCTTTCAACCATCGAGCGTTGCCCCGTGATCGACGTTTGAGCCGTCGCTGCCTGCTCGACCGAGATTACGCGCCCTGCAAGATTGGCAGTGTTCTGATCTATGTCGCGTTCCAACTGATCCAAGAACTCGCTGTAACGCTTCTGCTGCTCGCGGCGAGTGGATTCGCGCGTGAATTGCGCTCCGAACAAGTAGGCATTGGATGTGAAGCCGCCAGCGCGGATCACGAGTTGATGCAAAGTCTCGCCGGGGTGAACCGAGTACACTCCCGCCATGTTGACTTCGCCTTCCAGGCGCACAAATTTGGTTTGCTGAGCGCGTGGGACCGAGAGATCAGCATGCGAAAAGACAGTGACAATATCGCCTGGCTCCAGGCTCAGGTCCGCTGCTCGATCATGATCAATAACCGCTTTTCCGAGATTGAACGGGACAAGGTGTGTTGTTAGGTTCCGCTGGTCGAGCCGTTCAATGACCGCGTATTCCCAGTCGATATCCGGCGCGGCCGCCTGGACGTCGTTGCGAGCCATAAACTGCCGCACTGGTAACGCATTTTCTCCCGATACTGCTGCAGCGAGCGATCTGTCCGCGCTGGTGTTACGAGTTTCCTCCCGGTAGTTCCGAGAAGCTGCAAGCACGTTAGCGGTGGGCTGCAGTCCCGCGACCCCCATACCGCCGCGCACCGGCGTAGTTGTGGTGCCTTCCGATTCTCCCAGAACTCCGGAGGGAGTTGCGACAGGTGCATTATCGGCGCTAGCAGGACGGTCCGGCTGCCCGGTGGCTCCTAGTTTGTTGCGCTCGCGCCAGTAATCTCGGGTCAACAGAGATTCCTTGGCTGGAATCAAGTCACTGATCTTCATGCCCGCGTGCCACGGGAACCGGCCGGCGTCTGCAACATTGCCACGTAGAACGATCGCATTTTCAAAGCGCGGAACAACTGGCAGTAATCGAACAATATCTCCGTTTCGAAGCAGAGTTGCCAAGCCCTGCTCGGTCAACTGCACGTTTTGCGCCTCCAGGGCAGCATTTTGATTGACACGTTCAAGAATCGCCTGTTGCGCGGCAGAGATCGGTGACAGACCGCCAGCGCATTCGAGAGCTTCGCTTAAAGTCGTCGTATGGCCTTTCAGCTCGTAAATTGCGGCATATTCGACGCTGCCGGCGATCGCGATCTGCGGCCCGATGCTGGGAATGAAGATGACATCCCCCGGCAGCAGGCGAACGTCCTTGGATTTGTCGCCGTGCAGCAACAGGTCGTACAGATCGAAATTAGTGACCAGGTTGCCAGCACGCTTCAGCTGGATATCTCGTAACGATCCGCGGCTGGAAGGGCCGCCTGAGGCAAACAGCGCATTCACAAGCGTGCTCAGGGAACTCACGGTGTACGCTCCAGGACGGCGCGCCTGGCCAACCACGAAAACTTGAATCGATCGGAGTTGGCCCATGTTCACGTTGATGTCAAAATTCCGATAGACATGACCGATAGCAGACCGAACGGCATCCTGCAATTGTGAGAATCTGAGTCCCGCGACGTTAACAGAGCCGACTTGCGACATGAAAATCATGCCTACCCGGTCAACCGTTAAACGTCGTCTAAAGTTGAGTTGTCCCCAGACCTGGACCTCAATCTCATCCCCAGGTCCGACGACGTAATCGGACGTTACCGGAACGAGATCCGCTGGTGCAAAAGTGGATGGAACCCGATCGAATAGCCGAGCGCCATAGATGGGTAGCAGGCGTCCAACGGAAGACTGGGCGTATAGCTGAAATTCGGTCGGTGGTTCGGTGACACGGTATTCAGAATTGCTGTTTCGTGAATCTTTTCGCCTCGGATAAGAGTCAGGTGTCGAATCTGAATTTTGATCGAGTGTCGGATATGAAAGGGGATTGCGCATTGTACTCGGCAAATCGCCCTGTGCAGGTCCCTCCAGCGGTGGCCTTTGCGCACCTTGACGAAATCCTGCGCATTCGGGTAACGTAGCGTTTTCGGGCTCTGTGCAGTAGTTCGATTCGGGATTTGACGATGACGGCTGCAATTGTGATTGCCGCTGGGATTGCATCTCTCCTTGAGGAAGCTGATAAATCTGAGTCTGGGCACTGAGGTTTGGCACACCGGTAATAATGAGTACCCAAACGATAAAATCCGATAAGGGACGCCGAGAGGAACACGGGGCTTGCGGCCGTGTCGTGGAGATGACAATCATTGAATCGCTTCATCTCATGGTGACGCGAAAACTCCATGCTAGATGCGTTCAGCAAGACTTTTTACGAATCCTTTACAGGAGAGTAACGAGTCAGCGCTCAGTAGGCAGAGAATAGCTTGGGTAGGACTTAAACATATAAAATTAGGATGGTGGAGGCGGCGGGAGTTGGGCCGCACTGGGGTATTGAGAGCAGGGAAGTTGTTGATTCTGGATTCCGATGATTCCGCTCATTCCGCCAATCCATCTTACGTAAAACTTACGTCGGCCTGTGAAGCCGTCCGGATATAGTCCAGGCTCGCACACACCTCCGTGATCAGATTGCTGTGGCCTAGGAGGATTTGGCACAGAGGCACATGATAAAACTTTCGGCCCTTCACTCAAGATCTGAAGCAAACGCTTCGGTTAACAGCACTCGGCCCAGCTCTCGCCGGGTCAATGAGGTAAGGAACTGCACCTCGATGGAGGTGCAGTTCGCGCACGTATGATAGTTTGCGATTCGTCAGAGCGGCGAGCTACAGGCCGATTTTTGAACGGTGTTCTCTGGACCCGTTTAACAGCATGGCTCCGGGTTCCGTGCGCAAGACATTGGTGACGCACAATCGCGATCCCGTTTAGAAGAGTACACATTGCTTGCACAACCTGGGCCGCTCCTGGCGAACCATTCAAGGAGACCGGCATGCCCAAAAAACGCAACGACAAGCACGAGCACTTCATCCGGGGCTGATCCTACACCCGAATGCGGCTGGCATCGATATTGGCGCAACGAGTATTTATGAGGCTGTATCTGTTGATCGAGATGCTCAGCCTGTGCGTTCGTTCCAGACCTTCACGGAAGATCTGCACCGACTTACCGATTGGTTGCAGCAGTGCGGAATCGCGACCGTGGCGATGGAGTCGACCGGAGTGTTTTGGAGTCCGTTGTTTCAGATCCTGGAAGAGCGCGGTTTCGAGGTCTGTCTGGTGAATGCCCGGCACGTCAAGAACGTGCCCGGCCGCAAAACAGACGTAAGCGACTGCCAGTGGCTACAATACTTGCATTCCGTGGTCTGTTGCAGCCCTCGTTCCACCCGGCACAGCAGGTTTGCGCGCTGCGCTCCTTGCTGCGGCACAGTGACAGTCTGGTCCAGATGGCCAGTGCTTATGCCCAACGCATTCAGAAGGCGCTCGACCAGATGACCTCCAACCGCATCATGTCATCAGCGATATCACGGGTGTGAGCGGTGTGGCAATCTTGGACGCGATGCTCAACGGCGAAAGAGACCCTCTCAAGTTGGCTCGGCTCCCGTGATTACCGAATTAAGGCCAGTGAGGAGACGGTAGCCAAATCCTTAGTTGGGGATTATCATCCCGAACATCTGTTCACACTGCGTCAGAGTCTGGAGGCTTGGCGTTATCACCGCAAGCTGATCGCCGATTGTGATGATGAAGTGCAGCTCTACCTTGCCGGCTTTATTCCAAAATCGATCCGGAACAACGGCCTCTTCCACGCCGAAAAAAGATTTCTTCATCGAAGCTGCGCACCAGCTGTCGAGGTTACGATCTCCAAACCGAACATTACCGCATTCTCGGTGTGGACCTTACAGAAGTCTCCAGCATCAATACGCTCACAGTCCATTCTGTGCTGGCTGAAGTAGGCCCGGACCTGTCCAAATTTCGCAGTGCTGCCGCGTTTGCATCCTGGTTGGGCCTATGTC
This sequence comes from Bryobacteraceae bacterium, assembly GCA_051004875.1. Lineage (GTDB taxonomy): Bacteria > Acidobacteriota > Terriglobia > Bryobacterales > Bryobacteraceae > Bog-105. Next base: position 31,479 of record JBPCJX010000132.1, read on the forward strand.
CCGATAACCGTATCAGCGGCGGGAAAGTACTTTCGGTGCGCACTCGGCATGACGTGGCTACTGGCAATATCCGGCACCGCCGCGTCCTGGTTGACGTGCCCAGAACTGAAGGCATACCGGACGGGCTCGCCGTCGATGAACAAGGGTTTCTTTGGTCGGCCCAATGTGCGCAGAACCGCGCGGCGCTTGCTCTTCGCGTAGCCGCCCAAACCTTGCATCACAACCAATCCGCACTCGGTCATTATTATAGGCGGATGCGCGCTAAGCTCGGAGCCCCCAAAGCCATCACTGCAACAGCTCATAAGCTGGCGCGCATCATCTATTATTTACTCACGACAGGTCAACGCTATCAGGAGACTGTCTTTGCCGAGCGCGAAAAACAACATCGTTTACGAACCATAACCCGACTCAAGGCGCAGGTCCAAGCTCTCGGATTTCAATCAGTGCCCTTGGCGGATTAGAGATCTCACGCAGCAAGCTCGACGAAAAGATTGAAACCGTCCGCGCCCGTCTAGGTTGCCGCGCTCTGGAAGACCTGCACGCTCGGCTAAATCTGATTCGGAACAACAGCCACAACCGCGTCTCCGGAAAGACAGTAACGTAGCGCGAAAACGGATTGCTGCTGCTCAAAAGGAAAGGTGGGCAGTAGTGAAAGCGGAAGTAGATGCTAAACAGAAGTAGAAGCAAGCTGGCAAGAACTGCCGCGCAACGAAATAGTCATTTTCGCCGTCGAGCTTCACGAGATGGTCAAACAGGACCCCTCACCCATACTCTTGGGAGTTGTAGTATCTAAGGTCACAGTGAAACAGCTATTTCGTTGACGCCTTTTCCTTTGATTCGCGATAACCTGCCCCAACCGCTTCCGCTTCTGTCATGTATTTGCCGTTCTTCGTCTTGCCATACCAACGATCACCCTGTCGATGAAAAATCCTGGTTTTGGGATTTACCCAAACCATACCAGGACCGCCCTTTTGATTAGACTCGGCAGGGGCACTACTTGCGCTAGGTGTCGCTTGAGAAGTACTGCGCGGTTCTCGTGAGGACGGCTGAGAAAAAGCAGGAGCGTTCGCACCTGCTGAGCGGGAAACAGTGATCCTGCCGTCGAGACCGCTGATGGTACTCTGCGACACTCCGCCTCTCGACAGGTCCGCTTCGGAACTATATGGCCTTCCAGCAATGATTTTCTTAGCAGTTGCGGAGCCGACGCCAGGAAGTGATTCAAGCTCGGCCTCACTCGCACTCTTCAGATCGACCTTATTGCCATTTGCGAACTTCTGTTTACTTGACCGCTTTGAGGCGCGGGTGGTCTTAGATGAGTCAGATTGACTCTGAAGCCGTATCCGCACTCTGAATTGCGAATGCAGCCGCGGGTACAACGCTGAGAATAGCGATCAACACTGCCGATTGTGGAAGCCTTCTCGTGGTCATCAAACAAAGCCGTCCTTTGTGGAATTATACTTCGCGTTTATCAGGAATCTTCCGCACCGACCATAAGTTGTGCGTGAGCTTACAGAAAGGATTTATTACGAGCGCCATCCTCGAAAGCGAAATCACGAGAGCACAAGCTGGCATTAAAGCTCTAGCACTAGCCTTCCAGTCTCACTTGAGGGAGCACAAATTTCGAGACTTGGCTAATTCAGAATTCGACGAACGCGATGCCCTGCCGACGAACGGGTAAAAAGGACAGGAGGTAGACGCGATCCTGGAGGAGAACGAGCCGGGGGTGGTCGGAATCTCCTTCGCATGTCACGGACATGCCACCTCAATTTTGAAACGAGATGCCAAACAAGCAGAGACCATGCAGGAATCAAAGTGCGAGGATATCGCCAAGTAACATCGCAATTTCTGTTCTACCCAATGTGCCCGCCTCATAAACAGCCGCACGTCAGCGGGGCGGCTGTGTACAGAAAACCTTCACCACATTCGGAATCGCCGTAATTATCGGATGCTGACCAAGCAGTCTACATCGAGACGCTGGCCAAAATGACGATTCGCAACTTAGCGGTTCGGTCGGTAGGAGAAATCCGATGCTGTCTGGACACAAATTGACATGAGTGTACAAACAGTGTCAAAAAACGTTTCTCACGCGGATGATCCTGATCCCAAGCAATCAGTAATCTCTTGCCCACACTGCCAATGGTGCGTTGAACGAAAGAGAAGTACAAAGCATTCTGGGAAGGTTTGCCCAATCGAAACGGCTCAGTTTTCTGGGCGCTAGTCGGTTTGCGAAGATGACACCGGAACAGAGAAGTGCCGAGGGGCGACGGGGCGACCGCTCGTTGGGCGAAGAGAGCCGCTGGCGACGGCCAAAATACATGGCCGCTCGTTGAGTCTGACAAAGCAGCAAGAATTTTTCCTTCGGCCAAATCAGCGACTTGCCCTTCGTCTGAAGGTAAGGAGCGCCGCCGCATCTCTGAAGATTAGATAAGCAGGATCCAGTTCCCGCATTTCCCTTATCTCTCGTCTCCAGAGGTGCGTAAACTCGCTCTGCTTTGCTTCTGTTGGTCGTTCCGCTTTATCTTTAATAACTCGCGAGAATTGTCGTGGTCGGGACCGTCCTTAAGGCGCGATCACGTATCGAGAAAAGAATTACGCTCGTTCTCATCAACAACTTGGCAATCGATTCGTGAGATTAGAAATTAAGACTACTGGTACATTTGCCTCGAAAACGATATTACAGACAACCAGCGACCATGTAGAAATCCAAAGTGCGGAAATCCGGCCAAGCGGCATCGCGATTTCTGCTCTACCCAATGCGCCCGCCTAAAAATTCGCCTTTTATCGGCCTCATGGAGGCATACAAGAAACCCTCAACAGACATCGGCACCGCCCGTGATTATCGGATGATGACGGGGCAGTCCACCGGGCGTTGCGGGCCGAACTGAACGTAGGCTAAACCAAGGTTAGTAAAGAAGCTTGGGAACTTAAAAAAGGATTGAAGAGGCGGCTCGGCGCGAACCGAAGGAATGCTGCCGCCCCTCGTTTGTTACGCACCTACTAAGGTGGCAATGAGCAGGACAATTCTCCTAGAGAAATTGGGCCTCCAAGATCAACTATTTCGTCATGTCAGCAATCACACTCAGCACTGGTTGCACGCTTTTGCCCGAACATGTCCAAATGGCCGCATACTATCCTCGCGGGTCAATTCGGAGTGACGCTTTCGTCAATATTCTGCTGTCAGAACCCGACGCCGTGCTGACAAGAAATGAGCAGGACTTCCTTTATGTCCGATAGATGGTGCGGCCCGTGTGCGAGGCAGGGGTGCGGCCCAAGATGCAACTGCGCTTGAAGAAGCCGGTGTCCGCGTGTACCGATCACCCTAACACGTAGTGCTCTTGGCGCGTCTTAACCGCTTTCTTGTTCCCCTTACGCAGAACTTCACAGAAAACGGGTACTTCTATCGGGACGTCTTTGCTTTCAGTTTGAAGCTGGTCCAACTGTGCTCTCAAAATTAACAGACTTTGTAGGTCAGTCAGCGTTTGTGCAACCTTGATATCTATTGCCCACTGTTCCCCCGCTAGCGTGCAGCGTACTACTTCGCCGACGAATAGAACGTTGTTGTATTCGACTCCGACGACCGTCGAAATAGCTACCTGTTCGCTCGTCGTAACAGTGAGGCATTTATCGTCGAAGGTCTGAAAGACCACAGGGAGCTTTCGCCGTTCTCCGGTGCCGTGTGTTTGCTGGACTTCAAGTCTAGCTGATTTATCTGAATTTGGTGTCACAATCCGTAAGTCGTAATATCAGCCCAATTGTCTCGGACTGCTGCATTTGTCCTAAGTAAAGACAGATTACTGAAAAGCTTCGCGCGGACTGGCGGATCTGCCTCTTGTTGGTTCCTTGCGTGCCCTTCCATCGCCTGAAGTGGCATTGTCAACTTGGCACGAAACTGAAAGACTGGTGCCATGAAGAGCGATCGTTACTGCGGGTATAGTTTTCCTTCCGAAATCATCAGCTATGCAGTCTGGGCTTACCACCGCTTCTGCCTAAGCTTCCGAGATGTCGAGGATCTCCTCGCCGAGCGCGGAATCATCGTATCGGCATTGTCAAGTTGGGCAAAATCGGGGCGTTTGAGGGAAATGACCGCGTGGGTGTGATTGGTCGGGAGGTCCGTTTTTGCGGTCCGAAAATGACACTGTGACAATCAGCCACCTTCAACCAATGGGCGTATTTCCGCTCAACTTGACAATGCCCACCGCACTCTTGTTAAGTAGTGCCAGGTATGCAAAGGGCATGAAGCTCACCCTGCAACATTTGCGGGAGCACGCAATCTCCGCATCGCTTTCTCGACCGACCTCGCTACGGAAGGCTATCGAGCGACTTGGCTTCGTTCAAGCCGATCCGATACGGTCCCCGGCGCGCGCCCAAGATCTCATCCTGCGCCATCGCTTCCCATCGAACATATTGATCCACCCGCTCTCTTGAGCGGAGAGAACTGAGGTCGAAAGCAAGCCGGGGCCGAGAACAGCAAAAGCTTTCACAAGTAGCATGGGCACAATCCTATCGCTGCGCTCTCTTTAGCGTTTCTACCGAGTAGCGGATCAGGACCGAGGAAGGCCCATGTCACCCATATCAACTGAAGGGACTCCGCTGCGGGGACTAGGGGCGTCAGCTGCAACAGCCCTTAGCCGTAGACTCCGTCGATGACCCGTCGGATATAGCTGAGATTCCGCCGCATATCCGCGTCCAAACTGCCCGGCCGTGCATCCGTTTCGAGATTCGCCCAACCTGACCACCCAATGTCTCGGATCGCCTGCAGCACTGGTGTAAATTGAATGGCACCTTCGCCAAGCGAATGCGGATTGTCTTTGAAATGGAACTGGCAGATGCGGTCTTTGCCCAACCAGCGAATCTCTTGCGCAACATCGAATCCCGCTTTGGCCGAATTGCCGACATCGTAGTAAACAAGGACGTTCTTCGAGCGGGACACCTCCATAATGCGGACGTTGTCCTCCGCGGAAAGCGTATCCTCAAGTCCTAAGATCACATCGGCTTTTTCGGCTTCCGGCGCGAGTTCGCGCAAAGCATCGCCCACGCGCGCCAGCTCGGCATCACTCTTGATTGCCCAACGTCCGAAGAATGGCACCAGAAGAACCCTCACCTTCAAATCTCGGGTAAGCCGGATCGCATCGGACACCCATTTCAGCGCCAATGGATCGCTTTTGAGCCCGTCGTCGTGGAGCCGATCCACGCAAGTACCGTCAATTGCCACTCCATCCTGTTGTGACAAGCTCCGATATCGAGCGATCACTCCCGGTTGATCGGCCGGCATCTTGCCATCAACCAGTTCTCGTCCAAACGAAATCTGCGCTCCTTCGAAGCCAAGCTCAGCGGCCTTCTTCACGGATTCGGGCTTGGCGCTCAAGTTAAGATTCCAATCCGTAACTCCGATGCGCAGCGGCATCGTCCGTCCGAACGCAATTCTATGGGTACCCGCAAATCCAGCAGCGGCGCCCAAAAAACGTCGTCGTGTTGACAGCAAGCTATGCATCCGCTTTGATCCCGAAAATTCTCTGCGCGTACATGCGGCTTAGCCGCAGATTCTCTTTGAGCGGTCGAGTAACGGCCGTGTTAGAGCGGTAAGCCAACTCCACCACAATAAGTGGTGCAAGCCCCTGGTGGCGCAAATACTCAGCAACCTTACCGTAATCGATGTCGCTGTCTTCCAGATCTTCCAGCCATAACTTGTTTCTGGCGCTGCGCACGTGGATCTCCCGGAGCCTGTTTCCCACTTCTCGCAAAAACGGAATCGGTTCGAATCCGCCTTCATACACCCAGTCGACATCCACGCAGATGTGAACATATTCGGGATTCGTGTGATGCAAAGTATGCCGCCACTCACGTGCGTTCTCCGCTAACTGAGGCGTGTGGTGGTGGACACGCAACTCGAACCCATTCTGCGCTAGAGCTCGGCCCATACGGTTCAGAGAGTCAGCTTGTACCCCCAATTCCACATCGGTTTTTGATGCATCACCATGTTTAGGGTCTGGATTAGTGACAATTGCTTTGCATCCAAACGGAGCGCACAAATTCCCGAATTCCAAAGCTGTGGCAATCGTCCGATCTGCCTCATCCCTTTCATGCATGGATCCGCCAACATACAACGAAGGCGTCAGCAGGCCTTGCGATCGAAGGATCCAGACCGTTCTATCCCGTCCCTCGGGCGGAAAGAAGGCGGGGCTGAGCTCGATGTTCCTAAATCCCGCAGCTCGGGCCATCGGCAAGACTTCGCCGACGACGGCTTCAAGAGGTTTTTTCAAGGATTCGGCATACTGCTGGAAGATGTATCCTTCCACTGCCATTGCGGATTTTCGTGTCTCCCCAGAACACAGGCCCGCCGCAGTTGCTGTCAGGAGAAGCTCGCGCCTCGTCATCCAAAGCATTATCTCGCTTGTTGTCGCCAGACTACGCACTGACAAGAGCGCTATGGCAGTAACGTATTATCGTGGTGCGCAGTAGAGCGAGCCAAACGAATCCGAAAAGAGCCCCTTGTCGGCGGCTCGGCACTCACCATCCTTCAAATATCCGGCGCCCGACCAAGATGGTATGTGCCCGTCCTGCGGTGGCGCTATGGTCCTCGTCGAGCGGCTCACATCGACGCAGATTTACATCCGACCGCCACCCTTAGTTTTGGACATCGGCATGAGACGCACCGTGCCGCCGGTCGAATAAGCGCCAACTTTCAAGACTTCGACCAGGAAGCCGCGGCGATGTCCGGAGGTGGCGCAAACGGCTCCCGCTCGCCGAGGCTCTGGTGGCCCATCCCGATATCCTGCTTTTAGATGAGCCAACGAATCATCTCGATCTCGCCGGCATCGAATGGCTTGAAAAGCTGCTTCAAACCGCCAGCTTCGCTTGCATTGCAGTGAGCCACGATCGCTATTTCCTTGAAAATGTCGCCATGGGAATGGCCGAGCTGGATCCCGTCTACCCTGGCGGACTGTTTCGCGCTCACGGTAACTACAGCGCCTTTCTTGAAAAGAAAGGCGAATTTCTGGCGGCCCAAGCGAAGCGTCAGGAGGTTCTCGAAAATCGCGTGCGCGTTGAGATCGATTAGCTACGGCGCGGCCCCAAAGCCCGCGCCACCAAAGCCAAGGCCCGGATCGACAAGGCGCGTGATCTGATCGGTGAGCTCGCGGATCTGAATGCCCGTACGCGCACCTCCATCGCCGCTATCGATTTCTCCGCCTCGGATCGTCAAACCAAACGCCTGATTGAGTTCGTGAGCGCCAGCTACGGCTTCTCTGGCGGTCTGTTGTTTGACAACCTCAGCTTCGTTCTCACCGCGGGCGCACGCGTCGGATTAGTCGGCCCGAATGGCAGCGGCAAGACTACGCTGATGCGCTTGCTGCGCGACGAGATTGCGCCGCTAACCGGCGAGATCCAGCGAGCCCCGTCGCTTCGCATCGACCAGAATCGCCCGCTCAATCCTGACGTGACTCTGCGTGGAAGCGCTGTGTGCCGGTGGCGATTCCGTCCTCTACCAGGACCGCCCCATTCACGTTGCCTCCTGGGCGGCGCGCTTCCTTTTCTCTAGGAGCAACTCAATCAGCCCGTAAGCCGGCTTTCGGGCGGCGAGTGAGCGCGCGTTCTCCTCGCCAATTTGATGCTTGAGCCCGCCGATGTCCTGCTACTTGATGAGCCTACAAACGACCTGGACATTCCGATACTGGAGATATTGGAAGAAAGTCTGCTCGAATTCCAGGGCGCGCTTATTTTGATGACGCATGACCGTTACCTCTGCTTAATCGCGTCTCGACCGTCGTCTTAGGCTTGGACGGTACCGGCGCCGGCGAACGCTTGGCCGACTACTCGCAATGGGAGAGTTGGCAAGCGGAACGCAAAAAGAGCATGCCCAAATCCACGCCACTTCCGTCCCCATCACCAAAGCCGTTCCCGCAGCGGCTAAGAAGAAGTTATCTTATTTGGATAGCCGCGAATTCTCGACCATGGAGGGCCGCATCACTGAAGCAGAGCGCGTGCTCGCCGCTGCGCGGGCTCGACTCGAAGACCGCACGTTGGCCGCGACTCGCAACGCCTCCCGGACAGTTATCGCGAGAGGCGCAGTCTGCGCTTGATGCGCTGTATGCGCGCTGGTTGAGCTTGAGGAAAAAATCGGTTAGCGGGGGAGCCCTTGCTTGGTGAGCGGAGGTGGAGCGACACGATTCTATTGCGAAGTTGGTTTCTGAGGTCTTCTTGAAAGGTCAAATTCTCGGAATGCCTGTAAATAGGCGTCTTAAATTCGATAAAGTCCGGCATTTATGTTCTGACATCGACGGTGCTCGAAAACCGACGCCGTGCTTTTTGACCAGCGACGCGCATTGATTCCGCCGCCGCGCTGCGCTATGAATGGTTGATGTCGCTCTGAGCGTCAAACGGCGTGATCTGGATTTTCGCTCTCTTTGCTATCGTGGCCGCTGCCGCCCAGCCCATGCATTTCGAAAAACGCGTTTTAGCGGATGACCTCGCTGGTGGATACCAGGTAGTTGTCTGCGATATAAACGGCGACGGCAAGTTGGACCTCGTTGCTCTGGCAAGCGGCATGACAGATCTGGTGTGGTTCGAGAATCCGTCCTGGGAACGGCACGTGCTGGCTACCAATCTTCCGAATATGATCAATCTCGCGTGCTGGAACCATAGTGCCCACGCACCGCCGACTATAGCCGTGGCCTACGAATTCTCAATGCATCCCGAAGAGAGTGCCGGCATAGTTGCGCTCTTGACGGTTAACGGCGATCCGCGGCGCCCGTGGAAAGCCACTGAAATTGACCGTCTGCCTGCCTCTCATCGGCTGCGTTGGGCGGATATCGAAGGGACCGGGAACAAAGTGCTGATCAATGCGCCGCTCGCGGCAAGCGATGCACGAGCGCCGGGCTATCGCGGACACGTTCCGGTGGCCTACTATCGGCTTGGCGAATGGAAACGTCGCCTCATCGGTGATGCCGAACAAGGCGTGATGCACGGCATCCTCGTCACGGATTGGGATCACAACGGCCGGGACGCGATTCTCATTGGTAGTTTCCTTGGGATCCACTTATATAAGTTCGAGCCGGATGGAAAGTGGTCGCGAATGGGAATCGCCAACGGCAGTCCGGAACCGTGGCCGAAAAGCGGGACCAGCGATGTTGGGGTGGGGCTGCTCGGTGGAGAGCGATTTCTAGCCGCCATCGAGCCCTGGCACGGCAATGAGGTAGTCGTCTATCAGTTCAGCGGCCAGTCCTGGAAGCGGACCGTGATCGATGATAGCCTCAGTGATGCGCACACCGTCGAAACCATCGATCTCGACGGCGACGGGCACGATGAGATCGTTGCTGGTTTCCGAGGCAAGCCGTACGGCGTCAATATCTACCGCTTTCGCGGGGCAAAGTGGAATCGTGAAATTCTCGATGAGGGAAGCGTTTCAGCAGCGAGTTGCGCGGCGGCGGATCTCGATGCAGACGGCAAACCGGAGATTGCCTGCATCGGACAGGCAACGCACAATCTGGTGCTATGGCACATCGCGCCGTGACAAACGCGCGCTTTCGACATTAGATCATTGTGAGCGAGACGGCATCGAGCGCGAACCAGGATTAATCGCGTAAAACGCCGCTCACATTACGCAAAGCGGATTATTGCCACTAATTACCTACCAGTGGCTGGCCGCAGCTGATAACTTTCGGCTTGACGACGACTCGCCAGTGTTGACGTGGTGACGACCCTAGCCCGGAAAGTAAAACGTTATACAAGAAATACCTTGCTGAGATTTTTCCAACTCAGGTTGTGTTGACAGGAAATTCTCTGGAGACAGGCGGTCACGGGATGAGTGCACTTCGACCTTTACGGCTCTCGGGACAGTCGCTCTTCGCGTGCCTGCACTACGGTTCTTTTACCAGAAAACGCCGCGTAGATGCTCTAGCCATTGGGAACCAACACACAGTTGATTCACTGTTCAGAGGCTCCTGTTTTGCGCTCCCGAACAGAGGTTTCGCAGCTTCTGAAATGCGTCGGCGACCACATCTCGACCTGAAAACAAACGGCTTATCTCAGGGCTGTTAACGAGTGGGTCGAATGTTTCGAATTCGGGTCGGGGAGCCGAGATTTTCTCTGCTCCGTTTTCAAAACTCGAAAGCTGGCAAGATGGCTTCTCTCACTGTGGGCTTTTTGCGTTGTCTTTGCATATCACTCGGCACGAGATTGTCTCCTTCGGTAAAGCTCCAGGCTTTTTCTCAAAGAGCCGCTCACAGGGCGAGTGATCCTCGGTTGAATTTGGCTGCGTCTCTATTCGCCTCAGAGGATCAGCAGTACCGGGCCACGAGCGCCGTTCCAATCGCCCACTACGCTTCCGCGTTATCCTGGATGCGTCTGGTTAAGATGGCATCCTGCGGGATTAAACGTACTGAACTGCAAGATGTTTTGCGGGTACTAACGGAGGGCGCACGGCAAAACCCGACAGTTCGACTGACGCAGAATTCGGCGCAGAACATCGGTTAGAACCTCGCTTATTGACTCGTCAGGCGTTCGACCACGGAAGTGATGTCATACGTCGGCAGCGGTTGATTTTCATAGGAGAGAATGAAATACGTATAGTATCCAACTCCGTCGTGAGCTTTGATTCGTAGTGTAAAGCTACTTCCCTCGCCGTTGGCATTTGGCACAACGACTCTTTCTTGGAATTCGCCGTAAATGTCATACCAAAAAATCACCATGATAAGCTGTTCCGCTCTCGAACGAGGTGTTATGAGATTCGTCGTCACACGAAACTGCCCGTCTGCGGCTGCAACAAATAGACATTGGGGTTCGTTAATCGGGAGGGTCTGACTTTGCAATCGCAACACTCGGATGATTTTCGGAGCCAGCAACGGTGCCCGTGGTTTAGTTTGCCCATATGCAGGACTGGCCGACAGTGCGACCGTTAACAATAGAACACTTGTTATCAACTTCATTGACTTGGTTTCACAGAAGAACCTCTGTTCTTTGGGTGATCGAAGTATGACTGGAAAGAGGATCTTAGGTCAACGAATACAGATCTGTTCAGTACCGCAACGAAAGGATAATAGTTGAAAACATCCGTGCTCTTCAGTGGAATTTTTTGCCATTTCTCATTGCAATTAACTGAACCTCAAAGCGTGTCAGAGCCGCCCTTTCAGCGATATCCTCAAATCACGGTGAGCGTCGTGGGTTTATAAAAGAGCTTTGTCGGGATGTGTCTGGACAGCAGCCCACAGCCGATGCTCAGGACCAGCAACTACAAGGCATCTGAGCTACTCCGAACATTCTCGTGAGTGCAAATTCCTCGAAAATATGGCCACGGCCATGAAAGAACGGCGTGCGTCTGCACGCTGTTCGATCTGTTGCGAATTACATTTCAAAATTCGAACAAGCGCTCCGCAATACTGACTGGCACCGGGAGAACTTTAAAGATCAGCAGTTCGGGTTTGCTTTTCGAATACAAGACTGATCTCCCGTTCGGGAAGCTTTCTTGAATTTTCGATAGAGTGGCCTGTACCGTGGAACGAGAAATGCGTAGTACGACTGATCGCAAAAGGACGCATTATCAGACAAGATAATCCTGAGTTCACGGTCAAGGTTCTGAGATACGAATTTAGAACCCAGGCAGCCCCAAAGAAGTCGGCGCTCATATTAGACGACGCACACTGCATCCCGACCACATCTGTGCTGACAGCGTTAACGGGCGATTTTGGGAAGACGCTGCCGGCGCAAATAGTTCAGAGGACAAGAGAAATCCCGATTGTATTTGGGCACACATTAGCATGAGCGTGCAAACGAATATCGGAGGTGTCTCTCACGTAGACGATTCCGAGAAGTTGTCATCGCTCTGCTGTCCTCACTGTAAATGTGCGTTGAACGAAAATGAGATCCGAAGCATTCTGGGAAGATTTGCTCAATCGAAGCGGCTCAGTTTCCTGGGCGCAAGTCGATTTGCGAAGATGACACCGGAAGAGAGAAGTGCCGAGGGCCGACGTGCGGCTACGGCTCGTTGGGCCAAGAGAGCCGCTCGGGAGGGCTAGAAGGATTGGCTGCTTCCTGAGTCTGACAAACCCGCACTAAATCTTTGTTGCGCGAAATCAGCAACTTACCACTGTAGTGAGGCAAGGAGCGCCGCCTCATCTCTGACGATTAGATCAGCAGGGCGCATAGTTGCCGTACGTTCCCTTCTCCTAGACGTGCGGGAACTCGCTCTGCTTTGCATAATGGTGCTTGTATCTGATCCTTCGAGGCTATCCTCATGATGAGCAGTTATCCTGTTCGGGACCTTCGTAGGGGCGTTCACGGATCGACAAAAAGAATTAGTTACTTTCCCGTTAGTGACTAGGCAATCCGATTTGAGATTGCAAGCTACATTTACTGGTACATTCGCCTCGAAAACGATATGACAAACGATCAGCGACCATGTAGAAATCCAAAGTGCGGAAATCCGGCCAAGCGGCATCGCGATTTCTGCTCTGGCCAATGCGCCCGCCTTATAAACTCACCTTTTATCGGCCACATGGAGGCATACAAGAAACCCTCAACAGACATCGGCACCGCCCGCGATTATCGGATGCTGACCGGGCAGTCTACGGGAGGGCGTGGGCCGAAGTAAGACGAGGCTGAATCAAGGTTTGGTAGGGAAGCCCGCAATAACAAGAAAGAAGCGTAAGATTGTCCGCAATGGCTATTACTCGCCGGAAAGCCAAGAGTTCGATACGCACTAAGGTAGTTGCTAACCTGCCTTCGACCGTGGAACTCACAAAGCTGAATAGCAAGAACTCAATTACCATCCAGATAAAGAGCGCCGAGACGTTGTTAGGAACGCTTGTGATGGGCCGTGACAGCGTGGAATGGTGGCCGCGAGGAAACAGAGTGAACACGCTTCGAAAGTCTTGGAAGTCATTTGCCGCGATGCTCGATGAAGTAAGGGCTATTTCGGATGGTAAACTTTGGCAGTCGCTACGACGCACTCCATGCCGCGATCCAGAACTCAATCACTTAATCCAATCATCCTTGAATCTGCTCTTCAAGGGTTGGAGTTCCAGTGCAACAAACTCGACCAGCAGATAGCAAAGGTCCGTGCCCTTCTACGTCGTCGCGCTCCCGGAAGAACAGCACAATCCACTGAGGCTGATTCGGAACAACAAGGACGACCGAAGCGCCGAAAGCTGAGTGCTGCCGCAAGAAAGCGCATCGGCCTTATGCAAAAGAGAAGGTGGGCCGCGTTTAGGGCACAGCAGAGTGGAAAGAGACCGAGGACGAAGACGGCTGCTACGAAGACCAAGTGAAGTTATTGGCTCGTCAGGCGTTCTACGACTGAGGTGATGTCATATGGCGGAAGCGGCTGCTTTTCGTACGAGAGGGAAAAGTACACGGAATAAATCACACCGTAGTGAGCTTTCGTTCTGATCGTGATAACGTTATTTGGCTGTTGCCCGTCCACATTTGCTCCGATATTTGCGAGTTGTTGTTCGCCGTAATTATCAACCCATCGAATTTGCATCAAAAGCTGTTGTGCTCTCGTGCGAGATGTCCCGAGATATGTGGTCACACGAAACAATCCGTCTGCGGCTGGAACAAAGAGAACCGTTTCCTGAATCGGGTTGGTCTGATTTTTCAACTGCAACAGGCCGACGATCTTCGGCGCGAGGAGTGGCTTCGGTGATGGAGCGTTGGGTTGTTGTCCATACACTGGAATGGCCGATAATACGACCGCGATCAAAAAACTTGCTGCTAACTTCATTGACTTCGTTTTCACAGAAGAATCTCCCTTGTCGGTGATTCGAAGTATGAATGGACAGGGACCTGAAGATCAAGGAATAAGGGTAGCGTTAGTACCGAAACGAAAGAATCGTTTCAATTCCTATCTGACATTGCACGCTCGTCAAAACAGTACCCACTCGGGGCGCTGCTTTTAATATTAGTCTTTTCGCTCTGGCCAAATTGCTGTCCAGCCTCAACATTGGCTCGTCTGTTTTGAATTGTGTTATGCCCCGTACTCCAGACCGAGGACTAAGTCGTGACGTCAAGCCAGCTTTCAAGCGAAAATTTATGCATGGCTCGGGCGCATTTCTTTCAGCGGTGGTCAAGGCCGCAGAAAGGCTGTATTGCAAATGGTCCTGGATGATCTGTTAGCGTGAAACTCCATGGGTTGCAAGCGAGCAGTACTGTTCCGAGGGGGACATTTTACGGATGAGATTATCGTGCTCTGTGTTCGCTGGTACCTGCGCTACTCCCTCAGCTATCGCGATCTGACGGAGATCATGTGCGAGCGGAACCTCTCGATCGATCCATCTACGATCTGGAGATGGGTGCAGCGTTACGCTCCGGAATTGAATGAGCGAATTCGCCAAGAGCTGAAGCCTACTAACGGTTTTTCGCGAACGGACGAGACCTATGTACGCGTCGCTGGGCGCTGGACCTATAGCGATCAGAGCTCCGCCGAGGCGTCCGGCGCGAGGGCCTTATATAGAGCCGTGGATTCGACAAGCGCAACGATCGACTTCTTGCTTTCCGAAACTCGCGATCTGGCCAGTGCTCTGCGCTTCTTCCAGAAGGCACTTGCCGCTCCCGGGCATCCTTGCCCACGCGTTATTAATGTGGATGGGAATCCTTCTTACCCGACCGTCATTGAGGAGCTTAAACAGGAGGGCGCGCTTGGTAGAAGATGCCGCTGTCGCATTGTTCCTTATCTCAATAACGTCATTGAGCAGGATCATCGTGCGATCAAACGACGAATAAATGTAAGTCTCGGTTTTCGCTTCTTCGACGGCGCACAACGCACGATTCAAGGCTACGAAGAAATGCACATGATTCGCAAAGGCCAGGTTCGGTGGTTGTCAAAGGGCGATATCGCAGCACAAGCCGGGTTCATCCAACTCATCTTCGGCGTCGCTACTTAGTTATTAACAAATTCGCAAGCGGCTTCGTTCTCTCGCCGCTATTTGCAACACTTCCATACAGGTAGGTCACTACTGAACCGGCTGTCGTTCGCCAATAGGCATTGTCAACTTGGGCAGGAAACTGAAAGACTAGTCCCGTGAAAAGCGGCAGGTCTGTGTATTACGGCCATCGGTTCCCTCCGGAAGTCATCAGCTTTGCAGTCTGGGCTTACCATCGCTTTTGCCTGAGCTTCCGAGATGTCGAGGATCTTCTCGCCGAGCGGGGAATCATCGTGTCGTATGAGACGATTCGACAGTGGTGTCAGAAGTTTGGTGCTGACTATGCACGGAAACTGAAGCGACGAGAGGGACGGCTTGGCGACCACTGGCACTTGGATGAAGTCTTCATTCGAATCAACGGCCAACAGCAGTATCTATGGCGTGCGGTGGATCAAGACGGCGACGTAATCGACATCCTGGTCCAACCGCATCGTGATCAGCGCGCTGCAGAACGATTCTTTCGAAGGCTGTTGCGCAGCCAGGGTGCCGAACCACTGCGGATCATTACCGACAAACTGAGAAGCTGCTCCGCTGCCATGCGAACCATCTTCGGCAATTTGCATTTAACGTCACAATTTTATCGGCGGTGGTCGGTGCTTTCGGGAACGCATTGGCCTCCCTAAGCAGCGTCTACACGTCGCCCGCATGCGTGTGAATCACGTCACTTCTCGGTCGAGCTGAATGGACTGGCCATCCGCGGCTCGGTACGCCACATCTCCAGTCAAGAACCATTCGCCTCTAAACGCGCGCTGCGTCAAGGTGTGATCGTTCCAATACGCGTCGAATACCGTCTTGCCCTTCACCTCCAGTCGCCCTGCTTCGCCGCGCCCCGCCAACTCACCCATGGTATCCATCACCCGCACAGCAGGCCCGAATGGAGTTGAGCCTGCACGTCCTATCCTGCGTCCGAATGTTCTTGTTGTGGGCAAGCTTGATACCTTGCACCTGGGTTCCAAACCATAATCGCCTTCACCTCACGCTGCTTTCTAACCGGCCGGCCATTTGCAACTCTTGCGCAGCCCGCGCCGAATCCGCGACGAGTTCGTAGACTTCGGAAAGCCTGCGCTGGACGAGCGCATCAGACGGCTTTACCTCAGCAGCTTTTCGCAGGTACTCGAGGCACTCAGGGTAATGCTTCGATTGAAAGCGCTCTCTCGCTAACACAAGCGATACCTTGAAGAGCAGATCCGCTACATCCTCATTCCCCGGCTCGAGTTCGTGCGCGTGAGTC
>JBPCJX010000133.1:0-18723 GCA_051004875.1 Bryobacteraceae bacterium
GATCTTTCCTTTCGCGCTATCCTGCCTTCGGGTCACCTGTCACCTTTCCTTTCTTCAGCGCCTAACTGAATTCGAAAGGTCCAGTCTGACCCACCTCCCTTTTGCAGAATGTTTGAAGCTTAACCAATGCGGATGAAATCTCATTCACGAAGGACACTGGCGGCGGTGAATTTTACCAACTCTATCTGGATGACCTTCACAGCGGCAAAATCACGCTGCTCACAAAGGGCGGGCGCTCCCGCAACACTGGCGCAGTTTGGTCCCACAACGGAAAGCACATCGCGTACAGCTCAACTGCCAGAGACGGCCAGAATGCCGACATCTGGATAGTTGATCCTCACGATCCCAAATCCGCGCGCGTTCTTCTCCAGACTAGCGATTCTGGCTGGTCGGTTAGCGACTGGTCGCCAGACGGCAAACAACTTCTTCTCACTCTCGATCGTTCCGCCGTGGTCAGCGAGCTATATCTTTTGGACGTCGCCTCTGGTCAGAAAACGAAGCTTGGCCCCGATTCCCGAGATAGCGGCTGGTTCCAAGCCAAATTCGCGAACGACAGAAGAGGCGCCTACGTAATCTCAAATGCCGGAACCGACTTTAGCCAACTTGCTTTCGTAGACTTCAGCACGAAGAAGCTTACCACCATCCGGCCGGATCTACATTGGGACGTCGATGACCTCGATGTGTCGCGCGACGGCCGCTTCGTCGCCTACCTGGTCAATGAGGATGGCTATGGCAAGCTGCACATTCTCGACACTCATTCCCGCAAAGACATAACACTACCAAGCGTGCCGCAGGGCGTCATTAGCGGCCTTCACTGGCGTCCAGTCGGCCATGAACTTGGCTTCTAGCCAGTAGCACCACGCGGCCCGAAGGATATGTCTCTGACGTGAGCGCTCCGGTCTGGTTATACCCGTAAGCAAAACTGTAAGTCTGACCGGCTAATACCTGCTGGCTACCGGTAACCCGGCCCAAAGGATCGTAGCCGGTGATCTTCGTCGTAGACCAGCCATTGGTTATTTGTGTCAGCCGCCCAATGCTATAGGGAACCGCCGGATTGTTATCGTACGTGTACCCGACCGCGGGCGTGCCATCCGAGTAACTCTTCAGCGTCGGCCGGTTTCAACGCATCGTAAGTATAAGTTGTCGTGATCCCCCGAGCATCCACCCTGGTTTTCAAATTGCCATTGGGATCATAAGCGTAGCTGGTCGTGCCGCTTTTCGGATTCGTGGCAGAAGCGAGCATGCTGCGCGAGTCGTAGACGAATGCGACCTGTGCCATGTTCGCACTTCAATTATTGCCCCATATGTCAACTCACCGTGTATTAAATCTCCCCAGAGGTGATATGTCATTCAGAAGCCGGTGCGCAGCACAGCATCTTCGCGAGACGAGCAGCCCGCCATCCGCGGCAGTGGCACGGCGAAAGAATGATTTCCGGTTAGGCGACATCCACAGTCATTCCTTGGGAACGGAGGGCTGCGATAATTCTGCCTATAATTTCCTGCTTGCGTGCTTCCTCTACTGGCGTACCATCATTCCAAGAAGATAGAGTCGCCGGTTCAAGCGCAAAGCCATCTGTTAACAACTCCCCACCAACATCCACGCTTCTACCTGCCTCTTCGTATCTCACCTTGGATCTGCCAATCAAAGTGACCTCGAAACCCTCGTCGCTGCGGATACGGCCTCGGTTCAGCCAGCCTCGTTTGAACATGGCTACCAACCGATTCCGATATAAGTGATCGGATTCTTCCCAATCAGCTGAGGATATTCGACTGTGCCCAGGTACTGGTTACTCTTAGGACTGGTCCTTGAACAGCCGTGACAGGACCAACAGCCCCCTGGGCGAACATCCTTGACGCCATCGACCAAAAGGGATTTCCAAATCCCTTCGATGCCGTAAGGAACCGCCCCGCAACGGTCATTTCGAGCGTTGACCCTCCGTTCTCATTCGCGAGTTCCATTGCCTTCAGCATTGCCGCGGTGCCGCCAGACCAGAAAATCCGGTTCGTGAGTGGGCCCAGGAGCACACGATTTAAGCCCGTTAGAGCTGCATCTCCGGCAGCGGAGGCCGCGGGAATGATGGCAGGCAATGACGAGACGGCAGCGGTTGCCACACCGAGAGCATTTCCTACGGCCGCCGTACCGGACCAAAGCTGTTGCTGACCATGGAAAATGTCGATGTCGATCGGTACGTCATAGTCGCCAATTGTCCCTACTTGGACCGTTTGCCAGGATCCCGGTGGCGTTCCGAATGTAATCGTTGCTGACGTGGTCCCAGTGGGAAAAGTCAAATACGTCGGTTGCGGCCCTATGCCAGGGAAGTAGCTCGTGACGGTTACCGGAATCTGTGCGAATTGGAACGGATCGTAATTCGCAAAGCTTCCGCTCCCGCCGCCCCCGCCGGAATTGCCTGGGTTACAAGGCGTATCCCGGTCGCCCACCGCCGCAGAGCACCAGAGTCCACTCGGATCCACCAAGCTGAGCGGATTATTCAGCACATAACTGTACCCATTCCAGCTCTGCGGATTCAAGATATCCGCTCCGGCATTCCCCGGGTCGGGGCTATTGAAACGTCCCTGAGCGCCGTAGAAATATCTGGCCTGGAAAAAATCAAAGCCCGTCTCATCGTCCCGTTCTTGTCCGGTGAACTTCTGGTCCACCTTGTCGCTGAACGGCCCCCACTCGGCTCGCCTGCCTACAGTGTTGGCCGGAATCTCTTCGCCAAAAGGCAGGTAATCGTGCCGAGCAATGATATCCGCATTCGAATTATTAACTGTCACCACACGCACGCTGCCCAAGTGATCGTAGCTCAGATAGCACGTGCTGCATGGGGACTGCTGCGCGCCAAAGCTGTTGTACTCCGCCGCTAACTGCCCGAAGACGTCGTAGACGTACAGCGTGCTGACGAATCCGTTGTTGCTCTTAGTCACCCGCTCCCCAGCGCCATCGTAGCCGTAACTCGCCTGGCCCTCGGAAACATTGTCCTCAACGACGCTTTGCCGGTTTTCGGCATCATAAGCTACCGAGTACGATCCCACTTCCGTCTGATTCCCTGCGGTCTCGAACCTTGCACCGGAAATAAGCCGGTTCGTGCTCGTATTGAAATTCGTGGATGCGGTGGGCGTTGTGCCATACAGCGGCACACCGCTATTCACGCTCAACCACATGTTGCCGTACCGGTCGGATTCGCCGAGCCCCAGCTCATCCACTGGAAATCGTTCGATAACCTTTTGATCTCTGGTTTCCTGTATCCGGCGTCGGACAGCTTTAAGGGTGCCCGCCCGGTCATCATCGACATTCATGGCGGACCCGAAGGCCAATTTAGACCCGGTTATCTCGGCTGGCTCAACTACTACACGGATGAGCTCGGGGTTGCCATAATCTTCCCCAATGTTCGAGGCTCGAGCGGTTACGGCAAGCCTTCCTCAATCTCGACAACGGGCTTAAGCGCGAAGATTTTGTTAAAGACATCGGCGCCCTTCTCGATTGGATCAAGACCCAACCCAGTCTCGACGCGAATCGCATTATGGTGACCGGTGGCAGTTACGGCGGATACATGACGCTCGCCACCATGACCCATTACGGCGATAGCGTCCGCTGCGCTGTCGAGCAAGTCGGCATCAGTAACTTCCGCACCTTTCTCGAGCACACCGAGGCCTGTCGGCGGGACTTCGCCGCGTCGAACACGGCGCCGAGCGCGATCCGAAGATGCGTGATTTTTTCGAAACCATCTCGCCTTTAAGTAACGCTGCCAAAATCGCTAAGCCGATGTTCATCGTCGCAGGACGCAATGACCCACGCGTTCCTTACACCGAAGGGCAGCAGAGGACGGAAGCACTTCGAAAGAACAGCGTTCCTGTCTGGTATCTCGTCGCTGACGACGAGGGACACGGCATCGCCAAAAAGATAAATCGCGATTTCCTTGCAGCCGCAAGCGCCGAGTTCGCGCAAACGTATTTGCTGGCCAACCAAGACAAACAGAAGTAAACACGCGCGCCGTGACGGCCGGCCTCAGTGTTAATAAGTCGCAGTTATCATCACTAACTGCAGCGAGTAATTCAGAAGTAATCGCAGTTACTCTAAGTTAAACGCTTGTTTACGGACAATTTTGTACATATATAGGAAATAGTACCGAGTATTTCCAAACGAACCAGTATCGGCTAGGATTTATCCTGCGCACTTAGCACCCCCAAGCTATTTGACTAGGGTGCAAATCCAGTTATACTGGCTCAACCAAACAAAATATGATTCGCGAAAAGCTGTGGAAAGCCGGGTGCAACGCAGCGTTTTGGGAAGCTTCGAAATAGACGTGGACAAGCAAATAGCGCGTGCGATTTATCTGTTTTCTTCGGAAAAATCCGAGACCTTCATTGAGAAGGCTTCTGCACCCCAGTTCGGCAACGGGGCAATTAACCTGCTACCGCGCCTACTCGAAAGAGTTCATCGGGAATTTGACGGATTTGGATTATTAATTAGACAGTTCCGAGCTTTGCCTCGCCGCAAAGCTCGAACCTAAGAAAGGAGAATAAACAATGAAAGTTAAGACCAATGTCAAAGCTGGCCAGTCCCTCGGGGGCGCCTAATTCTTGCCTTGCACCCCCTCGTGTAACTGAGTCTTGCCTTGCCCGCAAGCCTTCAAAGGAAGACCAACATAAAAGCTGGTCAATCTCTTTGGAGCGCCTAATACCTATTCGGCGCTCTGATAACCATACTTTACAACAATCGGCCGCTCCGCATCAGCCGAGCGGTCTTTTTTTCAAGATTCACGCACAAAACTCCTTCTCTTCAGCACACCCTCTTTATGCGCAGGGGTTTTATACGGATTGACCCGCCTTGCGCGTCACGTATCGAATGGCAAACAGCTTTCATCGCGTCAGTCACTCTCTCCGGGCGGACAACGGCCTAAGGTCGAGCGCTGGAATAGTAATTGCCTTAGCCCTCGCCGCAGGTTGGACTACATGGGCTTTTAAGGCCCGTGTGACGCGCTACGAAATCTCCGAATCCGCTCGGCTGGAGGTGGATTCTGCAGCATATCCGGTACAGGCGAGCGTGGCCGGCCAGCTGGTTGCATCGCAACTCGTTCTAGGAAATGAAGTCCATGCCGGCGATGTGCTCGCCGAAATTGCGAGTGATAATGAACGCCTTAGCTTGCAAGAGGAGCGGACCCGCCTCGCCACTCTAGAACCGCAGCTCGCGGCGCTTCGGTCGCAAATGCAATCCCAAGATCAGGGGCGAACGGACGAGCGCCGGGTCCTGAGTCTCTCGGTTGACCAAGCCCGCGCCCAATATCGAGAGGCCCTGATTCAAGCAGCATCTGCCGAGCAGGAATCCGAGCGTGCAGTCCGTTTGCAGGCCGAAGGCATCATGGCCGAGGCCGATGCTCAGCGGGCCAAAGCGGTAGCCCAAAGCAAGCGATCCGCTGCTGAATCTCTAAAAATCGCAATTTCGCGTCTCGAACCCGAACTGGAGGTCCGCGACACCGATCGCCAGGTGGGCGTCAAGGAATCGCTGGGGGACGCCGCGAAACTCCAAGCCAGCATGGCCACTTCCTCGGCGAGGATTAAGCGCCTGGAGTATGAAATCGAACGTCGGCGTATACGTGCGCCGATCTCCGGACGGTTGGGCGAGTGCGCCAACGTGCGGCCCGGCTCGCATATTAGCGAGGGACAACAACTCGGAGTCATTCTTCCTAGCGGCAAATTGCAAATCATCGCCGAATTCCTACCCTCCGCCCTCGGCAAAGTGCGTCCCGGACAGCATGCTTTGCTACGGCTTCAAGGTTTCCCGTGGGCGCAGTACGGAACCGTTTCCGCCCAGGTTTCACGGGTGGCGGGCGAAATCCGGGACGGCAAAGTAAGGGTGGAACTAGCGGTTAGCTCAGCCTCTCCCTCTCGAATTCCCTTTCAGCACGGCCTGCCGGGCGCAGTCGAAGTGCAACTTGACCGTATCTCACCGGCGGCCCTCATTCTGCGCTCCGCGGGTGATCTGGTGGGTGCGCGTTGAGGCGGTTCTTGGCGCCAGAAGTGGTTCAAACCTCCGCCATGGACTGCGGACCTGCGTCTCTCAAATGCTTGCTCGAAGGGTTTGGGATTCACGTAGGCTACGACCGTTTACGCGAGGCCTGTCAGACCGGTATCGACGGGACATCCATCGATACCATGGAGACCGTCGCCGCTCAACTCGGACTCGAAGCCGAACAGGTGATGCTCCCCGTCGATCACCTCCTACTCCCCGAAGCGAAGGCCCTCCCGGCCATTGTCGTCGTCAAGCTGCCAACCGGACTTACGCATTTCGTAGTTGTGTGGCGTTGTCACGGGGGCGCCATCCAAATAATGGATCCTGCGGTGGGACGACGCTGGCTCGCCTCCTCGCAATTCGCAAATGATGTTTTCTGCCATAACATGCTCGTTCCCGCTGAGGGATGGCGTGAGTTTGCTGTTTCGCAAGATTTTCAAGCTGCACTCCAACGGCGTCTCGGCAAGGCTGGTCTGCCATGGCGTGCAACGCGGCGCCTCGTAAGGGAAGCGCTCCACCAACCCAGTTGGCACGGCTTAGCTGCTCTCGATGCTGCCGTCCGCCTTGTAACCCGGTTGGTTCGCGCGGGCGGCCTCCATCGTTCAGAAAGCATTCGTTTGCTAGACCGGCTTCGCGCAAATCCCGACTTAATCCCTGCGGCATACTGGTCCGCCCGGCCGGGTCCTGACGATCACGAAGGCCAATCGCAAGTATTCATGCGCGGGGCAGTTCTGGTCCGCATTCGAGGAAAGAAAACCTCACCCGCTCAGGAATCGCCCTCGCGCGGGTCACCAATCCTAAATCCAGAATTAGCCGCCGCCATCAACGAGCGTCCAATCAGTGCTGGCCGCGAGGTGCTACGCCTTCTCCGGCAAAGTGGGTCTTTCGCGCCCGGAACCTTAATTCTCGCGCTTGCTGTTGCCGCAGGTGGCGTGGCTGTCGAAGCCCTCCTGTTTAGAGGTCTCTTCGATATCGCGGGCGAACTTCGGCTGACCGGCCAGCGCATGGGTGCCATGGCAGCCATTCTGTCCTTCAGCCTGGCTCTGCTTCTGTTAGAGGTGCCCATCCTCTCCGGCGCCCTTAGTTAGGGCGGCAGATTGAAAATCGGCTGCGCATGGCGTTTTTGGCCAAAATTCCAAAACTCAGCGACCGCTACTTTCAGAGTCGCCTTACCTCCGATATGGCCGAGAGGGGTCACACCACACACCGCCTCCGGCACTTACCGGAGCTTGGGCGCCAGCTGGTTCGCACCATCTTTGAGCTTTGCGCTACTGCGGCCGGCGTTATTTGGCTCGAGCCCTCCGTCACGCCTCTCGTCCTGCTGACCCTCGCCGCGGCGTTGCTTCCCGCCTTCACCGCGCAATCCATGCTCACCGAACGGGATCTGCGTGTTCGCAGCCACGCTGCGGGTCTAACTCGCTTTTATTTGGATGCAATGCTCGGTCTGCTTGCGATTCGAGCCCACAGCGCCGAGCGCAGCCTGCGCCGCGAGCACGAGAAACTGCTTGGCGAATGGGGACACGCTGCTCTGCGGCTGCAGCGGGCCGTGGTCAGCATTGAAGGATTGCAGTTTACGGGCATGTTTGGTTTGATTATTTGGCTGGTACTCAGCCATCCGCTTCAGGGAACCGAGATCGGCCGCGTACTACTCGTCGTGTATTGGGCCTTAAACCTTCCCGTACTCGGACAGGAGATAGGCGCTCTTGCTCGGCAATACCCCTCCTATCGCAACCTTACCCTCCGATTACTCGATCCGCTGAGGGCCCCTGAAGAAGCGGCTGCTCAACACTTCACTCAGACCATCGCCGCTAATTCGGCCGCGCCGTGCCTTCAGTTTCGCAACGTCTCAGTCGAGGTGTCCGGCCATACCATCCTCCAAGAAATCAATTGTGAAATCGAACCGGGCACTCATGTCGCAATCGTCGGCCCGTCGGGAGCAGGTAAATCCAGCCTGGTTGGCGTATTGCTCGGTTGGTTGAAGCCCAGTGCTGGTGAGGTTCTCGTCAACGGAGCGCCGCTTTGCGCGGAGCGGCTTCGGCTCTCGACCGCCTGGGTCGATCCCGCGGTTCAGCTCTGGAACCGTTCCTTGTTTTCGAACCTCACCTACGGTTCAGATGAGGAACCGCTAGACGTAGGGCACGCGATCGATGCCGCTTTGCTTCGCAGCGTGCTCGAAACGCTTCCTGAGGGTTTGCAGACCAAACTCGGCGAAGGTGGGGCGCTGGTCTCAGGCGGTGAAGGCCAACGCGTGCGATTTGGCCGGGCTATCCTCCGCAAACATGCGCGACTCGTCATTTTGGATGAGCCGTTTCGAGGACTGGACCGCGAGAAGCGGCGCGAACTGCTCCGTCGCGCGCGTGATTTCTGGCAGGATTGCACTTTGCTCTGCATCACCCACGATCTTGAGGAGACTCGCGACTTCGACCGAGTCCTCGTGATTGAACATGGCCGGCTTCGAGAGGATGCTGCTCCGGCGCAATTATGTTCTTCGTCCAATTCTCGCTATTCCCAGTTACTCGAAGCTGAAACGCAGATCCGGTCCGGCCTTTGGTCCAGCAGGTTGTGGCGCCGCATCCACATCCAGTCGGGCAGGATTGTCGAAAAATTGCCTGAACCGCTGCAAGAGAGACGTCGCGAGACGGAGGTCGCGTGATGGAATCGCGCGACCTCGAAGCATTGGGCTGGCCGACCTGCAGAGCCGGTGATTGTCTCTCCGCTCTGATTCGAAAAGCACGGTTGACATCCGGATCCGTAGAGGTCCGGAATCCCTCAGAGCTAGATTCCAAGGGTGCCCAACGCTGGATCGAGCGCACCGCAAAACATCTTGGTCTGGAGGCCGAGCCCACCGAAATTGCATTCAGAGACTTGGAACATGAGCTCTCAGCCTCTTATCCGGCGCTGCTCCGCGTTGCCGATTCCTTTTATCTTGCTGTCTTGCGCGCGAACCGTCGAACGCTGTGGGTGTTAACCCCCACACTCGCGGTCCGGCGCGTTTCACTACGTGACATATGCCAGGCAATTCGTGAACCGGCCGAGAGCGGCATTCGCTCTGAATTCGAGCGCTTGCTGAGCGAGGCTCAGATCCCGCGCTCCCGCCGGCAGCAAACGCTCGGTCTCCTGTTGCGGGAACAGCTGGGCGAAACACGATTCGACCTGTGCTGGATTTTGCGCGTGGCACCAGGAATCGGAACCGTGCTCTGGCTACGTCAGGTGAATGTAATCCCAAATGGAATCGGACTTCTCATCGCACATACGGCTCAATACGTGCTGTGGCTGGCCTCGTGGGTCATTATCGGTCGGTTGTCATTTGAAGGCCGTATGGATCGGGGCTGGCTCTTAGCTTGGGCGCTGCTACTCGCAACGCTCATCCCTTTTCGAGTGCTCACGACCTGGCTACAGGGACTGCTTGCGATCGGCCTCGGCGGATTGATCAAGCGCAGACTATTGGCGGGCGCCATGCGGCTGGGACCTGAGGAAATGCGCCGCCATGGAATCGGCAGCTTCGTCGGTCAAGCGCTCGAAGCTGAAGCGGTGGAAACCCTCGCCCTAAGCGGCGCAGTCGCAGGCTTACTTGCCATAATCGAACTCGCCGTTTCCGCGCTTCTACTCGGCCGCCTTTCCATTGTGCTGTTTGCGTGGTGTGGCGTCACGCTTGTCATCGCATGGCGGTTTCTAAGCCGTTATCAACGCTGGACAGATACGCGTATGGAAATGACGCACGATTTAGTTGAGTCAATGGTCGGGCATAGGACTAGATTGGCTCAGCAGCCGCGGCACAATTGGCATGACTCTGAAGATCAATCGCTCGACGGCTATTTCGATCGGTCTCATTCGCTCGATCGTTGCGGGACATTATTAGTCGCGGCGATTCCGCGAGGCTGGCTGATTGCCGGGCTCGCTTGCCTTGCGCCGGCAATTGCCTTTGGACAAACTTCGGCGACGAACATCGCGGTCTCGCTCGGAGGCATTTTGTTGGCCTTTGCTGCATTCAAGCGGCTAACAGGGTCTTTTACCGATATTGCAGGCGCTTGGGTGGCTTGGAAACGGATCGCGCCGCTTTTTCGCGCTGCCACCGTCCCGAGATCCTGGGAGAAGTATTGGCTGAACAAAAAGAATCTGAGGCGTCTGTTCCAAAAGTCATCGAAGCCGATCGGCTTACGTATCGATATCGCAAAGAAGGGAACCCGGCTCTACAAGCGTGCAGCCTTGTTATAAGAAAAGGGGATCGCATTCTGGTCGAAGGACCGTCAGGAGGCGGCAAAACTACATTCGCTTCGCTGCTCTGCGGAATGCGTCAGGCGGATTCCGGACTGCTGCTGACCAACGGCCTGGACATGCACACGCTCGGAACCGATCGTTGGCGCGAACGAATCGCCGCTGCGCCGCAATTCCATGACAACCACATCTTGACGGAAACGCTCGCTTTCAACCTCCTGATGGGCCGGCGCTGGCCACCCTCGGCACCCGACATGCTGGAGGCCGAATCCTTATGCCGAAAGCTCGGCCTTGGCGATCTGCTCGATACCATGCCCAGCGGAATACTGCAGATGGTTGGGGAGGGAGGCTGGCAACTCTCGCATGGCGAACGCAGCCGCGTCTACATTGCCCGCGCACTGCTTGGGCGCGCGGACCTGGTTATCCTCGACGAGAGCTTCGCCGCGCTTGATCCGGAAAATCTGCGTCTCGCGCTCGAGTGCACTCTGGAACGCGCCCCCACGCTGATGGTCATCGCACACCCGTAAAGGTCCATCAGAGGCCTACTTCATTCCTCCCGTAACGCCCGAACTGGATCGACTCGAATGGCACGCCGCGCTGGATACCAACACGCAAGCAGAGCAACCGTGATCATCAGGAGAACAGCCACGCAATACGTGACGGGATCGCGAGGGCTGACGCCGTAGAGGACGGCTGATAGCAGCCGGCTCGCCGCAAGCGTGATGATTGTTCCTATCGAGATACCAGCAGCGCAAAGCACGAGAGTGCGTCTGAGCACCGAAGAAAGCACCTGGACGGGTTGCGCACCGAGCGCCATACGAATACCAATCTCGCGCGTCCTCCGCGACACGGCATAGGCCATTAAAGCAAATAGGCCCGTCGCCGCCAGCACCATTGCAAGCACGCCGAAGACACCGAGCACAATCGCAGCGATTCGGGCCGGAAACAGCGGCAGCGCCAATTGATCTTTGAGACTGCCAGCGTTGGAAAGCGTCAGCTCCGGGTTGATATCGAGTACAGCCTTCCGCAACAGTTCGGTAGCTGTTCGCGTAGGCAAATGACTGCGGGCTACCAGAGTGGTCCAGTCGGTTCCCGTTTGTGCGATGGGCAGAAACACGGCGGGATGCGGATCTTCGCCGAGATATTCGTATTTACCGGTCTCTACCATTCCGACAATCTCGACTCCCTTGTCTGACGAATCCATGCTCAGGCGAACGTGCTTGCCCAGCGGATTCTCGTTGCCCAACAGCACATGCGCGAGTGCTTCGTTGACGACGGCAACACGCGGTGCGTTCTGCCGATCGAAACTGTTCACGTCACGGCCGGAGAGAAGCGTTGTCCCTGCCGCTTGGAGATAACCCGGAGAGATGTTGTAGACAACCGCTGCATGCCTCTCAGCGGGCTTAGGTACCGGACGATCCGCGCGCGAGATGACGCTGTTGTTTTCGTGGTCGATGTGCAGCGGTAAGGTGTTAATGATCCCAACAGATTCGAGGCCAGGAAGGGCCGAGGCTTTCTCGAGCAAATCGGCATCGAAACGCCGACTGTGTTCCTCACTGTAGCCTTTCATCCTCAAATCAAAGGAAACGGAGACTGCGTCGCTCGGATTGAAGCCGAGGTTCAGAGTGAGGGCGTGCTGCAGACTCCGGATTACCAGCACAGAGCAGATGACGAGGATTACGGAGAGCGCGATCTGACCGGCAACTAGGAAGTCACGCACGCTCCATCGACGTAAGCGAATGGAGACCGGCTCGTTATTAAGGCTGGGAATCACATCCGTCCGAGTGGCTTGCAGTGCGGGCGTCAAACCGAAGAGAACAGTCGTCGAGAGAGCTACCGCCAGCGTAAAGCAAAGGACGGTGCCGTCCGGGTGAAGCGCCGCTCCGATAGGGATATCAAAGGCCGGATGCCAGGAGTTGAAGAGGCTACAGGCACCGGCGGCAAGCGCAAATCCAAGCAGCGCGCCAATTGTTGCAAGGAGCACGCTTTCAGTCATGAGTTGACGAAGTAATTGCAATTTGCTTGCGCCGAGAGCCAAGCGAATGCCGATTTCGCGATGACGATCTGAAGCACGAGCCAACAGCATGCCTGCGAGATTGATGCAGGCGAGCAGAAGTCCTGCTGCGGCAATACCCGTGAGCACAACACCAAAGCCGGTAATCGGGCTTCGAAGAGCTTGACCGATTAGGCCCGGACGCGACAAGTGGAATCTGGCCTTCTGATCGAGTTGGTCGGGATATGCGCGGGCGAGTTGCTGAGCAATTTGGTCCAGATCTGTTTCGGCCTCCGCGCGAGAGACTCCCGGCTTGAGACGGCCCATGGTCCAGACGTTTTGGGCAAAGCGCGAGTGAAACCAATCGTAGCCAGGCTCAATCTCGAGTTCCATGCTCATCGGAACCCAAAAGTCGCCCGCTATGATGAGCTCCGTTCCCAAAAATGACGGGGGAGCAACGCCAATGATCGTGAGCGGATAACCATTGATCTTGACAGCTCTTCCCACTACGTTCGGATCGCCGGCGAAGTGACTTTGCCAATATCGATAACTGATGACAATCACAGGATGAGCTCCTGGCTTGTCATCTTCCGCACGTCCAAAAAAGCGGCCCAGCAATGGCTTCACGCCGAGCGTTTCAAAGTAGTTGCCTGTCGCTTCATAACCCCAAACGAGAAAGTTCTCCCGCGCTTTGAGACTCAGGTTTACAAGGTTCAAGCGGTGGGCAATCAGGTTTGAAAAAACCGTATTCCGATCGCGAAAATCGACGTAATTGGGGTATGACATGTTGACCATGCCGCCCCAATTCAGGGCAACAAGCTGCTGCGGATCGCGAACCGGAAGTGAGCGCAGCAGAATGTTCTCGACAAACGTGAACACGGTTGTATTCGCACCGATGCCTAGAGCTAGAGTGGCGATCGCGACGACCGTAAAAACCGGACTGCGCCGAAGCACACGACTGGCGTATCGCAAATCCCGCGCGAAATTCTCAATGAGGCCGGTGCCCCGCGCATCTCGGCACTCCTCCTTGTAAACCGAAACTGGTCCGACCAGGCGCATTGCCGCATATCTCGCCTCTTCAGCACTCATACCGGCTCGAATATTGGCCGAAACTTCCTGCTCCATGTGGGAACGAAGCTCATCATCCAGCTCTACCTCGATCTTTTTCCTCTGGAAGAGAGCTTTCGCCCAAAGCATGAGCTTCCGATGCCAGCGCATACGCACGTTCCTCTTGACTATCTACAATATCCCTTCGTTTTGTAGATAGTCAAGGGATTCCGTAACGTAAGCTGGGTGACCATTGACCCCGACCGTTGAAAGTGGAAAAATTCCATAACACCGTTACGTTTGTCGCGGAGGCATTCCCAGTGAAGCGATCTTGCGCTGCCCTGCTCGCTTTAGGCCTCATCGTTTCGACTTCTCTTTCCCAGGATGGGCAGTCGACCAATAATCCCAACAGCAACACGACCGATCCCAGAACTTCTCGAAGCTCCCGACAACTGCCAAGAAATTCGGACAGCACCAATCCGCGGGATAATCCTCACGGTCACACCAAACCTGATCCTCCAATCGAACAGCCCCGAGGTGGTGGCCGCGAATTGCGCGATTCTCTGTTTGCCGGGGGCGGTGGGCTGCTTGCGGGATTACTCATCGGGAATGCAATGCACGGCGATCGCGATCCCGTGAAACTTTTGAGCGACCACGGCCCCCAATGCCCGGATATGTACAGCATGAGCGCTATCACAGTGCTCGGATTTGTGCGCGGTAATTGGCCCATGGTGCTTGATTACGAACTGCACGAGCCGGGAATCTATCTGGTTACGATTTCGGTCGAGGGCTTGGCTCCCTTTTCGTATTTGCTGGATGGAAACCAGACCGGTCATCGACAACAGATATTTCCGCTTCCCTCACGTTTTGGTGCGCAACCCCAACCTGCGACATGCACTCTGCGCGCACTGAGCAGCACTCCTGGAGAAGCGCGTCCGGCCTTTATCCGCGTGTTCGGCTGGGGCTGTGGGCCTCGCTCCGTAGGCTCCGTTGCCATCGACCAGGTCCGCTTCACGCCTCCCTCTGTTCGTCCGCGCGACAAGCAAGCCGCCGTCTACGGCTTCCATTCCCATGCAGATTTTGAAAAAGTCACTGCGGAGTTCGAGCGCGTGGGACTGGTCGACGGCAATATCGTTGCCAAGGTAGAGGACAAGCAGAAGCTTGACGACCCGGTGCGCACCGGCACCGAGATCGCTAACAAGCGTTGGGATGCCAGGAAGGCCTCCGTGGGCCAGCATCTTTTGCAAATTCGTGCGTGGTACAGCGTGAACCGAGGCGCTGATTGGGTGATCGCTTGGTCGCCCGAGATCGTGCGCATTGAGGAGTGAGCATGTCGCTACTCAGCCGCGGGTGGTTTCGCAAGGCTTCGGCCGTCGCGATCTTCCTAGCTGCCGCGCTGATCCAGGTTTTCTTCAAAGATATGCCTTGGCCTTTGCAGGTCGAGTCTGTCGAGAAGCTTCATACCCCGTCCGCCACGCTCGCAACTCAAGAGATCGTCATTAGCGGCGCAACCGTTAGTCCACGTCATTCGTTCCTGACATATCAGGGCAATCCGTTCGAAGCCGTGGATCTCGATTTTGAGCGCGCTCAGCTCGGCGACGTAATCGGTTCTGTTCTTTCAAGGTTTCCTCCCGCTCCACCGATGCAGCCTGCTCCATGGCATTTCATAACGGATGAAAATGATGCTCCAAAAAAGGGCGAGACCTGCCGGACGTTCCTGGACATCACAGTCCTAGGTGAGCCGTCCGCCCGCAACGAGTTCCACTTGCTCCAACTCGGGAACCCGGGACGCAATCACAATCGACACCTCGAGATTCGGACGGATGCTGCGCCGCTTGTCGTCAATGTGAAGACCGAATCGCCTGAAGGCAAAGAGAACGCCTTGGGCTGTCACAAACGGCTTCAGAGTGGGGATTGGTCTCGCGGCGTCGAGAATGCTCCCATTCAGTTCCTTGTTTCGCCCCATTCATCATTTCGAATCAATTTCGTCTCACTGTCGTCTCCCGTTCCGCCCTGGGGTGGCCCCGACAAGCCATTCCAAGCCGCGGAATTCGGGCCGCTGCTGGGGCGTGAGTTTACGGTGCGGCCGATCCAGGAAGACGGAACCGCTGTAAAGCGCAAGCCGGCTCTTCGCATGACGGCATACCGCGATTCTCAGCTGAAAATCAACAACCTCGAAATCGGATCGGACGCGGTCCAGGTTTCGCTCTCCGGCAAGGCATGGTCCAAAGTGGAGGGAAAGACACTGGGCTTCGATCTCTGGGACGCTATGGGCAAGAACGCAATGTTTGCAGCGCTCCTGACCTCAGGGAACGCTCTTCTGCTCGCCTGGTTGCGCTGGCTCTTCTTTGGCGGCGGTCAGAAGCCGCGACTTTCCGGAGCCGCAACTAATCCCTAGCGCACTTCGGCTATGATTGGACGCTACTCGTAACGTAACGCGACCATTGGGTCTACCCGGCTTGCCCGCCGCGCTGGTATATAACTTGCCAACAGCGCCACCGCTATGAGCAGCAGACTCACGCCCACGAACGTAGCGGGATCAGTCGCGCTAATTCCGTGCAACAGTGTCCCCATCACTCGAGTCAGAGCAAACGCACCCACCAATCCCAGCCCCACACCCACAAGGATCAGCAAGACACCGTTCGAAAGCACCATGCGCAACACGTCATACTCGCCAGCCCCTACCGCCATCCTCACTCCAATTTCGCGCGTTCGTTGCCCCACGCTGTAAGACACAACACCATAGACCCCAACCGCAGCTAACAGCAGTGCTAATCCTGCAAAAAAGCCGAGCAGCAATGTAGCGAACCGTGCCGACGTCCGTCCTCTCCCGCGCACTTCCTCCATCGTCTCGATTTGAAAGACCGGCTGATCCGGCGCCAGGCTCGCAATCGTCCTGCGCACGGTTGAGCTGAGGCTCGCCGGATTGATCGGTGTCGAAACTACCAGCGACATCTCCCAACTCGAATCCAAATCAGGCGACTGCGCTAAGGGAATATAGACTTGGCCCACGCGGCCCTTCATCTTCCCCGCCACGCTGAGCTCAACGCTGCCTATCACCCCAACGATCTTGCGCTCCGGCGAATGCAGGCGCAACTTAACCCGCTTTCCGATCGGATCTTGGTTCGGCCAGTATTGCCTCGCAAGCTCTCGATCCACAATCACCACCAACGGATCGGTCGCCCCATCCGCTTCGGAAAAAACCCGCCCACGAATCAGGGGCATCCGCATGACGTGAAAATAGTCGGGCGTGATCGAGCTAATGGTCACAACGGGAACATCGCTCGTTTTAGGTTCCGGGCGATCTGTGAAATGCAACGCGCCCCCTTGCACGTCATTGCTCGTCGGTAAACAATTGATCACTCCTGCGCTCTCAACTCCTGGCAAGGTGCCCACGCGCCCGACGAGTTCCTTGTAGAAGGCTGCTCCCTTATGCGGCAGGTCGTACTGCTTTCCCGATAGCGCCATTCTCATCGTGAGCACGCGCTCAGAAGCATACCCCGGATTCGTCGCGCGCAGATGCATGAAGCTCCTGATCATCAGCCCCGCTCCCACGACCAGAATCACTGTCAAGGCAACTTCGCCGACCACAAACAAATTACCGAGCCGACGCTGCCCGCCAGAGGTTTGTGATCGCTCCCGAAGCGGCTCGTTTGCATTCGTTCTCCAAGCTTGCCACGCGGGAACCAGTCCGAAGAGCACGCCCGTAGCCAGCGTAATGAAAAGCGTAAACAGCAAGACTCTTGAATTCAGCGTGATCAGCTCGGCATTCGGCAACTGCTGCAGGTGGAACTTTCCCACCAGGTAAATCCCTCCGAAAGCCGGCAGGATTCCGGCCACACCTGCAACCAGAGACAGCAGCACACTCTCAGTAAGCAACTGCCGGATGAGCCTCCACTTGCCGGCCCCCAGTGCGGTCCGAATGGCGAACTCCCTTCCACGCGCCGTGCCACGAACCAGCTAGGTTCGCGATATTCGCACACGCCACTAGAAGCACAAATCCGACCGCTCCGAAAAGGATCAGCAACAAGCTATGCACGTCCTCAACACAGGCCTCCTGAATCCGTTGCAATCGAGCCCTGTAAGCACCGTCTTCTTTTGGATATTGCTTCGCCAGCCGCGCGCTGAGATCCCGCATCCGGCTCTGAGCGGCAGCAAAAGTGAGATTCGGCGCAAGCCGGCCGACTGCGGTGATATCGCGCAGCCCGCGCTCCGTCGCTAATGGCGGCTCGAACACCAAAGGAAGGTAAAGCTCTTCATCGCTAATTTTTGCGATCTTCTTCGGCAGCACGCCTAGCACCGTATAGGGAACACCGTTGATGATCGTGCTCTTCCCAACCAGGGTTGGATCGGCGTGAAAAAGAGAAGTCCAGAGATGATAACCGAGAATCGTCACGTGCTGACCCGGTTGCATGTCTTCGCTCCGAAATAGCCGCCCCAAATGCGGTTTGACCTGCAGGATCTGGAACCATTCCTGGGTCACGACCGCACCGGGCACTCGCTCCGGACGCGTCCCGATCAGGAGATTGAATCCGTCCGTAAAGAACCCGGCGAGTTTTTCGAAAGCACCGCTGGCTTGCCAATCCAGATAGTCTGGGCGGGACGCTGGGAACCCGCGCGCGCTGAGTGCCACATTGTCCGTCCACACCATGACCACGCGGTCGGGCTCAGGTATGGCGATCGGAGTAAGAAGAGCCGCATTGACCACGCTGAAAATCGCCGTGTTCGCTCCGATGCCAAGCGCTAGAGTCAGAACAGCTACAATCGTGAAACCCGGTTTCTTATACAGCACCCGTGCGCCGTATCGCACGTCTTGCCACAGAGCTTCGAGATTGCTGGCCGGATTCCGTCCGGGCTCTTCGCTTCTTTTTGGTGCGGCGCTCCCGGCCGCAGGTGCATCTGCGATTGGCGCTTCCGCGCGCTTCATTTCAGGCAAATCGAGCCGGCTTTTCGTAATCTGCTAAATAAAGAGAGTTTTTCACTCTCTTATTCGCAACGCAAAACCAGAGTATCAGGGATTTCGAAGCGCGGCTGCAGCCAAATCGTGTCTGACAATTTTAAATCAGCACTCATTTTTCGAACTGTACGGTTCCGTACAATTGCTGCTGGCACCGCGCCTAACGCGTGGACAATTGCACAGTCCAGTCTAAACTCCAACCCATGGGGAATCCCTCAGGGCCGGCATTCACTATGTCATCGATGAGCAGGGCCGCCGAGTTGCCGTTCAGATCGATCTGAAACAACATCGGCAACTCTGGGAAGACTTTTACGATGGTTTACTTGCCGAGTCCCAACGTAAAGAGAAGAGCGTTTCTGTAAATACAGTAAGAACGCGCTTGCTAGCTCGCAAGCGTCGGCGCGGCTGATTACGATGTTCGCGTCAAGGCGTCAGCCCAGAAGGGAGCTTGAAAAACTCGAAACCCATATTCTCGAGCGCATGCTAGTACGTATCGAG
>JBPCJX010000134.1:0-9994 GCA_051004875.1 Bryobacteraceae bacterium
ATCTTTCCTTTCGCGCTATCCTGCCTTCGGGTCACCTGTCACCTTTCCTTTCTTCAGCGCCTAACTGAATTCGAAAGGTCCAGTCTGACCCACCTCCCTTTTGCAGAATGTTTGAAGCTTAACCTCCCACGCCCTCTCCACCTGTCATTCGTTGCCAGGAGCGCTTAGGTGGACTACTCAAGTTCTACCAGCGTGCCGCATAGATATTTTGACCTTACGGGGTTGGGACATTTGCAACGCGACGAATCCTTAAGACTACGTCTTCAGAGTAGATCGGCGACTGGAAAGTCGCTCTCCTCCTGCATGATGAATCCGTGCCTTCTCGATCACGCCCGTCTTAGTGTCTAACCATGACTGGTCATAGACACCCTTCGGCAACTCGACAGAGAGTGATCGTTGCTGGGGGCGTAGAATCGACTATGTAGCTGAGCTTTGCGCCACGGTTGATTTGCGCCTCGTGAATATACACAAGATGGTCGTCGGGTGACGCAAGAACGCGCATGCTGGCCGGCTTCGTACTAATCGGCTTTGCAAGAGAGCCGACTGGCCGCATTCGCGTCAGGTCAATGGAGTCAAACAAGTCCTTCATGATCCCGAGCTGCTTGCGCAGCCTAGCGCTCCCGCCGCCGGGGGTTTCAGTCGCGTACTGACAATCGCCACTTTCGTGTCCTACCGTGAATGAATAATCGAGATTATTGTAGAGCGCGCCGCCCGCTGTAAGGAAATCCCAACCCTGTATGCGATACGTCGCATCGGCCTGGGCATCGAAGCCGGTCTCATTATTACCAATTGCCTGACCCAACCTATAATTCATACTCACGCTGGCTGGCGGCCGCGAATAATGGAAGTTAAAAATGGAAACGTTAGCGGGCGGATTCTCGATGAGCTTAGAGCCGTTGGCAACATTCTGCGAAATGAGGTGATGGTTCGGAAACCTCTCTTCGGTGTTGACGATCAGGCGGCCGACATGTTGTTGCCAATCCAAAGTTACGCCGCCAAAGTAAGGCTCGTTGCAAATCTCGTAGTAGACATTGTCGAACGCGTTCGATTCGGTGACAATCTTGCGGACCATGGCATCCTCGACGGCCAAGAGGCTAGCGTGCTTCATGGTCAGCACCTCAGTTCGATCAACGTTGCCAATCCCATTCACGTTATTTGCTGAATTGAGCGGACTGACTGCCCACATGGATTCCTCATAGTAGGGGCAAAATAGATTGACTTCCACGACGATGCCGCGCAGCGAAGCTTGGCGGATAAAATCATGTAGTCGCGCGAAATATGCGGGATTCCATTGATTCAGGTCAAAACGATTGCCCCTATCTGCCGCTCCAGGTGTGTTCGAGCGCGGCCAGGGGGGAATGAATTTGTCGGCCCGCGGTGCGAGCGTATTGTTAACAATATTGAAGTCGTCTGGAACCTCGCGATAGGGCCCGACCCAAATACGAGTGAGATTCAAATGATTGTGACTGAGTTCATCCAAGTAACGGATGTAGTTAAACTCCGCGTTGATGACGCTTCCGTAGTGTTCGCCAGAGGTCACAAGAACTGTCGGCCTTCCCCGAAAAAGAAAGTAATGAGTATTGCCTGGATGAAGACACAGAGCTTTTCGCGGGCCGCCGCTAGCACCCACGGCAACGATCATCAAAAGCAAAAGGCTCTTATGTCTCAAAGCCAGACTCCGTTGCTCTCAATACTGTTAAATTGTACCGGGGTTTAGACTATCGATGGGGTCCGAGGTCGAAAGAACATGAACCGATTTGCGGTCGCAACATTCCTGGCGTGTCAATCAATATTCGCCAGCACCAGCAAGACGAAAAGCATTCCCGTTCCTGAGTTCCGGGACCTATTTAATGGTAAAAATCTGAGTGGGTGGATCAACGTCAATACGGCTGCAGATACGTGGCGCATTCAGCGGAAGGTGCTGGTCTGCTCCGGGCATCCGATTGGTGTGATGCGGACTGCGAAGCAATACGAAAATTTCGTACTGCACATCGAGTGGATGCACATTGAGCCAGGGGGAAACTCAGGCGTGTTCGTATGGAGTGGTGCCCGCCCAAATCCCAGCACCCGACTGCCTGATGGCATCGAGGTTCAGATGCTGGAACTGGACTGGCCCAGACTGAACAAGCACGATGGCCAGACTCCACCAATCGCTTACGTTCACGGCGAACTCTTTGGAGTGGGCGGAGTCAAGACCGTACCGGATAACCCAAGGGGAGAACGAAGCAAGTCCGTCGAAAATCGCTGCAAAGGCCGTGGAGAATGGAATATCTACGACGTTGTCGCCATAGACGGGATTATCAAGCTCTCCGTTAACGGCAAATTCGTGAACGGAATTAGCCGCTCGACTCAAAGGAAGGGTTACCTCTGCCTGGAATCGGAAGGGGCAGAAATCCATTTTCGCAATATCAAGATCATGGAATTACCGCCAGGGGTAACGACCCCTGATCAAGTTGCTCCGGAAATCGATTGAAACGGAGCCAATACAACTACGCTTGCGCGGAAGCTGCCTCTTCCAGCTCTTCTTCGAGTTCGTCCACTCTGGCCTGCTGAAGCAGCGGCTTGGATATTTCCGTTAACAGGTGACCCGTGCTTTCCTCTTCTCCGAGAGTGTGAGTCAGCAGCGTGGCGACCTCTTTTTCGCCAATCAGGCGAGCAAGGCTGCGGACCGTGCCGTAACCTGAGATCTCGTAGTGCTCGACTTTTTGCGCGGCAGTGATCAGCGACAGATCGGCCGCGAGTTCTTCTTTCTCCTCGCTTATAATACTTTTCGCTTTAAGTGTTTTTAGAGGCTGAAATTCTCAAGCATCCACTTTCCTCTAATACACTCATCAGGACTAACAGTTAGCTTATATTTTTCTGCAACAGTTTTTGCTGCTATGGCCATCACAGTGGTGCTTTTCTTAAACGGTATTCAGTTCGAGGCATTCAAGCTTTCTCCGTCATGGGGCGCTAAGAGGCTTAAGGTAATAGCAGATAAACTGAAGAGACTTGATGCACCACTTCCTGTGGATAGAGTAGAGCCTACCCGTGTATACCTACGCAGACTTCGTGAATGTCACGAACGGGTTCCGATTCCTGCGAGTTGGGGACAAACCCGGTCACATCTAGCAGGTTTGCCTTTTGTCCAGCAGTCAGCGCACCTGCTGCTATGCGTGCCCGATACAAACCAACCAGTGTGTCAAGCCGAGAGGAAGGTGTTGTCTTATGAACCGTACGCCCATTCGTGTAACAATCGGTCGGAAGATCCTTTTTTCTAGTAAACCGCTGTTGTCAGGAGAACCCCACGCGATTATGCCTTCAGCCGTAGGCTCGGAGAGGTAGAAATTAAGAGCGAGCAACGTGAAAGCAACCTGTTTTGCGCCATTAAACGAACGCAATGACGGGTCGGCTGACGTTGGGTAGCGCATGCGGGTGCGATCCAGCGTGAAAATCAGGGTAGTGAGTCCAGAGTCGTAGAATCGCGATTGGAGGCGTGAGCACGACAGATGCTCTCATGCCCTATAAACCATGTCTGAAGAAAAGTCCGTTTTCAAAGCCAGCCGCTGGACTGCCGAAAATTTTTGGTTTCCACTTCGAATCGAAGTAACGCCTAAACGTGTATCTCGCATTAAACCTCGACTCGTCGGTTCCAACGAGGAGAGCATTTCAATCTCGCAAGTGGCATCAGTGAGCATTCGGACCGGCCTCATCTGGTCCACGATTCAAATCGATTCCACCGGTGGAACCGATCCCATTGTAAGCCGCGGGCATCGTAAAGCGGATGCGATCCAAATTCGCGACTTAATCGAACGTTTTCAACAAAACAAGGAATCACGATGAGCGCCGTGCAGCGGCATCGGCGTGTTGAACTCCAGACGGTCTCCGTAGCGGTGAACTCTACCGTGTGCCAGCCGTTCTGCTTTTAGTAAAGATGTAGGCCATCCTCTTGCCGGTTTACAGCATCCATAGCGCTCATGCCGCTCAGCGACAATAACTAGACTCTCTGGATAGTAAGAGCCGAACTTGAGCGCCACAGAACGAGCGCGAAATGCGCACTTGACCAAACCGTAGGAGAGGAGGGTGACGGACCGGTTTAGAAGAAGGGGTCGTGTTGTATGGCACGTTGACCCCATAGAGTGTGTTTGATTTATACATCGGCAGAGTGGGGAGATTGCTTTAGACCGCGACGCCTGAGGTCTAGCCGATACTTAGAGGGGAGAGGCGTTCGCCGAAGAAATGCGAAAGGAACGTCATTGCCTCTCCCTACTCACCTATTGAATAGAAAGACGCCCGATGCTCTCCCAGTCTTGCAACCGAATCACGAAACGTATGCGTTCGTCCATCACAGAACTTTCCTTCCATGGCATCCCACTTCGCCTTCCTAAAGGCAAAAAGTGTAGTGGACCCTCAAATTGAGACAAACCGAGCTGTAAAGAATGGGAACACTTTTGCGGTCAGAATGAGAGGACCAAAAGGTGTGGCAGTGAAGACGTACAGCAAGGAATGTGACACCACGGAGAGTATTAGCTACGGGATTTCTGTCCCTCGAAACCGGTGATTCAAAACTGCGTCGCTTCCTGCTAGAACGCGTACCGAATGCGGCACTCGGGAAAAAACTGATTCAAAAGTCCACAAAAGCTTTGCACCAGCTCTGCTTTGAATCCGCGTTTGTATCGCAAGTTGCGGCCTCCCGTCTGGCTGTATTTCGTCTCCTGCAATTCCGGTTTCCACAGGTACTCTTCGCCTTTGGGGTGCCACCCAAGGTTAATTTCGTGCAGCTTGTCGTTGTGCGTCAGAAAGATGATCTCAGCCGCTAACTGCTTCTTAACGCTGGGAGAGAGTACGTCTGCCATTTCCGTAAAAAGCTCCCGGTAATCTTCCATCCACTGGTCGTAGTAGATCACCGGCGAGAAATTCAGGTGAACTTCGTATCCAGCCTCATGGAACTCATTGATCGCCGCAATCCGTTCCCGAAACGGCGACGTGCGGACATCCACGACCTGAGCGACTCTGTGCGGCATGAGGCTAAACCGGATGCGGGTCTTTCGCTGAGGATCGAGTTTCAGCAGCTCACGGTTTACAAACTTCGTAGCGAAGCTGGCTTTCGCTTTCGGGAGGGTGCGAAACAATTCGATCAGATCGTAAACGTTATCGCAGATGAGAGCGTCAACGGAACAATCACTATTTTCGCCAATGTCGTACACCCAGTATTTTCGGTCGATCTGATTTGCTTCAAACTTCCAGCCCTGCCGACCGGCGTGGCGGGATAAATAGCGGCAGATCTGTTCGATATTGACGAACGTGGTAATCGGATTCGCAAAACCTTTTCGCCGCGGCACGTAACAGTACGAGCAAGCCATAGCGCAACCATTTGCGTGAGAGGGAGCGACGAAATCCGAGCTGCGCCTGTTTGGTCGTGCGCTGAGTGAGCTCTTGACCCCCAGCACAAGCACGTTGCGCTTGATCGCTATCCAATCTTCGACATTTCCCTCGGACCCATGCAGACCCGTTATCTTCCAGTGGGATTCAACTATGACGCGCTCGGCTTCAGGAAAGCGATCCAGAATTTCTCGCCCACGCGCATGGTTGAGAACCGCCGGTTCGTGATAGATTGCCTGGACGTCCATCAGCCATGGAGCGATACGGACGGGCGCCGGAGCAAGTATCGACAAGTTTGTAGGTCCTCAATCGTTCTGATGTCTTTCCGTGCCGGGAAGACGCGCAGAACTTGCGTCCAGAACATCCTCTCGAAAACAAGAGGCATCAAGCACCATGAGCGACTTAAGGACCTTCAAGTTTTAGCACCGTAGCTGCACGCTCGTTATGGTTGTGCAGAGATGTGCGACCTGAGACATAGGTAACAGAACGTTCCGGAGACATGGGTTACACTTTTTGCCTTTAGGAAGGCGGAAGTGGGATGCCATGGAAGGAAAGTTCTGTGATGGACGAACGCATACGTTTCGTGATTCGGTTGCAAGATGACAGTATAGGTCCTCATTGGAGCGAGTCTGGAAATCAGTAACCCCTCCGGCAAATCGCATCGTTATGTACTTGCGATTTGCCGGAAAGTCGGCAGTGCGTGACTACCGCCAGGCGCGACCATTCAACTGACAGTTGCAATGAAGGGGTCCGGGGTAATGCACGTGAAGTGTGGCGAGCCAGCTTTTGACAATGTTTGTGCAGGACTTTCAGCGAAACACGATTGCTACCCCAGCGTGACCACTACTGATACCGGAAAAGCCCGGCCGCCAGATCCGAAGTGGCTGAATAATGCAGGATCATTGAGCGCGACGGCACCGAGACGACGTATTGAGTTTCGCTTGACGTCGCTCACTCACACGGGCCGCCTGCTCCGCTCGCGCGTCCTAAAAACCCCGTGACAAGCTGACCATTCGAAATGCATGTCAGAGCAAACAAGTTCTTTCTGTGCAACGAATCTGTGTGAGACAAGCCCTTCGGCGAAGCTTCAGGACGAGGAGAACCGCCAGATTGCGATTGCACGGATCTGGCGAACGATACAGCCGGATACGGAGCAGCAGAGTGGTGAGAATGTCGTGCGCCCGGCGCGAGCTCGACGAGACAGCCGCGTTGCCTTTCGCGAGGGATCGAAGGCGGCCGAAGTCTGCACTCTGGTGCACCGTCCCGAAGGTGCCACACTCGATGAGATCCGGACCGCAACCGGGTGGCAGCCGCACACGGTGCGCGGCTTTATCTCGCGCGCTCTGCGGAAGCAGGGCCGGAAACTGCGTTTGTTTCGCAAGAATGGGGAACGTGTGTACCGTTTGAGCGCCTGAGTGAAAGATCAACAGGCCTAGTACGCAGCCGACGCATTTAGAAATTGAAATAAGCCGGCAGTAAAGCCGCCCAAAATTCTTCGAAGCCTGGAGTTTGAATCGAAACGGCTGTACTCGTTAGGCAGATTTTTTACAACCTGATGATCGCCACATGCGAAATCCGCACCCGATAGTCGCTCATCAACGCTTCCGCGAAATCCAAAGCATCCTCCTGTGTTGAGCAGAAGCACTCCTCACACGATGAATCAAACCACGCTCTTACTAGCCACTGTTTCATGCCGGACACTCCTTTCAATTTCAAGGTTCAGCGTCCTTGGGTGAAAAGGCCGACAGACGTCTCTACTTCACTGCCTCTTCTTTGGGTAAATTCCAGCTTACCGCTTCCCGGATAAGCCCAAACCACAATCCATCGGGTAGAGGAAAAGCTCGATTTTATCTGCGCCCTCGGTTCGGGAGGTCGAGTGTCTCACGATCCGGTAGAGGGGTCCTTAGCGTGGAGACCAATTTCCCGAAGCGCCTTTTTGCTTTGCTTCTCTCGGTCAGTTGATGCTCGGCTCTATGGCTTTCGAGTTCGGCTTTGAGCGCTTGGTGCTCCATACGCAAACTTTGTAATTCACGTAAATCTGCATTAAACGACTCCGCCTTCCAGTACCTGCAACGTCGCCCAGCAGCAAGGTAAATGCCTCAAGTCGATCCCTGACGTCCTCTACAGAGTTTGAGAGAACACGGCACGTTTCACCGCGCTGATACACGACCCCACAATGCTATCGCGGTTAGTCCTTTCCGGCCGCGTGGTCTCCACGGTAAGACCCTACTACCATCAGTACTGCCCTCAATTCGGAGTGAGCGAAATCGTTTTCACAAACCTATAGTTTTCCCGGGCAATCATGGAGAAATTCCTGGTAAATCCGTGTACCGTGCGCTACGCTTGAGACCTCTCAACCCCCCGGTTTCGAGGGAAAGAAGTAACCTATGTTACCTTCGAATACCTGCTTTCTGCCCAAGGACATTGACGCGCTACTCCGGGTGTTCACGAAGTGTGGCTGGAATCCATTATTGATAGCTGGCCAAAATTGGCATGAAAACGGTAAGCACAGGCCGCTGACAGACCGACAGTGGAGGTTTTGATTCTGATTGGAGACGGACTGAGCCGGAGCGAAGTCGCCACGCGGCTTTCAATAACAGTGGCTACTGTCGCATTTCACGAATCGAGAATTCGCTGGAGATTGAATCTGCAAAGTACTGCTGGACTGGTGCGAACGACGTTAGCCGAGTCGGAACCATCTCCGTCTGTTTCCACTATCGGGCAGATCTGCTGACCATCGACGACGATTCGGAGCTATGCAGATGAGAACGCTGATCGATCACAACTTGAAATGTTCCTTGTGGGCTGTAATCAAAATACACGAAATTCGTCCCTCATGATCCCGCAGGAACCCTCGTGCGAACTCTAAATCGTCGTCCTGTGTTGAGCAAAAGTACTCGTCACGCGACGAGTCAAGCCAAATCCTTATCCGCCATTGCTTCAAGGTGGATACTCCTTTCAGTGCAAGGTCAGCATCCTTGTTGAAAAAGCAGACGGGCGTTGCTCATTCAGTGCCTTTCGTTAGCTGTCGTTCGCCAATAGTCTGCCGCGTCAGGCGATTGACAGCGGTTGAGGTTAGGACGAACAACCAAATGTGGCCTCGGCGTCGTGAGCGTTGTACCCTGGGTCACTCAGACCAAGAACTTCGGCGG
Source organism: Bryobacteraceae bacterium (assembly GCA_051004875.1). Taxonomy (GTDB): domain Bacteria; phylum Acidobacteriota; class Terriglobia; order Bryobacterales; family Bryobacteraceae; genus Bog-105. Next base: position 8,514 of record JBPCJX010000134.1, read on the forward strand.
CTCGGGCGCAACGGTGGGCGATTTCCCATCCCGAAGGTTCACGGTTTGAGTCCTCACCACATACAAGGCTGCCGCCTTTGAAAAGACGGCAATTACAAGAACGCGAGCGGCGCTATTTTCGCGGCGCTCGCGAATTTCTTGAGCCACGATCTCGAACACAACTGATGGCCCAAGGGCAGTCACACGAACTCTGCGAGTTCGCCAAAAAGGAGAAAAGAATATGCGATCACGCCGAATTCGTAAGACAGTGAGCAAGCGTCGAAAGCTGGTAGGAGTGCTCTTCGGAGCGATGCTTATTGCGGGCGTCCCAGTCTCGCGTGCACGGGCCGAGCACACCTCTGCAACGGCTCAGAACGGCGTCTGGAGGGGAGAGCGTCACGGAAAACCGGCTCTGGCGGCGACCCCAGCTTGGGGCGACATTGGCAGATGGGATCAGCCGCAATATTACGCTACGATCCAGGTTGCTGATATCGACGGCGATGGCCGGGCCGAGCTCCTCGGGCGCGGGCCAAGCGGGATCCTTGTAAATAATTTTGATACCGCGAGTCATGCATGGATCGCCAAAAACCCGGGTCCACCCTTGAGCGACACGGCCCACTGGGACCAGCCGCAGTACTACACCACCATCCAGTTTGCCGATATTGACGGAGATGGTCGGTCTGAACTGGTGGCGCGCGGGCCCGACGGAATCCAGGCGTGGCACTACGATGCGCGCACCGATCGGTGGAAGGAGCTGGCATCTGGCGGTCCGTTCGCGGATAGCTCCGAGGGCAGTACAGACCCCACCCACTGGGACCAGCGGCAGTATTACACGACCATTCATTTCGCCGACATCGATGGAGACGGTCACGCTGAACTGGTCGGACGAGGATCCGATGGACTACATGTGTACCGCTATGAAAAGAAGAGTCACAGGTGGTCAGAGCTTCCCTCTATTACCGAACTGAGCGACGGCAATGATTGGGATCAACCGAAGCACTATTCCACCATCCATCTAGCCGACGTCGACGGCCAGGCAAGAGCTGAGCTCATAGCACGCGGCGGCCCCGACGGCATTCATGTGTACCACTACGAGCGTGGAAACTGGTCGTCGCTTCCGCCCCTTACCGAGCTGAGCGATGCCATGGCTGGGACAAGCCGGCCAGTCAACTCCCAATGCCAGGCGAGAAACTCCTTCCAAATCGTCTTACGATTCCGCTCTGGCGCCGGCTCGATTCCGTGCCGTTCCAGAATGGCCGCAATGGTGCTCCGCGCTAATTTGTGCTTCAGATTGGATAAGGCACCCTGAATCCGCCGATAGCCCCAACCCCCGATTCTCTTCCGCCATGCGAACCACCAGAGCTTCCAACTCTGCCCGCGTGCGCGGTCGCCCAGGTCTGCGTCGCTCGCTGCCATCATATTTCTGAGCTATGAGCTTTCGATGCCACGCCAACAAGGTGTCCGGTGTAACAAGCGTGGCGACTTCCGCCAGACGTCTCCGC
>JBPCJX010000135.1:0-7293 GCA_051004875.1 Bryobacteraceae bacterium
TTCGAGTCGGGGTGGCGAACAATTCAAGGCATAGAAACCATGCACATGATCCGAAAAGGCCAAGTGAGGTGGTTACCCAAAGACGACATCCTGGGACACGCCTTGTTCATTGCGGCTCTCTTCGAAGGGCCAATGGCTGCGTGATGAAGAAACATCAAGGTCGTTCGTGTGCTCGCTTTCAAACTTTGCAACACTTCCCCCTAGGGTCGCGGTTCTAATTGCTGATGTCGCCGAACAGGCCCCACTGTTGAGTTGTGGGTGCTGACGGGTTGCCGCTCGGAATGACGAACCATATTCCACTAACTGAGCGCCACACGGCAAAATCCGTTGTTCCATCGCCGTCAAAGTCACCGACAGCAGCGACATCGCCCGGCAAACCCCATTGCCGCGCGATTGCTGGACTAGGGTATAAATTTAGCGTAGCCGTCGTAATGACGTACCAAGTGCCATTGGCTGGGCGCCACACGGCAAAATCAAGGTTCGAGTCGCCACCGAAATTGCCCACAACAGGGACATCTCCCGGCAGGCCCCATTGTTGGGAGTAAGCCGCCGACGGGGTTGCGCTAGGAACGATGTACCAATTGCCGTTCGACGGGCGCCACACGGCGATATCCGTCTTCCCATCGGCGTCAAAGTCACCGGGTATGGGAATATCCCCCGGCAAACCCCACTGTTGAGAGTAAGGTGCCGACGGTGTTCCGCTCGGAATGATGTACCAACTGCCGTTCGACGGGCGCCACACGACCAAATCAATCTTCTGGTCCGCATCGAAATCACCCACCACAGGGACATCTCCCGGCAGGCCCCATTGTTGAGAGTAGGGCGCCGACGGGGTTGCGCTCGGAATGATGTACCAAGTGCCATTCGACGGGCGCCACACGGCAAAATCAGCTTTTCCATCGCCGTCAAAATCGGCAGGGACGGGGATATCCCCTGGCAGTCCCCACTGTTGAGAGTAAGGTCCCGACGGGTTTCCGCTAGGAATGACATGCCACTCCCCAGCGGCCGGTCGCCACACGGCAAAATCAGCTTTTCCGTCGCCGTCAAAATCGGCTGCTAGTCGAACATCACCAGGGACTTGGACGTTATTAGTATCCAACGTCACGCCCCCCGCCCTTGCTAATGCTCGACCCACCAGTGCTGCTCCGGTGGTAATCGTGATCGATTGATCAGCCAATATGTTTCCACTGAATGCGGAGTTGGTCCCGATGGTTGCCGATGTGCCGACTTGCCAAAAAATGTTCCCCGAACGGGCGCCGTTCGTCAGCAAGACCTGAGTACCCGCGGTTGTGGTTAGGGTTGAGGCTATCTGAAAAATCCAAACAGCATTCGGGTCGCCCTGGGCATCGAGAGTCAGATTACCAGAAGATATCGAAAGAGAGGAAGTCGACTTGTACAGGCCAGGGGCGAGAGTCTGGCCACCTAGATTGCCAGACACAGTAACAGGAGCAAGCGATCGTCCAGCAGCATCGTTGTAGGCCGCTGTCATGCCAGCTATTCCTTGGGACGCCACCGGACCACCCGCGAATTCGTTGCCAATAAATGTCCCGGGAGGAAAACCGGTCACAGCGGTTCCGGGACTCACGCCCAGATCTCCGCCAATGATGGTGGCGCCGGTACTCGTGACCGTAGAACCTGCAAGAACCACAAACCTAGCCGCGGCCCCAAGGTTTACGGGCGTCGGGTACGCAGCAAATAAACAAGGTACTAAAATTCCATAGAGAACAAATAAACGGCACCTGGTCACGCTCTTACCTCGATTCGCAGTGGCTACCTGAGACAACTTGAGGATGATCGGCGAAACACAATGCCTCACTACCTGCCAGAACCTTTGCCGAGCGGCAAAAGGCCGTTTCCTAGGAGTGGCGTGATTCGTCTAGTGAGCTGTGCAGCTACTCACTTCCTGAAGTTTGCCACAGGTTTAGGTGGTTATCCAGAGAATTCTACCGGCATTCGCGCCCACGGAAATGCATACGAAAGGGCCTGGTCCGGAGGGGGTAGCATAGGCTGCGTCACGCTCGAATCGAAATTTTGTTTCGTCTGGGCAGTGGACCAAAGCAATCTTCTGCGACTTTGGAGCGTCCGCGCGGTAGACAAACACGTTCGTTTATTAAGCTTGGGCACCGGCCAAGCACGTAACGCGATCGCCAGACCGCGTATGGTCCAAAAACTTGGTCGCACGATGGCTTGTGGGCTACGCCCGCGCGTGAGGATGGGTGGCGTTGAAGCGGTCACTGGGATGAGGATGCAGGATGCGGGGCGGAGGAATCCATCGGTCGATCAATGGGGCGAGACGCTCCCATCGAACCTGCGCGCGTTGACTTCGACGTACCAGAGTACTTCTCCAGCGTCGGCAAACGCCAAGATAACAGGTACCGGAGAGCGCTGCGAATCAGCTAAAGGGATGTAGATCCAATCAGATGCACGCGTGCAACGCAGCCCGCATCTGCTGTTCGCTTATTTACCAACCACGCCTCTCCTACCCAACACTGACACTTTGGTCTCTGAAGCAATAATCGCCCTTCCGCCGATACACTAAATAACAAACACTCGTCCAAGCTAGAGTTCGCAGTTCCTGTGATGATGGGGCCGGTATAGTCCATGACGGGCAGCTATGAGGGCCGGCGTGAATTGCCAGCCAATGTCGGGCATTTCGCGAAATGAACCTGTCGGGAATGGCGCCCTCCTAGTCCCTCCAAAACCTGTCGCCGGAAAAGGTTCGCTTCTTGGAGAGCAAATCGACCACGAAAACACGACACTAACGAACCATTATGAATAAACTTATCGCCGCATTCCTGACAGTGTGCGGAGTTCTATCGGCCCAGACATCAGCGCAACAAAGGCATGAGAATGCCAGCCGTGCTGCCGCGGCCGCTACGCCCATCTACCGCGTTACCGTGACCGAACGGACGGCGAAGGCAATCAGCTACCAGCATCGCAGCGGAGCCACCAAAATCGACTTCAGCGGTACCGCGCTCATGCCGAATGCCCATGGTGAAGCGGAAGTGGAAAGTAAGCAGGGCTATGTCGAGATTGAAGTCGAGTTCCGGAATCTTCCGGAAGCCACCCAATTCGGTGCCGAATACCTTACGTACGTGTTGTGGGCCATTACCCCGGAAGGCCGCACCTCCAACCTCGGCGAAATCCTTCGCAACGGAACCAGCAGCAAGCTGGATGTGACCACCGAACTGCAGGCGTTTGGCCTGGTCGTGACAGCCGAACCATACTTCGCGGTATCGCGTCCAAGCGACATCGTGGTGATGGAAAACGTAGTTCGACCCGACACCGCCGGGAAAATCGAGTTGATTGATGCGAAGTACGAACTGCTGCAGAGAGGTCAATATGAGCATCTGGCTAACGTGCTCGACTTGCAGGTGAACCGCAAGATGCCGCTGGAACTCTACGAAGCCCGCAACGCGATACAGATTGCACGCTCGAGCGGTGCGGAACGGTATGCCACAGAGACATTTGAGAAAGCGGAGAGCAACCTAAAGCAGGCCGAGGCGTACCGGGCGCGCAACGCCGACTCGAAGCCGGTGGCCATGACTGCACGGCAGGCGGTGCAGATTGCTGAAGATGCGCGTGCAATCGCAGTGAAGCGCCAAGATGACGAACTGTTAGCCACGGAACGCCAAGCAGGTGCGGACCGGGAATTGCGCGCCGAGAACGGGCGTGCCGCTGCGCAATCCGAAGCTGACCGGGTCACGCGAGAGGCAGCAGACGCACGGTCCAAGGCCGAAAGCGAAGCCGACCGTTTAAAGCGGGATAGCGAACTGCAGAGAGCGGCTGCGCAGGCCGAAGCCGCCCGTTTGAAACAAGAGAACGACGCGAAAATGGCTGCCGCCCAAACGGAGCTTGATCGTGCGTCCCGAGAAAGGTCACAGGCGGAGGCGGAGAAGGCGGAACTGAGAGCGAAGCTACTGCTCCAGTTCAACGCGATTCTGCAAACGCGCGACACGGCACGGGGCTTGATCGTGAATATGTCAGATGTGCTCTTCGATACGGCCAAGTTTTCGCTGCGCCCGGAAGCTCGAGAGAAGCTGGCCAAGGTGGCCGGTATCGTTTCGGGTCACCCGGGGCTGCGGCTGGAGGTGGAAGGCCATACGGATAACGTCGGCAGCGACGACTACAATCAGCGGCTTTCTGAGCAGCGCGGCTCTGCAGTGCGTGACTACCTGAACGGGCAGGGAATGCAGGAGGGTGCGGTAACAACGAAAGGCTTCGGAAAGACTCAGCCTATAGCCACAAATGACACTGCTGCAGGCCGCCAACAGAATCGGCGTGTTGAACTAGTGATCTCAGGCGAAGTTATTGGGGTACAAATCGGCACACCGATGGCAGCCAGATAGTCTCAGGTGATCGGTTCGGAGGATCGGCGGGTTCGACTTCTCTTGCACGTTCACGCCCGCCGTTGGGTATGGCCTTCGCTGGACAGCAAAGCCGCTTCACGATCTCTGCTGCCCTGCCGCAGCCAACACAACAAAATCCTTTTTGGCGTGCGGCAGTCCGCCCGGTCGTCAAGCGAATGCCCTTCGAATTCATCTTCATAACGTGGAAGAGGCGCCATAGAATCGGCATTATCTTGCTCCTCTCTTCGGTAAACGAACATCGCGCGGCGGTGCTGGCAATGTTTGTGCCAGTGCAACTATCGACAATGCTGATTACTAGAGACTCTCGATGTGAACGACCTTGTGGTTCGATACCAGCATCGCGCAAATTTGCTACGGTGTAGCACCCGCAAGGTCGATTTCCTGCACTAGCTCCCGCATCTGCTCAACCGATTTGTGGACTTCCGCAGCCTTTTTTCCCAAGGCGTGGAACGTCCGTCATACTGTTGCTATGCAAAAGTGGGAATACCAAGTCTTTGCAGGCCACCTGGACCCGGCTGAACTGGTCATTTACCTGAACAAGTCCGGGCGAGAAGGATGGGAGCTCGTAACCACGGCTCGTGTCACAGATTACTATCCGCCGGAGCTTATTGAGCCCGCAACTACTGAACCGGGTCTCAATGCATTTGAAGCAGAAGAAGTGATTCCCGTCGAAGCCTTCAGGTATATCTTCAAGCGACCACTCGAATAGCCCCGGATTCGCACCCCGGTCTATTACAAGTTAGGCCTTGATCGAAGAGGCCTGTGCATCTCGTAAAACTCGATCTGATTAAGAACCTGGAAGTTCTCGTCAGGTTCGGGAGTACTCGCCTCGATGAATACCGTTCTGCTCTCCATCATTAGATCCTTGTTGTTCACGGCGTACGGTCGTGCTGCTCTTCAGCTTGAGATGCTGGCCTTACGGCACCAGCTCGGAGTTCTGCAACGATCTGTGAAGCGGCCGAAGCTGACAACAGCCGACCGTCTCTTTTGGGCCGGGCTGTCGAGAGTTTGGAAGGATTGGAGATCGGCACTCTTGATCGTCAAACCAGATACCGTCCTAAAGTGGCATAGAAAAGCCTTTCGACTCTTCTGGAGGTGGAAGAGCCGCACGCGGCCGCCCGCCCGTTCCTAAAGAGATTCAAAACCTGATTCGCCGGATGTGGCACGAAAACCCGACCTGGGGAGCGCCACGCATTCATGGCGAACTGCTCATTCTCGGGATCGATATCGGGGAGACGAGCGTAAGCAAGTACATGCCCCGTCATCGAAACTCACCTTCCCAAACTTGGCGTACGTTACCGTGAAGAAGTCAATCGAGACGAGGTCCTGGACGTGATTCTCCATGGTACCAACCATCCGGTTTCAGATCCTATATGTGTTCGTGGTACTTGCCCATCACCGCCGGCGTATTGTTCACTTCGCGGTGACTGCGCATCCGACTGCCGAGTGGGCCACTTATCAAATTCTGCAGGCCTTCCCATGGGACAGTGCACCTCGCCATCTTATCTACGATCTGGAGATGGGTACAGCGTTACGCGCCGGAATTGAATGAGCGAATTCGCCGAGAGCATAAGCCGATCAGCGGTTCGTGGCGAACGGATGAGACGTATGTGCGGGTAGCAGGGCGCTGGACCTATTTATATGGAGCCGTGGATCCGACAGGCGCAACGATTGATTTCTTGCTTTCGGAAAGTCGCGATCTGACGAGTGCTCGACGCTTCTTCCAGAAGGCACTTGCTGCTCCCAGGCATCCTCGCCCACGCGTAATTAATGTGGATGGGAATCCTTCTTACCCGACCGATCCAGGAGCTTAAAGAGGAGCGCGTGCTTGGTAGAAGATGTCGCTGTCGCATTGTTCCTTATCTCAATAACATCGTTGAGCAGGATCACCGTGCGATAAAAGGACGAATAAATGCAAGTCTCGGTTTTTTGCTCCTTCGACGGCGCACAACGCACGATTCAAGGCTACGAAGCAATGCACATGATTCGCAAAGGCCAGGTTCGGTGGTTGGCAAAGGACGATCTCGCCGCGCAAGTCCGGTTCATCAAAGTTATCTTCGGTGTTGCTTAGCTGTAAACAAGATTCGCAACCGCTTCGTTCCCCATCCCTATTTGCAACACATCCGGTTCGAAACCCGACCGGGGAGCCGGTCTGCTCTTCGAACGGCAAGCACACCAGAGAGCGCTCCGAATCGGCTAACAGATAGCGATTCAATTGGATGCACGGTAAAACGAATCGCGCATCTGCTGTTCAGTTATTTACCAACAAATTAACAGCACGAAAGTGCACAGCTGCTGACATGCTGCGCCCTGTCATGCTGGACGGTGCAGCATCTGCCTCCATGCCAGCACGGGTGCGTGAAAACGACTGTGTTGCAAATAAGCGCGGATGATCTGTTAGCGTAAAGCTCCATGGGTTGCAAGCGAGCAGCAGTGTTCCGAGGACGACATTTTACGGATGAGGTCATCGTGCTCTGAATCGGCTGTTCGATCCAGCACCGCGTCCAAACCGCTTTCCTCTTTTCCATCTGAAGACAGGCCCGTACCCGTACTCCTTCGATGTAATGGTGGTTGGTTTGTAGCAGTCAATTCAGTGTGGCTACCCGCGTCTTACTTTCGGTTGAGGACAGCGACGCGGAATACTACATCATTAAGATGGCGATCAAGGAGGTTGCCATCCCAGTTCAGTTATGCAGAGTCTCGGACGGCGAACAAGGTCTGTGGTTTTTGCATAAAACCCACGGATACGAGATCGCTCCACGGCCCGATCTGATACTTCTAAACGTGAATTTGCCAAAAAAAAATGGCTTCGAGGTCCTGGCCGAAATTCAAGCCAGTGAATCGCTGCGTTCTATACCAGTCATCATTTTCACTTCGGCTTCACTTGCAACAGAGAAAAAGAAAGCCTTGGCGCTTGGTGCCG
>JBPCJX010000136.1:0-10165 GCA_051004875.1 Bryobacteraceae bacterium
TTGACAAGATAATCGTCGGCGCCCTGCTCCAGCCCTTTTACCCGATCGTCCACAGAATCCCGCGCGCTAAGAATCAGAACCGGGGGAATCGTCTTGCGGTTTTTGATCTTCTCCAGAACCTGGAGGCCGTCGACATCCGGCAGTCCAAGGTCGAGCACCACCAGGTCGTATTCAGTCGAGTGAACCCGGTCAATGGCGTCCGCGCCTTTGTCAGCCACGTCGACGGCGTAACCGGCGCTCTGCAGGCCCCGTAACAGGAAATCGGCTATTCGCTTTTCATCTTCAACAACGAGTACGCGCATGTTTTTAGTGTGCTGAATAAAGTCTAACGGAAAGACTGGCTGACAATCCTTCAGGTTTCAATGTGCCTGTCGAGAAGTCTCTAACGGTTTCGTGAGCTAGTCGCCCGAGGCGCGTCGGGCCGCTCCTAGCGGGGTCGCTTTGAAGAACGTCGCGAAAAATTTCCAGCGCGTTTTGAAGATGGAGAGCGCTGTCAAAAGCGCCAGCAGGACGGTCGTAAATGCCAGGACCTGCCGCACTGTCATGGCTTCTTTCCAGACGCCGAACCAGCGCCCGTAAACCAGCTCAATATGCACCCAGTACACCAGGAGGGACGTCATCCCAAGTTGCCGGAAAAAGCTCCAGCGCTGGGCGCCGCTCACATTTACCCACAGAAATGCCCCTGCCAAAATGATCAAAACAACGCCCAGTTTGATCATGATCAGTCCGGGGCTATTCAGCCAAAAGTCGCTCTTCGGATAAACCGAATATGGCAGGTTGGACAAATACTGCGCCCCGAACACCAGGCCGATGCCCAAAACCATGGTCCAGAGCATTGTCCGGCTCATCTCTTCTTGTTTCACCGTGCGGATCACACTCCCGGCAACCATTCCGAAGGCTAAAAATGCCGCCCACGGGAAAAACCCGAACGAGCTGAGGCTTGGGAAAAGGTAGGTGCTCATAATCCAGGGCACGCTTGAGCTGTCGATCATGCTCACAAACGGCGCAAGCCCCGCTATTACCAGCCCCAACACAGTGCACAACCGGATCCGCTCCTGCGTAGAAAATACCGCCATGGGCGCAAAAAGCAACATCGCCATGCCCATGCAGTTGAGGATGTCCACCCGCCATAGCTCGCTGGCCGGGCTGGTGGGAAATCCGAAGACGTACAGTTGAATGCGGAACAGAAACGCCAGAAGGAACAAATATCTCGACCGCTTCAAAGCCGCCACGAACCGCTGCCACGCCCTTGCCCCCTGCCTTTCCTTGCTGTTCATTAAGAAAGCAAAGGTAATGCCGGTCAGAAAAAGAAATAGAGCGGGAGGCAAACCCCCCAAGAACTGCGAGAAGACGTAGGGGCCTTGACCGCGCAGGTCGTTTCGGGTGAATGAATGAAACGTATGCCCCTGCAGCATGACCACAGCAGCCAAGCCGCGCGTCCAATCGATGAACGCCAGCCGGTCTGTTGTTGTTTTCTGCTCGGCCATAACCCTGGGCAGTCCTCTAATCAGTTTGTTTCGTAACGCTGGGCGGCAACTTCAACTGGAGAGTTCCCGTCATCGGTGGATTTAATTGGACGTTGCTGTAGGTCACTTTGCGGTAATTGCCGGAAGGCTCATAAAATTGCTGCTGAAGGGGGTAGGCCGCGTCTTTGGGAATCCATACCTCGACTTTTGTCAGGCGCTCTTTTACCTTCGCATCTTTGGGCATCAGGAGAAGTTTAGTTGTCGTCTGGCCTCCCACGTCGTCTGATCCCGCTGCCATAATGTCATAACTGCGCGCCAAATCTTTCCCCGATGAGCCGAACCCCAAAAGCAGGTATTGGTTCAGCACTTGCGTGTTCTTCCCGACTTCATAGTCCTGATACGTTTTTAACTTCGGGAAATAAATTCTCACGATCTTGCCCAGAAACGCTATCACCCGAGTGTCGTTCCCGGCCGAAAGCTCAATGATCGCCCGCACGTCATTCCCCTTCAGCCTTTGCATCTTAAGAGTGCCCGTTTCGGTTGTTTGGTCGCTGAGTATGGCCGTATAGGTGATCATTTGCACATTCGCGGTCGCAGCATGAAAGTTAGGTGACGCTTGATCCATCCGCGTCAATATGGCTTCCACGCTTTCAGCGCGCAAGTCGACGGCTAGCGCAAAAGCGCAGAGTGCAAGCAAAAGGTTTTTCATAAATTCCTATGGGAGAAAGCCGAACTACGGCGCCGTATATGCGATAAAGCCCTTAGTTTCTTGCTCGGCTTCGTCTCGTATCGGTTCCACGCGCACCACGTGCCAGGATTTGCCCATCCGTTTGCGGATCAAAGCTTGTGCTTCAGCCGGACGTGCTTTATCCGGCACGTTTTCGAGCAACTCAGTCGCGATGAACACCCGCTCGGAGTGGTGAAGCGACGACATCAATATAATGCTAGATGCTTTGGGCTGATCGCGAAACCATTCGCGGGGCGTCGCAAATATGAACGCGAGGATAAGACCCACCGCCACGTCATAGCGCCAAGAAGCCCTTGGAAAATCCCAAAAGATGAGGCGCTTCAAAAGACCGCTGGAGTGTGCCTCGTGCTGTCTGGCGCCTGTGTTCACGAACTCATTTTAGTACTTCCGCATTACAGCGAGTACCCGGCCCTGGATCTCCAGGTTCGATCGATCTACAAAGATCGGCGCCATCGAAGCATTGGCGGGCTGAAGCCGGATGGGTCCATCGGAATCTGCATAGTAGCGCTTCAGCGTAGCCTCGCTACCATCCACGAGTGCAACCACAATATCCCCGTTTTTAACCGAATCTGTCTTTTCAACCAGGACGAAGTCGCCGCTGCAGATATGGTCTTCAATCATTGAATCGCCCCGCACCTGCAGGGCAAAAGTGCTCTCGTTGCCCACGAAATCGGAAAAGTGGAGCGTCTCGGGATCCGGGATTGCTTCTACCGGGGAACCCGCGGCGATGCGGCCCAGCAAGGGAACGCTGTCATGGACGGGGAGCCGGCGTGCCTTCTCCTCCGCGAGATAACGGTCCCCGATCTCGAGCGACCGGCTGTGATTATAGGTGCGTAGAAGATACTGCTTCGCCTCGAGCGCTTGAATATGTTTGTGCACGGTCGCGAGGGAAGCCAACTGCAAACCAGTCGCGATCTCGTCATAACTCGGGCTATAGCCATGTTTCTGAATAAAGCCCGAAAGAAAATCCATGACTTCTTTTTGTCTGCGCGTCAGGGCCATAGGACTGCCTCGCTTTCTCGTTACCAGTGTGGGCGAATAAAGGCCGAACGTCAAGGAGCGAGGTAACTATCCCTTGACAACACGTAAGACTTCCTCTAAAATGGTAGTAGAGAGTTCGTTATGCCAACCGCAAGATCAATCGCAATCGGGAAGATCCAATCTATCCCCAAGCACTTGCGGTTTACCATCAACGATTTTAACCGCAAATTCCCGGACGATGATAGCTGCCTTGAGCACATCAAAGAGCAACGGTATCCCGGCGGCATGGCGAAGTGCGCCAGCAAGAAATGCCATGGCCAAAACCGTAAACATCATCGCATCGCTGGGCGTACTTGCTACTCCTGCGAGTATTGCGGCACTCAGATCTTTCCGTTAGCTGGAACCATCTTCGAGAAAACCACCACTTCGATTCGGTTGTGGTTCTATGCCATGTACCTGATGAGTTCAACCCGATGCGGCATCTCCGCAAAGCAGATCCAACGCGAGACTGGCGTTACCTACAAAACTGCATGGCGCATGTTTCGCCAGATTCGTACTTTGATGTCCGAAGATCTGCAACTGGAGGGGCCGACGGTGGAAGTTGACGAAACTTATTACGGCGGCGTCCGCAAGTACGGAACTGGCAGACCGATGAAGGGCGATAAGCAAAAGACCCCCATCGTTGGGATCGTGCAACGCAAGGGCTGCGTCGTTGCGAAAGCCGCTCCGGACGTGAAGGGATCTACTCTTCTCGGCTTAGTTCGTGAGCACGTGTTGCCCAAGAGCACCGTCTATACTGACGAGCTTCCCGGCTATCACGGCATCTCGTACATGCGCTCAAAAGACGGTAATCCAGCGTGCTACGATCATCGCCGCATTCATCACAGTTCACGTGTGTACGTGATGGGCGATATTCATACCAATTCGGTTGAGGGATTCTGGAGCTTGATTAAGCGTGGAATCGGTGGCGTTTACCACTCAGTCAGTCAGAAGTATTTGCAGAGCTACTTGAATGAGTACTCCTTCAGATGCAACCGCAGAGATCAGGGGAACTTCATCTTTAACTTGGTTTTGGATGAGGTTTCGAAGCGGGTTGTGGAGAAAAAACCGCCCGCTTCAGAAGGTCATCAAACTGCTTCCGGGCTGTCGGACGCATCTTCTTAAGCGTCTCCGGTCGCGGCTTAAATGGTTTCGGTTTCGTGCCCGATTCAGACTTCACGCTTCCCCATGATAACGTGCTTTTTACAGGCCGAAGGATTACCCTGAAGGCATGGGGTCAGAATCACAAGATTCACGAGCACCGTGTCATTCTTGATCCAAACAAAAACGTCTGCCATGCGTGACAGTCATTTAGAGGAAAAATAGAAGGCATGATCGAACTTTAGACCTTCGGACAATCCGAAATGCGCTATGAATTGCTTGCCACTTTTGCCTTACGACTCCTGGCGGGCCTTGGAGGATTGAGCCGCTGTTCCAATACCTTCCGCTTTAGACCGATCGTTCTAGCGATTCCCAGGACAATGTCTCTCGCAGAGATCGTGTTTTCTGGGAATGACAACGGGCCGACTCAGCCCCGGTTTTGTCATCACGTAGTGATCACCTTTTTGTCTATCGAAGGAACAGCCATGCTCTTGGCATATCTGAACCAACTCGGTCCAGTCAACGGGTCGCACGATTGTCCGAGAGATGGCGTGCTGCAATGTATGCTGGAATCGTTACTTCTATATACTCTGGCGGCTTAGGAACAACCTCAGAAGAAGTGGGCGAGACCGCCATCTGAACAATACTGGCGTTTTCCGGGATCACTTCGTTGGGCGACGATTTAACAAAGCCAGCCTCAATGAGCGCTTCCTCAAGTACGTTACGCTCAAGGCAGGATTCAAACCAAAGATGAACAGCTTCTTCTAGGGAAGAGAGAGCACTTTCCTTCGTGTCGGATTGACTGAAAACGTCCAAAGGGACACATCTTGCAACCCAGCGGTCACCCTCCTTTTTTGTGGTAGCTTCCAGCTTGATCTTTAGAGATACGATAGAGGCTCCCATAGCCCCATTATTATACGTGCAGCCCGTCAAGTCTGGGTTCCTTACCTTTAGCACCAAGCTCCTACATTGAACCATTCGGGTGTTTCGTCTCTTATTCGGTTCGATGTGGGGAAGACTATCGCGGGAGATGGCTCGATGAATAAGCCCATCTCCCGCTGCCGTACCGGGACGATGTGTACGGCTTTCGGAGTGGAATGTAGACTCCTACAAATAGATCTTATGCACCCGAATTAGTTAGCCGTGTGCGATACGTAAGTACTTTTGCTTGCTACGGCTGAAGCGTTGAATCGGTATTGGGAATCTTCTCACGAAAGCCGTGTTTTGCCAAATGACTCATGAACCCCTCAACGACGGTGAGCATGTACAGGGCCTCTTTGCCTTCATACTTCTTTTCCAGCTCGTGAAGAACGGGGTTGCGGTGTCCCCGGCTGATCGCCTGAATGTCTGTGAGCACTTCAGCATAGATCGGTTCGACTTTTTTCCAATCCTCGAGTTTGTCTTTATACTTAGCTTCCATTTTGGTTTGAATGGCGTTTCCAATACCCATCCAATTACGGGCCTCATAAGCAACCCCCAAACTTTCTGCCACAATGCGAAGGCCAAAATCGATGACGCGCATCAGGTGAAACATACAGGCAGTGCTTTCGTCATACGCGTAACATCTGCCAGCCTTCTGAAACTCTGCCAGTGCTGATGGGAACGCAGAATCAATTTCGCTTTTCGCTAGCCAATCAGGACGTGCATAGCAGATCTTCTCGTCAGGAACATGTAAAAAATAAACAGTTCTAAGCTCATCTCTGATACGCCGCTGCAACTCCTGGTTTCTCTCCCGGCAATAACGATGAGTAAACTTATCTGCGGGTTGCGACAGCAGTTCCTCTATTGCCATGACGGACATGCGAAGACCAACCCTCTGGCAGCTATCACGACACGTCGCTAAACTCCCGATCAATGTGTCACGTATGTTTTCGGGTATTGGGATATTTTCTAGCTCAGGTAGCTGCGGGAAAGATAAGGTGAGACGAAGGCTGTCGCTGATCAGGTAAAAATAAAACCCGTAGTAGTCAAGCACTTCTAAAAGGCTCACTAGCTCGAATGGGCGAGCTTCCCATGGTGGTATGTCACCGGATAATTCTATTATACGTGCTCTCAAGGGATAGTTACCAGGAGCGAGGTAACTATCCCTTGACACCACGAGAATAGACGTGCGGGATCGATGAGCCCAAGTGTCCTTTCCGTTCTTGGCTTAGCTCATTTAAGCTGCTAAGTTTGGAACGGTAAGGACTATCGTTTAGCGGAAAGCGCTGGCACGCTCAGCCGCGTGGGTTCCGATGACGAACGAAAGACTAAGACGAACTCGAAAAAGGAAGATTTGGAGGCGCGGGGATGGAGTCGAACCATCCGAAAAAGAGTTTTGCGGACCCATGCCTTTCCACTTGGCTACCGCGCCACTATTCTAATCGTCAGATTGGCGGAAACCTTTAGCGCCCCGCTGTGTATCGGTTGCCGTACCTTTATCGGGTAGGTACCCAGTCTGATCACGCTTTTTCCCGCGTTGCGTGAACTCAGTTACTCGCCGTGCGGGCCATGGCTTCGCGGGCCAACGTGCTCAATTCCTCTTCGGAAATCAGTTCCGGACAGCAAAGCCGCTTCACTATCTCCGGTGCCCTGCCGGCTGCGAAGACGACAAAATCCTTTTCGGCATGCAGGCAGTCTGGTCGGACGCTGAGTGAACGGGCTTCAAATTCATCCCCATAGCGTCGAAAAACGCGCCACAAAATCGGCATAACTATTCCCCTCTCTCGCTCAGGCCCGGCTGCCACGTGTTCCGCCCGTGCAAACATTGCATTGCTGCAAGGTCTCGCTTCCATAGAGGCTGGGCCGGATCTGAACTCTCATTCCCAAGTCCCGGAAGAGCACTGATAAACGAGAAAAAGCTTGGCATCCGTGAGTAGCAAGAAGCCTCAGAAGTCAGCGCTGGCTGATTCCGTAGGCTAAACGGATCTCCAGCCTCTCTCATTCCGGATCTAACCGGAAATATCTGGGAGTTTTTCTTAGCACTTACCTCCGGGCGGAATGTGAAGCTTCCGGCCAGCTCTTCCGATATACAAACAGGAGTACCGGAATTGCAGCCCAAGCCGAATTGCGAGCAGCGGAACAAGCTAGCGGAAGCGCTGGTGGACCTCTCGATCAAGCTCGCGATCGCCGCCTCGCAGATGGCCGAATCCGCTACCGCCGATACTCTTGCATTCGAGAAGAAGAAAACGGAGATGCAACGACTTCGAGACGAATGCGAAAATATGAGGGCCGCGTTCGACCGCCATCGCGCTCAGCATGGGTGCTGACGGAACTAGTACGTACGCTGGTTACGCCAAATGCGAACTCTGCGGAAAGTACTGCGCCCACGCTAGTACTGCCGTACTGAAGGTTCTTGCTCCTTTGTTCCTGCTTGCTTACAGTTGATTCACCAGCTCTTCCCACGAGGGCGGCTAAGAGCATCACGGTGCTCAACCCGCACAAGGTTGATGGCATCGAAGGGGCTGCGCGGTGCAACGCAGCCCAGCTCTTTCTTTCCGCAGAGCCTTTTCAGTTCATGTTCATGCCACACATGCCGCCTTGGCACATACCAGCGCCGCACCCGCCACCGGGCTGAGAGTCGTTCTTGGTACCATCCGTTTTCGCCGCAAACGTAGAGTACTGCGTCGTCAAATGATCTTGACCGCAGGAGGGGCAGCGGACTGCGTTGGCTTCGCTTCGGCGCACTAGTCTCTCAAATTTCGTCCCACAATCATCACAAGCGTATTCGAAGATCGGCATGCTTATAAACTAGCAGGGATTTGACGCGTTTGGAGGCTTATGTTTTAGTCTGCTGGCGGAATGTCCATTACCATAAAGGTATGCGGCGCAGGATCTTTCTAAAGAACGGTATACGTATTGCCGTGGGCGCCGGCCTGACTCTGGGAAGCAGCTTCAGCGCAGCGGGATTTAATATGTTGCGGGGTCGAAAGACGGTGAAGCTCGTCGAGTTCACAGACGCGGGTCAGCGAAAGGGAGTCATGGAAGTTGAAAAGGTTGCGAAAACGGATGCCGAATGGCGTAAGCAGCTCACGCCTGACCAATATGAGATCGCCCGGCGGGCGGGAACTGAGCGTGCGTTCACAGGCAAGTATTGGAACAACCACGAACACGGCGTTTACCGTTGTATTTGCTGTGGCAATGCCTTATTTTCATCGGAAACCAAGTTTGAATCTGGCACTGGCTGGCCGAGCTTTTGGCAGCCGATCGCGAAAGAGAACGTGGCGAATCGCATCGACGCGACTTATGGGATGACTCGCACTGAAGTCCGGTGTGCGAAATGTGACGCGCATCTTGGACATTTGTTCGATGACGGCCCGAAACCGACCGGGCTTCGCTATTGCATGAACTCCGCCGCACTCGATTTCGTCAAGAGCTAGGAAGCGTCGCTACGTTTGGTTTCACACTCGCCGGAACTGTCAGCCTTCATAACGCCTTTCGTTCGCGGTTCATTAAAGAGCCCCGCGACATCGTCGTCTATCTACCGCCGGCCTACAATTCCGCGCGATCTCAACGATACCCGGTGCTCTATTTGCACGACGGCCAGAATCTTTTTGATCCCGTGACCGCATTCAATCACAACGAATGGGGCGCAGACAGAGTTGCGGAACAACTGATTCTGAATGGCGAGATCGAGCCGCTGATTATCGTTGGCATTTACAACGCGGGTTCCAGGCGCATGAGTGAATATACTCACGTGCCCGATTACGGTGGGCGTGGTGGTCTCGCGCGCGAATACGGCAAGATGATCGTGAGCGATCTGAAACCCTTCATCGATCGTGAATATAGAACCCTTCCCAACTCCGTGAATACGGGGTTAGGCGGCTCCTCTCTCGGAGGGCTCGTCACGATGTATCTCGGACTTCGGTATCCGGAAGTCTTCGGGAAGCTGCTTGTCATGTCCCCCTCGGTGTGGTGGGCCAATCGCGACATCCTCAAAAAGGTGCACAGGGCAAAGCACAAAGGATCGCAGAAGATTTGGCTTGATGTCGGCACCTGCGAAGGCATCAATCCCCAAAGCTGCTTAAGAAACGTCAAAGATCTGCGCGATGCCCTCCTTGTCAAAGGCTGGCGGCTAGGGTGCGATCTCGAGTTCCTTGCCGATGAAGGCGCCGGGCACGATGAGAAAGCCTGGGGAGCCCGAATCGGTCACGCGCTGAAGTTTTTGTTTCCGGCAGTTCCAGTAAGTTCTCCAGTTGACGCGTCCAGCTTTCGATAGGATAGAAGCCTTATGGCCTTCTGTATCAATTGCGGCACCCAGCTCGGCGATAACGCGAAGTTTTGTCTGAATTGCGGGCAACCGGTCGGAGCTGGAGCCTCAGCAGCAACCTACTATCCACCCGCGCCACCCGTTCAGCCGCTTAAGTACGACATTGAAGGTCACAACCTGCAGATCGCTCGCGTACACCTTCAGGCGGGTCAGGAATTATACGCCGAAGCCGGCAAGATGGTCTACAAGTCGGTGAATGTCGAGTGGCAAACGCGCATGGCTGGTCAATCGCTTGGCGACAAGCTCATCGGAGCTTTAAAACGGAAGCTCACGGGTGAATCGCTGTTCTTCACTTATTTCCGCGCCAATGTTGCTGAGGGCGAGGTCGGTTTCGCAGGCCACTTTCCGGGCAAGATCCAGGTCTTCGAGCTCGCGCCCGGCCAGACGATTATGGTCCAGCGCGACGGTTTTCTCTTCGCTCAGGGTAGCGTCGCATTCGACATTGCAATGGTCCGAAAGCTGGGGGCGGGGCTGCTGGGCGGCGAGGGCTTCATTCTTCAAAAATTCACCGGGCCCGGCGCTGTATTCGTGCATGCCGGCGGAGATCATGTCGATTTCACGCTTGTGCCGGGCGAGATACTG
>JBPCJX010000137.1:0-79771 GCA_051004875.1 Bryobacteraceae bacterium
CACCTTTCCTTTCTTCAGCGCCTAACTGAATTCGAAAGGTCCAGTCTGACCCACCTCCCTTTTGCAGAATGTTTGAAGCTTAACCTGAACTTGCCGAACTTGCGGCCTTTGATCCGCGGCTGCTTTCGCGTCGCGTGATCGCGAATCCAGCCTTCGGAGATGCCCCACTCCTCCGCGAGGTCCTTCACGGTGTACCAGAGCTTTTCGTTTCTCGGCTCGTTCTCAGGCACTTTGGGCCGCTCTCAGTTTTTTTGTGGAACACTGCCGCTGCGCCGGCCCGAAAGAAGGCCTGGTACTATCGGCGGGCTCTAAGTCGACCACACCGACGCCAACGAAAACCGTCGGCCATTCCTTTTCCGGATTTGCGCGCAAGGCCAGCTCCACGCGCTGCAGGAGTGTATCGGCTTGCGCAAGAGACAGACACTCGTTTTCGACCTCTGAGCCAAAACGTCTCTCGAGCGAGCGAATCACTTCCTGAATTAAACGGCGCGGCGTGGTTTTATGCCCAGTGTTCAAAGTTCACCCCGCGAAGGCCTGTGCGCCTACTCCAGTCGTCAGTAATTCCGCTTGCCCTTCATCACGCGACTCCTCAAAGCGACAGAACTTCACGAAGAAGTTTAGGGTTCCACGATTTAAGGCACCATCGCGGTTTTTGGCCACGCGCCAGAAAACTTCGCGTGTGGATTCTCCTTCTTGTGGGTCTTTTTTGAGCCACAGGAAGACAACCTGATCTGCATCCTGTTCAAGTTGGCCGCTCTCCTTGAGCCAATGAAGCTCGGGCTGCTCGTTCCTTTTATGGTCCTCTTGTCGAGTCAACTGAGATAGCGCGAGTACCGGAATATCAAACCGTTGAGTAATCCGCTTTAAGCCGCGGCAAATCGTCGACACTTCTTGAACCCGGTTCTCAAACCGTCCCACTGAGTGCAGCAACTGCAGGTAGTCGATGATGCACAGATCAATTTCGCTGCCACGGGCGCGCAATGATCGGAGAAGAGCCTCAATCCCCTGCACGGTAATGTCTCCCCCATCCTCGATGCGAAGATGCCCTTCGAGCGAGGCTAACTCGCCCGTCTCCCGCTGGATCGCGAAACGCTCAACTTTACTAAGCTCGCCAATTCTGAACTTATAGGCGCTAACTTCCGCACGGCCAGCAATCGAACGTCGAAGGACGTCGGCCGCTCTCATTTCGAGGGTTACGGCAAGAATGTTATTTCCGTTCGCCGCCGCATGCTCTGCGATCTGCGTCGCCAGGGCCGTCTTACCCACTCCTGGGCGGGCGCCGAGAATCACAAACTTAGATCTTCGAAGGCCGCCGAGCGTGTGGTTCAGATCCGCAAATGGGATGTGAATCCCGGGCTTTTTTTCGGGACTCAGGAAGGCGTTAATGCCGCCCTCGTCGGCTATAACCTCTTCCACAGTCCGGGCGGAGCGCTTGCGACCCGTCGACGCATTTGCAATTTGAGTCATGCGCTCCAAATCGGCATTTAGATCCGCTCGGTCGTAAGTGGCAAGGAAGCAGCGGTCTGTTACGAGTCGACAGGTGCTAATCAGTTTGCGGCGTAAGGATAGGTCCTTCACGCGTTCGCAAAACCAGTCCAGATTCACGAGTTGCGGTACGTCCCTCAAGCTGACCAGATACGTCAGGCCGTCGACAGATTCCAATTTTCCGCGCTTTCTGAATTCGAGAGCGAGGCTATGCGGGTTTGGAATTCCGCCTGCGTCGATCACGTCAGCTATGCACAGGAAAATGCGCTTGTGCTTCTCGAGCGAAAAATCTTCGGCCTGCAGAAGTCCCGATATCTGCAAGAAGATGCTCGGATCGTCCGTCATCGCGGCGCCAAGCACCGTACGCTCAGTCTCTAAGTCGTCCGGCAATGTTGCTTCTGTGAGACCGCAATCGCTCACTCTAGTTCTCCAGCTTTCAATCCGCGCGGTTCTGGGTTGGGCTCCCGGTACGATTTGCGCGTCCAAGGTTTGTCTGCCAAATAGTTCTGTGGCCGGGAATGCTTGTGGGGCGGCCTACCGTCGTTCAATTGGGGAATGAATCGAACCGCCTCGAGCTGATCGTTGAATTCCAGATCGCGCCATTTGCCTTCACTCTTAACCCTGTCCACATCATTCACTGGAACCCCGGTTGTGCGGATGTAATCGGCCCAGAAGTGTGAGAAGCCGTCCTGGTCTTTCTGTTGGTCTTTCTCTATGGTCTTACTTGGGTGTCGTTTCTGACACCAGCTCGGCTCCATTTTTGACACTGGCTCGGGTGTTGCATTGACACTAGTGTCAAATTCAGCACTAGTGTCAAATTCAGCACTAGTAACCACCCGGTACGTCTCTGGGAAAAACTTTGGATTCAGAATGAAGCGATAAACGTTCGTTGAATCAACTGCACGGCGGCCTTTCCGGATTTGCTTAATGGCTTGGATCAGCCGTTTCTTTTTGAGTTTGTTGAGGGTTCGTATAGCAGCGCTTCTCGAGGCGCCAACTTCTGAGGCCAGGCGGTCTAATCCCGGCCTGACCTCGGGCATAGTCGCCTCCATCTCCGCGAGCGCTGAGAACATTACTTTCTCAGCGTCTGAAACGTCGCGGCGCATGCGAAGCTCTTTGGGAAGAGTGCCGAAATGCCACAGGCCTTTTGCGCAGAGTTGCCGTGGGCTGAATGCCCTGAGTTGGGAATGGGAAGGCGCTAGCGCCGGCCGCTTCCTGTCCTCAGGGATGGATGCTGCGGGTATCGCCTGTTCGTCGCCTCCGGAGTGGGCGGCCGCCCTCAGCCCTTGAGCCACCATGGTACTCAACTGCTACGCCGCGGATGACTGAGCGCTTGCTAGCTCCTTTTGTGCGCGGGTCTTCTCGCGTTCAGCGTCAGTGTCCTGTTTAAGGAGTTGAGCCGCCCTCGCAAACACGGCTGCCTCAATTTGAATCGAATCGATCTCGCCGTGGAACCAGCGCGACACCTTCACGGGGCTCACCTTAAGCTCGCGAGCCAGGCGAGCAGATTCACCCCAGTGCTTTCGAAACAGTCGCCGTAACTGCGAGCGCTTCATCGTCACCTTTATCCCTCCAAAACATTCCAGAATATTTCTGTAGAAATTTCTATAATGGAGTAAATTCAGGAACGCGCGAAACGAAAGTAACCGGAAGAATTTCGGAAATTTACTCGGGCCGTAGAAGCTCTTCTTTTGAAAAGCCCATCTCGGCCGCGATCACAGTAAATATATCGCGCCGGATTCGCCCGGTACGTCTGAATGTGCGAAGCGTCCTGTCGGTCGTTTTGACCGTGGTAGCAAATTCAGTCAAGCCAATGCCGTTAGCTGCGAGGTAAGCATCCATTCGCTTTACTGCAACCGGGCTTGTTATCGTCGCTTTCAGACGCGGTGCACTGTGCCGAAATTCCGCATTCGCCGCACCCACAGGTCTAGCGTTCTCATGTGTGCCGTGATCGGACTGCTGAAACTCAAGTTCCCGCAGCCTTGCGTCTCTTAACTCGTCCCGAAATTCTTTTTCCGCCTCGGACTTGAGCGCTTTTCTTTCCGCCTCTCTCCAGAAGGGCTCAAAGGTGTTATGCGTCGGATTTAAGCGAGCGGACCCCACAATCAGCAACTTCGTTAAGAAGGCGCCAGCTAGGTCCTTGGCCTGCATGGGAGTGAAGTCTACACCCACCCCGAGCTCACACAACTCCCGGACAAACGCGGAATAGCCGAGGCAGACGAAATTCTGCGCTGCCTCTTCAGGTTGAAGCACCGGGTCAAGTGCCTGTTCGACTGCGCTCTTGCCGGCTGATCCACTCTCTGCGTCGGCTAGGGCATCCCGAACGCGGTCTCGCGACTTCTGCGGAAGCAGCCCTAATAGGTCAATTAACTCTTCTTGAGATCGTTCCACCGGCCTCGCTCAAATTGAGGAAGGCCGCCACGGCGAGCGAGATGCCTATCACCCCGGTAGCTAATCGGAGCTAGGCGGCCTGAATCTCAAGTTTAAACAATTTTGGTGCGTCCTGTTTTTGTGTAAGCGGTTTACAGCTGGCGCCGGCCTGCTAGACTCGCCGAGTGCCCAAACGCCTCACCCGACAACGTATCGAAGAGATTCGCGAGGAAGTGAGAGCTCGGAACCATGGCGATCGCTGTGATGTGCGGCCGGCGAACGAGCGAAAGATGCTCAGCTGCGGTCACGAGGACGATGTAAAGGCGGGCACTGATGCGACGCAAGCGGTTTGCGGGCAATGCCGGGCGAAGAGCATGCGCAGTACGCAGGAATGAGACGCCGTGGATGATGATGGGCAGATTGTGGGAACTACGCTCCCGCACTCCTCTTTCGGGGCGCCGGGCTGTTTCGGTTGCCTGAATGGCGTCGTCCGCGGAGATCAGGCGGACATCGTGTGCAACGAATGCAATGCCGTCATCCGAACGGTTCCAGCTGCCGAGCTGCAGAAGGCGCTTGATGAGTTGGAACTCTCGCTCGAGGTTGCGACGGCCAAGTGCGCGCATTGCGGAGCGACACATGTGCGTTCAGGGTTCTCGCAACTCCTAGCGTTCACGTGTGGACAATGCGGAAAAGTTACGAAGCTTTCTGAGGATCCCAACATTGACCGTATCTTCGGTTGACACCTGTCAGAATTGAAAACCGTGATTCGGGCGTCTTTCGTCGAACCGATGCTTCTGTTAGGGATCGGTTCTTTGCCCGAAGGTGATGACTGGGAATACGAGCTCAAGCTGGACGGCTATCGCGCCACAGGTTTCAAGAGCGGCGGCAAGGTGCACCTGCGCTCTCGAAACAACAAAGATTTTGCACCGCAGCTATCGCTTTCAAGCCTCGCTGGCATGTACTATAGCCTTCCCGGGAAGCTTCAACTCTCCGACCTGTTGCTCGTACTTTTTTACATTGTCAAAAAGCAGTTGCGCGAATGCCTTAGCGTGATGAAGAGACATTACTACGGCGACCTTTTGTTCGATTTGCTGCGTATTCTCTTCAGTTGCAGAACCCTCTCCGAAAACCATCCTGACATCAAATGCGGACATTTGAAGCTGGGCGTTGTTGCAATAAATGCTGACATAATTATCGGACCGAATCATCTTTGTGCTCAGGGCTGGGGTGGATTTTGTTTGTCTGGCCATTTATTCAACACCTCGTGTATAGGTCAGTGACCGGTTGACCGTACAACCGGGGAGCATTAAAGGCGCCAAAAAACGCCAATCCTCTTTCTCTGCACTGAAAAGGGAATATTCTGTTGCACTATTCGCTCCTGCGGCAAAGGCCATGTATTCAGTTCGCTCACCAGCTAATCGCTGAGGTAGTTCGCTTGAAGATGGTCGCGCGTGGTGTGTCAGTATTTCAACCTCTACCCCCAATAACCCAATAAATCTCACGAGTCGGTCGATAGAAAAGCCTGTCAAAAGACCGCGCATGAGAGCCGACACCTTGGGCTGATCGATCCCGAGTAATACCGCGGCACGAGATTGTGTAAGCTTTTGAGTCCGGATCGTTTCGACAATTTTGCGCGCCAGATCCGCTTTGACGAGATAATCTGGAGCCTCTGGAATACCGAGATCGGCGAAGACGTTATCGCTTCCAGTTCGGTGTTTTAGATTTGACATTTTCCTTCCCCCGGCACTCGTGCAGCCTCTTGGCTTGCTTATAGCGTGCTTCTATGAGCTCTAATTCTCGTTTTGGGGTTGCAATCCCATGTTTGCTCTTCTTCTTAAAGCAATGAAGGACGTACACTCGCCCGCTAAGCTTGACCGTGTAAACACCACGATACGTATCGCTCTCAGCATCGGCAACAATTTCGATGTGACTTCCCAGGGGCTTAGCATCAACGTGCCTTTCTCCGTTTTGAGCTTGGTATAGACCGAAACCAATGACTCTCTTTGCACCAATTGGAAAACTTGAGAGCTGCTCAAGACTATCCCCCATCCACGCGATCGGTTTCGGCTTAGAAAGCGACACTCACGTCCAAAACCAATAGTATGCCAAATCTGGCATACACTCAAGCCCAATTGCAAACGCCACAGCCAATAATTGCAGGGTGGGAGACGATTCTGTATCAGAAAGGTGCGTAAATAGATGAGAACAGAGGAAATAAAATTTCTACTCTTGCTTGTGAATTCCGTCAGGGGGGGGAAGGTGTCTCCGCTTCATCAGTCCTGCTTCTCCGGCCGCGGAGTTGGTCTTGGCTTCTGATCCAATGCCCACCCCAAGAGCCACTTAATGGCCGCGGCGCGACTCTCGAACCGATGCTTGAACCGGAAATCATCGAGCCGCTTCAAAAGTTCCTCCTCGATAACGAAGTGCAAGAACGGCTTGTCTGTCGGCATTCTCTAAGTACAGAATAACCGGTATAAAAGGTATTGACAAGCCATCGGTAGTGGCGGTATAACCGGTCTATGCGCAGTTCACGCCAAAAGGAGGCTTATGACTTACGCGGCATTGGTAGGGCCGAACATGGCCGAAACCACAATTCTTTCTGAGAGCGAGTACAAAACTTTGAAAAACGCTCTCCGGTTAGCTCGGTTGGACGACGAGGAGGCCGATGCGATTGCAGACGCCGTGGCCTCTTCGACCGAACTGCGCTGCTCACAACTGGGAGGAGTGTTTCGCTACTTCTTCCACGCATTTTTGGGTCAAGTCGGCCAGCACAGAAGCGACGAAATTCACTCGATGCTGGTCGAGGGCGGCGAAGAACCGATCTTTATCGCTGACGTAGAGGGCCCGGATAGATTCGCTTTATTGAAAGCATTCTTGGACATTCTCCGATCAGACGGCTGGCTCGCCAGTTTTTTGAGCGCTCGCATTGAGAGATACGCCCAAAAAAGCCCCACCCCGCTCGAGCTGATGGAGGGCCTCACGGAAGATGCGGTTAATTTCGACCTGAACATCAACGATGCAAAACGGCTCATACGCGAGTGGCCGGAATTCTTCGAGCCGCAAGGGACCGAAGCTCAGGAGGCAAAGGCAGCCCATGCCACAAGCATCGATCGATGAACGGATCCGAGTGCGATTGGTCGCGGATCAAGACCGCGTACAGGAAGGTGCGCGGAGAATTTTGGAGTCCGACATTCAGAGCGCCAGCGAGTCCCTGGCCGAAAGCGCTTCCTTTGAAGATCTTGTCGCCTGGAACGCAATCCTCGCGTTTTGGCTGGAAGACACTCACGGAGGACTCATGGCCGCTATTTCGAAAGTGGTTTATGCGCCCGATGCGAAAAGAATCGGCGCTCCACGGCCAAAGAAGGGCAGCTAACCATGGCAGCCGCTAATCTAGTCGTCGCGCCCAAACAGATCAGGGAGGTCGATCAGCAGATCGATCTCCGCCAATCGCATCTACTCATTCAGTTGGAAGTGGAAACGGCTCTCAAAGCTTCCCAATCTGCGACCAGGATGCTCGAAGCTGCGCTCGAGGAGATCAGGAAAATGCGCGGCAGCTTGTAGACTTGAAATCGAAGGCCGTATAGCTCGACGGAGCGAAGAGTGGATACCCTGATCTGCCTTACGTACGGCCCCCACCAAACTCAGGGGCAAGCAGTCGCACAGGGAGCGATGGTCGGGGAATATTGGCGAAAAGCGTTGAGCTGGGCAGTTCGTGAGACATTCGCTCACGCACGTAGCAAAATCTTTCTTGGTCTAGTGCTAACGGTGCTCCGCCTCCCACTCTCGCTGATCTCGGCATTACCCGCGACCAGTCCTCGAAATGGCAGCAGCTTGCCAATGTGCCTGCCGAAGAGTTCGAGCGAGCGGTACAAGGCAATGGTCCGGCCGACTGAGGAAGTTCACCCCCAAACGAAATCGAACAGGTCACAACGCGCGTTGAGCCAAAGTTCGTGGGGCGTGATGCGCTTGCGCTAAAGTCACACCATTTCCGGTCGATATCTAGGAGATGGCTCTCATCAAGGGGGTACTCTGTGGAATTCTGGGGCACCGGTATTTTGGGAAGCTGTACCAAGCGTTCTACGCTTATACCCGTTTCTGAACGCGAGCATAACAGGCTAAACGGACTGCGCACGGCGCCGGTTACAGTTCAGCGGCTGACCTGTGTACAGGAGTGGACGGCTCTCGCGTAAGTGATTGACCAGCCGCTAATCGGCCCCTCGGCCATCCAATTGCCTACTCTCTGCGTCGTATCGAAAGGCGCGTCCCAGTGTTTCGCAACACAATCGTTCTACTCGGGATACTGTGTATCCCAGCATTTACTCAGCAGGCGCAAGGTCCACTTATTAACTCAAGAATTGGAGACCTGGTACTTGCGGGTGTCAGTCAATCCGAAATCATTCGAATCATCAGTTCGGCTCCTTCCGTCAATTTTGATCTGAGGCCGGCGTCAACCGATGCGCTCCTAAAAGTGGGTGTTTCTGAAGACATCATCAAGGCAATGGCCGCCCGAGAGAACGGAAACGAGTCAGCAATTTAGTGAGCGGCAATTGACCCCAACAGTAGTGAGACCCCTTTCAGTTCCGTCTGTCCAGCTACTTGCAGGCGCCTCGGTAGCCGAGGTGGGCGTGTACTACCAGCAAAGCGGAAATTGGGCTGAAATGATGCCGGAGCCCGTGAATTGGAAACGGGCGGAGTCGTTAAGACGGTTGCAACGGCGGGTATTGTGAAAGGAGATGTCAACGGCCGGCTTCGAAGAGGCAAGAGCAAGACACAATTCAGTGGCCCTATTCAGTTGTTGGTTTATTGTCCCGAAGGAACTCAGATTACGGAATACCAGCTCATTCGGCTGCGAATGCATTCCAATTCCCGTGAGTTCCGAACAGTGACCGGTGGAATTTTTCATGTATCCGGCGATTCGGACAGAGACGATCTTCCATTCAACAGCAATCACATCGCTGTGCGGACGTACACGATTGCGTTGACCGGACTGAGGCCTGGCGAATACGGATTGTTGCCGCCCGGTGCAATCGCGACCCGGAGTGCCAGTGTGCAACTCGGGAAAATGTACACATTCACGGTTGTCGAGTAGCCCCCCGGCCTGCCTCATAAGAGAGATGGACGACGGCGGCTCTTCCCCGTCCATGGAGAACCGCCGCCGCAAGGAAACTTTACGCCCAAGCGAAATCGAACAGGTAGCGGGCCTCCCGCTTAGCCGTATCCAATGCGGCGACAGTCGCTTGCAAACGAGCCTGGGGATCAGTAACCAGAACCGACCTCTTCAGGGCGTTGTTCCTCAGATAGACGTACAGACAAGAGCAGCAACGACCAACCGGCTTCTGATGCTGGTCAAGCAGATATACAAATTCGCCACTTTCCTGCCGGCAATCTGAGCAGTGGAATGGATCATTGAACGCGCGTCGGCGAACCGCTTCTTGGCGGTACAGCCAGCGTATTCGCTCACTAGCAAGTAGAAGGTCGGATTTGCTCGCCAATGCTTCAACCAGGCAATCATCGCAGAGTACGCCGGGCTTAAGCCGGACCGACTCCGTTACCCTTGGAAGATCTTTGAACTGAGCCGCGATTACGAATCTCGCTTCACCCAATCGGTACTCTCCCGGGCGCGTTTTGCATTTCCCGCACGTCGTCATCGCAAGTGGGTTTTCCATAAAAGTTGTCTCTTTCTTCCTGAATCTCAGTCGAGAGAAGTTCTGGGTGATTTTGGGGGTGTGCCCGTGCAGCTAGGCGAGTAAGACGGCGGCTCTCCACAGGAAAGAAGAGCCCGCCGCCGCTCCCCCCGGGCGGTCTCAAAGGAGAACTAAACACCGCCGAGGAAACTTTTTTAGCCTGTGATCGTTACGCTCCGCAGCAGTTTCGCAATCTGCGAATAATCGAGTTCCTTCCAGCGTTCAAGCGATGAGGCGACGTCCATTACAGACAACCAGTTCCTATCGAGAATTTCCGCTGCTTCCCGCCGCAGCGCGCGAACGGTAGCCAATATCGACTTCCACATCGGAGGCTCGTCGGACGAAGTCAGCAGATACGCGAAACGGGCTATTGTTGTGCGGTCCCACTCCACTTCCTTCGATCGCGTTACCGGTTCGGGGCTTGGGCTTCGCGTGACCAGGCAATGGCCACCTGAGAAAGAGTTACCGAGGCGTTGTTCCGGCTCGGGAATAATGGAAACCTAGTGCACGTAAAGCCCACATGCCGCCGCCACAACCGCGTGCCCCGATTCGTGGTACGCCGTGCGCTGTTCCAGTGAGAGAAGCCGCACCCAGCCCGGCTCGCTGCCGCGGAGTGCGCGTTTCTCCGCGAGCCGGCCAGCGACGACCATCAACGCCTCGGCATGAAGCTTGCCGCGGGGATCGGCAAACGAGAGGATCTCGACCCGCACTACGCTTCCAGTGCTGCAAAGGGGTTGGGAGCCCCCGGCGCTTCCATTTCGAGAAACGTTTTGTTGCGACCTGGAGCGCTGCGGCGAATTTGACCGGCAGCGAGTTTGTTCTCGATACTCACAGCCTCGCCTTCAAGCTTCTTAATCTCTTCACGTAACTCGATACTTTTTGGAGCATAGGCTATCCGCCCGCTCGGATTGTTCACGGCCAACGCAAAAATTGGGACCCATGGGTCGGGTGATTTGTACGTGAGCGGGTCGGCCATCATTCCCAGATTTCCGAGAACGGGTTGTGAAGAGAGGATCGAGTGCGTAAATGTGACCCCCTCGAGCGCCGATAACTTCGCCAGAAGCGCCCCGGTTTCCGCGTTTAGCGAGTCCAGTTTGGCGCGCTTCCGTCCCGCCTGCGCGCGAAGATCGGCCGCCTTTGCGCGTTCGAGGTCAATGTCGGCCGCCTTTTGATCCGCATTCAGGATTTCCAATGCCGTCTCAATTGTTTGCAGCTCGGCACCGATGGTGTTCGCTTCCAAAACTCCGGAACGATCGCCGCCGAGATATTTTCTAGCCGCGTCCTGCCGCGAACCTTCGAGCCTATTATTGAGATTCATCCGGCTCGCGACCAACTGCGAACGGTGCGAGCTGATCTGCTCGAGCCGTTCTCTGACTTGATCGAGCGTCCGTGGCGGCTCTTTTTCTGTGATTTGTTTTGTCATGTGCTCCTTTTTCGTAAAAACCAAAACCAACGTTTGCGAGGCCGCCCCGGTTGCGGGACTCGCCTGCGCAAATCATCCTGGACCGTCTCCACTTCTACCCAGTCGTCATCGCGCTGTCTTCAGCGATTACGCCAGTACCCCGTACTCGGTGTCGAAAGGACTAATGGCGTGCGGCAAGGGCTTCGGCTGTGATTGCTCTATGCTCATTGCGCGGCCGGCTGAAATTCGGAAAGCTCAGCCAGGGCGCGCCGAATCTGAGCGTCGACCAACCGCTCGCGCACTCGTGAGGATTGGTTTGTGCCAAGCGGTCTTTCAATTCGGCCGGTATCCGGACCAGAATCTCACGCGCATGGATGATCATGCCCGGCTAAGGCGTTAATCTCGCCAATGGGGGCGAGCTCGGCTTGCTGGCGCTGAAATGCCAGCCCCAGCTTTCCGTACTTTTGATCCACGCTTCCTGACGCTGAGCATCGGCTAGCGGTCCCGAGGGTCATCCAGTTCGCCGATCGGCACGGTAACCGAACTGGTTACCACTTCGGGATGGTTACCACCCTCGGTTACCACTCCGGTTACCACCTCTGCGCGGCCTTTTTTGGAGGTTCGGCGCTTCAGCGCGTTTGAATTCTCGGCGAGTTGGCGCCGAACCTTCTCGACGTCGTAAGTGCCATCGTTTCCACGAGTTATGCGCCCCGACTTAGCCGCCTTTAGCAGCGCAGGGTGCGTGAGGCCGAGGCTTTTGGCCGCCTCGCGAGCGCTCAGGCCCATTTAGGTGGTAACCGGTAACCCAAAAAAAGAGGGTGAAACAAGCGTTTTCGCGGCGTGAGCCCACCCGCCCTAGAAAAAGTCGCCGGGAAGGACCCAAACTTAAATCTCATAGAAAACTCTAGCGATTCCACAAGAAAAGCCTGTCTTTTTAGGGCGATCCTTTTCAAGCCCGCAAACGAAGTATGCCTATCTCACGCATGCGAAATTGGAACATCTGCGCTATCGAAAGGCGGGGCGCACCTTCCGGTGCAGACAACGTTGTAGTTCCAAAATCGCCCGGGAGAGGAGAAATCGAGATCTCGAAAGGACGCCAATTCCTTGCGGTTCGCATTTCGAGCCTTCCATCCTTGCCGGTTTTGTCGACGACGTTCAAAAGTTCGACGCCCATGCTGAATTTCGTGATGATCTTGTCCTGAACGTCTTGCCAGATCCCATCGACTGCCGGACGCTTCGAGAAGCGCAACGTGCCTTTATAGTTCTTGCCCTCAACCCAGGCTTTATCGACCACGCCTTTTTGCCCGTCCGCGCCGTCGTAAGCCATATGGTCATCAAGCACGGGTGCGCCGTTGTTCAGGAACGACAGATCAGCGCCTTTGGGATCGAATCGGAGAGTATATGGCCGGCCTGTGACCCAGTCGACTCTCGCGATGTCGACACCCGTGTACCAGATCACATCAACGGTCCGATTGACTGTATTTAGAGTTGCCGGCGCGAGGTGTCCGGAGAGGGCCTCACGGCCGGATTGCTGCCAGTTCTTAAATTGTTCAACATTCATATATCGACACCCTTCGATTGAAAAAGATCGTTCTACTGCGGAATGAAATTGCTCGCTATTAGAGCGCTTGTTGATGCGGCTTAAAATGCTTCGTGACTTGCTGAATTTTTTCGCGAGCGAGATTGGGGAATACGACGGTTGAAATTGCTGGGAATCTCGGCCGCTGCGAGCTTCTGTTTTGCACGCTCGACTTCGATTTCGGCCACCTTTCGATCGACAGCGAGCAGCTGAAGCGCGCTTTCGACGGCTTCGACTTCAATGCTCCATTCAGCAATATCCCGGATACCGCTCCGATCTCCAGCTAGATATTTCCTGCCGATCTCTTGATGGGAATTGCGAATTCTGGAATTCAGTATCGCTAAGCGATCGACGAGTCGCACTCCCCGCACCCGTACCTCTTCCAACCGTTGCTGCGCTTGCTTCAGTGGCTCTCTGTCTTTCAGTTCTTTTTTCATGTGCTCCTTTTTCACAGCCAACCGTGTCTGTGCCGCCGGCGATCCTGCGGAAGTCTGTTCACTTTTGAGTTTTCGTTTTTACGAGATGATCCGACTTCCAGTTGCTCCGCTCGAGCACATCGATCCGATAGCCATCGCCGCGCGATTGCAATACTGAATTCCATCCTGAAAGAGTCAAAAAATGCTCGTGCACGTCGTCGCCTCGGAGCGGGTAGTCGGGTATTTCCCCTAGGCAATGAACGAGTAATAAATGGCCGCCCGCAGTTGTCTGCTCGGTAATCCGCTTGCTCAATGTCCGAAGATCTTGGGGCTCGAGGTAGACGGCGACTTCAGAAAGAACCGTCAGATCGAACATGCCCGTTGGATATTCCTCAGGAACGGCCATCAGCTCAAAGTCGACGTGCGGGTATTCTCGGCAACGTTTGCGAGCTTTCTCCAGCGCTGAGAATGCCAGATCCACAGACAGCAACTTTCTGCATCTGGGCGCCAATTTTGCCGTGAACACTCCGATTGAGCAACCGATTTCGAAGGCGTTCAGATAACGGCGCCTCGGGAGAGCTCGCACGCTTGCTTCATATTTTTTCGCTTCATACTGGCTGGATTCGAAATTCCAAGGATCCTCGTGGTCCAGATACAAGCGCGTGAAATACTCGCGTGCGCGCGAGCGTTGAACTGATACTTTCGTCACGCGAAATTGCTCAGGACTAATGTAGACGGGATTTCCAACGGACTCCAGTTTGTCTGATTCAGCTGCGCATAGGTATTCGGATCGCCATCGATGGCGTAGGCACTGCTGCTAGTCGGAGGATTTTCAATCATCGATCCGTGTCCTGAGCCTGGAATGAAACTGGTCGAGGTCGGCCTGAAGATTTGGGTGGTTGTTACAGCGAGCGGAGGAATTTCAGGTTTCACCTCAACCAGTTCGACCAGAGCGTCCGAGCGGCCTAGACCGATGGTCTGGTCCCAGTCACTTGCGAAGCGCACGAGATAGAGGCCTTGCACAGTAATCCCTGTGGCAGGCGTTCTCGTGAGCGTCAGGAATGAATCGTAAATGTCGAAGTGGGCATTCCCCGATCCGCGCGCGTTGTTGTCGATGTAGAAATACAAGGAAAGCGCGTCGATCCCTGCTATATCCGTCAGCTGTATCCGCAGCAGCGTGTTTGTGACATTGAAAGTATCTGTTGTCTTGGCATAGCTCGCGTTTCTACTGAATGCCGGGAACTGCCCGAACGCGAAACTCACTCCGTAAATCGATGCTGTGGCTCCAGGTAGAAGGAGCGGATCGGTCGTATATGCAGTTGTAAGTGTGAGAACAGCGGTCGATGTCCAGGTTGGAGGAATGATCTCCAACAAAAACGGGACGTCCATTTCAATCGGGTCGTAAAACCAAAAGGCGTCATTCCGATGCGCTTCCCAGAATTCGCGCAGCTCAACCATCTTGGAAGGAACCAGCCGCTTGGTGAGCTTCCAGCTTCTGCGTACTTCACTGACGAGCGACTGTCGCTGAGTTGTGCCGTCGTGATATTCGTTGATGCGCGCTTGTACAGAGCGACTGGACGTGAACTTTTTGAAGAGTGATTTCGGGAACATGCCCGCATCGCGAGCGCCCCTAACGGTTCCCGGCACTTCGCTTTACCTTTGCGATGGCCGAGGCCTGAATCGATCGCGCGTTTCGATATCGGGTCATCGCGGTACGTCCGCCGAAAATGCTTCCGTCAGTTGAGCGAGCACAATTTCAGGCGTGATGCATGGCGGCGAATGGAGCGCGCCTGCGCTCCGGAGCTCCTGAATGCGCTGCGCTACGTGGCTCTGCCGTATGAGTTGAGATCCGCTGCAGCCAGCCGATCGTGGACTATACCCGGCCGCGAGCGCCGCCTGTCTATTGGTTTTGCCGCGCGCCACATTTTGGGCAAACGTCTCTTGGGAAAGCGGCGTGTTCTTCGTGTTCCTCCTTTGCAAACTGTGGGGAAAGGTTTATTGAAGGACTGTCCTGGCCGCGTAATCGAAATTTTGGGCGAGGGACGAAAAAGGGCCGGCCCTCAATCGGTGAGTCTCTATGACTCGCCTCGGGTCGGCGAGGGGTGACGGGATCGTAAAGCTTGATGCCGCGGTCCGATGGATTTAGGTCGCTCGGTTCACGACCGACGGCGCGGTATTCAGCGCCCTTACTTTATTGTACAAAGTTTTTGGCTTTTCGTAAAGAGTCGGTAATGGGCTACTTTGAAATCCGCGGAGAATGTTGTCCTCCGCTTTAAATGGCCGATCTCTTGGTTAAGATATCGTCGGTTGGTCGCGTCTTTTCGACGTGAAGAAGTCTTTGGAGAAGTTCATTCGATCATTTTGGAGGTGGATGATGAAAACGCAGCTTCTGGTTGTCCTCACTGTCACGAATGCAGCGCTACTAATATTCCTACTGGCTCAGCCGCAGCGCACAGCGGCACAGGACGTCGCGCCTGTGCTGCGGGCCCGCGCCTTTGAGATTCTCGACGATCATGGGCGCGTCCGCGCAGAGATTAAGGTGTTTCCACGAGATCCAGCAGTTAAAATGCCAGATGGCACGACTGGATATCCAGAGACGGTGCTCCTTCGGCTGATCGACTCGAAGGGCAGTCCGCACGTCAAGATTGGAGCCAGTGAAGACGGATCGAGCATCAGTCTGGGAGGCGACTCAAATCCGACCGATATTCAGCTCCTAGCAAGAGGCAGGAACACTTCTTTGACGTTGATAAACAAGGATGGGAAGCAGCAGTTAATCAAGCCGAAAGACTAAAAAATTTCAAAAGTAGCCCACTACCAAAGAGTCCCTCTTGAGAATTTCAACACTTCAGGGCCACAAATTCGGTGATCGACTACGGAATGCGGTGAGCCGTTGAGTTGACCGTAGTCACGATTGCACTGGACCAGGAGAGGCCGGGGCGAGACCTGCCCTCTCCGCAGTGACTTCTGGGATCGCCTGATTTTTAGGTGACGCGGGGCGGGATCGAACCGCCGAATAAAGTCTCTCAGCGAGCTCTCGCCTTTTTCCGCTTAGCTACCGCGCCACAATTTAGAGCATCGAAACAATGGGCCGCGAGTTGCCGATCGCAGCCCATCAGCAGAGGAAAGGAGTAACTCTTTTCCTTAACGCCAGTTCCATGCTGCGCTGAATTGGGAGAGCTCGCTATTATCCCGACGGGAGTAGCCGTACTAGGAGCGAGCGGGCGGTTCGTCTGACGCTGAATTTTGCAACTCGGGGACGAGAAACAGTTGCGCGCTCTTGCCACACTCATGGCGCGCTACGAAACGCCGGGCCCAATCGAGTAACCAGGCGGATGATCCTTGAGCTTATCCCGGGTTCAGCGACGATGGCGCGCGCGGCTTCTAGATTGCCGTGTTCGTAGTCGTGAACTCGGCGCGCCATTCGCATTCTGCTTCTCAGAATAGGTCGGGCCGGAAACGAGCGAGTTCGCCAATGAGCTGGGGAACGTCTTTCCCGACAAGTTGACGCAGCGCGTGATCCGCTGGAAGCAATTCCGAATCCAAGAATCTTACGAACTCGTCAGCGGTCTTCCACCGGCCCATGACGCCTTGGAACCACGGCCGATCAAAGGTTCGTTTCGGTCTTCTGTTCACTGATGAAGGGCTTCGGTGCCGCTGTCGCGCTCATAGCCACGGTTTCTCCTGAGAAATGAAAGTTGCTGAAGCCATTAAGAATCTCTCAAATTCACATCGCCGAATCACAGACTTGGACCTTTTTTCTTTAGGAGGAAATTCAATAACTTGGGCGGATGATGAAGCTGGAAGGCAGCATTAGCAAGAAAAGAATAAAGTCGCAACAGCAAGTCTCGGGGTGCACGCACGCCTTTCCCATCTTCCAATCCGTGCGTGCACTCGCTGTGCTCCAAAAAAAGTCAGCAGTTCTACGTGCATTGCACGGCCATAAAGTCGAGCCGGCCAGATCTCGATCACAAAAGTAGCCAGAAAATGTTTACGTAATCAATTGAGTCACTTGCACCGGTTGCTGCCGGCGGAAGCATCTCGCCTTGGCTGAAGCTCAAATTGACATAAGTCTTCAAACGGTGCGCGTGCGCTTATTCCTAACTTCATCCAGAGCGTGCGTGCACCAACTGAAAAGACATAAGGAACCAATGAACAGCCTCAGATCGGTCTGGCAGCGTATCGCTGCGCGTATTCCTCACTATGACGTCGAGACAAACAAGTGGCAGCGCAACGAAGCAACATCGTCGCGAGCCGCTACGCAAACCGGCACCAGTTCATGTCGCGATCAGAATCCTGACCAATTACGCCAGGCGCGCTGCACGCGCCAGGTCTTGCTGGATATGTAAGCCGACAATCGCGAGAGATAGGAGCAGGCCAGCGATCGCGGCGATGCTCAGGAGGATAAGTAGCGCGG
The DNA here is from genome assembly GCA_051004875.1 of Bryobacteraceae bacterium. GTDB lineage: Bacteria > Acidobacteriota > Terriglobia > Bryobacterales > Bryobacteraceae > Bog-105. The sequence continues at coordinate 17,351 of JBPCJX010000137.1, forward strand.
CGAGCGGCCTATTCACGTCGTCCGCTATCTCCGGTCGCTTCATTCAGTGAGGTGTGTGTCGGGTCTTGAAGTGCTGCGAGTGAGTGACTGATCACAAAAGTACCAGAGAATGTTTTACAGAAGTAATCGACGAACTCCACGGCGCGCGCGCGAGAAAGCTCGCGAGTTTCGCTGAGAACCTCGTTCGCGATTCGTGATCAAAATTGTGATCAATTGACGCCACGCAACCAAGTAACAATTGCTTTATGCGATGCAGATTGAATGAAATATCAACATCTTGCGTGGTGATAGTGGGCTTCACACGCAGGAGGTCACAGGTTCGAGTCCTGTCGCGCCCACCATCAAAGCGGAGTCAACTCAATGCTTTCAGGCTGGACGTCCGGCTGCAATTTCGTGCTTTCCCGCATTCCTGGTAAACGGGAATCTACAGGCGGTAAAGTATGGGGGGTGTCGGAGCGGGCTAAGTCGCCCCTGAAATAATACGGGCGAAATTATAACGATTGCTATTTAAGCGCGGCGGATTTGTCTTAGTTTGGATCTTCAACACTGGTCGAACTTAGCCAGAGGGGACTTTTCTGAATCCCCGTAAAAGCGGAGAAAGAGGAAAACAGAACGGTTCGGGAAAGGAGTACCTGGGGTGACGCGCTTAGTTTTTGCTCATTTTGGTTCTAGTACTCTCAATCGTCATACTTTCTAGTACCTACTGTTTATAGGAAGACGCCGACAGATGACGCAAAGTGAATTATAGGTCGGCGTCCGCACATTTCCTGCGCTAAAATTGTGAATGTATAACATCGGCCCGAAGTCGCCAGATGTCTGACGATGGTCAGCAGCCATAAGCTCCAGCACGGTATAGTACTTTGCGTTACAGCGGTTATTGACTTCATTTCTCGATCTGCTTTAAAAAGGTAAGCATCCCGGTGCGACAGTCCAAAACAAATCGCAAATTGTTGTGTCTCTGCACGAAGGCCTTCCGCGTGATTTGCGGCGGCGGCAACCGGCGTGGCTAGCGGCCTTGAGGTGTTTTTGGATTAGATCGTAACTGAGTTGGAGGCAAAACCTCCACTAATATGGAGACGGTTTGCACGATAAGAAAAAATGGGGGGGATTCGAGCATTTTCTGCCTGATTCGTTCGATAGTCGGTTCGGGACACAGTTCTTGAGAGGGAACTGACCAGAACCCTTTACTCAGTGGCTCGCGTATAGTCGTATTTTTTAAGGTATTAGATCGCGGCGAGTTACGTGATGGTGCGCCCGAGTTTAGGGTTAGGAACTGCCAAGTTCCAAGGCATGTTCGAAACAGTATAAATGACATCAGATATCCTTGGCTTCAATTTGCCGCTACTCGATGCAAAGGAACGCCGAGCTGCTGTAGAGGATTCGGCCGAAGTAACCTTTGATTGGAGGGCCTCAGCCCTCGATCAAAAACCCATACAAACCATCATCGATTTAATCGACCGTCAGTGCGAACAAAATCCGGCCAAGGTTGCCGCGGTGTTCGAAGGGGAGCAGTTGACGTATGGCGAGCTGGACCGACGGGCGAACCAGCTGGCGGCGTATCTCCGGGAACGAGGTGTCGGCCCGGAAACTCTGGTCGGTCTTTGTGTGGATCGGTCGCTTACGATGCTGGTCGCGCTTCTCGCGATTCTCAAGGCGGGGGGTGCGTATGTGCCTCTGGATCCAGATTTCCCCACGGAGCGACTCCGTTTCATGTTGCAGGATTCCGGCGCACGGCTGCTCTTAACGGAGCGAAGATTCGTAGAAGGTTTGTCAGCATCCGATTTGGATCTGATTTGTCTCGATACCGAGCTCGACTCAATTCTGCAAGACCAGGAACCCGTAACCACAGTTGCTCCGGGTGGAGACGATCTGGCCTACGTGATCTATACGTCGGGATCGACTGGGCGGCCGAAAGGCGTGATGATCGAGCATGCCGCTCTTCTAAATGAGCTGCAGTCAATGGCAGAGGAACCGGGATTTGACAGTTCCGATGTGATACTCGCGATCGCGACAATTTCGTTTGATATAGCGGGTATCGAATTATTTCTGCCGCTCACGGTGGGCGCTCGCGTAGTACTAGCGAGCCGCGCAGTAGCACGCGATCCAGGGCGACTGCTGGAACTATCGAAAACATGTCACGCCACAGTGATGCAGGCGACTCCAGCGACTTGGCGGATGCTGGTGCAATCCGGATGGACAGGCCAAGGGGACTTGAAAATTCTGTGCGGCGGCGAGAAGCTCTCACGGGATCTGGCCGACGCGCTAGTGGATCGCGCGGGCTCGGTATGGAACGTGTATGGGCCAACAGAGACGACCATTTGGTCCACTGTAGGACGCGTCGAAAAGGAAGCCCTGCCAGTATCAATTGGGCATCCGATTGCTAATACGCAAGTGTACATTCTGGATGATGCCGGCAAGCCCGTCCCTACCGGCGTAGCGGGCGAGTTATACATCGGCGGAGCGGGACTCGCACGCGGATACTGGAACCAGCCCGAACTGACTAAACAGCGGTTCATAGACGATCCGTTTGGCGCGCCCGGGTCCCGGTTGTACAGGACCGGAGACGAAGCGAAATTCCGCGAAGACGGAAACATCGAATGTTTGGGGCGCAAGGACGATCAGGTCAAAATACGGGGATATCGGATTGAGCTAGGAGAGATCGAAACAACTCTGCGGCAGGACCCTGCCGTGAAGGACAGCGCGGTGATTGCGCGTGACACGGAGAACGGCGAGGCCCAGTTGGTCGCTTTTGTTGTACCGGCTATCGGGGACGCTGCTGCAGACGGAGACACCTTGCGCGCACGGCTGAAGCAGGTGCTGCCGGAGTACATGGTTCCAGCCATATTCGTAAACTTGCCTGAACTGCCGATCACACCTACTGGAAAGGTCGACCGACGGGCTCTCAAATCTGCTCCGGCAATACTGGCGACAAATGTTACTGAGCTTGAAAAGTTCGTTTCGCCCAGAACTGATGTCGAGCGAAAACTGGTGGCCATTTTCGAACGCTTGTTGGAGGTTCAGCCCGTCAGCATCACAGGAAATTTTTTCTCATTGGGCGGTCATTCTTTGCTCGCCGTGAGATTGTTTTCGGAAATAGCAAAGTTGTGCGGGAGTAAGTTGCCGCCGTCGACGGTCTTTCGAGCTCCCACGGTTGAGTTACTCGCCGAAATCCTGGCGCAAGAAGGAGCGTGCAAGGCTTGGTCCCCGTTGGTACCGATCAAAGCTTCCGGAACTTTGCCTCCCATCTTTTGCGTACATGCGCGAGGATCGAACCTGGTCAGATATCATGCGCTTGCCAATCTGCTCGGTCCAGATCAGCCATTCTATGGCCTGCAATCGACAGGATTAGAGGGGAAAAGGGGCTCTTACGTGCCCATCGAGGACATGGCGGCAGAATACATTGAGGCAATTCGCACAATTCAGCCCAAGGGTCCTTACAACCTCGCGGGGTGGAGCTTCGGGGGAGTAGTTGCGTTCGAGATGGCACAACAGCTGGCGGCCACCGGTGAGACTGTGGGCATGCTTGGCCTCATCGACACATTTTTTCCTGGGCGGCCGGAACATTTCATGAAGCGATCTGCGCCGGGTACTCCCCTGTGGAAATTCGACCTCTACTGGGGTGAGCTCCTGTTTGCAGCACCGGGCGAACGTTTGAGAAGAATTGCCGGCGTCCTGACAAGCGTAGCCCAAAAGACCAAATCCGTTCTGCGCTCTGCGGGCAAAAAGGTCAAACAAGAGCTGACGCTGGCGCAAATGCTTGCGGAGATCGAAAAAGCGAATCTTCGAGCCGAGCGCGCTTATGTGCCCAAGTCCTTTCCTGGACGGGTTACATTGTTCTGGTGCAGTGATTGGAGTTTTCGCGTCTTCCATGACACTCGATTAGGGTGGAGCGATTTTTCTGCTGGAGGGCTGGAAGTGCACGTTGTGCCGGGCAACCACAAGACCATGTGGGAGATGCCGAATGCGGGTACTTTTGCCGAGAAAATAAGACGCTGTTTGCAAAACGCGCACCACACAGCGCGAAATTCGGGGGGCGGCGCTGCCCGTTGATCGCCTAGCCAAGACAGCATCTGATTCAGGTACGTCCGATGCCACCGAGAGTCACTCCGTATGTTCGGCGATCTGGATATCATTGGCCATCTGAAGTTGCTGCGATGAAGTCTTGAGTTGCGACGGAGTGCTGATAATTAGCGCTGGCGGTTTGTGACGAGTCTCGTTAGAACTTCAAAACCGAATCCTACTTGCAAAGCGATACTACCGACTTAAAAGCATTATGGCTGTTTATCTCCTTAAATGAGTGTTTCGATCTTCTCTCCACGCCTGTTCTGGAATAAGGGAATTTGTCACATGCAAGATTACGTTGGCATGCAGACAAAGCGATTAATCGCGCCGACGAATTCAGCTCCGGAGTTGGTATTTCGGCATGTCGAAAATTACTGTGATTCGAATGGACTTCTGCGATATCAACGCTGAGAGCTAAGGATGCTCATCGGAGTGGCGCAACGACATAGCGCGTTGGACTTCTCAATAACCAACCGAAAAATCCCGGCTTTATGTCGCATATTGTGCCAATGAAGCAGTCAGCTCAGCAATGGTGTATTTAATGGGAGACCGCATATTTGGGCTTCGTAGCTACTCGGCAAGGACATCAAGAAAAGGATCTGTACCGCAGCCTAGGTTACTTTGAAGTTGCAGGTTTTGGAGTTACCTCGGGGGGGAATTGCGAGTAAGTACTAGAGATAGTCACAACTGCGGTTTTGGGAAACTTCCAGTAGATTTCTGTGTGGCGTAAGTTCAAAGCGTTCCGCTATCATAAGTATTAGACGGGGCTTGTCTGCAGTAGATACGCTCATACTGTGATGAATTCAAAGCACAATGGGGCGGAGACAAGCGACATCGAGCGCGTTGTTTCTCTTTTTGATCTGAAAAGTGTAGAGGGTCGAACCTTTGGCAATCAAGTTTCTGAGATTGCCGACACATTTCTTCATTCTGGACGCGTAACAAGCGCCGGTTCGTCCGCGCTAGTGCGCGACAAGCTACTGGACACGAGCATGCCAGAGGAGCCCGTCTCGCCGGGCGCATACCTCGGCTATATTGATCGCGATATTATTTCACACGCGATGAATGTTGCGTGCCCCCGCTTCATAGGTCATATGACCTCGGCACTTCCCTTGTTCGTTCAGCACGTCGGCCACCTAATGCTGGCGATGAATCAGAACACGGTGAAACTCGAAACCTCAAAGTCGCTTACCTATCTCGAGCGGCAGGTTTTGGCGATCATGCACCGGTTCGTCTACCGATTCGAGCATAAGTTTTACGACGAGCATGTACAGAATAGTGCCAGCACTCTCGGGATGATCACATCCGGAGGAACAGTGGCCAACGTAAATGCGCTCTGGTGCGCGCGCAACCGAAGCCTCGGTCCACAGCGGGATTTTGCGGGAGTTGAAGCGGAAGGATTGCCTGCGGCGCTAGAGCACTACGGGTATTCGGGCGCCGTCGTTGTAGGCTCCTCGCTCATGCACTATTCACTCGAAAAGGCGGTGGGACTTCTCGGACTGGGGACACGGTCCCTGCGAAGAGTACAGGTAAATCATCGCAATCAGGCGGATTTGAGGGCTCTGAAGGAAGAGCTAGCCGAATGTAAGCGGCGCAAGCAGTTAATCATTGCGTTGATCGGGGTTGCCGGCACCACCGACTCAGGTGCGATTGATCCGCTACCAGAAATGGCCGATATCGCAACAGAATACGGCGCACATTTCCATGTCGATGCTGCATGGGGTGGTGCCATGCTGTTTTCGCGTGAACACGGGTCGAAGCTTGAAGGCATTGAACGTGCCGATTCGGTGACGTTTGATGGGCATAAACAGCTTTATCTGCCTATGGGCATTGGCATGCTGCTGTTCTGGGATCCGAAACTGGCAGCTCACATTGAGAAGCAGGCTCGCTACATCGTGCGGCCGGGCTCATTCGATTTGGGCAGGCGATCGCTCGAGGGCTCGCGACCAGGCATGGTGCTGCTTTTGCACGCCGCCTTGAACTTGATTGGACGGCGCGGGTACGAAACTCTTGTCGATGAAGGTATCCGGAAGGCACAGTACCTAGTGCGCGCCGTTACGGCTCGGCCCGAATTTGAAATACTCGTGCAACCACAGATGAACATCGTTCTGTACCGATACCTGCCTCGACAGTACCGGTCGGATAACGCCTTGCACAATCTTTCTGAACACGACCAACTTCTGATTAACGAAGCAAATGAGTCTTTACAACGGCGACAGCGGCGGGCCGGACTGACGTTTGTGTCTCGTACCACACTCGATTGCACCTGCCACGGACACACGGTTCCACTTGTGGCACTTCGGGCTGTGCTGGCGAACCCTCTCACGACAGAAAAAGATTTGGAAACTGTGCTCGACGACCAGATACGGCTTGCCGAATCCTCAGAGTTGGAGAATCAATCCATAGCCGTGGGCTCGCTACATGCAAGTGCAGGCGTTCAGGATTAAGGGGGTGCTTCCAATTCTGTAAGCGTTTACAGGAACTACAGGGAGTGATCTAAACAGTCGTCAAGCGAAAAATCCGCGTTAAGAATTTTCGCGAGAACATCTTCGAGCGGCTGACACGAGGAGAGTCGCAGGTTCCGTTTACCTCGAAAGGCCAAAGCACCGACGTACCCGTCCACTGGGCGCAAGCTATACAATGACCACGATTGGGCTTCTGAAGCGCTATCGTCGATGTGCACGAAAGACGGAGCCTCGCTTGGCCGTAAAGCGACCCTGAAAGTATCGAGCGATGCCGAAAGGCCCTCCCCAGTAGCTTTAATATAGGCCTCTTTTCTGGTCCAACATGCAAAAAATGCATCCAAGCGCTCCGGCAATTCAATGCTATTGAGATCTGCAGCTTCCTCTGAACAAAAGAAGTGCCGGGCGATACCATCGATATCTTCCATATTTCGGATCTGTTCGACGTCAATGCCCAAGGCGCACCCAAACGCAAACGCGTAAATCGTCACGTTCTCGGAGTGGGCGACGTTAAATTGAAAGCCTTCCACTCCCGCCACAGAAGGCTTTCCATATCTTCCGTATGCAAACTTAATCTCCTGAGGTGGCGTTGCAAGATAGGCGCCTAGAAAGAAGCGCAATAGTCCGCGAGAAATGCAGAAACGCCTCTTTAAATGCTCAAATCGAAAGCTTTCGGAGCGATCCTTTTCGTCCGACGAAAGCGTTGTAGCCAGCTCTTCTACGGACAGGAGTGATGCGTGGGAGCTAACAACCCAGACATGCACATCGGAGCCGCAGAGTCGCTGGGCCAAGTCTAAGTCCATCGTGCGGGCTACGATATTGTTCAGCACCAAGACTACTTCCGCACGCTACGCGGTACGTGTTAAACGCTGCCGAAACCAGTTCAAAGGAGATATGCGGCGTGGTGTCTTGCCCAAGCTATTTGAAATCTCGTTAAGGCTGTGGTTTGGATTTGCCGCCGCCGCAGCAAGCACTTGAACCCAGAGTTCGTGCAAGCGGGCTATGTTCGCGGCATCGAAGACATCACGGCAGTAAGTGAATCTCCCAATAAGTTCATCGCAATTCTCTTGAAGTTGAAGATATAGATCAGCTTTTGGAAACGTGTGATCGAGCTCGGGCTGAAATATCTGCCACTCATCTGATTTCAGGATTGTAGAGGGCTCCAAAACAAACATGACTTGAAACAAGGGTGTAATCGACGGAACACCCTCGCTTCCAAATCGCCTGACGAGGATGTCAAATGGCACATCGTGTGTTAAGACTTCTAAGGTCGTTTCACGAACGCGCCGAATCAATTCCAGGAAAGAATCCTCCGGAGAGAGGCTATTTCGGAGCACAACCGTGTTTATGAAAAGGCCCAGCAGGTTTTCAGTCCCGAACTGCTTACGAGTCGAAGTAGCACTACCGACCACCTGATCCCGATCGCCGGTGTAGATATAAAGCAGCAGATGCACCGCCGCCAAAAGAGACATGAACAGTGTCGCCTGACACTCTTCACCGGCATTTTTGAGTGCCAGAGTAACGTCTTTAGAGATCCGAAAACTCTCTGCGCCGCCATCGAACTTTCTGAGCGCGGATCGTGGCCGGTCGAGCGGTAAGTTCAGGACGGGGAGTCCTCCCCCAAGCTGCCGTTCCCAAAAATCAAGGTGCTTCTGGGGGTCGCGGCGAGCAAGCGCTTTGCGCTGCCACTCCGCATAATCCGGGTATTGAAACGGCAAAGGCGGAAGCGAGGGCTCTCTATCATGTGCGAAGGCTTCATAGCAGGACTGAAGTTCGGATACAAAGAGCTGGTAGACCGAGACGCCATCCGCGATGAGGTGGTGAGCGACCACAACAAATCGGAAATCTCTGTCCGCCATCTGTACCAGACGCACGCGAAATAGGGGTGTCTCTCCGAGATCAAACTTCAATTTTGAGTCTTCAGCGAGCAATTCAGCGAGTCGCTTCTCACGCTGCTTATTGGGCAATTTGCGCAGGTCGATACAGGGCACGTCCACGTGCAGTTCTGGAACCACGTTCTGAAATACGTTGTCGCCCTTCATTTCGAACTTCGTCCGCCAAGCTTCATGACGTCGAAGAATTTCATTGAAGGCGCGCTCGAATGCGGGAATATTTAAGTCTCCCGTGTACTGCAACGCGAATGGCTCATTGTATAGCTCGGCGCAATCGGCCATGGCGCAGTGCAACCAAATTCTCCGCTGCTCCTCTGAGGCAGCGACGGAGGCACCCTCAGGACGCTTTGAAATGCCGTCGTCAGCCGCGGTGGTATTGCGCCGGCGCTCTAAATACCTTGCGATTAGGGCCGCCTTGGGATCCGTCAAGGGTGCTGGCATGGATTCACTTGTCCATTATCGCGCGAGTTGAGACTGTTTGTGAAAGCCGCTGGCACAAACTTGGACTTGCCCTAACATCGCCGACCGTTCTATCAGCGGCCGAGCCACTAAGTTATTCAGGCGAGACCATTGATGACGCCTCAACAATTTGGTTCTCAATTTCGCGCGCGAGACCCTCGACCGTTGGCCGCTCAAAAACAGAACGCATAGGGAGATCGACGCCAAAGGCATGTTGGAGGTTCACGACTACTTGAGCTGCTAAGAGCGAGTTGCCACCAAGTCGGAAGAAATTGTCTTTGAATCCGATATGCGGCTGCTTTAATACCCGCGACAATATAGAAGCAACTTCGATTTCAATTTCCGTCGTCGGCTCCGCAGCCCAATCTGTTACGTCCAGCAAAATGGAACGATCCGGAAATGGCAGCGCCGGATAGTCTATCTTACCGTGTCGCGTTAAAGGCATGTTTTCGAGCGGTACGAAGAACTCCGGAATCATATAAGCGGGAACGCGAAGAGCAAGATGATTTCTAATATCGGCTCCCGAAACATCAGCCTTCAACACAACGTACGCAACAAGTTGTTTTTCAGCGCCTTCGCCGACCGTAGTGATCGCCGCAGCAGCTACTGCAGGATGACTTCGAAGGGCAGCGACAATTTCAGCAGGCTCGATACGATAACCTCTGAGCTTGATCTGATCGTCGACTCGACCACAGAACTCAAACTCCCCGTTTGACAGTCTTCTACCAATATCGCCTGTTCTATAGAGACGCGATCCGCCCCCGACGCCAGGGATGCTAAGAAAGCGTTCGTCTGTCAGATCACGCCGGCCAATGTAGCCGGCCGCCACGCCCGCTCCAGCAATGAACATTTCGCCTTGTTGTCCGTCCGGAACTGGCCGCAAACTCGAATCCAAAATGAACACCTCAGCTCCTGAGATCGGACGCCCAATACATGGAAGCGCGCATTCCTTAGTGGGCGCGGCGACAACGCCAGAAGTACTGATGACCGTGCATTCCGTCGGTCCGTAATTGTTGACAAGTTGAAACGGAAGACCAGCGGGAGGAAAACTGCGCAAGCTTTCGCCACCGGTCTGCAGATACCGTAATTTCGTCTGCTGCGGCCACTCGAGCGAGAGTAGCTGCTCGACCATGAGTGTTGGAGCTTCGCAAATGGTAATCTCCTGCGCAACAAGATAGTCGCGCAGGCGCTCTGGGAGGAGATACGCTGAGCGGTCCAATGAGTGAACGGTTGCACCTGCTGATAGAGCCGGCCATAACTCCGCTACGGACACATCGAATGTCAGCGCCCGCATCTGCGTAACTCGATCATTTTGAGTCACGGCGAATGCATTGTTATACCAGGAGATAAGATTACTCAAATTTCCGTGCGTCACGCCAACGCCCTTGGGAGTGCCCGTCGAGCCTGACGTGTAGATGACATATGCAACATCATCGGGTGAAATTCGAGCCTCGCCGGCAGCAGTGAGGGAGGACGGTTCCAGAGTTGGTTTGAAAGAGTTTGTAACTTCCTCGATAGAGACCAGCTTCCAGGGGCCAGATGGAATCCCGGAAGCTGCTGTTTCGGTAATTACTACGATTGGTGTTTCCGACTCGGCCAGCATGTGGCGCAGCCGCTCGGGCGGAGAGGACGGCGAAACGGGCAAGTATGCACAGCCTGTCTTCCAGGCCGCCAAGGCAGCAATCGTCAGATAACGCGAATCATCACTACACACCGCGATCGGGCAATGCCGCCTGCCGGAAAGCAGGGCGCCCAGGGCCGATGCCATCGTCGAAGCACATGTGCCGATCTCACCGTAAGTGAGCTTTCCGGCAGCTGAAACAATCGCATCAGCGTGAGGTTGATGCGTTGCCTGAAAGCTGACGCGCTCCAAAACGGATTTGAAAAATAGAGGCGCCGAATAGCCTCCACGCGAAGCAATCGGTTGAATTCCCACGCTATTTGACATTGCTAATCCACTTCCGATCCAGCGACTGCACTGTTTTCAGACAAGCGCTGAGAATGAGACCTCTCGACAGTGCTGCCATGCTTGAGGGTGATCCGGGTACGCCAAAAGCGACGTTATTGGCGATTCAATCCGGCTAAAAAGCACAATTATCGCGAGTCAAGACCCAGTAATGGTGATCAGCTTAACACAAAAACGGGGCGGCTCAAAGACGTGTCCTTTGTCACTGAACTCAGAAAATCCTGAGCGATGTCTACCCTGAATCAGTACTAAAACTTACCCGCTGGCGTACAAGTCTCGTAAATTGATAAAGTTACAAAATGACCTACGAAAAGCCGCGACCGCCTCACCGGCGCAAATTTCTGCACGGAATTGCGATTGGAGGTGCCGCTTTCGTATTAAACGGCCTTTGGGGGCCGCCTAGGGCGCTTGGTCAAAACCCGCCGAACTGTCCCCCAGCGCCTGTGAATGGCACTCCGTTTGTCCCTGGCCAGGACACACGTCCCATAGTCCAGCGTACGTCGATTAGTGCGCTTTCGTCTTCCCAGATCAACCAGCTAAGGCTCGCGTTCGCTAGATTGCGCGCTCTGCCCTCGACCGACAACCGCACTCGGATATTACAAGCGGATATGCACGCAATGTACTGCCAAGCGTGCAACAATGGCACGGTCCAATCCGTTCACAGGTCTTGGAATTTTTTCCCTTGGCATCGCGCTTTCCTGTATTATTTTGAGCGCATTCTGGGTTCGTTGGTCGGAAATCTTAACTATTTTCGTCTGCCGTACTGGGATTGGGAGAATCAGCGCTCCCTGCCGTCAGCCTATTGGTCGCCGGCCAGCTCAAGCAATTCTCTATACGACGTGAGCCGCTACGCACCAATCAACAGCGGCGGAGCTTTGCCCACGAACGATGGTACCGGCGCGCGCATCTCTCTGCTGAATGGGATCACTGACTTTGCCACTTTCGGTGGAACGGCGACCAAGGGAGGCGCGTGCGAAAATAATCCGCATGATCCCATTCACGACGACGTTGGACTGCATACCTCCCCGTGGCATGATATGGGCCATCTTGGCTACGCTGCCCGCGATCCTATTTTTTACTCCCATCACTGCAATATAGACAAAATCTGGAGCCGTTGGAATGCCTTGGCCGCCAGTAGTTCATCGCCGGCGTATCGGAACCCAACTGATCCGGCATTCCTTTCGGAGCGTTGGAATTTCTATGATGAAAATCAACAAGTCGTGTCGATCAGTGCGGCTGACGTATTAAACCATCAGACCAACCTTCGTTTCAGTTATCCGGCGCCAACTACTACCCAAGCTTCTTCTCTCTCAGCACAAGCATCGCCGGCCAACGCCGTTTCATCGCCTGCCCCGATGGGCAACGCACCAGCAGTGAGCGTCTATGCGGTGAGGCTGATACATTCTGGCCCCAGCTCTGACCCGGCTCTGGATGCAACTTACAACGTGAAAACGACCGTAATCCAAGCCGTCAGCCAGCAGAACAGTTCAATAGCGGTCGTCTTGCGAGGCGTTACCGTGCCCGAAGACGCAACCGGGGTTTTCGACATTTTGTCGGCGCGTGGCAGCCGCAAGAAGCACCTCGGAACCGTAGCCGTGGTGGCAGACTCAATGCGCATGGGCACGTTAGTCGAAACGGTTGTGCTGGATGCGACTGATGCGGTTGAGGACTTGTTCGATAGTTCCAGCCCAGCTAGGCTTACCCTTGTTCCGCGCGAGGGAAACAGGAGCTTCATTCTCCGAACACAAGATGCCGAACTGCGGGTAATATCGAGACGCTAGCGACTGGGGTACGTTTTAAATCGGCGAAACTCCCTCGAGAACGGACGTTAAGAGCTTCCTGATTGGACTGGGCTAATCGCCCACATAGAATTCTCAGTTTGGCTTACCTCTGCTATAGTTTCGCCTGGGAGCAACCATGACGGGCCTCTTGCGTCGCAGCTTACTCGGGCTTTCAACCTTAGCCTGCCTCTTTGGCGATGTTACCTACGATCAGAATGTACGGTACACCGGAGGCACCATGCTGAACATCGTGCGAAAGATGGCGAGCAATCCCACGCCTCGCAGTTCCGGGGCTGGCGATCTACAAGCCGAGTTTCAAGATCAGAAATTCACGGTTTATCTTAAGGGGCCGAAAATGGCGCGCGTCGGCAATAGCCTCTCATTGCTTTACGATATTGATGCCGGAACGATTACGACAATCAACAATCGACAACACACTTACTCCGTAATGACCTTTGAAGAGATGCGCCAGCATGGCGAGCACATACAACAGCGTGTAGACAGAAGCGGTACGGCCAACGCGGATTTCGACGTGAAATTGGACAGGACAGGTCACACGCGAAATATAAACGGACAGGCTGCCCACGAGGCATTAATGACGCTGACAGCCAAATCCGGCGGTGCGAATGGACAAATGGTTGTCAAGGCAGACGCCTGGCTCGTGCCGCTCGAACTCGCTACCCGCGAAGTGATGGACTATTCAAATCGTCTATCGGCGAAGTTTGGCGAAACATTCTCAGGATCGCCGATGTTGGGGGCGGCTTCGGCTGGAATTGGTACGGCGATGAAGGAAGCTGCGAAGCTCGATGGATATTCTGTTCTCACTGATATCGACGTGAGTGGTGTCTCATCCCCCATGCTTTCAGCTATGGGGAGCGCAAATAATGATGCTAATACACCGCTGATTCAGATGGAGATCGAATCTTCCAAATTCATCGCTGGACCGGTAGACGATTCGAGGTTTACGATCCCGCCGGGCTATACGGAACAATCCCATCACCCTTAGGGCAGCCCCGGGCATATAAATTAAAAGCCCGCTTGGATTCACGAAGCGGGCTTCGACTCTACGCGAAATTGCTATTCGATATCGCGCGGACGCTTTTTGCGGTTTCGCTTGCGGGCGAGAGCTGCTTTGGTCCGGCGTTTCTCCCCGGGTTTGAGGTAGAAGGAATGGCGCTTGATTTCTTTGACGATATCTTCTTGCTGAACTTTTCGTTTGAAACGGCGCAGGGCGCTCTCAAGCGTTTCACCATCTTGCAGATGAACTTCTGCCAATAAAAATTCACCACCTTCCACCAAAGCCCAGCTAGCTAGAGGTTAGTGCCGGGCTAACACGCCCATTGTAGCGTGGATGCGCAAATCGCCTGCTACAGTGAAAGTCGCGCAAATGGAAATCGTCAAAGTAGTGGGCCGAGAAATATTGGACTCTCGCGGCAATCCGACTGTCGAAGCGGACGTTTATCTCGCGGACGGCACAATCGGGCGCGCCGCCGTCCCATCTGGCGCATCGACCGGCGAGCATGAGGCCGTCGAACTTCGCGATAGCGATAAGTCACGCTATCTCGGAAAGGGCACCAGGAAGGCCGGTGAAAATATCAGTAAAACGATCTCCCCTGCCCTGGCAAGTCTCGACGCTAGCGATCAAACCCTTATCGACCGAACAATGCTTTCGCTCGATGGCACGCCTAATAAGGCTAAGCTCGGCGCAAACGCAATCCTCGCAGTTTCGATGGCGGCGGCTCGGGCATCCGCCGAATCAGAGACAACACCGCTCTACCGGTATATCGGCGGGGTAAATGCCCGTGTGCTGCCGGTCCCCATGATGAACGTGATCAATGGTGGCGCGCATGCGGACAACTCTGTCGACCTTCAGGAGTTCATGATCGCCCCCGTCGGCGCGGACCGTTTTTCGGAAGCTCTGCGCATGGGCGCCGAGACGTTCCACACCTTGAAGGACGTTCTCAAAAAGCGAGGCTACTCGACAGCCGTCGGCGACGAGGGCGGCTTCGCACCGAACCTCAAATCAAACGAGGAGGCGCTCGAGGTTCTGATGCAAGCGATCGAAAAGGCGGGCTACCGGCCGGGCGAGCAGATTGCCCTCGCGCTCGATCCTGCCACGAGCGAATTTTACGAAAAGGATAAAAAGAAGTACGTCTTTAAAAAATCGGACAAGAGCGAAAAGACTTCCGAGCAAATGGTCGAGTTCTGGTCGCACTGGGCAAAACAGTTCCCTATCGTTTCCATCGAAGACGGGATGGCGGAGGATGACTGGGATGGATGGAAGCAACTTACCGATGCGCTAGGCACCAAGCTCCAGCTGGTTGGAGATGATCTTTTCGTCACGAATTCTGAGCGTCTGCAGCAAGGGATAGAGCAAGGTGTTGCCAACGCAATCCTCGTTAAGGTGAATCAGATCGGCTCGTTGACTGAAACTCTAGAGGCGATGAGGCTTGCGGCGAGTGCGAACTATTCCACGATCGTTTCGCATCGCTCCGGTGAAACCGAAGACGCCTTTATAGCGGATCTTGCCGTTGCAACCAACGCGGGCCAGATCAAAACCGGGTCAGCCAGCCGAACAGATCGCATTGCCAAATATAATCAACTCCTGCGTATCGAGGAAGAGCTTGCGGATGGAGCAGTGTATTTAGGTAAAAGAGCCTTTCGGCAGTAGGGGAAATGCGGGGCAAGATCAAGCCGCTTGTCCTCACGATCCTCGATGGCTGGGGCTTTTCTCCGGCAACTGAAGGGAATGCGATCGCTGCAGCGCGCAAGCCAACTTATGATCATCTGCTGCATACGTATCCGAACACGCTGATTCACACATCTGGTCCGTTTGTAGGGCTTCCAGAAGGACAGATGGGCAATAGCGAGGTCGGTCACATGAACATGGGCGCGGGACGTGTCATCTATATGGATGTCACGCGGATCGATTTGCTGATCAGCTCAGGTGAGTTTTTCCAAAATCCGGCGCTACTCAACGCCATGCAGAAAGCGCAAGGACATCGGCTGCATCTGCTTGGCCTATGCAGTGACGGCGGCGTTCATGCTCAGCTCACGCATCTATTCGCTCTGCTCGAGATGGCAAAGAAGCACGGTCTTGGAAAAGTGTTCGTCCACTGCTTTACAGACGGACGCGATACTCCTCCACAAAGCGGCGCTGGGTACATCGCGCAGGTAGAACAGAAGATGCGGGAACTTGGCATTGGCAAAATCGCTTCCGTGTCCGGCCGGTATTACGCGATGGATCGGGATAGGCGATGGGACCGAATTGAACGTGCGTTTGGCGCAATGGCGTTTGGTAATGGCGCAAAATTCGAATCCGCGGTTGACGCGGTTCGGAGATCGTACGAAAAAGGCATCACGGACGAGTTCATCGAGCCCATCACGATTGTTGATCCGCGCAACGAACCGGTCGGACTGATTCACGATCATGACAGCGTTGTGATGTACAACTATCGGGCAGACCGAGCTCGTGAAATGACAATGGCCCTTACCGCCACGTCACTCGAGAAGCCATCCCGATCATTGGTGCCGAAGAATCTTACCTACACGATGATGACCCAGTACGACAAGACCTTCGACCTTCCGTTTGTTGTGCCGCCTGAGCATCCGGACAACATCCTTGCCGACGTGATGGAAAAGGCCGCTTTAAAGAATTTGCGCGTTGCGGAAACCGAAAAGTATGCGCATGTCACGTATTTCTTTAATGGAGGCAATGAAAGGCCATACGGCGGCGAGGAGCGCGAATTGGTTCCCTCCCCCAAAGTTGCCACCTATGATTTACAGCCAGAAATGAGCGCCGCTGGCATTACGCAGAAGGTCGTGAGAGCCGTCGAGCAAGGCGATTTCGATGTGATCGTCATGAATTACGCGAATGCGGATATGGTGGGACACTCGGGCAGAATCGAGCCGACTGTTCGTGCCTGCGAAGCCGTGGATGCTGGCTTAGGTGAGATTTACAAGGCGTTTAGACAATCGGGGGGCTCTTGGATCATCACGGCGGATCATGGCAACGCCGAAATGATGATCGATCCCGTCACAAAAGGACCACACACGTATCACACGACAAATCCGGTGCCGCTGATCCTGGTGACGGATAAGGCGGTGAAGCTTTGGGCAGGTGGCGCGTTAAAGGACATCGCCCCTACGCTGCTTGGCATCTTGGGCCTGGAAAAACCAAAACAGATGAAAGGCGATGACCTTCGCATCGGGTAGGAGAGGCGAGGTCATCTCCGATAACCTCCCTTAACAAGTAATACAGATCTCTGAAAATACGATATTACCCGCGGATTGTGACGCCACGGCAAAATTGGTTTTTATGTGTGTTGTTTGTAATAACATCGCTCAGTTCAGCCTCCCAAACGGGCTCCATTCTCGGGAAGATTGTAGATCCGATCCCGATGTTCCTACCCGGCGCGGTGATCAAGTGTCAAAGCGAGAACTCCCTTGCATCAGGAATATACGACAGCTGGAGATAACAGGGGGGTGTTCCATCTCGATGGACTTCTAGCTGGACCATACACGCTTGAAATCACTGTGCCAGGCTTTCAAAAAAGAGTCTTACGGCACGTGCGAGTGAAGGAAGGGGTTAGCAATAACCTTGGTTCCATAAAGATGCAGTTAGCACCTTGTGGAACTCAGGGCGTAATCTGTGATAACGTAAGTCCGTCAAAACGCTGAGTGAGACTCTTAGAGCCTAACCTCGCATAGCAGCGACCTATGAGCGCCAAATTAAAAAGCCTTCAAGGGTTCTGCGGACCCGGTGCTTTCGGCGCCCGCACATAGCGCACTATTCCTCTCGCATCGCCAATCCGATGCTGCACGATCAATTCTACTTTCAGATTGTCGCCCGCCACGCTTATCTCTGCTTCACCGGCAGCTCTTTGTTCCGGCGTCAATGGCATGGGGTTTCCATCGTTGATCTTGAGAACAGCAAAACCCGAGTCTTGTGTTTCGTCGACAGGCCAGGAGACGAGCAGGGTTGAAGGTTTAGGCTCTACGGTAAGCGGAATTGCGGAGGGCGACAGCCGCTGATACGTCCAGTACCCTAAAGCGCAACCGAGCAAAGCAGCGAGCAACAACGCACTTGCCAGTCGAAGGTTGAAGCGTGTGTCCGCTCCCTTAGACGGCCTTATCTGATAGGTGAGATCACCCGGATCGAGCGCCGTTCTTTGAAGCTCGAGCGGCCGCATCCTCCTGATTTCCTCAAGAGGCGGCAACGTTCTAGTTCTCACGAGAGCTTCCGTCGGCGTCTCGACCCGCGCGTCAGCGCTGGCGGGAGATCGCTCCGCACGCGTGTCCGGCAGAGAAGCCTCCCGCGAGATGGCCTTCGAAAGCCGGTTCGACATCGCCCTCATCCCCTGCTGCCCACCAAAGACCTCTCCGACGGGTGGTTTTCCTTCTACTGCTTCGCTCCGCTGGGGTCCGCTCTCAACGAGAGATTCTGGGGCGGTCCCCCGTAGATCTTGAAGTGGAACTGGGGACAAATTTTCGCGGCTCCGCTCTCCCTGCCGCAAAAGTGCTGCGTCGGTTGTGGATCTCTCGCCTGAAGCGGCTGGAATAGACGGAATGGCATCGGATCCAGCTCCGCGATCAGCCCGCCCCGGAAGCGGCAAAATCATCGCGTGCTGGATTGCGTCCGGGTTCACCCGCCCATCTGGCTCCCGTATCAGGAAGCCAAAGCGCGTGGGTTGAAAGCGCTCAGGCTTAATCAGCAATGTGATTTTTCCCGGCTCAGGGAAAAGGTCGTCGAACACAGTAGCCTCGCGCTCACTCATGCGCAGGTCGCTGCGCGAATGGGAGATGAACCAGCCCGCGAGCTGAAGACCCTCAAGCTCCGGGTCGGACGCTGCGGTAGCAAGCTGCTGCCTTAGTAACGCAATGTCGTGGTCTGAGAGGATGAAAGAAGGCCCCGAAGCGTGCTCACACTCGATACTTCGAAATGCGTCCACCGTGACTGAGTTGCCGTCCACGCGCCCGAAAAGTATCCCGCCCACCTCAATGCCGCCATGCGGAATTCTCCGATATCCTTCGTTCACTATGAAGTCAATCTCATGAAACAGCGGGAGCGAATAGCTAACCGTAAATGGTGTTCCCGGCTGTGTCCAAGTAGCGTGGGCAGCAGTAGTTTCTTTCGCGGTCATCAAATACCTAACGGCGGGATTCCGCCTGGACAATAGGCTGAAGTTGTACCGGACTCATCCGGGTCGACACCGTCTTCTTGCATGACATAGTAGTAGGTCACGCCGCCCATAGCGATGGCTACGACGATAATGGCCGTCAGCCAGCGAGTCGAGCGCAAGGTCCAGATAGACTCTTCCGAGACAAGCGCCGCTGTGTACGCCACAATGGCACCCGACAGCGCCAAACTCAACCCGAGCTTCCAGCCCCAGTGCATGAGATCGAGCGCCGCTTGTCCTCCAATTTCGGACCAGGCCGTGAAGATAGCCACCAACGCGATGAGAAACTCGAACGCGTAGACAAGCCGCAGCAGTTTTGGCCTCATCCCAAGCGCACTCTCATTCTACGATGGAGAATGCCTAAGCCGCGAAGCTTAGATTTCACAAACTTACCTGGAGCTATCGAACTGAGATCGTAAATACGGAGCCAATAATCGTCTGATGAAGGTTGTTCTTGAAGGAATTGAGTTAAATCTGGCCCACCCGGACGAATTAAATGTCTCGTGGGTAGGACAAGAGGAAGCGATGCGCCAGCTCATGGCTGCGTGGATGGTGATTGACGATCGCGACTTTCCGATGAATCCACGTCTGCTGGGCAAGCCGGGTGTCGGCAAGACGACGATGGCCTACGCAGCGGGCAGGCGTCTTGGCCGTGAAGTGTACATCTTTCAAGCGACCGTGGATACCCGGCCCGAAGACCTTCTCATAACACCTGTGATCGAAGGAACGTCGAAGCTCAAGTATGTCGCTTCCCCGCTGGTTACGGCCATGATCCGCGGCGGTGTAGGCATTCTTGACGAAGGTAATCGGATGAGCGAAAAGAGCTGGGCCAGTCTTGCTCCACTTCTTGATAACCGCCGCTATGTTGAATCTATAGTGGCGGGAATAAAAATCAGAGCGCATCAGAATTTCCGGCTCGTGGCCACCATGAACGACGATTCTTCGACATTCGATTTACCCGAATACATTCACTCCCGTCTTCAGCCGCAGATTCTGATCGATTTTCCTGAGCCTGAAGAAGAGCTTGCGATTTTGCGTGAAAATCTCCCGTTTTCAACGGGCGAAATTCTTCAGTATGTTACTGACTTCCTGCAGCAGGCGCATGCCTCGGACGAAAGTTATACGGTTCGGGATGGGATAAATGTGGCACGCTATGCGCTGAAGTTGAAACGCGAGTCAGGGCAGCCCGATCGCCTGCTCTTGCAAGCTGCTATTCGTTCGGTACTTGGTGAAGAGGCTCTTCGTTACAGTATGCGCCGCTAGACGAGAGGCTACGAGATTTATGCAGTCGGAGTTAAGCGCGGCGGGGACTCTCAGCCGCGGAAACATAACGTATCTGCCAGTCGTTCCGGGCCGTATAGAATTTGCGCTCCGGGTCAGGCGCTATCTGCTCAAGCATCGGCCAAGTGTAGTTGCAGTAGAGCTTCCTTCGTCGCTCGAGAATCAGTACCGCGGTTCCATCGAGCGAATGCCCCACATGTCCGTGATTGTGATTCCCGAGACCAGCACTGATGAGGAAGAACACGCAACCTATATCCCGATAGAGCCTGGCGATCCCTTTATCGAGGCACTTCGCACCGCTGGCGAATTAGCCGCTGAGATTTTGCTCCTAGAGCCCGCGAGTCATGACAAACCGCACGTCTCAGGCACTTATCCAGAGCCCTACTCAGTCGAGCTGATCGGAGTGGAGCGATACATCGAGGCGTATCGCGTCTATCCGCCGCAGCGCACGCCGGAGATCGAGGCTCATGCCACCGCCATGGCCTGGAAACTGCAGGGAGCCGATCCACTCGCCTCGATTTGTGTTGTTCTCTCTCTCAACATGCTGGACCCGCTGCTCGACGCGATGCAGATGCCGCAAGATGAGCCGCCCCCTCCGCGTGTTCGCCTCTTTAATCATGCGGAACTCTTCAATCTGCATCCGGACTGTCTCGCAGAGGTGACCAGCGAGCCACCCTACTATCAGGAGCTCTACAACAAATCTCGAGAGCAAGACGCCGCCAAGTTTCAGCTCGACCGCCCAAGATGGCAGCTGGCGTTATTGCGCGACGCCGAGAAGGAATACTCCATCAATACGGGCGAGAAGATACGCTCGTGGCAGCGTCGCAGTCTGGCAAAGTTCACGCGCAATTTGGCCATGCTAGATGGGCACTTAATCCCCGGTGTTTACGATCTAACGTTAGGAGCGCGCGCGATCGTAGACGATAACTACGCCTACGAACTTTGGCAGATGGCCAATCGCTACAGCGTCCAGCAAACCGAAGATCCGCCTCTAGAGACCTTAACCATTTCGGGCGAGGAGGTTTGGATCCGGACTCGAAAATTGCGTATACGGCGGCGGCTCCCCAGGATGAAGCAAATGCTTAAACCCGCGGGACTGAAGCCGCGTAAGCGTGAAAAATTCAAAGGAGAATGGGCAGCTCAAACCAACGGCGCATGCATCTGCTCCTACCCGCCCGAAGATTTGGTCATCGAGAATTATGGCCGCTTTCTTAAACAATACGCGAAGACGACGCTTTCTGAAGAGCGCTCGCGCGTAGAGCCATTTACAACCTCAATGCTCGACGGCATCGATCTTCGCGAGACCATTCGGAACTGGCGGGAAGGAAAGCTGTATGTACGGGAAAACGGAAAGTTCTCAGGCAATGTGGGTGCGCTTGTGCTTATCTTCGATGAAGATCCAAACAATCGCTACCCTTATCTCACAACGTGGCTTGGTGAGCACCAAAACGAGTCGGACATGGCTTTTTATTCTACGCAGCCGTTTGACCACATCGTTGGACCGGGTATAGGACGGGCCGAGTACGGTGGCCTCTTGATGACCCTCCCTCCGCGCCGGCTTTATGACGTCTGGACTGATCCAGATTACGATGTGGCCGAGACCAAGGCTGAGCGCTTGCTGATGGCGGCTCTCGATTATTCCACAGAGCGCCATGTGGTCTACGTTGCAGCCAAGACCCCACGGAGCATCTTTCGACAGCTGGCGGCCCGCACAAACCGCAAAATAGCCTATATCCCGCTCGGCCAACTCTCACCGGCAAAGCTCAAGAAGATTCGGGTCGTTCATGTGCTCGATGATTACGAACGGCGCGAGGAGGCTAGACAATACATCTGGTGACCACGTTCACGGCTCGGGCCGTGTTTGATCGACGTGAGCGTGAAACTAAAGTACTACCAACCGGCAGCATTTGACCGCCCCAAGGAAAACGCTAGCTGCCTCAAGCGTTTGTGCTCCTTTATCTACTTATCTAATGAAAATTCATCGGCGCACCTAGAAGTCTCTCAACTTTCGTAAGCAATCAGCCGATCAATTCTTAGGAAGGGTAAGCGTCATCTTGCATAAGAATCGATCTGGGTTAGTGGAACAGGCTACACGAACCCCAGTGCGCAGGAACGGCGCTTCTTATGCATGCTCACCTGACAGCTGCCCGACGGCCCCAATTCCGCCCGATGCCACTACTTGGATTGCGCGGCTAGGGTGGATTTTTATGCCAGGCTTCTTAGTTTTCTCGGCACTAGGCAGCCAGGTGCAACCGAGTGTCGATCCGGTCCGGCCCATAACCGAATACATTCAGCAAGTTTGGCAATCAGCCCAGGGATTACCCCAAAACTCCGTCTTGTCCATAGCACAGACGCCGGACGGCTATCTATGGCTAGGAACTGAAGAAGGACTCGTCCGATTCGATGGCGTGCGATTCACAGTATTCGACAAACATTCAACTCCCGGTCTGCAGAACAATCAGATCTTGGCGCTTCTCGTGGACCACCGGCATAATCTGTGGATTGGTACCAATGGAGGCGGCCTTTCCCGCTTCAGCAATGGAAAGTTTACGGCATATACATCACGCACCGGCCTATCGAACAACTCGATTCTTTCCCTCTATGAGGACAAGTCGGGCGCAATCTGGATCGGAACCGATGGCGGCGGACTCGTCCGTTTTGAAAGCGGAAGGTTTCACGTCTTCACGAAAGCTGACGGACTTCCGGACAATGCGGTGTTCTCAATTTCCGGAGATGAGCACGGAATTCTCTGGATCGGGACGCACGCAGGCTTGAGTAAGTTCTCGGGTGGCAAGTTTACCACTTGTAAAGCAGCCGATGCTCTCGCCACTGACTACATTCGCTCGACACATGTGGACCGGCATGGATCTGTGTGGGTCGGTACGAATGGCGATGGGGTTTACCGCATCACGCCAAGCGGTACGACGCGGTTTAGCACCAAAGATGGCCTTCCGAGTAATGGCATTTTTTCGGTTTACGAAGATCGCGCAGGAAGTATTTGGATCGGAACCGGAGCAGGACTGGATCGCTTCTCGAACGGGGAATTCAGCGCCGTCAAGACAAGAGATAGAGTCCAGGAAAAAGAAGTCTGGACCGTCTTTCAAGACCGTGAGGGGAGCCTGTGGTTTGGCACCGGTGGCAATGGACTCAACTGCTTAAAGAAGGGCTCTTTCACCACTCTTTCCAAAGATGACGGCCTCGTGAGCGATGTTATATTGCCGGTCTATGAAGACACTGAAGGGGCTCTTTGGATGGGTTCTGACCAAGGCCTCACGCGATGGAAAGACGGACAAATTACTACTTATACCACCAAGCAGGGACTCCCCGACAATCTGGTTTTCTCGATTGTGCAGGACCGTGCCGGTAGCATGTGGATTGGAACGCGCCGGGGGCTCTGCCGGCTCCAAAACGGAGTCTTCACTAAGTTTAATGCTGAAAACCGCTTGCCGAATGACTTCATCTTATGTACGTACATAGACCGGAAAGGTGACCTCTGGGTCGGTACAAGGGGCGGCCTGAGCCGTTTTGACGGGCGCCAATTCGTCACTTACACGACTCGGGATGGTCTGTCCAATAACAATGTGCTGTCACTGTACGAAGACGAAAAAGAAAATCTTTGGATCAGTACCGGCGGCGGCGGCTTGAACAGGCTTAAGGATGGTCGTTTTGCGGTTTTCACCACTCGCGAGGGCCTAGCCAGTGATTTTGTGTGGTCAATCTATGGTGACCCGGATGGAACACTTTGGCTAGCAACCAATGGTGGGGGCCTAAGCCGCTTTCGAAATGGGAAATTTACGACCTACAGCATCAATAAGGGGCTTTACGACGACGTCGTTTTCGGCATTCTCGATGACAAGCTAGGTCATCTCTGGATGAGCTCGAATAAAGGTGTCTTTTCGGTCAGCAAGCAGCAGCTCGATGCTTTTGCCGAAGGACGCGTGGCGAGCATTACTTCCGCCGTGTACGGTACCGCGGACGGCATGAAGAGTCGCGAATGTAATGGCGGCTTTCAGCCTGCTAGCTGGCGCACGCGAGATGGACGTCTGTGCTTCCCCACCATGAGAGGTCTCGCTATGTTAGACCCGGCTCATCTGGTGAAAAACCAACTGCCACCGCCAGTCGTTCTCGAGCGCGTTCTCGTCGACAACAAAGATCTTCCATCAAATAAGTCTTTGGTCCTTCCTCCGGGGAAAGGACAGCTGGAATTCCAATTTACGGCTCCGAGCTTCATCGCGCCGGAAAAGGTTCAATTCCGCTACATGCTAGAGGGCTTTGATAAGGACTGGACCCAAGCCGGCAATCGACGGGTAGCGTATTACACGAACATTCCCCCGGGCGAGTATCACTTCCTGGTTGTGGCGTGCAACAACGACCAGGTCTGGAGCGCTGATGCCGCCGTCCTAACGCTTACCTTGCAGCCTCATTTTTACCAGACAATGGGTTTTGACGTTTTTCTGGGCCTGATGATCCTCAGCCTATGCGCCGGGGGATATGGATGGCGCGTTAACCAGTTAAAGATGCGCGAGGAGACCCTGAAACTTCTCGTCAATGAACGCACGTCTGCCTTACAAGAGAGCGAAAAGCAGTTGCGTCGTTCGCGGGATGAGTTGGAACTCCGAGTTGAAGAGCGGACGAGCGAGTTGATGTGCTCAAACCAGGCACTTGGGGCGGAAATTGACGTACGCAGGCAAACCGAAGAGCAGCTTATCGTAGCCAAAGACGCGGCGGAAGCGGCGAGCCGCGCGAAGAGTGAGTTTCTTGCCAATATGAGTCACGAAATCCGCACGCCGATAAACGGGATTTTGGGCATGACCGACGTTACCCTGAGCACTGACCTGGACGACGAACAACGTGAGTATCTGGAAGCGGTCAAGATTTCCAGTGATTCACTTCTAGCCATAGTCAACGACATCCTTGATTTTTCGAAAATAGAAGCTCGAAAATTGACGCTCGAAAAAACTGTTTTCCAAATGGCGACCTCTATAGATGAACTAGTTAGATCGGTCTCGCTCCGGGCCCGCCAAAAGACGCTTTCTCTGTCCGCTAATTTGGAACCCGAGATTCCCGCCGACCTAATTGGCGATCCCCTTCGTCTGCGTCAGGTATTGCTGAATCTGACCGACAATGCCATTAAGTTCACCAGTCAAGGCAGCATCACGCTATCCGTGACAACTGAGCAACTTTCAGATACCGAAGCGGTGTTGCACTTCGCGGTCGCCGATACAGGTATCGGTATCCCTGCACAGAAGCAGAAAACCATATTCGAAGCGTTTTCGCAGGCGGACACTTCATCCACGAGGAGATACGGTGGAACAGGCCTGGGTCTGACCATCTCCTATCAGCTCGTCGCATTAATGGGAGGGCGCCTGTGGGTCGAAAGTGAACCGGGCGTTGGAAGCACCTTCCATTTCACCGCGCGTTTCGACCGATTGGCACCCGCTCAGATGGCACCCTCTGATGAATCCCAACCGCAAGTTTGCGTCTCGGCATGATCTGATTCGGGTAGATTCGTAACCGTCCTTGGACTTAAGCGTCCAAATTCATAGGCTGTATCTCTTAGAACACTTCCTTGAACCGAACATCTTTTTGACCTACTTCGATATACTTTGAATAACGTCCGGAAAATCCTTCATGAATAGTCGTTTTAGATGGACCATTGTCGGCAGCTCGACTTGCATTGTAGTCCTGCTTCTAATTGGGGCAAATAAGGGGCGCGTGGTAGCGGCAGACGACATTTACGGGCACTTGAAGGTCTACACCGAGGTTCTCGAGCGCATCAAATTGGAATACGTCGAAGACCCTGATATGAAGAGTGTCACTCTGGGCGCAATCAATGGCCTCCTTGAATCTGTCGATCCTTTTGCAAGCTATCTGAACGCAGATCAATATCGCCAATACGAAAAGACCCAAGATTCGGCAAAAGCCGGGGTTGGTCTTATCTTGGCGAAACGGTACGGGTATGTAGCGGTTGTTGACGCGTTGCCTGGCTCGCCTGCTGAGAAGGCCAATGTCACCACCGGCGATCTTATCGAGAGCATCAATGGCATCGCCACCCGCGACATGCCCTTAGCCTACGCAGAGCAGTTGCTTCGCGGCGACCGAAACTCCACGGTCGAGATAACGGTCTTGCGCCTTCGCAATCCCGATCCTCAGAAGCTTACGCTGACTCGCACGAGTGTTGCGTTTCCGCAGATCACCGCCAAGCTGCTGCCCGAAAAAGTGGGCTACCTTGACGTGACCAGCCTGGCTGGCAACCGGATTGACGAAGTCAAGGCAAAGCTGCAGGACCTCAAAAAGCAAGGTGCCAAGTACATAGTATTGGATCTACGGCATTGCTCGACGGGTGAACCGGACAAAGGCATTCCGCTCGCCAACCTGTTTCTAGACAAGGGCGAGATCACGTATCTCAAAGGGCAGAAGACACCAAAGCAGGATTTTGTCGCCAAGTCTGATAACGACGTCTGGACGGGTCCGCTGGTCGTTATTACCAACCGCTCTACAGCGGGTGGAGCGGAAATCGCGGCGGCAGCGCTGTTGGACGGCACTAGGGCGCAGGTTGTCGGTGAGCGCAGCTATGGCGACGCAAGCCTTCGTAAGACTATCCAAATGGATGACGGTGGAGCGGTCATTCTCTCGATCGCCAAGTACTACTCACCTTCCGGCAAAGCGATTCAGGATACAGGTGTAGTTCCCTCAGTTCAGCTCACCGAAAACGATAATTCTCCCGAGCTGGATCAGGACGGGAACCCGATCCCGGGAACAGCACCCAAAAATACAGAGGACAACTTGCTGAAGCAATCAATCGAGCTTGTTACGGGGAAGACGAGTATCGCGCAGCTAACAAGCGGTGAGAACGCTTCACCGCTCGGCAACGCGCAGCGCCCCAACGACAAGAACCCCCTTCAGCGACGGCGTTGAGTTTGAAAGCTCGGACCAACTATGCCTCTCTATGAGTATCGGTGCGAAGGCTGCGGGGAAAAATTCGAGGTAATACAGAAGTTTTCGGACCGGCCGATGACTACGCACGATAAGTGTGGCGGAAGCGTCCATCGCCTGCTTTCCACTTCAGCGCTGCAGTTTAAGGGCAGCGGATGGTACGTCAACGATTACGCCAAGACCTCAAAGCCAGAGAGTGACAGCGCTTCGAAGAAGGAAGATTCGACACCCGCCAAAACGTCCTCTTCCGAATCTTCTGACACGAGTTCATCCAGCACCACTTCGCCCGGCAACAAAACAAACTCACCTGATACAAAGAAAACCCCTTCATCTGATACAAAGAATGAGTGAACACTCGTCGTGAGTTTCTAAGCGCTGTCTCGAGCGTTGGTCTCAGTGCTCCTTTATTGGCCGCGCACGGTGTTCCACAAGCATCCGCTTCCCCTAACGACAAAATCCAAATCGCTCTGATTGGCTCTGGAGGCATGGGTCAGGAGGACGCACGCAGCTCGGTCGCCTCAGGCATGACCAAAGTCGTAGCCGCATGCGATTGCTACGATGGCCGGCTCGAGCACATGAAAGAGCAGTACGGCCGGGACATCTTCATAACTAAGCGGTACGAAGAGATCCTCGCGCGTAAGGACATTGATGCCGTCATCATCGGCACCCCCGATCACTGGCATCAGAAAATCACGTTGGACGCATTACACGCAAAGAAAGATGTGTATTGTGAAAAGCCAATGGTCCAACGCGTTGAGGACGGGCTACCAGTCGTGCAGGCACAAAATCAAGCAAATCAGATTCTCCAAATCGGCAGCCAGCGCGTCAGCTCAGTGCTTTACAAGAAAGCGCAACAATTGTTTCGCAGCGGAGCCATCGGCAAGCTCAACATGGTTGAGGCATGGTGGGACCGCAACACTGCGGTTGGCTCCGGGGAGTACCTCATTCCGCCAGATGCGAATACGGCTACTTGCGATTGGGACCGTTTCCAGGGCCGCGCGCCCAAAGCCGACTGGGACGCCAAAAAATTTTTCCGCTGGCGAGGTTATCGCGAATATGGCACGGGCGTTGCTGGCGACCTGTTCGTGCATCTTTTTTCCGGACTTCACTTCATCACCGGCTCACTAGGGCCCACTCGAGTTTTCGCCACTGGTGGTCTCCGTTTCTGGAAGGACGGCCGTAACGTTCCCGACCTTTTCGTCGGCGTTTACGACTACCCGGAGAATCCGAGCCACTCCGCATTCAACCTCATCTTGCGTGTCAACTTCGTCAATGGCTCACAAGAGAGTTCGGGCTTTCGCTTCACGGGAAGTGATGGCATCATGACGGTTGGTAAAAAGGTGACACTTTCGCGCCAACCACAGCCGATCGAGCCTGGGTACACCATTGACACGTTCTCACGGCCGATGCAGGAGGCTTTCTTGAAGCGGCATCACGAACGCTATCCGGATTCAAAGCCTTCCGCGGCGAGCTTACAGGCAAGCCGGGAGGAAGTTTACGAAACACCGGAGCATTACAGCGATCATCGCGATCACCACCTCAACTTCGCTCTCGCGATTCGATCACGCAAGCCAGTCGTTGAAAATGCAACTTTTGGATTCCGTGCCGCCGGTCCCGCGCTGCTGTCAAATATCAGCTACTTCGATAAACGAATCGTTCGCTGGGACCCCGCGACGATGAAGATGATCGCGTAGAATCTCAATGCATTCGCTTAACGACAACATTCAGATTGCGCTTATTGGCGCCGGCGGAATGGGGCAAGGGGATGCCGAGATGGCAACCTCGCTATCCGGCGTGAAACTCGTAGCCGCTTGCGACTGCTATAACGGCCGCCTTCAGCATATGACTGAAGTGTATGGCCGCGAAACATTCACCACCCGCGATTACCGCGAGATCGTTGCGCGCAAAGACATTGATGCCGTAATTATCGCGACGCCTGATCACTGGCACGCGCGCATCTCTGTCGATTGCCTCAACGCGGGCAAGCATGTCTACTGTGAAAAGCCAATGGTGCACGCGATCGAAGAGGGCCGATCCATCATCGATGCCCAGGCAAAATCCGGCAGAGTGTTTCAAGTTGGTAGCCAATATCGGAGTTCGCTGGTCTACCAAAAAGCAAACGAACTATTTCAATCGAAGGCCATTGGAGAACTCAATTTTGTCGAGGCTTGGCTGGATCGCAACACCGCCATCGGGGCATGGGAATATTCAATTCCTCTCGATGCCACTCCTGAGACTTGCGATTGGGAGCGCTTCCAGGGCAATGCACCCAAGCACCCCTGGGATGCCAAGCGCTTCTTTCGATGGCGCAATTACCGCGATTACGGCACCGGCGTCGCTGGAGACCTTTTCGTCCATTTGCTCACAGGCCTCCATACCATCACCAACTCGATTGGACCAACGCGCGTTTACGCCACCGGTGGAATTCGTTTCTGGACAGATCGCGAAGTACCGGATGTGATGCTCGCGACGTTAGACTATCCAGCCACGAATGCGCATCCGGCCTTCAACGTTATACTCCATGTCAATTTCAAGAGCAGCCTATCCGAAGAATCGTTCGGGGTGAAATTCACCGGCAGCGATGGCGTGATGACGGCGGACAGTTTTAACAAGCTCACTCTGGACAGAACTCCCCGCATTGAGGAATTAGATTGGGGGATGAAGAGCCTTCCGGACAAAATGCAAAAAGAGCTCACTTCAGAATGGAAGGAACGTCATCCCCAACCTACAACCCAAACCATCAAGCCCGGCTCAACTGAAGTATTTGATATGTCCGGCTCAGATGCGCACGTGGAGCACCACAAGAATTTCTATCACTCGATCCGCGAAAGTACGCCATCAATCGAGGACTCTACCTTTGGCCTGCGTGCAGCCGGTCCCGCCCTTCTTACAAATGACAGCTATTTCGATAAGAGAATTGTCGGTTGGAATCCCGAGATGATGATCGAAACCCAGGCTTGACGGCTATGCCGGTTTCGCGGCATCCAGCCCGGCGTTGAGCGAACCTTGCCGATAGCCTTCCAGATCCAAGGTCACGTAGAGGAATCCCAGTTGCTTAAAAATAGATGTGAAGGCCTGCGCACTTTCAAGTGTAAGCGCTTTTGAGAATTCGTCTCTGGCGATCTCAATGCGCACGACTTCGCCATGAAATCTCACGCGAAACTGCCTAAACCCAAACGCACGGATGGCCTCTTCGCCTTGCTCTATTGTCTTGATCGTGTCGATTGTCACTGGCGTCCCATATGGCACTCGTGAACTAAGGCACGCCGCCGCCGGACGATCCCATATCGACAGGCCTGCTCTCCGGGCCAGCTCGCGAATCTCCGCCTTCCTCAATCCCGCGTCGACGAGCGGCGCTTTCACTTCGTGAATTTTTGCCGCGCGCTGCCCGGGCCGGTAATCACCGAGGTCGTCTTTGTTCACGCCGTACACGATATGAGCAAAGCCCCGCTCACTCGCATAATCCTCAAGACGCTTGAACAACTCGTCCTTGCAATGAAAGCATCGGTCCTTATCGTTCTTCACGTACTCAGCATTCTCGAACTCGTGCGTTTCTATATACTCGTGCCGAAATCCACACTCTCGAGCAAACGCCTCAGCGTCACGTTTGTGCGACGTTGGAATGGATGCCGAATCGGCTGTAATCGCGATCGCATCCTGGCCTAGCATCCGATGCGCTGCCCACGCTAGGTAGGCAGAATCGGTTCCACCCGAATACGCCACAATCACACGACCCAGCTTGCGCAGCACTCCGAATAGCGCTTCTTCCTTCGCCGCTAATTCTGCAGAATCGAGTTGAACTGCCGCGGCCTCCAGCGAGACAAGCGTAGCCATACTTGAAGTATAGCCACCCATCTACTGCTTGCGGGTCGCTCGCCTTCAGCCACCTCGCTCGTAACTCTACCAGCGCCCGCGCGTGTTGACGAGCCCAATTCCTTCATCCACATTAGAATCACAGGATCTGGCGGCTTCAAAAGGGCCGGATCGCTGGAGATTTATTCCAAGAACTGAGGACAACTCATGGACTCGATACCTCTCCCGTTTTACGAAGCTGCTTCGCTCGACAACATCTGCCACGGCCTCAAATGCGTCCGCATCCTGTTCGTCAATGTCTTTGCCGTGTCATCTCCGAATGGCGGCTGGACGTTGATCGATGCCGGACTTTATCTCTCCGCTGGAAAAATCAAGCACTGGGCCGAGGGCCATTTCGGAAAGGGCACGAAGCCGGAGGCCATCATTCTCACCCACGGCCACTTTGATCACGTTGGCGCTCTCAAGGATCTGCTCGAGGACTGGAAGGTGCCGGTCTATGCTCATCAGGATGAATTTCCGTTTCTGACAGGACACGCCAAGTATCCGCCGCCGGACCCGTCTGTCGGTGGCGGCCTGATGGCCGTCATGTCTCCGCTCTACCCGCGCACTTCGGTCGATCTCAGCGGTCGCGTGCTGCCGTTGCCGCTCGACAACTCCGTTCCGACGCTTCCGGGATGGGAATACATCCACACCCCAGGTCACGCTCCTGGTCACATCTCGCTCTTCCGTCCCGAGGACCGGACCCTGATCGTCGGCGATGCCTTCTGCACAACCAAACAGGAATCGTTTCTTGCCGTCGCCAAGCAGAAACCAGAACTTCACGGGCCACCTTCTTACTACACCCCTGATTGGAATGCCGCCCGGCAATCGGTCGAGAAATTAGCAGCTTTACGCCCCACAGCTATCGCTCCAGGCCACGGTCTCCCCATGTGTGGCGACGAAGTTGCTGCCCAGCTACAGAAATTGGCTGTCAATTTCGATCACATCGCCCTACCCGATCACGGCAAGTACGTTCGTAAAACCGCCACAGCGGACTAGGTACTCTTTCCAGTCCAGTACCTTTAGAACCGTACTTCCGTGTCAACACTTCTGTAACGTTCTCGACATATAAACGACACATTTGGTGTATAATCCAGGGGCAACCAGGAGAAAACGTGAAACAGGGCACAGCCGTACGTATATTTTTCTTTGTTCTTTTTGTTGGTCTTTTGTTCGAACGGCAGGCTAGCGCGTATGTCGATCCGGGGTCGGGCGCTCTGATTTGGCAGGGAATCGCTTCTGCCTTTGTTGCTTTGCTGTTCTATTTTCGAAAAATAGTGAAGTGGACGCGTCACCGAACTGATCGCGAGAACTGACCCAGCACACTTGGGCACCACAGCTGTACCCACATCCTTCCGCTCCAGCACTTCCTTTCGCGATCCAGCCGGCCACGTCGTGAATGTGAACGGTCGTGTGTTGCGGGTCGTGAATAAAAACGCGACACAAGAGGTTCTTGAGATCCTCCGCTCCAAGAATTGTGAGACGTGGATGAGCGACCATCATCTGGTCCGGACGCGCGTACTTGATGAGCAGGAGATCGAGCAATTGCGCTCGCAGCCGAGTGTTCGTGAGCTGCTCACCGTTAACCGCTGGGGGGTGGTGTTAGAGCATGAGCGCATTCCGTTTCCTAGCTTTCCGTACGAGTGGGTACCAAGAGATGCTTCACGCTGCGGGCAAGTTGACTATAGAACTTGCAACGCGGGCGCTTGACGACGACCTCGGCCTCAAAGATGCGACGCCTTACAACATCTTATTTCGGGGACCAAACCCCATCTTTGTGGACCTGCTCTCGTTTGAGCGCCGGGATCCAAATGACTCTACGTGGCTTGCGTATGCACAATTCACACGTACGTTTCTGCTTCCGCTGATCGCGAACCGTCTGTTCGCGACGCCTCTCGATCAGATCTTTACTACGCGGCGAGACGGCATCGAACCCGAAGAGCTCTATCGCTACCTCAGCCCCCGTCAGAAGCTTTCGCCTCGATTTTTGAGCCTGATCTCCATTCCTACCTGGCTTTCTCGGAAAAAAGCGCACACCAAACAACAACTCTATGAAAAGCGTCGCAATCGGAATCCGGAAATGTCCCGGTTCGTGTTCCGGTCACTTCTTCGCCGCATGAATCGCGCGCTGGACCGCTTGGCACCGCGACCGCGTAAATCGAAGTGGTCGGAGTACCTCATCTCCGACAACAACTACACAGCCGAGATGTTCTCGGTCAAAGAACGATTTTTCAGGGAAGCCCTCTCTAGTATGAAACCAGAACGGGTCCTCGATGTTGGGTGTAACACCGGCCACTTCAGCCGCATAGCAGCCCTTGCGGGAGCACGAGTGGTCGCGATTGATTACGACGAAGTTGTTATCGGTGGGCTCTGGCATTTAGCGAAAACCGAAAACCTGGATATCCTTCCTCTGATGGTTAACCTGGCAAGGCCCAGTCCAGCTGTGGGCTGGCTGAACAGCGAATGCCCGTCGTTCTTGGATCGCGCGAGAGGAGCGTTCGACTGCATTTGCATGCTGGCCGTGATTCATCACATGCTGGTGAGCGAGCGTATTCCGCTGCCCTCCATAATCGATATGGCGGCTGATCTCACGTCCGACCACGCGATTATTGAATTCGTTGAACCCAACGATTCAATGTTCCGGCGGCTTCTGCGCGGCAGGGGCGAATTACACAAAGATCTCACGTCGGCGGTATTTGAAACGGCATGTCGCCGCAGGTTCGAGATTGTTCACTCGGAGCGCATCCCAGGTTCGTTTCGCTCACTGTACCTGCTGCAAAAGCAGCGCAATCGAGCGCAAACATCGTGAAAAACGAGCGTTCCGCGCACGAGCTTGGTTCGCCAGAGGTTCGGGTGAACGCCGGCTCCAAGGGATTCTCAGCTGGGCGTATGCCGAGGAGCCTCCTTCACCTACTCATCGTACTTTCCGCGATGAACGTGGTTTATCTGCGAGAATTTCACTCCGTTTACCGTGCGCTCAGTCCCACAGCCAATTACTTTCGAGCGCAGCCCTTTTATTCACTGTTGGCCGCCTCATATTATGGATCCTTGCTTGCCATGATTTTGTTTGGATTTCTCACCATCGAAATCATGCGAAAGCTGGGTTGGCTCTCAGAACAGGGCATCTTTCGGCTCGCAGGAGCATGTATCTTCTTTGGTTTAGGTACGACGATCCCGTCGT
This sequence comes from Bryobacteraceae bacterium, assembly GCA_051004875.1. Lineage (GTDB taxonomy): Bacteria > Acidobacteriota > Terriglobia > Bryobacterales > Bryobacteraceae > Bog-105. The sequence continues at coordinate 51,399 of JBPCJX010000137.1, forward strand.
TGATTATCCGAATGTCACCCGTGGATATCCCCGTCATTCACGAAGGCTCTGCGGCGCTCATTATGGGAGGTATTGCCGCCGGGGCTTACTTTGCATCTGGTGCGCTTGCGCCCGGCATATCCGCGAGGATCGGAAAGACGCTTGTACACCTCGCGATGCCCCTCTTTTTCATTCAATTGATCTCTTTGGGATGGCAATACGCGCATGCGCCTTCGAGCGCTCAACTTGCTAACGGTCCTAGGCTAACAATGAGAACGCAAGCGACTCCAAGCGCGCATATAGTCTGGATGGTATTCGACGAGCTCGATTACGAGCTGTCGCTCGATCTCCGGCCGAGGTCGGTAGAGATGCCTGAGTTCGATCGCTTACGAGCCGAAAGCCTGTCTGCATCCGATGCTCACAGCCCCGCTAGTGCGACGATGGTCGCGTTTCCATCCTTTTTCACGGGTAGAGGCATCAAGACGGCAGTGCCTCAGGGACCCGATGACCTACGCCTGAATTTCGATTCGAGCGAAGGCAAAGAGCAGTTACTTTGGAAAGCCCAGCCTACCGTGTTTTCCTACGCTCGAGATCACGGCCTCAACGGGGCTATCGTCGGCTGGTATCATCCCTACTGTCGTATATTCAACTCGAGTCTGGCGGACTGCTTCTGGACCCCCTATATCGACGCACTTCCTTCACTCCGCAACGAGTTCATACTGCGGCAAACCGGGTTACTGCCCGTAATCCCAGGCTGGTGGGGCACGTCCGAGGAGAAGCAATCCAGCTTTGTAGCCGGAGAGCAACAGCTCGAGTATAAGGAGATGCTCGACCACGCTCTTACGATGGTTGCACGGCGTGACTTGAACTTGATCCTGTTGCACTGGTTGATTCCGCACCCGCCCGGAATTTACGATCGCAATCTCAACGCGCTACATACGTCGGGTTCTAACTATTTCGACAATTTGGAACTGGTGGATGTTGTCTTAGCGGAGATACGTCGCAAATTAGAGAACGCGGGATTGTGGGACGACACGATCCTGATCATAACCGGCGATCATCCTCTCCGAACTTCGTTTTGGTCGCATCGGCCGATTTGGACCGATGAGGAAGCACAATTGTGCGCAAAGCGAAAAAACCCACGCGTACCGTTGCTCATCAAATTACCGCATCAGCATGGCTCGCGCATCTACGCGGCCCCCCTGAATACGGTTTTGATCCATGATCTCTTGATCCGCTGGCTGCAAGGCACGAACCCGACCTCCGAAGGCGTTCGAGCATTTTTCGACCAAAACCGTTTGCGATTCCCTGTCCTCAGAACCGCAGCACCGTAACCTCCTTGCCTGCATCTGCAGCATCGCCGCATTCCGCGTAAAATAGAAAGGCGGCGGGAGGCGAACGTGATCAGGATCATCACGATCGAGCGCGAATATGGTTCAGGGGCAGCGGCTATTGGCAAATCGCTTGCCTATCGGTTGGGCTGGACCTTATGGGATCGCGAAATCACATGCGAAATCGCACGGCGCCTCAAATGCGATGTCCAATCGGTGGAGCAACGCGAAGAACGCCCCGACCCGACTTTCTACCGTCTTGTGAAGGTATTCATGCGCGGTAGCTATGAAGAAAGTCTGCAAGGCGGTGGCAGGCTCGAGCTTCTGGACGCGGAACATCTTGCCCTGCTTTTCGAGAGAATAGCGACCGACATCGCGGCCAAAGGTAACTCTGTGATCATCGGTCGCGGGTCGCCCTGGTTCCTGCGCAATCGAGATGACACGCTCCGCGTCTTTGTCTATGCCTCGGTCGAGGAAAAGATTCGCCGGCTTAGAGCTCAAGGAAAGAGCCGGAGCGAGGCGGAGGATCTGATCGCGAGCGTTGATCGAGAGCGGGCCGCCTTTGTCAAACAGTATTACGCTGCGAATTGGCCCGAACGCTATCTCTATCACCTCATGATCAATTCCGTTATCGGCGATGAGGCAGTCATCAAAATGATCCTGAGCGAAATGGATCTTCTCGATGCGAACTCACGGCTGGTTGCTGGCACCGGCACCGCGCAGCACTCTTCCAGGTAGCGCGTTCGTCATCTTGCCCTTCTCGATGACGGGGACGCCATTCACGAGCACATACTCCATTCCGATGGACAGTTGATTCGGATTTTCGAATGTGGCAACGTCCCGGACTGCCATCGGATCGAAGATCGCTATGTCCGCCCACATCCCCTGTTTCAGTACGCCTCGATCGGTCAGCCGCATGCGCTCTGCCGGCAGCGCGCTGAATTTCCTGATTGTATCTTCTAAAGTGAGCAGTTTTTCTTCCCGCACATACTTGCGCAGAATCCGCGGAAACGCGCCATAGGCACGCGGATGCGGATGTTCTTGGCCTAGGACTCCTTCCGGCGCGGTCCCTTGCGAATCGTTGTCGATCGAAACCCAAGGCTGTTTGAGCGCATACGCGACATCTTGCTCGGACATGCCAAACACAGCGACAGACATGCCCGGATCGTCAATCAGCAAGTCGAAAACCGTGTCGATGGGATCCTTATTTTGTGTTTTGGCAATTTCTCCGATTGTCTTACCTTGCAGCGGCAGAAGCTTCGGATTCTGCACCACACTAACGAGAATCGCGTCGGGCCCGGGAACTTCAAGCCATTCATTGTCCCAACCCGAGCTGGCAGTCTCCATATCCTTGCGGATGCGAGCGCGCGTGGCCGGACCCTTCAACCGCGCTACCATCTTCGCTTCGCCTCCATCATGCACCCATGGCGGCACGAATGCGGAAAAAGAATTGAACCACGCTCGATATGCGTAAGTGTCGGCTTCAACATCGACGCCCGAATTTCGAGCCTGCTCGATGCGGCGGACAATTTCTGGCATTCGGCCCCAATTCCGTTTTCCCGCAGCTTTCAAGTGCCAGATCTCGACCGGAATTTTTGCCTCGCGCCCAATCCGAAATACTTCATCGAGGGCGTTGTCGATCGTATCGCCTTCGCTTCGCATGTGACTGGCGTAGATGCCTCCGAAGTTGGCCGCTTCCGCCGCGAGTGCTATCAATTCTTCCGTTGCCGCGTAAGGTGCGGGCGCATATTGAAGTGAGGTCGAGACGCCGACTGCCCCGTCCTGCATGCCTTCCTTCACAAGCGCCTTCATTTGCTCCAGCTCGAGGGCACTCGGAGCACGATTGTCATCGCCCAGCACCATGCGGCGAACCTGGGTTGCGCCGACATAACTGGCCAAATTAATACCCAGCCCTTGCCTTTCGAGCCGGGCGAAGTATTGGGCGAATGTCCGCCAATCAGGATTGACATGGTAATGCGCAAAGCCGGGGCGATCTGCCGCCAGAACACGCTGATTTATCGGCGCAATGGAACTGCCTTCGCCCGTGATCTCGGTCGTAATCCCTTGGAAAATCTTCGAGGGCACGTGGGGATTGACAAGCATCGAGAGCTCTGACTGACCGAGCATGTCAATGAACCCTGGCGTAACCGTCAGGCCATGTGCATCGATCATTCGATCAGCCGGAACGTTTGCGAGCGATCCTATTGCTGCTACACGTCCGTTGCGAATGGCAACATCGCCCGCGTACCATGGTGACCCTGTCCCGTCGATTATGTGCCCGTTACGGATAACAATGTCGAATTGCTGCGCCGTCGCGGCAAACGGCAGCGCTAACGCGAGCAGACCAACAAATATATGGATCAAATGGAGATTATATGTTGACTGAAAGATCCGATTTGACAAATGTTCGAACTAGGTACATTCTCGGAACAAGGGGTTGTATATGCGCTGCCTGCGTGTGCTCTTGCCTGCCACTCTCACCTCGCTCGTCTGTCTTCACGTTTCTGGGCAATTGGTCGTCTCTGTTGATTCGGGAGTAGTTCATTTTTCCGAAGGGTCCGTTTTCATCGACGACCACCTACTCGAACAAAAATTCGGCACTTTTCCAAACATCAAAGAGGGCTCGATATTACGGACTGAAGAGGGTCGGGCCGAGATCCTTCTCACGCCCGGTGTGTTCCTTCGCGTCGACGAAGACAGCTCAGTCCGTATGATTTCCAACGCCATTAAGAACACTCGCGTGGAGTTCCTGGAAGGCTCCGTTATCCTCGATTCGCTCGACGCTAGTGGCGATAGTTCGGTTCTCATCACCTATAAAGACTGCCAGATCCGCTTCCCCAAGAAGGGCGTCTACAGAATGGATGCCTCGCCGCCCGTACTTCAGGCGTACAACGGCGAAGCTGAAGTGACTCGCGAGGGCAAGCCATCGTCTGTTGATCCGTCCCACCTTTACTTCTTTTCCCTGGGACTGGTGACACAAAAATTTGGCGAAGGCGCTGATGATGAGTTTTACCAGTGGTCAAAGGACCGCAGCAAGTTTATATCCGCGGACAACCGGTCGGCGGCTCAGAGCACGGCCGATCCCGGACAATTTGACAGCGGGCAAATCCCGAGTAGAGACCCCGATGTCTATCTCGGAACCCCGAGTTATGGCGGTGGCGTAGCCAGCACCTTCCCTGTCGACAACGGCCTCTTGTACTCGAACGTGCCGTTTGGAATGGGCGTTTGGAACACGGTTTATTTTATATACCTGCCTCGGTACTATCGCTCGCGATTCAATCCCACCTGGCCCGCGGGCTCACCGAGGTCAGTGTATTCGCCTCGATCGGCGCGTTCGCCTTGGCCAGGCAGAACTCCGTACCCCGGTTTGCTCCCTTCGCGAATCGCAATTCCACGTTCCTCTGTCCCAACGCGTGTGGCGATCCCAAGTTTTCCGCCACGCGTTTCAAGAGTCGGCACTCCCGCCCCGGTATACTCTCGTCCACCGGCGGTGGCACTCCCCAGAGGCGGCGTGACGCGCATTGGAGCACCCGGGATCGCCCGTCCACCTGCCGTTGGCCGCCGATGACGCCCGCCCGCATGCGCTTACGGGGTAGGAGCGTAGTATCCGAGTCTCCAGCGTGACTTGAGTGCCGGCAGACCCTCCGGGTGATCCAGCTTCACTTCGACCTTACGATACTTGCCATCCCGATTCTGATTTCTTGGCGAGTACGCGAGGACATACTGATTCCGTAATTCGATACCAATCCTGCTCGCGATACTCGGGAGAGCGCTATCGTTCGCTGCCGCAAAAGCCCGACCGCCGGTTTGCTCCGAAAGCTGAGACAGCAGGTGTGGGCCTGAGAGTTCCGCAGCGCTGATTCCCAAGTAAGAAAGCGGCCCAAACACCCCCATCGAATAGATCTGCACGTCCGCTTCGCGTACCAGGTTCTCGATTTGATTCGCAGTGTATCGGCTGTTGTTGTCGCCACCATCCGAGATAATGAGCAGCGCCTTCCGCGGATTCTTGGCGCTCTTCATCTCGCGCAGCCCCATATAAACCGCATCGAGCAGCGCTGTCAGACCTTGCGGTTCAACTGAAGTCAACTTGCTCTGAATTTCATTCGGATGCTGCGTAAATCCGGTGGCCAGCTCCGCTCGGTCGCCGAACTCAACCAGAAACGCTTCGTCTTGGGCGTTCATCGTCTTTAGAAATTGAGCAACCGCCTGCCGCGATGTTTCAATCTTGCTTCCCATGCTGCCGCTCGTATCCACAAGCAGGCCGATGGATAACGGCGCATCTTCATCGGCAAATTGCTGAATCTTCTGTTCGGCTCCATCCTCCAAAACACGAAAGTCTTGTTTATCGAGACCCAGGACGAAACGGTTCAAGGAATCGGTGACCGTCACCGGTATGACCACCAGAGTTGTGCTCACCCGGATATCCACGCCGGTACCGGCCTGAGAAGCCGTTTGTGCAGAGAGCAACGCAGCGGAAGAGATCACTAAAAGGAGAAACCTGCGGCGCACGGTGCGCACCCCTGTTTGAGCACGAGTTTATCATGGCACTCCCGCTAGGCATGCGCTAAGATCGAACTGCTTTGCACGCCCTACTCGCCCAATGGATAACGGCCGTCAGTGCGGTGTTCTTCATCGTCGATCCCTTCGCCGCGACGCCGGCATTCCTGGCTATGACCGCCGGTTATGAGCCTGCACGGCGCAAGCAGATGGCTCGCCGCGCATCTCTTACTTGTCTCGTAATACTGACCGTGTTCGCCACGGTCGGCAAGTACCTCTTCCGGGTTTTTGGAATCACCCTGCCTGCTTTCAAATTCGCTGGTGGCTTGTTATTACTGCTGGTGGCGCTTGACATGCTGCAAGCGCGCCGCTCACGAACCCGCGAAACGCCGGAAGAGCAGAGTGGTGCGTGTGAAACTGAAGACGTCGGAATCATTCCGATGGGTATTCCCATCTCGGCTCATGGGCCTGATGCTTACAGCCATTGCGTTCCAATTCTTTGTAAGCGCCCTGGTGGATCTGCGTGTAATCGCGCCGATAGCACTGCCGTAAGTAAGTCGAGTGGATCGCTACGTCCTGGGAGTGCCATCTGCGGGCCCGCGCTGCACTTACAGCCTTCAGCGAGACTGCTAGTACTTCTTCAGCGTCATCCCGTACGCGTCAATCGCCGCTTTCCACTCATCACGCTTCTTCGCATCCTCGCTCGCGAGATTCCTAAGGTCTTTGTTTGCATTCGGATGAATCGCTGTCCGTTCGTACACGACGGAGATATCCGTCTTCTCAGCACTGGCCCTCGCCAGCCGAATATCGATCCGCGTGAGAATCGTACGCTCAAGAACGAGCACATACTGAATGTGACCGCCAGCGAGGTCGAATACACTCGTCGTCCATATGCTGGATTGCGAGGGCGAATAGTCGACGCGAAAGACTGCCCCTTCTTGGTCTGCGGGCGGATTTGGATACAAGAACTGCGGCTTCCACTCGGGTGCCCATTTTTGTTCTTCTAAAGCTCCAAATAGAGGCGCGGCAATGTCATAAGGTAGATCCACACTGAAGTGGAACTCGGTCCGAGCGTGCGCAACACGGTCTTTTGTGTTTGCCTTGGTCATTTAGATATCACACCCTTTTTACAAGCCGCTAACAACAAAGTAAATTCGGCAGAGTAAACTTACTCCCGCGAGGTAAAATTTATGCATAACTCAGGTGCCGTATTCTTGAAGCCACTAACCATTGGCTTCATGGTCCTAACGTTTTCAAGCGTAGTGCTCGCCCAACACTACACACAAACCAATCTAGTTTCCAACGTTCCCGGTGCGGCAAGTGTTACCGATCCGAATCTTCAGAATGCTTGGGGACTAGTGGCCGGCCCGGCCACCCCATGGTGGGTTGCCGACAACCACGCTGGTTTTTCCACTCTCTACGACGGCGCGGGGAACATACTATCTCTAGTTGTTACGATTCCTTCTGCTTCGGGAAATGGAACGACGGGAAGTCCTACTGGAATTGTTTTCAATGGGAGTCCGACTGATTTTCTTGTAAACGGCAATCCAGAAAAGTTCATTTTCGTAACCGAGGATGGCACGCTCTCCGCCTGGAACGGTGGCACCAGTGCAGTAATTGTGAAGAACAACGCTCGTGACAATGCAGTATACAAGGGAGCGACTATCGGCCAAATTGACGGAAAGAAGTATCTCTTTGTAACAAATTTCCACAGCGGACACGTCGAGGTCTACGATACTTACTTCAAGCGCGTACCGATCTCGGAAGAGCGTTTTGACGACGATCAGCTCCCCGAAGGCTTTGCTCCATTTAACATCCAAGGCATCGGGCCGAATCTCTACGTTACATATGCGAAGCAAGATGCGGCCAAGCACGATGATGTACACGGCGCAGGATTGGGCTACGTTGACGTCTACAGTCCCAGAGGCTTTCGGCTGGCGCGCCTTGAACATGGCTCGTGGTTTAACGGTCCTTGGGGTATCGTGCTGGCCCCGGCGAATTTCGGCGAGTTCAGCCACACCGTGTTAGTCGGCAATTTCGGTGACGGCACGATTGCCGCTTTCAATCCAGTGACAGGACGATTTTTGCGACGCATGCGGACTCCCGAGGGCTCCGTGTTGAAGATCGATGGGTTGTGGGCGCTTAGGTTTGGTAACGGTAGCAACTCGGGGCCTGCGAACACCCTCTTTTTTACTGCAGGACCCAATGCTGAGATGGATGGCCTATTCGGCACGTTGAGGCCCATCCCCTCTGAGCTAAATGAGGGCGATGAACAGTAATCCCTGAACCCAATCAACTGTGTCAGTAAGGCGGCAGAGGCGTGATCCGCCGCCTTTTCCGTCCGAACAAGCTTGCCCTATTTGCCCCGCCAGCCAAAGTCCAGTGCCCGCCAGCGGTTTCGTGCTAGAGTTCCCTCTTAAATTCTCCTGTTCCCACCCCTTTTTCTGAGTCGCAGGAAGCTTTCGTTTCGTACTTAGTAGAGAAGGGCGACAACGAGGGCTCATGGTAGCGAGTACAACATCGCGGACCGAGTTGGGACGCAGTGAAACCAGCTTGCCTGCTTTCGCAGAGGCAGTCGAGACACACAAGGCAATGGTGTATAGCATTGCCTGGCATTTTCTGCGCGACCGTGCAGTCGCCGAGGAACTGGCCCAGGATGTATTTCTGGAGCTGCATCGGAACTGGTCCTCAATACAGTCGGCCCGACACGTTGTGTTCTGGTTGCGAAAAGTGACCAGCCGCCGCGCGATCGATTTCATGCGGAGGCGGAGAACACGGGCAGAGACAAGTCTGGAAGAAACGGCCGAGCCGACGGCGCTTGAACGCGTCCATGACTCGATGCTGTCCTCCTACCTGGAGCGGATGGTCGCCTCTCTTCCAGAGAAGCAGCGTATTGTGATCGTCCTTAGATACCAGGAGGGGATGGAGCCGGAAGATATCGCCGAGATGCTGGAGATGAACGTTAGTACGGTCAAGAGTCAGATTACACGCGCACTCGATTTGCTCAGAGCAAAGACAGCCCGTCGATTGAAACAGGAGTGGGAATAAAATGACGCCCTTTGAAGAGCACCTCAAGGAGGCACTGGCACGCAAGGAGCCTTCGCAAGAGTTCGCAAACCGAGTGCTTGAAAAAGCGCAAGAGCAGCAGCTAGGTCTGCGTACGGCTTGGCGAGTGTCGTGGTTTCGAAGAGCTTTGGCGTGGCGCCTTGCCCCGGTAATGGCGGCCTTAGTGCTCGTGTGGGCCGGAGTGATGTATCAGGAGCATGAACGCACAGTGCGCGGAGAGTTGGCTAAAGAGAAGCTGCTGATTGCTATGCGAATCGCAGGATTGAAGCTGCATGATGTACAGCAGCACGTGATGGAAATTCAAGATAAAGAGGTGGAACGATGAGGCCGAGCTTATGGGGAGCGACCATTGCGGCGGCAGTGATATTGCCGCTAGGGGCGCAAGACGTAAAGATGCCCGTGAATCTGGATAGACTCGCGGAACATGCGACCGAAACCGTCGACGTAACTCTCGACGCGTCAATGCTTCAGCTTGCGAGTCGATTCTTATCCAAAGACGATCCCGACCAGATGCATGTAAAGCAACTCGTGTCGAAGCTCAAAGGCGTTTACGTTCGGAGTTTTGAGTTTGATAAAGACGGGCAGTACTCGAGGGGCGATGTAGAGGCAGTCCGCGCGCAATTTAGAGCGCCGGTTTGGACGCGGATTGTAGGCGTGAAATCGACTAAGGGCGAAAACTCCGAAATCTACGTGAAGAAGAATGGCGATCAAGTTGCCGGCTTGGTGGTAATCAACGCGGAGCCGAAGGAGCTGACCATCGTGCATATCGATGGCGCTATTGATCCCCAGGAATTGAGCGAGCTCGGCGGGCATATGGGTATACCGAAGCTCGATAAACCGAGACACGGCGAGAGGGACGACAGAGCGAAATCAAAAGCCAAGGACGAGGAGTAATTTATGCGTCGTTTACTCGCGATTCTGGCTGTTTCGACCGCGCTACCGTTCACGTTGCCGGCAAGTGAATTCGACTGGCTGGTGCGGGAGTTGTCCCGGCAAAGCTCTGCCAAACCGGTGCATATTCCGTTTTTTGGTTTGGCCCGCTTCGTGGTGGCTACGGGACATCCGGCGGGAACCAGCGAGCTGCATCTAGCCGTGTTAAAAGATGTGGAACTTGAGTCGGGAAAATTCAGTCGGTTGACCGATGAGGTGGCTGGGCCGGCCTGGAAGCCCATCGTGAGGGTGCGCTCTCGCAACGGCGAATCCACGAATATTTATGCTCAATTGAATGGGAAAGATCTGCGCGTTTTGCTTACTGTGCTCGACGGCAGCGAGGCGACTCTTCTTGAGGTGCGCATCAAGCCAGAGGCACTGATGAAGTTTGTGGATGAGCATGGACGATCGTCTCAACGCGCAAGTCTTGGACCGTAACGGCTGACATGCTCATAATCAAGAAGGATGAAGCAGACGGCCGCGGTCATCGGAAGCGGACCCAATGGCCTTGCGGCCGCAATCGTCCTTGCACAAGCCGGACTCGAGGTTGAAGTTCGTGAGGCCGCATCAATAGCCGGCGGAGGCGCTCGGTCGGGTGAAATTACACTGCCCGGCTTCGTGCACGATCTCGGTTCCGCCGTTCATCCCATGGCGGTTGCCTCACCTTTTTTCTCAAAGCTTGCTCTCCACGCTCATGGATTGAATTGGATCTGGTCGCCGGCCGCGCTCGCTCACCCTCTCGACGATGGGACGACGATGCTTCTTGAACGAAGTATCGAAGATACTGCTCAGCAGTTCTCTTCAGATTCAAAAGCTTACAGTAAGATGTTCAACCGTTTGACGAGGAATTGGCGAGACTTGGCCGACCAGATCTTGGGTCCGTTACGCCTAACCAAACACCCTTTTTCGCTGGCTCGATTTGGGCTGCAAGCGATACAACCCGCTACATATCTTGCCAGGAGTTCGTTTCGTAATTCGTGGACACGCGCCTTCTTCGCTGGACTAGCTGCTCATTCCATTCTCAAACTGGAAGCTCCGCTGAGTGCTGCCTTCGGCCTGATCATGGGTGCCTCCGGACACGCCGTCGGATGGCCGATTCCCGCCGGCGGTGCCCAGCGCATTTCCGACGCGCTCAGCAGTTTGCTTGTGTCACTAGGCGGCCGTGTCGTGACCGGATCTCGGGTCGATAGTCTAGATGAACTCGCTGGCCGAGATATGATTCTATGCGACGTCACTCCGCGGCAATTTCTCACTCTCGCTGGCTCGCGCCTGCCGCTGGCTTTCCGCCGTTTGCTCGAGCGATATCAGTACGGTCCGGGGGTCTTCAAGGTGGATTGGGCGCTGCGCGAACCGATTCCGTGGAAGGCGAAAGATTGTCTGCGCGCCGCGACGGTGCATCTTGGCGGCTCTCTTGAAGAGATCGCCGCTTCCGAGCGCGCAGCTTGGGAAGGCCGCCCCCCTGACAAGCCGTTCGTCCTCTTAGCTCAGCCCAGTCTGTTCGATCCCAGCCGTGCTCCTGCGGGACAGCATACGGCCTGGGCGTATTGTCACGTGCCAAACGGTTGGCCAAACTCCGCGCTTGCTCAAATCGAAGCGCAGATCGAACGCTTCGCTCCGGGTTTCCGCGAGTGTGTACTCTCGAGAAGCACCCATACGCCCGAGCAGATGCAGCGCTTGAACGAAAACCTGATTGGTGGCGACATCAGCGGCGGCGCTTCAAATCTGAAACAGTTCTTCCTCAGGCCGACATGGCGGCGTTACGGTACACCTCTCAAGGGCGTTTATCTATGTTCGTCTTCTACGCCGCCCGGCGGTGGAGTGCACGGAATGTGCGGATACTACGCGGCGCAATGGGCGTTGGCGAGTCTGAAGGGGAAACGAACCTAGCCGCCAACCTTCTCCCTTTCGCAAACCAGTTTCATGTCCACTTGGCCCTTTGGAGTAGTAACGTGGCTTGAAATCGTGAGGGTCTGCCGATCGTCTGAGAGCTCCCAGCGGTCTTCCACTACCTGATCTTCGCCCTTTGAATCTTTCGTCGTGGTTCTGATTACGAGCGCCGACCCGTCCCAGAACGCCTTACTTACCGCATCGCGCCCACTCATCGAATTGGTCGTTTGTGAGCCGTCGGTGAAATAACTCACGTCAACAGTCGAGGTCTTTCCCTTGCTCGTCTGGACGGTATGAACGTTGAGGGTCGGGTCTCGATGCTCGACAACTCGAACCACAATATCGGGCGAGGTGAAGCCGCCAAAATCGCTCTTGTCCTTCACCATGCGCCAGCGGCCTGAAAAATCCGGTTTAGCCGATATCGCCGGAACTTGTCCCTGTCCAAGCGCCGGCAGCGCTAGAGCGCAAAATGCGATTAACAACGCAAACGCGCAGACCTTCCATCGTTGATTGTGCGTGTTGGATTTCACTTTTCAGAAACAACCAAGAGCTTAAAACTACCTGGTAGAATTTTGGGTCGCGGCCGGGGATTATCAGCGGACGCTGCGGGCGCGGGGCCAAACTCAGAAACCGAGAGATACACTTTGTGGGTTTTCAGATCGATTGCCATCGTCCTCGCTCCACGCTGCGTCTTTGCCGTCTGAGCGACAGTGTACGTGTTGGGAGTTTCCTGCTGCACGACGGTCAACGTTCCCTCACCATTCGAAGAAAACACCAATTTTCTTTCTGGATCAAAAGCAGCCGCATCCGGTCCTTCTCCTATCGGCACGGTCGTGATCACCTTTCCACTACCGGCATCTACCACGGCCATAATCTTCTTGTCGCAAACAGGAAACAGCCGCTGGTTTTTCGGATCTATCGCCAGTCCGGAGGGTGAATCGCATGGCGCGAGCGGCCAGTGCTCCTTTATTGTGAGCGTCTTCGGATCAAAGTGCACCAGTTCGCTCTTATCTTCGATATTGACGTAAACATTACCTTGCGCGTCTGTGACCGCGAACTCCGGTTTGCCGCCCAGAGGCACGGTACCTGCGACCTTTCCCGTGGCCGCCTCGATGGCGGTCATGTCGTTGCTACGCCCGTTGAACGCAAAAACACGCTGACTGAAGGGGTCATACAAAATGGCGTCAGGATTCGTTCCAGCCTTTACCGTCGAAATCACCGCGAGCGTTTTGAGATTGAAGATGGTGACTTGATTGTCACGGCCGTCGCTAACAAAACCGCGGTGCAGATCATTTGCAATAGCGATTCCATGAACACCATTCGTGTTCGGAATCCTGCCAATCACCGCTCCGGTATCGAGATTGAGGACGTCCACCTTTGTACCGTGGGAGACGTAGAGGCGCCGGTTCTGTGAATCCGCCGTCAAATAGTCCCAGGAACCCTCACCCGGAACGGCTATGGATTTTTCCACTTTGTACGAAGTGGCGGCGAAAACCATGAAACCAATCAAAGAGCCGATTAGTACACGGCTAAAGTGCAACATGAAGCAAGAATTGTACCATCTTAAACATAGGCTTATAGGCGGTGCTATGGGCGTGATTTTTTGAATGCCACACGGACTCGCGCCGATAAGGAAGATGAGTGGGACGCATGATTCCGTTACGTAGAGCTTATATGAAAGTCACACGATCCAGTACTAACACTGGCACCTCGAACAGCATGCACGGCACGCAGCTATCTAAGTTGAGCTCTGTGTTGAACGGGCTCGAACAGGGCGCTTCGGCGATGCGGCGGCAAGCACACCAGCTTATGCGAGCCGTCCGAGCTGGCACGTATGAAGTTGATCCTCTGAGATTAAGCCGCCGGATTATCGGAGACGCACTCGCATCGGCTTAAGGTTGGGCCCGGCTCTTACCTGCGACCTCGGGCCAAGTCTGAACCCGGGCCGTAAGTGAACCGGGCGCGCAACACTTCATTGCGACTGTTCTCAACGGCCGTGCAGTGAAAGGATCCCGCCCAAGGGGTTCCAAATCGAAGATCCGTCAAATCCACCCGCGTCCCCTGGTTTCCATCGACAAAAGCCGGCGCCTCAGACCAAACGGGGAAGCGGGCAAAGTAAAGAAAGTATTGAAACGGCTCCGTACGTTTTGCGTTCTCGATGCTTTGCCGGGGCGGCGGTTTATAGAAGCTATGGGGCGCTTGCGCATTGAGATCGCCCAGCATGTTGAGGATGTATAGGCGATAAGTGCCCGCCGTTTCGACCACGCCTGTCCATCGAAACGGAGTGAAGGGCTCGGGCAGCGCTGCGGTCCGTAGCGGCGGCGCGTCGTCGTATAGTCTCGAATCGAGTTGTGCAATAGCTCGTTGATGAAGCACTGCACGCGCGAAATCAAACAGGACGAAGAAGACAAGGGCAAACAGCGCAGTTCCCCGCCCCGGTCCCGCACGTTCTCCAATCTCGCTGCTAACAAGTCGCGCGAGCAGCGGCCAGAGTGCAGCAAACAACAAGGCAGCCAGTATCCAGCCGTCGTACAAGCTGTTCAAGTCCAGATGAAACCAGGCAGACGAAAGCGGCAGCATGAATCGAACACCATAGCTATTGGCCCAATCAATTAGAAGATGGCTGCCAACACCCACGCAACACAATATCCATGCCCTCGCCCAAGGTAGCTTTTGGCGGTAGATGGCCGCTACTACGAGAACCGGCAGTAACGCGATCAGCGGGAGGCATGCAAGAGAGTGCGAATATCCGCGGTGCCATTCCAAGTAGCGGAGCGACCCGCCTTGAAGCGCGACAATGTCCAGATCCGGAGCATTGGCTGCCAAGATCATCAGCAGCGTCCCGCGCGGGCAAAAGCGGTCAAATCCCGATCGCGCCAAGGCGAAGCCGGTCAACGAATGGGTGAGGTTGTCCATTCGGGACGTTCAGCAGCGGTCGCAGCGTACGATTGTTCCCGCGCCAGAAACTTTTCCGGGAGCAACAACGTAAGCGCATCGGGCATTATTTCCGTGGTGATCGGCAGGTTGCCCGCTAATTCTCCGTCGATCTGCACAAACACTCGACGGCCGGACGGATCGTGGCAAGTGACGGATCTCCCGCGCAGCATCGTGCAGCCCTTCATGCGATGCGCTACCCGAAGGATGACGCCTGCAAGATACGGCAGATAGCGCATGCTCAAGGTACCCCGAAATAGCACAACCTCGAAATCGTCACGCAGCAGAGATGCGCGACGTGCAATCTCCAGATCGCCGCCGTAATTCCGGACGCGGCTAATCAAAGCAAAACTGGCTTCGAATGCTTTCCCATCGACGATCACCTCGAACTCAGGCACTGAGCGAAACACGTGCCCAAAACCAGCGAGATAATAAGCCAACTTACCTGCTGCAGCCTTGAGATCTAAGTTCAGACGGTAAACGATCTCGGCGTCCAGGCCGGCACCCGCCATGCATAGAAAACATCGGTCGCCGGAAGTCGTGCCGCGAATCGCGCCTGCCGCAATCCGGCACGAGCGCAACTTTGGAATCTGCGCTGCTGCTCTTTCGGGATGCAGGGGCAGGCCGATCTCACGCGCAAGGACGTTAGCGGTGCCGCCGGGAAGTATTGCGAGCGGCACGCCCGTGTGCAGCATGCCGTTTGCAGCTTCATTGATTGTGCCGTCCCCTCCGGCGACAATGATCAAATGGCAGCCCGCCTCAATCGCACGGCGCGTCTGTGCGGATGCACTACCGGGACCTGTTGTGGCGATAAGATTCGCTTCGGTACCCTGATGCGCGAGCAGGGCGATGCTACGTTGAAGCAGATGTTGACGGCGCGTCAGACCTCGTGCGATGGGGTTGTAGATGAGTGCGGCGCGTTTCGCCTGGAAGGGCTCCAAGCCCACCATTGTAGCCGTGGCGACCGTCACGGCAGTGTCTATCTAGGGCTTCTGCTCATAACCGTTAGCGGCTGCCGTCATCGTTCGAGCGTTCAGGGGGCCCGAAGCGGCCTGCTGATTACGGATATGTGGGCTATTGCTCGCCCTGGGTGCGTTTTCGGCATGGATCTGGTGCCAGCGGCGTCCCGAGGCGAGGAACGCCCTTGCAGTCGGCGCGCGGACCGGTCTTATATTGGGAGCCGCCTTCGTGGCGAACCATGCGATCGAGTCATTCGCGCGGTCGGAAACAGAACGGCGCAGCTCGTGCGAGGCGCCGGCTCGGTTTGCTGATGCCGGCGCTCCTCGGTGCAGCTGGTTCGGCGGCGTGGGAACGCACACGGTCGGTCATGTTGGCTGTGATCGCGGGCTTATGATGTGCGTCGGTGGCAATACTGATCACGCTCGGGTTTACCTCCACCCGCAATTTCGCCTTTGAGGCGCACGCTGCGTCGCGGCTGTACGAGCCGTTTGTCGCGAGCGGGATGAGCCATGCCGGTGCGTTCGTGCTGAGAAAGTCACTTAAGGCAGCATTGGAGATGTTGGTCCGAATGCCAATCGCTGTGCTGGCACTCTCCTCCCTAGGGAGCTTTTTTAATGCTTGGATCACGACGCGATCGCGAAGTTTCGCCATCCTAGCCGCCTGGTTTACGCCTTTTATCTTCGTGGCCGGCGCGGCCGCACTCTGGTATGCAGATTTGCTGGAGCGCGCCGCTCGACCGCCGTTTGTAATAGCCGGAGTCCTGACCGCCGGCATCGCCGTCTGTGGTGCCCATCCCATCTGGGCATCCCTGTCCCGTAGCGGGCAACGGTTCGGTTTGGGTCCATCATTTTCTGTTCCTGTGTTCCTCAACCAGAGAAGGGACCAAGAGCACTCGCTGTCCTTGCCTGCACGCGGCTAAGAAGCGCCCACCGCTGCCGCCGCGTCGCCGCGCCCTCCGGACCACGAACGGAGTCGTAACCCAAGTCCAACCAGCATTCCCCCGAAGATGAGTTCGTAGACACCGATCCAGATGGCAATGACCAAGGCGCCGACGAGCGGAGCTGCGATGAGCAGAACTCCGAATACGATGGATGCAACACCCGCGAGCGCAAGCAGCCACTCACCAGAGATGTGCTTGCGCAATCGCAAGGCAGCTAAAATCTCGAAGATCCCCGTCACTATTGCCCACGCGGCAATCACATAAACCAATACGATGGCTGTAATCGCCGGCCATGCGAAAGTGACTAACGCGGCCGCGATTCCTATTACACCTTCAATCACTAAAACGCCCCAGCGTTCATGAGTTTTAGACGCTCTCCCCACTCCGGCGATGTTTACAATTCCGTCGATGAACGCGTAAGCACCAAACAGTATGACCAGCGCGCCGACAGTGATGCCAGGCCAAAGTAAGGTCAGAATGCCCAGCACTATTGCGATGAGGCCACGGATTACGAGTGACCACCAGTTATTCGCAAGTACGAGTGGCATAGGCATTTCTCCTTTCGTTTGAGTTATACCGCTTTGCTGGTCTGCTCGCGTAGAAGCACGCAGGTATTTGCGACACTCTGCCACATCCAGGCATCACTCAGGTAGAGCACAAGGTGCAGAAGAGAAAAAAATGAGTAAGCATGGATGTTTGCCTGACAACGCCTGGGCAGGTCGCCTCGCTAAGATTTTCATGGCGGGCTCGTTGCAGGTCTTCGCTGCGGCGATATCGAGCGCGGCGGAGTTGAAGGAAGAAACGCTTAAGTCATGGGACGAGTATGTTCGCGCTGCGGATTCGCACATGCAGGAGCGCCTCCAAGCCGGCAAGCATTTCCTTTGGATTGATGAAGCTGCGGATCGTCGCCGCCAAACGCGTGCGGGTGAGATCCTCGTCTCTGGAGAGGGGTCACACAACCCAAGAAGAGTACGGTCTGGTCTCATTCACCACTGGATTGGAGCGACCTTCATCCCAAATACGAAGCTCGACGACGTCCTTGCCGTGGTACGAGATTACAGTCGATATAAAGAGTTTTACAAACCGGCAGTAATCGATTCGAAGCCGGTGAGTCAGGCTGGCACGCACGATAAATTCTCCATGTTGCTGTTGAATAAGGCCGTGCTGAAGAGAACCGCTCTAGAAAGCGATTACGAATCTTCGTACTATCAGGTCGACGTCAAGCGGTGGTACAGCGTTGCATCCGCAACCCGTGTGCAGGAAATCGAGGATTACGGCGAATCAGGCGCACGCAAGCTACCGCTCAATGAGGGCGGTGGTTACATTTGGCGGTTGCATAGTATCTCGAGATTTGAAGAACGGGACGGTGGAGTGTATGTCGAGCTAGAAGCGATCGCCTTAAGTCGCGACATCCCGATTTCATTTCGCTGGATCGTCGATCCCATCGTTCGCCGCGTCTCGAGAGACGCACTTTCGACATCTCTTCGACAGACTTCGAATGCCGTATGTTCGATAGCGGTGGCAAACAACTCGACGATGAAACGGCCTACTGCTTACGTGACGAGTGGTTGCTCCCGAGTCAAGCGCCCCCCGCAGAATACGACTGTCGCTGAAACGATCCAGTCGGGTCACTAGGTGGAACGTTAGAGCGATTGAAGCGTTTTGTTGTTGCCGGGTTATGCGCGCGTGTTCATGATGCCCGCGTGATAAGTTGTTGGACGTAATAAGAACAACGATGCACGCCGAATCGAGAAGACAGTTTCTGGACCGAACTAGAATTGCCCTGAGTGGAACCTTCTGTCTTTTCTTAGAGGCTCGGCGTTGAATGCTAATCCGCTGAACATGCCGATTGGATTTCAGTCATATGACGCAAGAAAGCGCTGATCAAGGACTTCGACGGCGCCTGGCGGACCCTGGCGGGATACGGATTCCAAACGGTCGATCTAGTGTCATTTGCAGGGTACGGTTACGAGAACTCTCCGCTTTCGACGATGAGCGCGAGGCAGATTCTGCAATCGATGATGGCCGCCGGTATTGCTTGTGAAAATTGTCAGTTTGAATATGACGAGCTTCACGATACGTACGAAAAGAAGATCAGCTTTTCACACGAGCTTGGGCTGAAGAACATCATCTGCGCGCCTGCTATGGGGAGGACCAAGACGGCCGATGACTGGAAGTGGCAGGCGGGCCAACTGAACGAGTTGGGAGAAAAGATGAAGCGCGACGGTTTTCAACTCGGCTACCACAACCATGAAATCGAGTTCATTGCGATGGATGGCGCGATACCGTACGAAATATTGATGCGGGAAACCAATCCCAAACTGGTCAAATTCCAAATTGACGTTGGTAATTTGATCTTTGTGCCTGTGGGGCAAGGCATCATTGATCGGAAAAAGGTGTTCGAGGCCGCGAAAGCAGCCCGCATTGAGAACTATTTTGCCGAGTGCTCTAGCTACGGCGCCCGAACTCTGCAAGGAACGCCCGCGGCAGCTTGGCCCTCGGATATTATGGACCAGCTTCGGCTGAGCTGTATTTTTCTCCAGAACTTGAAAGTTTGAATTGGTGGGCCCGGAAAGAAATTAGCGATGTTTCCGGGCGCGCGCCGAGGGCTGTTTCCCCAAGAACTCGTGAGCGATATAGTGCACCGGTGGAGCTGTTGTGGTTCTATCCACCGGGAAGTAGCGGTTCTGAGTTTGGATTTAATCCAACCGTGGTTGATGGGTTGATGTACGTGATCGGAAAGAATAGTGATATCGTCGCGCTCGACGCGGCTACGGGAAAGGAAATCTGGGTTCACGAAGTCAACTCAACTCTGGTTGCTCACCGAGGCATTAGTTACCGGGAAAGCAAAGACAGATCCGACCGTCGTGTTCTGTTCATGGCCGATAATTGCCTGCAGGCAATCGATGCTCGAACCGGCAAAGAGATAGCGTCTTTCGCAGACAACGGGCGGGTGGATTTACGTCAGGGTCTTGGCCGCGATCCGAAAACCGTCACGTTGATTCAATCGTTTTCGCCGGGCCGAGTCTTTGAAAATCTGATTATTCTCGGGTCTGCGACAGGCGAAGACTACGATTCTCCCCCCGGTGACCTGCGTGCGTATGACGTGCTCACGGGGAAGATGGTCTGGATATTCCATACAATTCCGCACGCCGGTGAAAGAGGCTACGACACATGGCCGAAAGACGCTTGGAGGCGCATCGGCGGAGTGAATGCGTGGGGAGAAATCACCATCGACGAGAAGTATGGGATCGCGTACTTTCCGCTGGGCGCGCCTACGTACGATTTTTACGGCGGTGACCGGAAGGGCACGAACCTTTTCGCGGACTGCCTGCTGGCCCTCGATGCGCGCACGGGCAAATATTTATGGCATTTTCAACTGGTCCACCACGACTTATGGGACTACGATCCGACTGCCGCTCTGAAATTGATAACTGTACGGCACGAGGGCAAGATGGTTGATGCAGTCGCGGAACCTACGAAGCAGGGCTTCCTTTTTGTGTTCGATCGTGTGACGGGGAAACCGCTTTGGCCGGTGAGGGAGCGGACGGTTCCAAAATCAGATATGTCCGGAGAAGAAGCTTCACCAACGCAGCCGTTCCCGACCGCACCTCCGCCATTTGCACGGCAAAAATTTTACGCAGATGAGATCAATCCGTACATTGCCGATCCTGGGGAACGGGCGAAATGGCGCGACACTGTGCTGAGCGCGCGCAATGAGGGACTGATCACGCCGCCAGGGTTTCGCAACACAATTGAGATGCCAGGCAACAGCGGGGGTGCCAATTGGGGTGATTCGGCCATTGATCCGGGAACCGGCATGATGTACGTCGAATCGAAGGACTCGCCCACCATGCTGCAGCTGGAAGGCAAGCCGCCCAAAGTGGATTTGGACGCATTCGGGTCGCCCGAACGGCAGGGCCACGTTGTCTATGTGCAGCACTGCCAGATGTGCCACGGTGCGGAACGGAAAGGTTCGCCCCCAGGAGTTCCTTCGTTGGGCAAGGTAGTGGCAAGACTCGGGACTGATCGCATCCGACGATCATCAAGGTTGGAGCGCCTCCCATGCCCTCCTTTGCAAGTCTGTCGACAAAGGAAGTGGACGTGTTGATCGCGTTTCTTGCACATCCTGATGCCGGTGATGTCTCGAAGGAAAGCTTGGCATGGCTTGGCTGCGCACCCCGGCTGGACACGTCATCGGCCGCCGATTCATCTCCCGCGCGGTACAGGCCAGGATACGGCTACATGAATTCGAGCGAGGGATTGCCCGCGATCCATCCGCCATGGTCTGCTCTGACGGCCTACGATCTCAATATAGGATCCATTAAACGGCAAAGCTTTCCCGCGACATGCCCGCAATTCGTGTGCGCGATCTTCCGCTGGGCGAAGTCTCGGCGCTGGCTGCAAAGGGGATCAGGAATACGGACAGCAACTGGTTCAGAGGCGGCCCCGTTGTGACGGCCGGAGGACTGATCTTTGCCGGTACACGATCAGACCGGAAGATTCGTGCGTATGACAAGGATACGGGGAGCTTGCTTTGGGAAAAGGAACTGCCGGCGAGGGTGGATAGTGTTCCAGCCGTTTTTGAGCTGGGAGGGCGAGAATATTTCGCGGTTTGCGGGAGGGATGTTGAGCGCTCAACGCCTGACACTGAAATCATAACTTCGCCGCCCGGCAGACACCCGGTGCGGGGTTACTATCTTTTTGCTTTGCCCGATGACAAAGGCGAGGCGGTCGGGGCGCGATGAGCGTGCGCGCTCTTATGTCGTTGGGGAACCAGATTGGAAAACTTAGATGAAACTCCTGTTTTATGTCTTTACAATTTTTCTCGGAATCGTGCTGGCCGTCCATTTGGCAATGAATGGGAAGGTAGGCAGCATGCTGAGCAACCCTCGGGTCGCGAACGCGCTTTTCTGGTGCGTTGGTGCAGTCGCCGCCGTAATCATTGGCTTGACAGGCTGGCGTTCCGGTGCCCTGAGCGGCCTTCGCAACGTTCATCCCATTCTGCTCACGGCCGGCGCACTGGGTGCGTGCTTAGTATTTGCAATTGCGTGGTTGCTTCCTCAAGTGGGCGCTCGAGCTGTGTTCATCACGCTGATCGCCGGGCAGGTTCTCGGTGGAATGATCAGTTCGGATGGTTGGGGTCGTCAGTGCAACAGATTTCGACGACAAATATTCTCGGAGCCGCAGTGATGATCGGCGGTGTCATGCTTGCAACGTATACAAAGTAGGTTCGTATTTCGCGGTTTGCTGATGACACCTCAGGAGCTTTGTCTGTGGAAAAGGTAAGACTAGGTAAATCGAAACTGGAAGTCAGCGCCCTCGCGATGGGGACGGATTTGATAGGAAGCAAGATCGATCGCGAGAGATCATACAGGCTGTTCGACTTCTATAAAGAGCAAGGCGGAACTTTCATTGATACCGCGAACTTCTACTCGAGCTGGTTTCCAGGCTGCCAGGGAGGTGAGAGCGAAACGACAATCGGCTGTTGGATGAAGGAGCGGCACAATCGCGACGAGATCGTCGTTTCATCGAAGGTTGGTTTCGATTATCCGGGATGTGCGGGGGGCCTGAGGGCGATTGAGATTGAGCGTGAGTGCGAAAAGAGTCTCGAAAGACTTCAGACGGATCGAATCGACCTTTACTATGCGCATCGAGATGATCGTGCAACGCCTATCGAGGAAACGATGGAAGCCTTAGATCGCTTGGTCAACGCGGGTAAGGTCCGGGCCATTGGAGCCAGCAATTTGCGTCTGTGGCGCATTGCGGAAGGCAATGTAATCAGTGAGGCAAATGGATGGAGCGTCTACTCCGTCATTCAGCAGAGATACACATACCTGCGGCCGCGTCGTGGGGCCGACTTCGGCCCACAAATTTTCATCACGCAAGATCTGAAGGATTACGCATATTTTCACGGAATTTCGCTGATCGGGTATTCGGTGCTTCTTCAGGGAGCTTATACCCGGGGGGATCGTGAATTGCCCGCACAATTCGCCGGCCCGGATGCGAATGCACGTTTAGACGCAGTAAAGGCTGTGGCGCATGAAGTCGGGGGCACGCCTAATCAGGTAATCATTGCGTGGATGCGGCAGAGTAAGCCGTCGATACTCCCGATCATCGCGGGCAGCAGAACTGAACAATTGGAGGAGAACATTGCGGCCCTCGAACTGACGCTCAGCAGTGATCAAATGCAGCGCCTCGATACAGCGGGCAATCCCGTCATCGAAAGGGCCTGGCTGCAGCCGTCGTAAACACGGCAAGCAGGGTTTTCAAGGACGTCGGATAGGAGCATATAGGAAATGAAGGAGCATCTCAAATGGCCGTTGCCGAATTGGAGGCATTAAATTTCGTCGGGGGTGAATGGCATCGCAGTCGATCATCGGAATCGATTGATGTCTTCAACCCGGCGAATGCGGAAGTACTCGCCAAGGTGCCTTTAGCCGGGGCTGATGATGTAGCGGCTGCAGTAGCTGCTGCGAGGGTTGCGTTCCCTGCTTGGCGCCGCACTCCTCCACAAAATCGCGTTCAATATCTCTTTCGGTTCAAGCAGTTGCTTGAACAACACGCGGACGAAATCGCCCGTCTCACTACGCAAGAAAACGGGAAAACTCTTGCGGAGTCGCGAGCAGAATTGCAGCGAGGAATCGAAAACGTTGAAGTGGCGTGCGGCATTCCGACATTGATGCAGGGCTACAACCTGGAAGATGCCGCAAGCGGGATTGACGAGATTATGATTCGCCAGCCGCTCGGGGTGACGGCGGCCATTACACCGTTTAATTTTCCATCGATGATTCCGCTCTGGTTTTTGCCGTACGCTATCGCCTGCGGGAACACCTTTATTCTGAAGCCATCTGAACGAGTGCCGCTCACCGCTCGCCGCCTGGTCGAGCTGCTGCACGAAACAGGCATTCCGAAAGGAGTTGTGAATCTAGTTGTGGGAGGAAAGGCAGCGGTTGACGCGCTGCTCGAACACCCCGATGTAAGGGCGATAAGCTTTGTTGGATCTACGCCGGTGGCTAGATACGTATACGCGCAGGGCGCTGCCCACAGCAAGCGGATGCAATGCCAGGGAGGCGCGAAAAATTATGTTGTCGTGATGCCTGACGCCGATCTCGAGACGAGTGCCAAGATCGTCAGCGATAGCGCGTTCGGATGCGCCGGACAGCGCTGCCTGGCTGTTTCCGCGGCGATCACGGTGGGAGAAGCCTCGAAAACTTTTACCGAGGCGGTTGTCGATCTTGCAGCGAACCTTCGTGTCGGTAACGGACTCGAAGAGGGCGTCCAGATGGGTCCGGTGATTTCAGCGGCGAGCAAGACACGCATAGAGCAACTGATCGGCAAAGGCCTGCAGCACGGAGGCAAGGCCATCATAGACAGCCGCAACGCCGAAGTCAAAGGTGGTGAACAGGGGTCGTTCCTGAAACCGACCATCCTGACCGACATCGGGCAGGACAACGAGTTGACGACTACAGAGATCTTCGGGCCGGTACTAGCGTTGAAACCGGCAAAGGATCTGGATGAAGCGATCAGCATTCTTTCTCAAAGCGCTTACGGCAATGCTGCTTCTATCTTTACTTCAAGCGGAAATCACGCTCGAAAATTCCGCTATGAGGCGCCGACCGGCAACGTAGGAGTGAACATCGGTGTCGCCGCGCCGATGGCGTACTTCCCCTTCAGCGGATGGAAATCCAGCTTCCTTGGTGTTGTCCATGGTCAGGGTCGCGATGGTGTCGAGTTCTACACCGACAAAAAGGTCGTGATTGAACGGTGGCCGAAAGAGTGGTCTCGCAAATTCTGAAAGCGGGGCAAACGTGATGGAATCTCGCCCGAGATGAAAGCTCTCGTAAAGTATGCTCCCGGGAATGGAAACGTCGACATCCTGGATGTCGAGGAGCCTTCATGCGGAGAGAACCAAGTCCGGCGCACATCTGCCGCGTCAGCAGGATCGCCCATGATCAGGTGCTGTTTCCATGAAATCACTCCCTGGCCGTCTCTGGTTTGCTCGTACCACGCTAATCCTGGTCCGTGTGCATTCAGGCTCGTGATGACGTCGGGGAGAGCATCGCCGTTGACGTCGTAAAGAAACATATCGGCGCCACCGTTCAGGTAGGGCTCAGTGCCATGCCCGAATTGAACGGGGTAAGACTTCCAAAGGCCATCGGTGCCTTTGGGCGGCTGCTCCCACCAGCCACCTCCCTGCAGGATGTCCATGCGTCCGTCACCGTTGACATCGCCCACCCCGAAACCATGCGGAGCCCAACTTTCTTTCTCGGAAACGGCGTGAAACGTCCACGGCTTGGTGGGATCGGCCCAGTCCGGCTTGGCGTAGCCGATCTGGTTACCCGCCTCCACGCCTTGTGCGGTCAGTAGCTCGGGATGCCCATCGCCATCGATATCGACGAGCTGCGTGGTCTCGGCAAAGATGCCAGTCACGACCTTGTACTCATCGCAATGGCGCGATTCGCCGCGCTGATTGATATAGAGATAAGCGCCATCAAAGTTAATCTTCAAGAAGTCCGGCCATCCGTCGCCGTCAAAATTGCAAACGTAGGACAGAAAGCAATCCGAATAGTTGCCATGCTCTCCTTCTCCAGCCGGGTTGACGGTCTCGGAGGGTAGATTTCGCCGGCAGCCTTGTAGTCAGGCCCGAGATAGTAGAATGGCCCGGCTACTACGTCCTGGATGCCATCACGATTCAGGTCGCCCACGGCAATCCCCTCCCCGTAGAACAAATCGCTGAGCCGCTGTTTGCGAAAGCCTGAGCCCGTAATTTCAGGAGCAGCGCCCGCACCCCTCGACGTGAGATCTAAGAGCGCGATGTCTTTGAAGCGCACTCCAGCGCTGGCACGACCGGAGATGCGCAGCGCCAGTTGCCCGTAACGGCTACGCTCATCCTCTGTAGCCTGAACCGCACTGCCCTTCGCGTGCTTCGATACCGCGTCACCACGCATCGTAATACGAACTTGTTTCCATCCATCCGGGCGTTCGCTGATCTGAACAGGCGAGTACTCACCGCTCGGCTTTGGTAGCGATTTCTGGTCGATTACCTCGCCTTGAGCATCCAGAGTGACGAGGGACATCCCGCCTGCATTCGCGCCCGAGAGAGAAATATAGATGCCGCTCAACCGATCATCCCTTTTCGGCGGGTAAGAAAAATGGGACCAGTTTAAGGGTGCAGCACGGAGCAGCACGCCAGTCTCACATCCGGTGCACCGGAACGAAAATTCCAATTTGAAATCTTCATAGGCATGATCAAGCACAAGCCATCCGCCTGCGCTGTTCACCTTCCAGGCTGATCCGACGATCTCGCCATGCTGTGCCCGCCAATCGGCGGCGCCTAGAACATGCCAGCCGGCCAGACTCGTGCCGTTAAAGACTGCAGTCGAATGCGATACGTTGCTTGCAGGATGGCCGACCAGGCGAGGACCAAGAGAACGGCGGAAGCGCCAACCGCAAACCGGCTACGCGACTGTGGCATCGGGGGTTGGGGAGCATCAAATCGCGAACGCGAGCAGCTAACTCATGGCACGCTTCAACAAACTGCCGCAGCGCCCGCACTGTTGGCGCGAACGCGTCAAACTCCTGCGCGGAGAGCCCGTCTTCCTCGTACGCCCGCCGGAAATCGGAAAACTTGTTACGCAGTTCTTCAATGATCCGCGGGTCAACCGCCTTGTCGATTCGAGGCGCAACTCCTACGTCGCTCGCGTTAAACCGAACCTGCCATTTATATGGCGGCGAGATCACCACGTCCCCGCCAATCAACTCACTCCAGTGCATATGGTTGCGGAACGCCGCTGACAGCAGCCGGACGCGGTATCCACGTTCGCGGAAGATGCGATAGGTCTTCTTAAACACCGCGACGCCGGCCCACTCGAGGTACCCGGGATCAATAATGAGGTCTCGCTTTTCGGCCACTACCTTCAGCCAATCATCGAGCCTGCCCACCATGATGGTGCACACCGGGCCCATCGCAGAGATGTCCTTACCTTCCTTCTCTCGCCTCTTCAACCCACGTTCCACGGCTTCCGCTACGGCGATACACTGCGGTGCCGTGAAGCAAACCGTCGCGTTGATGCTTACGCCTTTGTACGTGGCCTCCTCGATTGCGACAATCCCCGCTTGCGTTGCCGGAATCTTCACAAGCATGTTCGCTGCCAGAGCGTCGAACCTAAGTGCTTGATCCAGAAGAGCCTCAGAATTCCGGTAATAATGAGGATCGGTTTGGATCGAGAGCCTGCCGTTCTTGCCTTTATGCTTTTCAAATATAGGTTTCAGGAGCTGTGCCCTCGTTGCCGATATTTCCTCGGCCAGTCTCCAGCCGATCTGTTCTTCCGTAGCGCTTGGAATCTCGTCTACGAGCGCACGAATACGGTCATTCCAGATATGCAACTCGTTCTTCAGAACCTCGAGCACGATTACCGGATTGCAGGTGGCGCCCCACAGCGCCGTGCTCGATGGAATAGGTCAATTCTGCAAGGCTCGCCGAATCGTTCCACAAGCACGTGGGCGTGGTGTGAGTCATTTTAAACAACGGGCTCTTATAAGTCGTGGCAAGAGTACTCATGCTGTTTCCGCCTCCGGATAAAGGAGCTTTCAACGCTTTTTTGTCCGTGCACAAATTGAACGCTGTGCGCCAATCTGACATGGGGAGCTTCGTTGAAACCAGATCGTTCAGTCGTATTCGGCCCTGAGCATAGATGTTCATCATGCGATCCCATGTTCTAGCCGTGTAGCAAATTGACCCGCGCATTTGAGCTGCTTGTAGAAGATTTGATCAATCGGGAACTCTATGTCACGCCCGCAAATTCCCACTTGCGTGTAATGCCCCATGGGGCGCAACGATTCAAGGCAACCCCGTACGGAGCTCGCGTGGCCGGCACATTCCAAAGCCACATCGACACCAACGCCGCCTGTATGCTCGCGAATGGCATCAGCAAGATCCCGTTCACCAACGTTCACAACGGCGGCTGCACCGAACCGGCGTGCAGCGTCTAAACGGCCCTCGTCACCAGATGCCCCGGCAACAACTGTTCTCACGCCTTCCGCCACAAGCAGCTTCAGACACAGAAGCCCGATCGGTCCGGGGCCGGAGATTAGAGCGGTGTCGCCGATTCGCACCTGCGTTATCTCAGTCACCGCTTGCACTGCAGCCGCGAAGAGCTCGCTGACCGCCGCTTCTTCCAATGCAAATTCCTCAGGAATACGGTACAGCTGATCTGGGCGCAGGACGACGTAACGCGCCAGAGCACCGTTCACCCCGTGTCCCATCCCGCGCCGGTTTGAGCAGAAGATGAAGTATCCAGAGCGGCAGTACTGGCACCGACCGCAAGTCACCGCTGTGGCGCCTAGGCCGGCTATTCTCACGCCCGCAACGTTGCGGCCCACCTCGACCACTGTGCCGGCAAACTCATGCCCTAGAATCACGGGAGGGCAGTTGCGAAACGTATCATGCAAGACGTGAATATCTGTTCCACATACTCCGCAGTACGCAACTTCCGCCTTCACCTGCCGCGATAGGGTTTGGTGGAACCGGCAGCAGGAGTGGCCGAACGCCGCCGGAACGGAGCGTTGCTTGAAAAGAAGCGCAGAACTTCGTGTCGCGATCATGCAACGCAAACCGAATACGGCCAAAAACGCCATGTATCTCATCGACAGCATTGCGCGCCATCTGCGTCATCCATTGCTCGGTGGGGTGTCTGGTGATTCCGGCTAGGGTGACACACCGCGTCTCCAGATGAACAAAGAACAGAACGTAGTAAGTCGCCAATCCACGCCACGTGAGCACTTCTACGGTAAAGAAATCAATGCCTGCCAGAACCGCCATGTGAGATCGAATGAAGTCCGCCCAA
>JBPCJX010000138.1:0-128784 GCA_051004875.1 Bryobacteraceae bacterium
TGGCGAAGCTGCCGGAAGGTATGGAGATGGTGATGCCGGGCGATAACGTCTCGCTTGAGATTGAGCTGATTACGCCGGTCGCGATGGACAAGGGGCTGCGCTTCGCGATCCGCGAAGGCGGCCGCACCGTAGGCGCCGGAACCGTTACTGAGATCGTGGCCTAGCTACAGGTTATTTTAGAGAGGGGAGGCGCACTTCATGCCGCGTGAGATTATCCAGTTCCAGTGCACCGAATGCAAGAACCGGAACTACAGCAAGACGAAGAACAAGAGAACTACGACTGAGCGGCTGGAATTGAAAAAATTCTGCCCCTACTGCCGGAAACACCAACCGCATCGCGAGACGAAATAACCCTCACGCTAATCCCAAGCCATGAACCGAATCCCCGTAAATGTTCGGGTAACCACGTTTTGATAACCTATAGGTGAAAGTCAAAAAGGGGCATAGGTTTAACGGCTAGACCAGCGGTCTCCAAAACCGCGAGTGGGGGTTCGAATCCCTCTGCCCCTGCCAGATGCCGTGACCTGCTGGCAGTGCGGGGAGAAGCATCAGCAGGTCAATTTTTCAGATTTGATTTTTTATGGCAATGAACACAGCAGTTGGATGGCCGCAGCAGGCGAAATCGTATATAGAGGACGTCCAAGCCGAGATGCAGCGAGTCACATGGCCGAACTGGAAACAGGTGCGTGCTACGACTCTTGTGGTGATTGCGGCCGTTTTTCTTTTCGCGGCGTACTTCGCGATAGTTGACGCTATAGTGAACGGCACAATAACTCACATCATCAAGTATTTCACGAAATAATTACGCGATCGATTGAAATCCAACTAGAGCACAGCATGGCAGATCAGAATCTTGACGACGAACAAGCGGTGTACACGGTCCCGGAAGAAGATGAGGCGGAGGGTTCCCCGACCTCCCCAGACGGCGATGAACCTTCCATCGAATCGGGTACCGATGTTTCAAACGAAGAGATCGATTCCAGGAGCGATGACGGTGTCCACGGCCTGGAGCACGACGCTGAATTAGAGAGTGCGCCTCAAAACGGAGTGGAGAGTGCGTCCCACGATCAACCAGCGGGTCCACCCAAAAACTGGTACATCATTCACGCTTATTCAGGTTTTGAGCAGAAAGTCGCTGAATCGTTGCGCTCACGGGCTCAGGCCTTTGGCTTTGCCGGCCGGCTCGGTCAGATTCTCATTCCGACGGAGGAAGTTATCGAACTCCGGGGTGGAAAAAAAGTTATCAGTAAAAGGCTTCTCTATCCCGGGTACGTTTTGGTCGAGATGGAGATGGACGACGAGCTTTGGCATGCCGTGAAGTCGACACCTCGAGTAACTGGTTTCGTGGGTGGCGGAACGAAGCCCGTTCCCTTAACCGCCGACGAGGTGAATTCGGTACTCTACCGCCAGGCCGCCAGCGCAGACCGTCCGCGTCCGAAGATGAGCTTCGAGAAGAACGAGACTGTGAAGATTGTCGATGGGCCGTTCACGAACTTTTCAGGTAAGGTCGATGAAGTCAACACTGAGCGCAATACGCTCCGCGTTATGGTGACAATCTTCGGCCGTTCCACACCCGTCGAGTTGGATTTTCTGCAAGTCGAGAAGATATAGTCCTTTCAACCGAGAAATGAAATAGAGAACGAAGAAAAATGGCAAAAAGAGTTACAGCTGAAGTTAAATTGCAGATTCCGGCCGGGAAGGCTACGCCGGCGCCCCCTGTGGGAACGGCACTCGGTCCTCAGGGCGTGAACATCATGGAATTCTGCAAAGCCTTCAACGCGAAGACCTCGGCGAAGGACCAAGAAGGATTAATCATTCCAGTGGTCATCACCATTTACTCCGACCGCTCCTTCACGTTCATTACCAAGACGCCTCCGGTGGCCATCCTCGTAAAGAGAGCCGTGAACTTGGCAAAGGGTTCTGCCGAACCGAATAAAGTCAAAGTCGGAAAGATCACGCTCAAGCAGGTAGAAGAAATCGCCAAGATAAAAATGCCCGATCTGAACTGCTTTACAGTTGACGCGGCTGTTGAGCAGGTAAAGGGCGCCTGTCGCAGTATGGGCGTCGACGTAGTTTAACCTGTCGATTCGGATTGAAAAGATTGTAGCTCAGACGATTCGGCTACTTCGCGACCGCATGGTGGTCGTAACTAATGACCCGCATAATTTTCCATGCGCCGCCTTTGTATTGCCACAGATGAATAAACTTCCCCTCGCCAACCGGCTCCGTGTCGTCATGCCCTGGGTGGTGGAAGCGGTGAACGCCCATCTCAAGCGCGCCATAGCCCTTCATGTGATAGACCTGCAGGGTCCCTGGAACGAGTTCTCGTGTCACTTTGCCGCAGATATTCTTCTTTATGCTATTGGTCAGTTCCTGTTTGCCGAGCGTCACCCCACCCTGATCGTGATAAAACTCCACATCATCTACGAAGAACGCGGCGAACTTCGCTAAATCGCAGTGGTTATAGGAATCGAATAGTGCCTCATCAAGAGATGCAACGGCCTTATCCAGCTCTGGCTGAGATTTAATGTTTTCCAGAGCCGGGATTGTCTGAGCGTCCACCTGAGCAACAAACAATGCGAGCAGAAGCAACACTAGTTGTACTTTTCGCAGAGCAACAAGTTTGTCCATCGGATTCCTGCCTTTCCTTAAATGGGGACGCGCTCCGTAATACGCAGGCAAGAGACGGAATGTTCCGGGGGCGAGATGATTGCCCACACGGAAGCAATCGGATGAAATGTTTGTTTGCCAAAGGGCCACGCATTCGTATAGCCTAATATTGCTGCCGGTACATTGATGCTCGTTCGCGAGCGGAGATGTTCAAAAGGGAATCTGGTGAGAATCTAGAACTGCCCCGCAGCGGTAAACAGGAACGAACGCCCACCAGGCACTTTCTCCAGTGGTGGAGAGGGGAAGCCGGGCCAGTAGACAAGCAGTCTTAAACCGATTGTTCCGCCTGTAAGTCCGAAGACCTGCCGCAGCCCGCGACCATGAGGAGCGGAATGTTATTTGCCGCCTCGAGGGAGGGCCGACAGTGTACGTTACACTTCTTCGCTCAATTTTCCAGGGTATTGCCACATTTTCTATAAGTGCGGCATCCCTGTTCGCAGGTTTAGAACCGGCGGTTGTCACAGGGAACGTGACCGATTCTTCGGGCGCTGCAGTAAGTGCTGCATCTGTCAGCCTGCATCAGGTCGCCGGTGCGTCGCGCATGGCCACAACCTCAGATAATACCGGGCGTTTTCTATTTCGAGACATAGCACCAGGTGATTATCTGATTGATGCTTCGGCTCGCGGGTTGACGATCGCCACGCCAGAGAAGTTGACCGTCGTCGCTGGCGAACACAAGAACATCGCAATTCATTTAGCTGTATTGGCTGTGAAAAATGAAGTCAGTGTCACCGCGGCGAGCGAGCCTCAAGCCGTGGATCAACTCTCGAAGGCTCTCGACACGGTGAATGTTGATGATGCACAACGACGCGGCCTGTTCTCGGTCGCAGACGCAATACGGTTCGTTCCCGGACTTCGCGTCAGCACTCGCGGCAGCCCCGGGGCTCTAACGACTATTCAAACGCGCGGCTTACGCGCGACCGATACGGCAGTGCTGATCGACGGTTTCCGCTTTCGTGATCCGACCAGCATTCAAGGCGACGCGAGCGCCTACATTGGCGATCTACTTCTAGTGGACGCATCGCGCATTGAGATTCTGCGCGGATCAGGGTCGTCGCTTTACGGGACGAATTCGATGTCGGGTACCGTAAACATAATTACTAACTCGGGCGGTGGGTCGGCGCATGGCGATGTGGATCTGCAGGGCGGGGGACTGGGCTTATTTCGCGGCGTCGCTCGTGTGGCCGGGGGCGTGGTAGATAACCGCCTTACGTATTCGGTTGGCCTGTCACATCTCAACGTAACCCAAGGCGTCGATGATGTTGGCGCAGTACGCGATTGGAGCGGTCAGACTGGCGTCAATTTCTCTATCACTTCCAAGATACGCGTCGGTGTGAATGTATTCGCGAATACCGGCTACTTGCAGCAGAATGTCACCCCCTCGCCTACCGTCAACGCGCCGACTATTGGCATTATTCCTGCGATTCCGCTCACGACTTCACAAATTCGTCTAGTCGACACTAATTTGCCCTTCGACCCGGGAAAGGCCACGTTCGTGCCCTCGCTCGGCGACCCGGACTCGGGCCGCTACTCGCATTTCATCAACTCTCTCTTCCGATTCGAGCACGAGGCAAATTCCCGACTTTCCTACCGTGTCGCTTACGGAATTGTGGATACCTACCGAAACTACACCAACGGACTAGGAGGGCCCAATCTGCCCGAGTATAGTCAGCCGCCGTTCAATACCGGAGACAGATATACCGCCCGCATTGATACAATCCAGGCCCGAGCAAACTACCTGCTGGGATCTCATCATTTGCTAAGCGGCGGATATGAGTTCGAGCAAGAACATTATTTCAACCTGTCCACGAATCAGAACCCGGACCCCAGCCAACGTGCATATTTCAGAACGGATGCCAGACAAAGGAGCAATGCCGTTTTCGCACAGGATCAGATTACTGGTCTGAGCGGCCGCCTTCAGTTGCTGTTCTCGGGCCGCTTCACAAATGCAAATGTCGGGCAGCCAAACCTCATTGGCGGTGCGTCGCCTTACGCCCACTCGCGTCTCCCATCCCCGCCCGACGCCTACACGGGAGATGCCTCGCTCTCCTACTTTCTTCAACGCACATCTACCAAGCTGCGTGCCCACGCCGGAAACAGCTTCCGTCTGCCGTCACTTTACGAGCGCTTCGGCGGCTACTTTTACGGTGGCACATATTTCCCCTTTGGCAATCCACGACTTAGTCCAGAACGTGCAATTTCGATCGACTTCGGCTTCGACCAGTACTTGTTTCGTCAGCTTTTGAAAGTAAGTGGCACTTATTTCGATTCGCACTTACAACAGGTGATTGGCTATCTCGATTTTCCTCCCGGTTATCTCGACCCCTATGGTCGCAAGGGGGGTTACTACAACACAGGCGGTGGCATTGCGCGGGGCGTCGAACTCAGTGGCGATTTCCATCCCTCGCGTAACACGACTGTATTCGCCTCCTATACCTATACAAATGCCCGAGACCGTACCTCGCAGTACTACACGGGAACCGGCGTCGACCCACTGCAATCGCCCCGCATCCTTCCGGACACAGTGACCATCGTCGCGACGCAGCAGTTTGGAAGCCACTTTGATGCCGCCATGGATTTTGAAGCCGGCAGCGACTATCTGTACCCGCTCTACGGTCTATCACCACTGTCAAGTAATGCCTACCGGTTCGCGGGCCCTCGCCAACTCGGTCTTTCTGCAGGATATTCAACTGGCTTAAGTGAGAGGGCGTCGGCACGCTTCTACATACGCGTTTCCAATGCTCTGGATCAGGACTTTTATGAGGATGGATTCCGAACCCCCGGCCGTTGGGCTGTGGCAGGAATTCACTTCAGTTTTTAATCGCGACCCAGCGAGCGACGCAAGCCGTCTCTTTCTTTGCATTGCAAAGAACTTGCCACACACTGAACGCGTGCCGTATACTCGATTTGAGACGCAGAGGGTTTGGACGACCTTCGTAGACGTGAGATTCATATGGCGTTTGCGCAACCAATCCGAGTTGTCAAGAATCCGGTTCCCATTGACCGCCGTGCCGCGGACAACCTGCGTTTTATTCGCGACACGATGGAGCGTGCGGCTTCATTCACTGCGGTGCCGGGCTGGGGTGGAGTGATTATCGGTTTCACTGCGCTGGGCGCCGGGGCCGTTGCATTCGGTCGGCCGCTGCGCGAGCAATTCTTCGTTTGGTTTTCGGAAGCGCTACTAGCTCTGGTAATTGCGGGGCTGGCGCTACGGATAAAATCCAAGCGGCTGGCCTTGTCTCTGCAGTCGCGACCGGCGCGACGCGCTCTATTGAGTTTCATGCCTCCGCTTATGGCTGGCGCCATTCTCACTGCCGTCTTATACCATCTCCAGATTTTCGGCGTGACTCCCGGCCTGTGGTTGCTCCTATACGGGGCCGCGGTTGTGACAGGCGGTGCTTTTTCCGTGCGCATCGTGCCTGTCATGGGGTTGTGTTTCATGTTCGCGGGCGCACTTGCCCTGCTTGCACCGACCGAATGGGGAAACATGTTCTTGACACTGGGCTTTGGCGGGCTGCATATCGCCTTCGGAGTCGTGATTGCAAGGAGGTATGGTGGCTAGACCAGCAATGACGCGCGAAGCTGATCTGGCTGCTTCCAAAGCGCGTTCAGCAAAGGCCGATAAGGCAAGCGACGAGCACGGAACCGTCGAAACTGCCCTGCCAAACCTGGACCGCATCATCCACGAACGGATGCGTCTCGGGATTGTGA
Source organism: Bryobacteraceae bacterium (assembly GCA_051004875.1). Classification (GTDB taxonomy): domain Bacteria; phylum Acidobacteriota; class Terriglobia; order Bryobacterales; family Bryobacteraceae; genus Bog-105. The sequence continues at coordinate 6,382 of JBPCJX010000138.1, forward strand.
GCGCCTTGGCTGTTAACGATTCGCTCACCTTCAATGAGCTGAAACGTTTGTTGCAAACCACCGACGGAAATCTGAGCGTGCACGCGAGGCGGTTGGAAGAAGCAAAATATGTTGAATGCAGCAAAAGCTTTGAGGGCCGTATGCCGAAGACGGAATACCGGTTAACGGCTGCCGGGCGCAAAGCCTTCGAGCGCTACCTCGACCATATGGAAGCGCTGATCCAATCCCTGCGCGAGCACTGAGCGGCTGTTAAACAGACACCCTTCGCACTTACGTACAAAGTTACGTAAAATGGGATTTTATCGAGAAGAGTGTAGGAGAAGCTAGCCGCAATGTCTCTAAATTGATAGAGGCTGCTGAGGGCGGTGAAAACGTCATTATTACGCGTCGCGGCAAGCCAGTCTTCAAAATTGTGCGGATTCAACAAACAAGCGTGGGCCCCTTGGTTTTTTTCGTGGCAAGGTGCGCGAAATCGATCCGAACTGGCAGTCCCATGAGCGATGAAGAGGCGGACGCGTTATTGAAGGCCGGTGGCTCCGGCGCCACTATAAAGCCCTTTCGGTGATCTGGTGATCCCGATTTGCACCAAGCCAAGAAACCTCTCGAGTCAAGCAGTCGTTCTAGTTGACACCTGTGCTATCCTGAAAATCGTTTCAGGCCAACATGGGAGGCCCAAGGCGGCCACTGCGCGCCCCAAGCCGTTTGAACCAGTCAAATTATGAGTCACAAGCCCGGTAAGAAGTATGAATCCGCGGCGAAGCAGGTTGAATCTAAACCTTATCAGCTTGCCGACGCCGTAACTCTCGTCCAAAAGATCAAATTCACTAAATTCGATGAGACCGTTGAGGTGCATATGCGCCTGGGCGTCGATCCGAAACACGCTGATCAGATGGTGCGTGGCACGGTGGTGCTGCCGAACGGCTTGGGTAAATCCAAAACGGTTTTAGTGATTGCGTCCGGCGACAAGATCCGCGAGGCGCAAGACTCTGGCGCTGACCTCGTTGGTGGCGAGGACATGGTCAACCGGATCCAGACCGAAAACTGGACCGATTTCCATGCTGTCATCGCTACGCCGGACATGATGCGCTCGGTAGGGCGCTTGGGCAAAATTCTCGGCCCGCGGGGTTTGATGCCAAACCCGAAAACCGGAACGGTGACTACCGATGTCAACAAGGCGATTCAAGAAATCAAGGCCGGTAAAGTCGAATTTCGCGTGGACAAAACCGGCGTCATTCACGCGCCCGTAGGAAAGATCAGCTTTTCTAATGATAAGCTCCTGGAGAATACAAACAGCTTGATCCAGGCGGTCATCAAGGCGAAACCGTCCGCGGCTAAAGGTAAGTACGTTAAGAGTGCAACTTTGTGCTCGACCATGGGACCCGGCGTGCAATTGGACGTGACGCCGTTCAACGCGAGAACGGCCGCGTAAATCAGGCGGATTCAGATCAGAGTTTAAGAGCGGCGCTAAATGAAGGATAAAGAGCAGAAAAAGAAAGATCTCGAAGACCTCAAGAAGGCGCTCGAACAAAACCAAAATATCTTTGTGACGAGCTATGAAAAGTTGCGGGTCAGCCAGGATTTCGCGCTGCGGAAGACCATCCGCGATGCGGGCGGAAACTACCGCGTCGTAAAGAACAATTTGGCGTCGAAAGCGGCCGCGGGCACCCCGGCCAATGAGTTGCTGGGCGACTTAAAAGGCATGACATCGCTGGCTTTTACCTCAAACGATCCGGTTGCGCTGGCGAAGGCGCTGACGAAGTACGCCAAAGATAACGCGGCATTTACATTTAAGGCCGGCATGGTGGAAGGCCGCGTGGTCGACGTCAAGGCGATCAGCGATCTGGCCGCGATGCCGCCCAAAGAAGAGATCTACGCAAAGCTTCTTTATTTGGTCAACGCCGCTGCGACACGCCTGGTCACGGCAATGAATGGTGCCGGACGCAATCTGGCGGTGGTTTTGGATCAGGCGGGGAAAGAGAACAAGTTTAAACAGTAGGAGTTAGGAAAGAGAAATGGCGGATATCAACGCAATATCAGAACAGATTCAAGGATTGACGCTGCTGGAGGCCTCTCAGCTGGTTAAGTTGCTCGAAGAGAAGCTTGGCGTCTCCGCGGCTGCAGCTTCAGTGGCGGTAGCGGCTCCCGGTGCGGGCGCTGCCGCTGCGGCTCCTGCAGTTGAAGAAAAGACCGAGTTCAGCGTGGTCCTGACGGCGGCCGGTGCAAACAAGATCAATGTCATCAAGGCCGTACGTGAAGTGACCAGCCTGGGACTGAAAGAGGCTAAGGACCTTGTAGATGGCGCGCCAAAGCCGATCAAAGAAGGCGTTAATAAGGATGAAGCGGAGGCGATTCGGAAGAAATTCGTCGACGTCGGCGCCACGGTTGAAGTGAAGTAGCGAGAACAGCAGTTCGGGTGTTGTACACTAAAGAAAGTCCAAGCCGCTCGGGTTGACGCGGTCGGCCAGACTTGGTTATCCTGAGAGTGACGTCAAACTGGGGCGGTCCAGCATCGGATTTGTGGTTTCAGTTTGTTAAATAATACTCCCGTCGCCTTTTGAGGTGTGACGGGAGCTTTGGCATGTCCGAATTTATCCTCTTGTCTCTATCCACTTTCTATTCTTACGAGGAATTGTTGCGCTGCATTCAGTACTTACCTAGTCGTTATCGTCACCGACGATCTTTCTCATCAGTTTTTCTCCCCGTGCGGCTATTTTTCGCAAGTGCCGCGCAAGCGTTTGCAGGTGGACCGCTTGGTTCACCGCGGATGGCCGTAGTCGCATAGGTAGCGCGGTTCGGCTTCGTATTCGCGAATTGCTAAATGTCGTCATTGTGCCACCGGTTTCCAAAAGGACAAGCTTAGATGCCCAGTGTTTTAAACGGTTCTCTCCGCGAGAGAGTTGATTTTTCGAAGATCAAAACTTCAATACCCATTCCCAATCTGATCGAAGTGCAGAAACGCTCGTATGAGCGGTTCCTGCAAATGGACCTGCTTCCCAAGGAGCGTGAAGACGCTGGCTTGCAAAGCGTGTTCAGCTCTGTTTTTCCAATTTCCGATTTCCGAGGTCTGAGCCAGCTCGAGTTCGTCGACTACTCTATCGGCAATTGGGAGTGCAAGTGCGGCAACCTGAAGGGTCTGCATCACCTGCGCACCATCTGCCGGAATCCGAACTGTGGCGCGGAGATCCGTACAGATCCGTTCCATGCCGGCGATGTTCTCTGCCACAAATGCGGCACGTTCAACAAGAACATTGTTACTTTCTGCAATCGTTGCGGCGATCCCGTCGCCTTGCAGTTGAAATACGACGTAGCCGAGTGCGAAGAGCGCGGCATGACGTATGCGGCTCCCTTGAAGGTCACGATCCGGTTAACCGTTTACGATAAGGACGCGGAAACGGGAAACAAGACCGTTCGGGACATCAAGGAGCAGGAGGTCTTCTTCGGCGAAATTCCTTTGATGACCGAGAACGGCACGTTCATCATCAACGGCACCGAACGCGTCATCGTCTCGCAGCTCCATCGCTCACCGGGGGTGTTCTTCGAACGCGTTCAGGCACAAGGCTACTTTCTCGGCAAGATCATTCCATACCGCGGAAGCTGGGTTGAGTTCGAGTACGACAATAAGAACCTGCTCTACGTCCGCATCGACCGCAAACGTAAGTTCTACGGAACCGTGTTCCTACGGGCCTTGGGCCTCAAGACGGATGCCGATATCATCCGCGCGTTCTATAAGCTCTCCACCATTTCGCTGAAAAATAAGAAGCTGTTGTGGGGTGTCAACGAGAGCCTGATCGGCATGAAGCTGTCCCATGCCATTACCGCGAAGAACGGCGACTCAGTGGTCCCACAAGGCCGGAAGATCACCAACTCCGTATTCCGCGAGATTCAGAAGGCAAAAATTGAGCAGGTAGAAGTCGCCTCAAATGATCTCGAGGGTTCTTATGTCGCAGCCGACGTGATCGACATGTCAACTGGCGAAGTGCTGATCGAAGCCAACCACGAGTTGACCTCGACCGCCATCGCGAAGATCGTTGACGCAGGAATTCAAAATTTCGAAGTATTCTTTCCGGATCGCGACGATGCCGGTAACGTGATTTCCGCGACCCTGCGCAAAGACGCCGTTAAGAGCCAGAATGACGCGCTGCTCGAAATCTATCGCAAACTGCGTCCAGGAGATCCGCCAACTCTGGATACGGCGACGCAACTGTTCCAGGGGATGTTCTTTGACCCACGCAAATACGATTTCTCCCGCGTGGGACGGATGAAGTTCAACATTAAGCTGCACGAACACGCCGACGCAACGCCGCTCGACAAGCGGACACTCGACCAGAGAGATTTCATCGACACCATTCTTTATCTGTTGCGCCTCCGCAAGGGATTGGGCGCGGTGGACGATATCGACCATTTGGGAAATCGCCGTGTTCGTGCTGTCGGTGAACTGCTGGAAAATCAGTTCCGCATCGGCCTGGTGCGCATGGAGCGCGCAATCAAAGAAAAGATGTCCGTGTACCAGGAAATGTCGACCGCCATGCCGCATGACCTGGTGAATGCGAAACCGGTAATGGCCGCGATCCGCGAGTTCTTCGGCTCGAGCCAGCTTTCGCAATTCATGGATCAGACCAACCCGCTATCGGAGATTACGCATAAGCGGCGGCTCTCCGCACTTGGCCCGGGCGGTCTATCCCGCGAGCGTGCCGGATTCGAGGTTCGCGACGTTCATCCAACGCACTACGGCCGTATCTGCCCGATTGAGACCCCTGAAGGTCCAAATATCGGCTTGATCTCCTCTCTCTCCTGCTTTGCGCGTATCAACGAATACGGCTTCATTGAGAGTCCCTATCGTCGGGTCAAAAATGGAAGCCTGGTCGATGAGGTAAGACTCCTTAATCCGGGCGGCACCGACCTGAAGGTTGGCGACGTTGTTTCGCGACCGGAAGTCGAAAAGGCGAATACAGCAATCTCTGGCAAAAAGCAGCAGGCTGAATATGAAGCCCACTGCGATTACTTGTCTGCCTGGGAAGAAGACAAATACATCGTTGCCCAGGCAAACGTATCGATTGACGACAAAGGCCGCATCGTTGACGATCTCGTGAACGCGCGCCAGGCCGGTAACTTCGTCCTCAAACATCGCGACGAAATCGAGTACATGGACGTCAGTCCGAAACAGCTAGTGTCGGTGGCGGCGAGCCGCATTCCGTTCCTCGAAAATGACGATGCGAATCGCGCTCTCATGGGATCGAACATGCAACGCCAGGCTGTGCCTCTGCTGCGTGCCGAAGCGCCCTACGTGGGCACCGGTATGGAGCGTTTCACCGCCCGCGATTCGGGCGCGGTCGTCATCTGCAAACGCGCTGGGGTGGTTGATTCAGTCGATAGCGAGCGCATCATTGTTCGCGTCGAAGGTAGCGCGCATGAAGGTCAGATGTCTCGCGAAGTGGGTGCCGATATTTATCAGCTCACGAAGTTCAAGCGCTCGAATCAAAACACTTGTATCAGCCAAAAGCCGATCGTCTATCAAGGGCAAAGGGTCAAAAAAGGTGATGTCCTTGCCGATGGCCCCTGTACCGAAGCCGGCGAACTGGCTCTCGGTCGAAACGTTGTGGTGGCCTTCATGCCCTGGCGCGGGTACAACTTCGAAGACGCCATCGTGGTCAGCGAAAAACTGGTCAAAGATGACTACTACACTTCGATTCACATTGAAGAGTTCGAAATCGAAGGTCGCGATACCAAGCTCGGACCTGAAGAAATCACTCGCGACATTCCAAATATTGCCGAATCCTTTCTCCGGAATCTCGACGAGAGCGGCATCATTCGCATTGGCGCCACGGTAAAGCCCGGCGACATCCTGGTGGGCAAAGTGACACCCAAAGGTGAAACGCAGCTCACTCCTGAAGAAAAGTTATTGCGCGCCATCTTCGGTGAAAAAGCCGGTGATGTCAAAGACGCCTCCCTTTACTGTCCGCCTGGTATTGAGGGCACGATTGTGGACTGCAAGGTGTTCTCGCGCAAGGGTGCTGAGTTGGACGAGCGCTCTAAACAAATTCTGCAGATGCAGGAAGAGCGGATGCACCGCAACCTGGAGGACGAAAAGCGCATTTTGAGTGACGAGCGCGCCAAGCGTCTCGAGGAGTTGCTGAAAGGCAAGGAACTTACCGCCGATCTGCACGACGAGAAGACCAACAAGAAGCTTCTCTCGAAGGAAATTCCGCTCACCCGCGATTTGCTCGAAAAGCTCCGCGCGCGTGATCTGAAGCGCATGAGGCTTGCGACGAAAGACGTTCGCCTCAACGAACAGATCGACGAGATCGAAGAAATGACTTCGCGTCAGATCGCGGTTCTCGAAAAGATCACGGAAGAGAGGATCGCAAAGCTCCGCAAGGGCGATGAGCTGCCTCCCGGCGTCATCAAGTTGGTCAAAGTGTACATCGCCATGAAGCGCAAGCTGTCAGTCGGCGATAAAATGGCCGGCCGCCACGGGAACAAGGGTGTCATCGCGCGCATTGTGCCCGAAGAGGATATGCCTTATTTGCCGGACGGCACTCCGGTTGAGATCGTTTTGAATCCGCTTGGCGTTCCGTCCCGTATGAACGTCGGCCAGATTCTTGAAACTCACTTGGGCTGGGCTGCCGCGAAGCTCGGCCTTCATTTCGCAACGCCGGTGTTCGACGGCGCTGCGGAGAAAGACATCAAGGCGCGGCTGACGGAAGCCGGGCTGCCTACATCAGGTAAGGTCCAGCTTTGGGACGGCCTCACTGGTCAGGCATTCGAGCAGCCTGTTACGGTCGGCTACATCTATATGTTGAAATTGAGCCATCTGGTGGACGACAAGATTCACGCGCGTTCCATCGGGCCATATTCGCTCATTACTCAACAGCCGCTCGGCGGAAAAGCGCAATTCGGCGGTCAGCGCTTTGGCGAAATGGAAGTCTGGGCGCTTGAAGCGTACGGTGCAGCTTACATCCTTCAGGAGTTGCTCACCGCGAAATCGGACGATGTTTATGGGCGCGCGAAAATTTACGAAGCCATCGTAAAGGGTGAAGCGGCGGCTGAACCCGGCGTGCCTGAGTCATTCAACGTGCTCATTCGCGAGTTGCAGAGCTTGTGCCTCGACGTCGAGCTGATGAAGAAGCCTCGCGAGATGCAGGATCTGGCGCTCGCCGCGGATTAGCTAGAAGGTAGTGCGGACAGGGCGCTACGGTGGCGCCCACGCTCTGTTCGCAGTTTTGTAGCAACGGGCCACTAGCGCATCGGGGGTAGCGCCCGGTGCGTGATTGGGAAAGTAGAAAGGTATTCAAGGACAATTCATGTATCGTTCCTCTCCGTACGATAGAGCCAATCTAATCGCCGACTTTGATTCGATTCGAATCAGTCTCGCCTCTCCGGAGAAGATCCGGAGCTGGTCGCATGGTGAAGTTACCAAGCCGGAGACTATCAATTACCGAACCTTCAAACCCGAGCGCGATGGCCTTTTCTGCGCCCGTATTTTTGGACCCGTCGCTGACTGGGAGTGTCTCTGCGGCAAATACAAGCGCATGAAGCATCGCGGGGTCATCTGCGATAAGTGCGGCGTCGAAGTGACTCTCTCTCGTGTGCGTCGTGAGCGTCTCGGTCACATTGAGCTGGCCAGCGCCTCTTCGCACGTGTGGTTTTTCAAGGGCCTGCCAAGCCGCATCGGCTATCTGCTCGACATAACGCTCCGCGAACTCGAGCGTGTGTTGTATTACGAAGCGTTCGTCATCATCGATCCAGGTGAAGCCACCGGCCTCAACATGGGCGAGGTGATCAGCGATGAGCGCAAGCGCCAGCTCGATCAGGAATTCCCCGGCAAGTTCGTCGCCATGATGGGGGCCGAGGGTGTCAAAGAGCTGCTCAAGCGCATCGATATCGAAGCGCTCAGCCTCGACATTCGCGAGAGGATGAAGACCGAAACTTCAGCTCAGAAGAAGCTGAAGTACGCCAAGCGCCTTCGGGTTGTTGAAAGCTTCCGTAAATCTGGCAACAAGCCGGAGTGGATGATCCTCGATGTTATCCCTGTCATTCCGCCCGAGCTGCGTCCGCTGGTACCACTCGATGGCGGCCGCTTCGCAACGTCTGATCTCAACGATCTCTATCGCCGTGTTATCAACCGTAACAACCGTTTGAAGAAGCTGATGGAGCTGCATGCTCCTGACGTCATCGTGCGTAACGAAAAGCGCATGCTGCAGGAGGCCGTCGATGCATTGTTCGATAACGGCCGCCGTGGACGCGTGCTGCGCGGTGCGAACAATCGTCCCCTCAAGTCGCTCTCAGACACGCTCAAAGGCAAGCAGGGCCGGTTCCGTCAGAACCTGCTAGGCAAGCGCGTCGACTACTCCGGCCGCTCGGTCATCGTGGTCGGCCCAGAGTTGAAGCTGCATCAATGCGGTCTGCCAAAAAAGATGGCTCTCGAGCTTTTCAAGCCATTCATTTACCACCGGCTCGAGCAGCGCGGCCACTGCACCACCATCAAGCAGGCGAAGGAGCTTGTCGAGCAACAGGATCCGGTCGTTTGGGACATTCTTGAAGAAGTCATCAAGGACCATCCCATCCTGCTGAATCGCGCTCCGACATTGCACCGTCTTGGTATTCAGGCCTTCGAGCCCGTGCTCGTTGAAGGTAAGGCGATCAAGTTGCACCCGCTCACGTGTACCGCCTTCAACGCCGATTTTGATGGCGACCAGATGGCCGTTCATATCCCACTTTCACCCGAAGCGCAGATTGAAGCGTCCACTTTGATGCTCGCCTCGAACAACATCCTTTCCCCGGCACACGGCGCGCCTATCGCCATTCCCACACAGGACATGGTTCTGGGTCTTTACTATCTGACGAAGATGCGCCCGAATTCCAAGGGTTCCGGCCGCACATTTGCATCCATCGATGACGTGCTGATCGCGCTCGAGATGGGCGAGGTCGAAACTCTCACCGCCATCAAGCTGCGGCACACTGGCAAGGTCATTGACCTGACCAAAGCCTTCGACAATCAGAACATTCTTCATACCGAGCCCATCGAGTTCAACAAGCAGTACATGGACACGACGGTGGGCCGCGTGATCTTAAACGACGTTCTTCCGAAGGAGATGCCGTTCATCAACGGTCTTTTAAAGAAGAAGGGTGACGCTCAGCTTGTTCAGTATTGCTACTTGAAGTTCGGTCTTCAAATCACCGTGCAAATGCTCGACGAAGTCAAAAAACTTGGCTTCCTCTACGCGACGCGTGCCGGCATTTCTATCGGTATCGACGACATGGTTGTTCCCGAAGACAAGGGCAACTTGGTTCGCGAAGCTGAGCGGCAAGTCATCGAAGTTCAGCAGCAATATCAGGAAGGCGCGATTACACAATCCGAGCGTTACAACAAAATCATTGAAATCTGGTCGAAGGTCACCGAAGCGGTTTCCGACAAGATGTTCAAGAACATGGAGGAAGACGACCGTACTGGCCGTAACCTCAATCCGATTTACATCATGGCCGATTCGGGCGCTCGCGGCTCCAAGCAACAGATTCGCCAGCTCTCCGGCATGCGAGGTTTGATGGCCAAGCCCTCGGGCGAAATCATCGAAACGCCCATCACCGCCAACTTCCGGGAAGGCCTCAACGTGCTGCAGTACTTCATTTCTACGCACGGCGCGCGCAAGGGCCTTGCCGATACCGCTCTTAAGACGGCGGACTCCGGTTATCTCACGCGTAGGCTTTGCGACGTGGCGCAAGACGTCATCATCACCGAAGATGATTGCGGCACAAGCGACGGCATCTACGTTGAGCCGATCATCGAGTCGGGCGAAATCATCGAGCCGTTGCGCGACCGCATTGTGGGTCGTGTCGCTCTCGAAGATCAGCGCGACTACGAAAATAACGTCATCGTTAGCGTTAACGAGGAAATCACGGAAGAGCTAGCCAGCGCAATCCAGGCGGCCGGTATCGAACGTGTCAAGATTCGTTCCGTGCTGACGTGCGAATCCAGACGCGGTGTATGCCGTCTTTGCTACGGGCGCAATCTCGCAACTGGCCGCATGGTCGAGCGCGGCGAGGCGGTCGGCATTATCTCGGCTCAATCCATCGGCGAGCCCGGCACGCAGCTCACTATGCGCACGTTCCACATCGGTGGTGCGGCAACCCGTGTCAGTGAGCAGTCGACGCAAGACGCCAAGAGCGACGGTTTCGTCAAGTTCAACAACGTGAACACCGTCCGCAATAAAAAAGGCGAGTTGATCGCGATGAATCGCAACGGCATTCTGATCATCGTCGATGAGAAGAGCCGTGAGCGCGAGCGCTATCCGGTTGTTTACGGCGCCAAGATCAACGTTGCAAACGGCGCGGCCGTCAAAGCCAATCAGGTCTTGCTCGAATGGGATCCGTATACATTCTCGATTCTCACCGAGATCAGCGGCACGATTCATTTTAAAGATCTGATTGACGGTGTCACTACCCAAGAGCAGGTCGATGAAATCACGGGTAACATGCAGGTCGTCGTCACGGAATCTTCGGATGAAAAACGCTTTCCGACGATTGTGATTCGCCCTCAAGGCGGTACTCGCTCGGAAGAAAAACGGTATCTCATGCCGACCCACGCTCACCTGATGGTCTCGGACGGCGAAGAGGTGCACGCGGGCGACGTGCTTGCTAAAATCCCGCGCGCCACCACCAAGACCAAGGACATCACTGGCGGTCTGCCTCGCGTTGTCGAGCTGTTTGAAGCTCGTAAGCCTCGCGAAACCGCTGTGATCGCGGAAATCAACGGAGTCGTGAAGTACGGCGAAGTCAGCAAGGGTATGCGCAAGCTGTATATCGTTGGTGATGACGGCGTGCAGAAGGAATACTCGATTCCGCGCGGCGTACACATCAACGTCCAGGAAAGCGAGCGCGTGCGCTCGGGTGATCCACTAATGGATGGCCCACGCAATCCGCACGACATCCTGGCCGTGCTCGGTGAGAAGGAGCTGCAGAAATACCTGGTGAACGAAATCCAGGAAGTCTATCGCTTGCAGGGTGTGAACATCAACGATAAACACCTCGAAGTGATCTCGCGTCAGATGATGCGCTGGATCAGAATCGAGGACATCGGAGATACCGAATTCCTGCCCGAAGAAGTGGTGGATAAGTTCAAGTTCCGCGAGGAGAACAATCGTGTGATCGAGGCCGGTCAACGCCCGGCAACAGGAAAACCCATCCTGCTCGGTATCACGAAAGCTTCGCTCTCAACCGATTCGTTCATCTCAGCGGCGAGCTTCCAGGAGACCACGCGCGTGCTTACCGAAGCCGCCATCAATGGCAAAGTGGACTACTTGCGAGGCCTGAAAGAGAACGTCATCATGGGCCGGCTGATACCTGCCGGAACGGGTATGGAATATTACCGGCGTGTGAAAATCGCCGGCGAGGATGTCGTCGAAGAAGAGCCCATACCCGAGCAAGAGCTCTCGCTTGGCGACACTCTTCAGGACTACGGTGACGAAGCTCGCACCGTCTACAATGGCGGTCTTGCCGAGGATCTCGGAGAGGATGCACTAGCAGCCGAAGAGATCTAGCCCAGAAAAAAACAATTTACAATGTACCCGGGCGGCTGTTATGGCCGCCCTTTTCTTTTGCCTCCCCGCTTTCCCTCCAGATGGAGTATTATCAAACCGGGAGCGGCCATGTGTCGGGCCGGCTAGCGACCTGCTAGCCCATGATCCCGGTGGTGGTTCGTCTTCGCGACAGCCACGAACGTGGGAGGTGTGAAATGGCTCTTGACCGACTGGAAGTTCGGATCTCGATTACCAAGGTTCTAATAGCGCTCATCGTAATCATCGTGCCCCTCAGCATTGTCGGTTTGATCCTGACGGCGCGCAGCGACAAGGCTCTAGACACGGCTATTGGAAACGATTTCAAGACCATTGCTGATATGTACAGCAATGAAGTCTCGCAATTCGTTCGTGATCGTCTGGCGGAGGTAAACATCATGGCCGCCGAACCCGCACTCATCGATGCGGTTTCTGCTGCTGGTCGTAAAGCCGGTACTCAGCCTGGAACAACAGCTCCAGCGCAAACCGGCATGGACAAGGCTGCGAAGGCGGGCGCGGGAGTTGCGGGTAAAGGCATTTCTGGCTCGAATGCCTCGGAGCTCCTGCGTCGCCGCAGAGAGATGGATCCCCGCTTTTTGGGCATTTTAGCGACCGACCAGAGCGGTACCGTTGTTGCGGCGAGTCAAAAGCAGACCAGGTCGTCATTGGCGCAGGAACCCGACTGGCAAGCCGCATATGGCGATGGCAAAGGCGCAGTCAAAATCGGCAGCATATTGTTCGACGAATTTACCAAATCTTACTACGTCTACATGAACGTGCCAATCTTCGATCCGGCTTCCACTCGCTGCATCGGAGTTGTGGCCGCCGCGGTGAATATCTCAAGCGTGCTGTCGCGCTTCCAACAGGCGCAAATCGCGAATGGCGCTCGGGTTCAGTTGGTCAGTGATGATGGATCCATCATCAGTGCGCCCAATGCCGACGTTTTTGCGCATTTGAAATCTCAAGAGTTTGACGCCGTTCGGGAATCTCTAGGGTCGTTGCAAGGTCGCCAGACCGGATCGCTCACGACCTCTCTCGCTTCCGGGCCGCATATTATTGGTTTTGCCGATACCGGGCTGAAGCAACACTACGATAATCTCGGCTGGATCGTCATCGTAAGCCAGGAGGAGCATCAGGCCGCCGCTCCGATTCGTCAAGTCGAGCACTTTGCGTTGCTAATGGTCATACTCGGCCTGCTGATGGTCACGCTACTTTGCGTCTACTACTACTTGCATCGCACCCAAAAATTTTCTAAGTTCGAAGGGATGCTTCCTTCTGAGCAAGAACGAACAAGAGCCGCGTCTATGTAGGAGTCGGCGGGCCGTCTCGCTCACAATAAAGCGCGATGATCGCGTGTCGTATTCGCTTGATCTGCTGCATCATATACTCAGCGATTAGCGGATGGACACCCAACACTTTAAACAACGGCTGCTCGCCCGAGAGCGGGAATTAATTGACGATATCGCGCGGTTTGAGAACGAAGCCCGCGAATCCCGTGCCGCCGAAGTCGAAGACCCGATTGACCAAGTCGTATCGTCTGAGAACAAGGCTGCCAGCTTTCAGGAGAGCACCCTAGCAGCGCAAACACTGAAGCAGGTACGAGACGCCTTGCGACGAATCGACGACGGCAGTTACGGAATTTGCATCGATTGTGATCGCCTCATCGAACCTGCGCGTCTTGAAGCGGTACCTTGGACGTTGTATTGCCTTGCCGATCAGCAGAAGCATGATAAAGCGGCGTCTCTAGAGAACCGTTGAACGCTTTGAGTACACTGCTTTCTTTCACGGCCTGCGCTACGTTGAACGTGTGAGTTCGAAAGGCGTGGTCACATCCGAGCAGCCCGCGGCAGCTTCTCGTTCGGCATGGCAGAAGGCATGGCAAGGATGGATCCGTGGCTCGGAGCGGCCCGGTACACATGGGGCCCACGACCAGACTGCCCATCCTTGGTATCTGGTCATCTGGCTTACGGGCGTTGATTATTTCTCTACACTCGGCTATCAGCCCGGTATCGCCTTACTCGCGGCGGGGGTAATTTCTCCCATCGCCACGGCCGTGCTCGTCGCTGTCACTCTCACTTGTGCGCTTCCCATCTATTCACAAGTTGCCGCTCGATCATATGTGGGCCAGGGCTCTATCGCGATGCTCGACAACCTTCTTCCGGGCTGGTCGGGACGTCTGCTGGTTCTCGTTTTGCTCGGGTTTGCCGCCACGGATTTTGTAATAACCATGACGCTATCCGCAGCTGATGCTGCCACTCACGCGACCGAAAATCCGTATCTGCATCCATTTCTCCGTGACGCGAGGATCACCGTCACACTCGTTCTGCTGGCCCTCTTGGCCCTGGTCTTCCTTAAGGGATTCAAAGAAGCAATCCGTCTGGCCACGGCCGTGTGCGTTCCTTACCTCTTGCTGAACGTAATCGTGCTTTGCCGGGTGGCATTTGTCGTCATCTCGCACCCCATTGCTGTGCCACACTGGCGTGACGCCCTCCGCGCCCAAGGTAGTTGGACACACGTCGCTGTCGCTGCACTCATCCTTTTTCCTCGTCTGGCGCTCGGTCTGAGCGGATTTGAGACTGGCGTTTCGGTCATGCCGCTGATCCGGGGCGACGACGGAGACCCGAAGCAAGACAAGCCATATGGCCGCATTCGCAATACGCGCAAGCTGCTGATCACTGCTGCAGTCATTATGAGCGTGTTGCTACTGGTATCGAGCTTCGTGACCACTTTGCTGATCCCTCCCCAAGCCTATCAAGAGGGCGGCCCAGCCAGCGGTCGCGCAATTGCTTACATGGCCCATCAATATCTCGGAAACGTCTTCGGCTCCATCTACGACATTTCGACGATTTTGATCCTGTGGTTCGCCGGGGCCTCCGCCATGGCAGGTCTGCTGCATCTTGTGCCGCGTTATCTCCCGCGTGTCGGTCTCGCGCCGCATTGGGTGGCCTATGCGCGGCCGCTCGTGCTCGTGCTCTTTGGCTTCGACGTGCTGATTACGCTCATTTTTCGCGCGAACGTTGATGCGCAAGGTGGTGCCTACGCGACCGGAGTGCTTGTCTTGATGTCCTCCGCCGCTATCGCCTCTGCTATTTCGCTTTGGAAAGAACGTTCATTTAGCATGGCTCTTTACTGCTGGGCAGTAGTTATCGTGTTCGCATACACCACGATCGTCAACATCGTCGAGCGTACCGAGGGCATTATCATCGCGGCCTTTTTCATTTTTTTTATTCTTGTCCTGAGTGGGATCAGCCGCTACCTGCGGTCAACGGAGCTGCGCGTTGAGGGCCATCGTTTTTGCGATGCCGATTCACAGCAGCTGTGGGACCAGCTCTGCCGGGAAAAGACGAATTTGATTCCGGTTGACAGCTTCGACCTGGAAGTCCGCAGAAGCCATAAGCAACAAATGACTCGGTACTATCACCTCAATGGCCCCCTCGCGTTCGTACGCGTCAATCTTCTCGATAACCGAAGCGAGTTTCTATCGCCCATCGAAATCACGGTCAAGAAAGAAGGCGGAGAGTATCTCGTCACAGCATCGCAAGCCGTCGCCGAGGCGAATACAATTGCATACTTGAGCGAGTTGATGCATCCAGCCGGAATTTTCGTTAGGCTGACGCGGCTGAACCCAATGCGGCAGTCATTCCGCTATTTTCTGCTTGGGGAAGGCGAGACCGGGCTCATGGTTTACTCCATCCTGCAGCACTACTGGGAAGTGACGCACGCGCACGAGGAGCGTCCCTGTATCTTCCTGATGAGTGACTGAACGCATTCCTCGGATAATAGAGTTATAGCCACATTCGATGCGTTTCGCTTGTGCCGATCTTCCAGTTTACTTCGACAAAAAGGCAAATCTCGTCACCCCATCGCCGCTCCTTGCTGCAGTAGCGTCGCAAGAGTTCTCAACCTATCAGCTCGATCAGGGTGTCGACGCTTGGCGACGCCCCGCCACTTACAGCATCAATGCATACCTGGGGGCTTGCTGGCAGGAAGCGCGCTACAACGCAACGGACATCCCCACCCTCCTTTCGCCTGCCCAGGAGCTACTTCTTTGGCAAAGCGTCATTGAACAGCAACATCCCGATCTCTTCGACGTCAACGCCATTGCCGGTATGGCGCGACGAGCCGCACGACTAATTGCCGAATGGCATATTCCGACTGAGGGCGACGCATGGAACGATCATCCAGACGCGCAGCAATTTCAGCACTGGCGTAAGGATTTTCGACGTAAGTGCCACGATGAGGGCTGGATCACGCGGTCCGATCTGTGGCAGCTACTCCCGAATTGGATCGCTTCCGGGTATTGCAGCTCCGATCCAATAGTATTCGCCGGGTTCAGCGCCATCACCCCCGCTTTCGAGCAACTGAGGCGTTCGCTAGCAGACCGCGCAGCCATGGAACCGCTGTCATCCCCGCATTCGCGTCAGCCCGCCCTAATTAAATCCTGTGTTGATTTCAATGAAGAAATCGAGCAAGCCGCTCGCTGGGCACGCGCGATGTTTGAACAGCAACCCTCGCGCTCAGTCGGCGTTTTCGTGCCGGATCTCTCGACGCATCAGGCGCTCGTAGAACGAAGTTTCGGGCAGGTCTTCTATCCTTCCGCTACCCTGCATCGTGGATTTCGAAACGGCTCCGCCTTTCACGTGGCCGCTAGCGCATCGCTGCGAAATCACTCGCTTATTGCAAGTGCCTTGCTGCTACTCGAACTCGCAGAGCCGCGAATTCATCACGCTGATGCCAGTGCCATTCTTCGATCTCCTTTTATAGCCGGTGCGGCACGCGAGCGAAACGCCCGTGCACTCGCCGATTTGCGTTTGCGACGACTCCGTGAGCTGGACGTCTCTATAGGGCAGATGCAATGGGCCACCAAGGAGTGCGTCCTACTCTCAGGACTGTGGCCTGCCGCGTGCCGCATTCTCCAGAACCGTTCCCATCAGATGGAACTCCCGCTCTGGAGCCGTTTTATCGGAGATCTGCTTCAAGCAGTCGGCTGGCCCGGAGACGCGGAACTCACCTCACAAGAACAAGAGCAACTTGAAAAATGGAAAGACGCACTTTCAGTTTTGGCCAGCTTAGGTCTAGTTTCACGCCAGGTGTCATACGGAACGGCTCTGGCATACCTTCGCTGGCTGCTCGATACGGGCGGGTCTGACAAAGATGATTGGTTTTCGCCCGTGCAAATTCTGGATGCGGCAGACGCCTCGGGTCTCGAATTCGATTGCGCATTTCTCACAGGGCTTTCTGAGGAGACGTGGCCGCCTGCAATCCAATTGTCTCCGCTCGTTCCGCTCAAGCTTCAGCGCGTGCGCGAAGTGCCTGGTAGCTCGCAGGCAAGCGCTCAACGCGAGCGCGAGCACATCACTCGGGCCTTGTTCTCCACCGCGCCTGTCGTGGTTGGAACGTACTGTCGTAGTCTCTCGCCCGCTGCTCACCCATTCACTAAAACGACAACTGCGGAATTGCCCCGTTGGGAAGGCAAGCTGCCTCACCAATCGTACACCCCTACATCCCTAGAGCAAATCGACGATTCCAATGCACCGCCGTACTTCGCAACAGGAGAGACCAGAGGCGGGACGCATATCATCAAAGCGCAATCCTTATGCCCGTTCCGTGCCTTTGCCGAGATGCGATTGCATGCTGAGACGCTGGAAGATGCCTGCTTTGGTCTTGATGCTCGTGAACGCGGGGGCTTACTCCACAAGGCGCTCCAGCTTGTTTGGCAAGAGCTTCAAACGCAAACTCGCCTTCGTTTGACTCCGGACGATCAACTCCGCAGCCTTGTGGCCGAGGCTGTCAGCCTGGCAATGGGAGGCGAGCAGGACAGTCCATTTCACGAGCAAAATAGTCTAGCCGAGCGCGAGCGGCTTGAAGGATTGATTCTCGATTGGCTTCGTGTTGAGCGCACGAGGAAACAGCCGTTTACTGTTGAAACCACCGAGCTGGAGCGATCTTTCGAGATCGATGGCCTTCAGCTTCGCCTCCGTATCGATCGTGTAGATCGCGTTAAGAACGGAAGGCTGGTGCTCATTGACTATAAGAGCGGGAAACCGATGCGGAAGCAGCTAGAGGGCGAGCGCCCTGCTGAACCGCAACTGCTCGTCTATGCGGCCGCATTGGGAAATGATGTTGATGGCATCTTCTTCGGGCAGCTCAAGCCCCGTGAGCTGCGCGGAGTCGGCTTCTCACGTGAAAAGCATTTCGCCGACAGGACAGCCGAGGTCAAGCTAGACTGGGACGCCTTCATGCAGGAATCGCGAGAGAATGTAGGACGAATTACCCGAGGCTTCGTGGAAGGATTTGCTGCTGTTGCTCCCATCGAAGGTGCTTGCAATTACTGCGGCATCACGCCGCTTTGCCGCGTTAAGGAATCAAAGCAGTCCGCGCAGGAAAACCTGGAATGATCTCCGATGAGCTTGAGCGTGAGAAGGCTCTGGATCCCAGCCGCTCATTTATCGTTGAAGCTCCGGCGGGTTCAGGTAAGACCGGCGTCCTGATTCAACGCTATCTACGGTTGCTAGGCGGTGTCGAACGTCCCGAGTCCGTGGTCGCCATAACGTTCACGCGGAAGGCCGCGGGCGAAATTAAGGATCGGGTGCTGACGGCGCTCCGCGATGCCGGCCAGGAGTTGGCGCTGGAGGATGCGTACGAAAAACGTCTCCGAGAACTTGCGCGCGCGGTTCTAAGACGCGATCACGAATACCATTGGAATCTGCTGGACGACCCGTCGCCGCTGCATATCCAAACTATCGACGCGCTGTGTGCCATGCTTACGCGTCAAATGCCGGTAGTATCCCGCTTTGGCGGTGTCGCTCAGGTTCTGGAAAGCCCAAACGAGTTGTACCACTTGGCTGCACGTCGCGCCTTAAGCGATCTCACCACGGGAGGCGAAGACTTGGCCGCATTATTTCGACGTGTCTCGCTGCATTTCGATAACGATGTTTCGCGCGTTGAAGGGCAAGTTGCTCGCATGTTGGAGCGGCGGGACCAATGGGAGAGTCTCAGCGGCGATTCACATCCGCAACTGGTGCAAGACTTCTGCCGGCTGCTCGATTTTGCCGAGCATAGGTTGGAGGAAGTGTTTCGCGAGCGAGGGCAAGTGGACTTCACCGAAGTCACCCGCGCCGCTATTAGGGCCCTCGGTACACCCGACCGGCCCAGCGATTTACTCTATTCGCTCGATTACCGAATCGAGCATTTGCTTGTCGACGAATTTCAAGATACTTCGCGTAGCCAGTATGCGTTGCTAAAGGCCCTGACGGAACAATGGTCTGAAGGTGATGGGCACACCTTGTTTCTGGTGGGTGATCCGCTGCAAAGCATCTACCGGTTTCGCGAAGCTGAGATAGCTTTATTTCTTCAAAGCTGGAACGAGAAACAACTCGGATCGGTTCGCTTGACCCCCATCCGGCTGACCACAAATTTCCGGTCCACGCCGGAAATCATTGAATGGACGGAAAAGATCTTCGGACCGATCATGTCGATTGACGATCCGGCCCATGGTGGAGTGAAGCTGCGGCCGTGCCGCGCATCGCGGTCCACGAGCCATACAGGGCCGCAAGTGATCCCTTTCATCGACGACAAGGGTGAGGAAGAAGCTAAGCAGGTCGTGAGGCTCGTAAAACAGGCTCTGCCGAAGGGTCAGATCGCAATTCTGGTGAGAAGTCGAACGCACGTTGCGTCTATCCTGCCTGCACTTCGCGCCGCCGGTATCACGTATGAGGCCGTTGAAATTGACGTGCTGAAAGAGGAGCAGCACATTCTCGATTTGATTTCGCTGACCCGTGTTGTCCTCCATCTCGGAGATCGCCTTTCATGGCTGGCATGTTTACGCGCCCCGTGGTGCGGCCTTACAGTGGGGGATCTGAGTCTACTCGCCGAGAATGAGCGCGATCGAACCATTCTCGATTTGCTTTCCGACTTCCAAAAAATCGCTTCCCTTTCGGCAGATGGCCGAAGCAGGGCTGTACGGGTACAAGAGATTCTGTCCCATGCCGTCTCGAATGCCGGTCGTGTACCGTTGCGCGACTTAATCGAGCAGACCTGGATTCGACTAGGAGGCCCTGCAATTCTGCACCAGAGCAATCATCTCGACGACGCCGACACCTTCTTCAGCCTGCTCGAAACATTCGAACAGGGTGGTATTATCCGGGACTTTAGCCTGCTGGATGAGCGTCTGGAATTTCTATTCGCGCGGCCGGCCACCGATGCCGATCGAGTGCAGGTGCTGACTATTCATAAATCAAAAGGACTGGAGTTCGACACAGTCATTATTCCCCAGCTCGGCGCCGGGGCCAGGAGCTCTGATCACGATCTCCTCATCTGGACCGAACAGATTTGCGCCGATGCGACCAAGACTCTTTTGATTGCAGCTCAGCCACAGACCGGTGCTGACGATCCTGCCTATCGCCACATCTGCGAAGAGATCAAGGTGAAAGAGGAACACGAGCTGAAGCGGCTGTTCTACGTTGCGGCGACAAGAGCGAAGAACGAGCTGTACTTGCTGGGCAGTACGGGAACCAAGAACAATCGCTCTGAATGCAAAAGAGCTGGGAGCAATACTTTTTTGGGCCTGATATGGAACAGTGTTGAGCCTTTGTTTGAAAGCGAGCGCCGACGCAAAGCGCCCGTGCAGACGGAGCTTTTCACAGCGCAAGATGAAGCGGCTCAGACGATGTTGCATCGCTTACCCGCGAATTGGCGGGCTCCGCGGCTTGATCCCTCCGTGCAGTGGCAACCGGAACTCCGCCGTACCACCGCGTCGGCGCGCACTGTTACTTATGAATGGGTCAGTGATACCGGCCGCCACGCCGGAACGGTTGTTCATGAGCTGTTGAAGCGAGTCGCGCGGGAAGGCCCGGCGGCTTGGGGAGCGGAGCGGTTTAGTAAGCTTGCTCCGACGATAAGATCGGAACTGCTGCGGCTAGGCGTTTCGGCTTCGGAAGAACCAGAAGCGTCCGCGCGGGTGTTGCGGGCCTTGAATAATACAGTTGCAAGCGAACGGGGTCGATGGATCTTACACGCGCATCCTGAAGCTCGATCCGAATGGCCGCTCGGCGGTCGGCTGCAAGGCACGCTAATTAGTGGCACGGTGGATCGCATCTTTCGCGATGAACAAGGCCGTTT
The DNA here is from genome assembly GCA_051004875.1 of Bryobacteraceae bacterium. Taxonomy (GTDB): domain Bacteria; phylum Acidobacteriota; class Terriglobia; order Bryobacterales; family Bryobacteraceae; genus Bog-105. The sequence continues at coordinate 27,051 of JBPCJX010000138.1, forward strand.
ATGGATTGTCGATTTCAAAGTTAGTGAACATAAGGGCGGAAGTCTCGAAGCTTTTCTTAAAGAAGAGCAGCGCCGTTATCAAGTCCAGCTCGATAACTACGCTGCGCTGATGTCGCGTATCGCTGATGGTCCGATTTGGCTCGGGCTTTACTTTCCGTTGCTTGATGGCTGGCGCGAGTGGCGCTTCGAAGAGGAAGTTGCGCTTCCGGCTAATTACACTAGTGTGTAATGGCAACCAAACTCACGGCCAATGTCAAAGCTGGAGGTTGCGCATCAAAGCTGAGTCCAAAAATTCTCGACCGTGCTCTCAAGGCTGTACCGCTCGTGACGAACGAAAAGGTGTTGGTCGGCTATGACACCGCGGATGACGCGGGAGTTTACGACTTGACCGAAGCCAGTGGGAAACCGCTAGCGATGGTGCAAACCGTCGATTTTTTCACGCCTATAGTTGACGATCCATATACGTTTGGCGGAATCGCCGCGGCGAACGCGCTGAGCGATGTGTACGCGATGGGCGGCCGACCCGTCACGGCGCTCTCGCTGGTCGTGTTTCCTGCCAAAGGAAACATCGAAGACCTCGAAGCGATTCTCAAAGGTGGCGCTGAAAAGATTCATGAAGCCGGCTGCGTGATTCTGGGCGGCCATAGCATTTCCGAAGACGAGGTGAAGTTCGGCTACGCCGTCACTGGCCTAATAGATCCAAAGCGTATCCTGACTAACTCGGGGGCAAAGCCGGGGGATGTGCTGATTTTTACGAAACGAATTGGTACGGGTGTTATCTCGACTGCCCTCAAGAGCGGTTTTGCGAAACGAACTCACATGAAAGCCTCAATAGATCAAATGCTTAGGCTCAATCGAGACGTCTGTGAAGCCATGTTTGATCTCGACGTTCACGGCTGCACGGACGTAACTGGGTTCGGCCTTCTGGGTCACGCTCGGGAAATGGCGGTCGCCAGCAACGTGACCCTTGAGATCTCGGCTAGCGCGGTTCGTTTTCTACCGGGTGCCATTGAAGACTCCAAGGCCGGGGCGCATTCCGGCGGTCTGAAGAACAACCGCGATTTCGTCGAAAGCTGCGTAATGATGCCACCCGGGATGCCGGTCGAAATTGAAGCGCTGCTTTACGATCCCCAGACTTCTGGTGGGTTGCTCATTTCGCTCGGCGAAGATGATGCAAAGACGCTCCTCGAGCGGAGACCTGAGGCGTATGTGATTGGACGGGTCAGGAATTACGAAACGAAGCCAATTGAGGTGAAGCTCTGATTGAAAAAACGAACCCATTAATCATCGCACTGGACGTAGAAAACGTTGCCGGGGCGCTGCAGCTGGTTGAAAAGATCGGCTCAGCAACAAACTTCTACAAGATCGGAATGGAGTTGTATGCGGCCGCCGGAATGGAGATCGTTTCGCAATTGAGTTCGTTTGGTAAAAACGTCTTCCTTGATTTGAAGCTCTACGACATCCCCGAAACCGTGAAACGAGCCACGCGGCAGATTTGTGAAAGTGGCGCGCCGAATTTTTTGACGGTACACGGCAGCCGAGCGATTATGCGGGCTGCGGTGGAAGGCCGGGTCCATAGCGAAACGAAGCTGCTGGCGGTAACCGTCTTGACTAGTTTCGATCAGGAAGATTTGGCCGATTTGGGTTTTCCTGTGCCGGTCTCGGACCTGGTCGAGCTTCGAGTGAGGAAAGCAGTGGAAAGTGGAATGGACGGAGTTGTTTGCTCACCGCTCGACGTAGCGCGCGTTCGGGAGGCCGGAGGGCCGAAGCTGCTACTCGTTACTCCGGGGGTTCGTTCCACAGGTGCGGCTGTCGGCGATCAGAAACGGGTGGCTACCCCATCTGAAGCGATTCGCAACGGTGCAGATTATTTGGTGATCGGCCGCCAAGTCACACGTGCCTCGAATCCAGAGGCGGCGTGTCAAGAAATCCTGGCGGAAATCGGCGCTCTAACGCATCGCGCATAGCATGCTTGACCTGGAGTATTCTGCGCGGGGAGCCCGCTTACTTGGTGTGAAACTGTTTAAGAACGTTTAGTATTGCTTGCCCCTTCGGCGAGCCCAAACCCGTGCAGGGATCCCAGCCGGGTGCCGCTCTATAGGCGCCGTTAGTACCGGACGTAATATCATTCAGCGCTTTTTGCTCAGCGAGCGTTCCGTAAAGTATCTGGTGAAACCAGCCAAGATTCTTGCCGAGCTGCTCGTTGCATCGAGCAATTAGTCCCGCCCAGAGCGGGGCGACAGCACTGGTACCGCCGATGGTGCCTTCTATTCCATCGAAGAGAATTGTATATCCAGTGTTGGGATCGGCGACGCCCGCGACGTCCGGAACACCGCGGCCTATGTGGCTCAGGGTCCCAATTGGACGTGGAACGTTTACATGTTTCTGATAGGCCGGACGTGAGAAGTGGGAACTCACACCACCCCCGGTTGCACCGCCATTACTGCCGTTGTTCCACACGGTCTCAGATTGAATGTTGCCGTTGTGAGCAACCAGCGTTGTGCCGCCGCAGCCGAGGACCCAGGGACTGGAGGCAGGGAAGTCGACGTGAACGTTTCCGTCCACTTCGCCATCGGATGAGCCGCTGTCACCAGCAGCGGCGCACATTGAAATGCCCAGAAGCGCAGCATCATGAAATGCGGCATTGAAAGCATTCATTGCCTGAGGCGTCCATTGACTCTCCGGGGCACCCCAGCTTATCGAGATGATTGAAGGTTTTCGAAGCTGGTCGTGAATTGCCGCGTTGATCGCGTTCAAAAATCCTTGGTCCGTGTTTGGAGCGAAGTACACGGCAATTCGTGCACCCGGCGCCAGAGCGCCTGCTATCTCTATATCGAGAACAACCTCGCCATCCGGGCCGTTCGGGTCCCCGGTCGGGCGGTTGTGAGCGCCATCAATAGAAACTGCACTTGTCAATACGTTGGGTAACGCAAGTTGTTGCCAGTAGCTATGAAGATCAGACTTGCGATATCCGCCGCCCAGCTCAATGAGCGCGATAGTCTGACCGGCACCGGTACTCATGGGAAAGCCGTAAGCCTGCGCGACCTGCGGAGGCGTGTAGGACACAGCGCCTGGCGCGCGAGGTTGAAATCTGTGACGGGTTCCAGCCGCCGGCCGCTCATCAAATCCGAGAACAGCAATAATGCGGTCCTGTAATGCCTCGGGTATATAGAGCGACCCTTGCCGCGTTCGCAAGACTTTTCCGTCGACGTGCGTTAATGCGAGATCTGTGCCGAACGCCGCTGACATAGTAGATAGTGGACCCGTTAACGTAACACTGCGGGCTTCCGGGTGAATATGGGCAATGCAGAAATGGTGTTGTGATGCGAACGCTTCAACTGCTTGGATATCGGCAGGGTCTGCGCCATTAAGCTTCGCCAATTCTGCGCTCGAGAGATGGCGCTCGATGATATCAGGGGGCGGTGCAGCATTGCGGCGCTTCAATAGTAGAGTAATTTGAATAACGTCGTCGGGCGGAGGTACGCCAACGAATATCGAATCCGCGGGATGGTTGCGGTAGCTGCCCGATAGAGGCACACGAGAAAACATAGATTTACTCCCGTGCACGAGCGTAGCGGGACAAGATAAAAAGGTAGATGAGCCTAAAGTTTAACCATGGTCACTAAGCTATTGGATTTATTGCCCTTGTAGGTAGAAATATTACCCGCTCAAAGCTTGTGAACACGGGCGGACATGCGCATTTTGAAACTGTGTGAGAAACTCTTCGGTCTGAGCTAAGGAGCCCATGTTTTCGATTGGTAAGGTAACGCCCTTGTTCACGTGTCTCGTGGTCGCAGCTGTGCTGAATGGTCCGGCTCTTTCTGCACAGGCAATCGGCTCGTTACTCTCCAGCTCTAAGCCATCGGCTGCGCCTTCCCCCCAATCTGACCCGTTGAATCGAACCACACCGCGAAGTTCCATCTATAGCTTTCTTGAAGCTTGCCGCGATGACAATCTTCTCCGGGCTTCGCAATATCTGGACCTGCGCAGGATCAGGTCAGCACAACGCGCGACGCAAGGGCTTGAACTCGCAAAACAATTGGGATTGCTTCTAGACCACGACCCGCATTTCGAAGTACAAAAATTAAACAACGCACTAGAAGGAGATCTGACAGAGAGCTTGGCGGCGGACCGGGAGACTCTCGATACCTTCAATCTGAACGGACGACCTGTTTCGTTGCAAATGCAACGCGTGAATCAGAATGGCGTGGACGTGTGGTTGGTTTCTGCCGACAGTGTCGCCCACATCCCGGAATTGGGCGTTTTGCTGCGCGAATCAGCTTTCGAGAAGAGGCTGCCCGCTCCCCTGGTATCGATCCAATTGCTCGATACGCCTTTGTGGGCGTGGCTTGCGTTAGTGTTGTTGGCCTTGCTGCTGTCGGTACTTTCGCGCCTTTTGTCCAAGGTTGTCATTGCACTTGCGAAGCCACTTGCGATGCGTTACTCGAGATGGTTCCAGGCGCGCAGACTTGAGGAATTTACCGAGCCGCTTCGGTTGCTCCTGTCGATTGCGGTGTTTAAGGCCTGCATGGGAGTGATTGCGCCTTCCGCGCTGCTTCGGTACTACCTGGATCGGGTGGTTACATTACTGTTCTTTATCGGAGCGGCGGCCTTTGTAATGCGGGTTGTAGACGTAATTTCCGACCGGATCATCTCGCGTCTTGACCCGAAGGAGCGGGCGCTTTCCTACTCCGTGCTGCCGCTTGGCGTCAGGTTCGTAAAGATCTGCATATTTTGTGTTGCAGTTCTGATGACGCTTTCATATTGGGGATATAACACGAACGCGATTCTCGCTGGGGTCGGAGTGGGCGGCTTAGCGGTTGCGCTTGCGGCTCAGAAGACGATTGAAAATCTATTTGGTGGCATTTCGGTGATTACCGACCGGCCTGTTTTAGTAGGCGATTTTTGCCAGTTTGGAGGTCAGGTAGGAACTGTAGAAGACATTGGAATGCGATCGACGAGAATCCGGACACTGGACCGCACCGTTGTGACCGTTCCGAATTCTTCGTTCTCGACGATGACACTTGAAAACTTTTCAAGACGCGATCGGATGTGGTTTCATCCAACCCTGCGTTTACACCGGGATACCCAACCGGAACAGGTGCACCAGTTGATGGATGCAATTAAAAAGATGTTGGAAGAGCAACCGATGGTGGATGCCTCTGGTGTTCCACTGCGCTTCACGAAGATTAACCCGGACTCCTTCGATCTCGAGGTGTTCGCGTATGTTTTGACGCCGGATTACAACGAGTTCTTGAAAATACAGTCGGAGTTACTGCTGAAGATTCTAGAAGCGGCATCTAAACTCGGCGTTCGTTTCGCCGTGCCGTTCCAGGAATCGATTGTGCGGTCAAGCGAGACAGGTAAGCCGGAAAGGGACTCTCCAGCGACAGACCGCGACTCAGTAGTGAAGACCAGTTCGGATAGCGGAAAACCTGTTTGATGCCAGATGTTAACGGATTAATTTTGTCACTGCTTCGCTTGGTCTTCTTGCTGCAGCTTCTGCAGTCTCTGTTCCCGAGCGGTTGCTGTCAAGAACTGACGGCCCAGGCCTTACAAAGGATCGCTGAGACGTTCACAAGTCTATGGCAGCAGGAAGCTCGTCCGTCCAAGCCTTTACCAACTGCACAATCTGACCGTGTCGTCCGTGCTGCCCGAGACACGTACGCAGATAAGGTTCTCGGGGTCGGCATGCCGATTGAGCAGTTATTAGAAAAGCACTTGGGGTTATAACAACCCCGGCCCAAGACTGCCCACTGGAAATGTTATCCCTCCGTCTTTTCCTGATGAAACCGTCGTAGTTGGTACGTTCGACTACTTCGATGAGGTTCTAACCTCATCCAGGAAGCGATTTACAGCGAAATGCATATCGGCGTGGAGTCGCGCAATCTACCCGGCCGATTCCGCGATCGCGGGTAGGGTAGTAGACATCATTGAGCCTGGGGGGCTATTTCCTCGCAAAATGGGAAGACCATTTCTTTTAAAACGGCTCCCCGAGCATATGGGCTGGTGCCACATACTCGCTACGTCCTCTTTCTGAGGCACGTAGAGCCGGGCGACGTTTATCTGCTAGGTGATTCGATTGTAATTGAGAACGGCTTCGCTCGACCCAACTCGCCCGACGGCATCAATGCTGCCAAGGCAGGAAAGTGGCCATTTCCTCACATGAAAGAAGATGACCTCGTAAGAAGCCTGTCGAAGCAACTAGAACTGCAACATCGCTAAGGCCAAGGACGAGGACCCGCATCATCTCGACTTGAAATGACGTTAGCGCACGAGCATCTCCGTCAGCACGCGTCCAGATGAGCCGCTCGGCGTTTGAATGTCAAGCATTGTGGCGAGGGTGGGCGCAATATCGTTCACCTCGACTGTATTGTTATAACGGCCAGGCTTAATGCCGAGTCCGAAAAAAAGCACGGGAACGTGGCGGTCGTAAGCGTACGGCGAAAAGTGTGAGGTGCCGTGACTGCCGGGGACGTAATTTGGCTCGAGCACGATGGAGATGTCGCCACTGCGTTTTGGATAGTAGCCGTTCATTGCAGCGCGGGCAATGAAATCGCCTGGAATTCCGTTATCGAGTTGCTCGCGGGTATAAACCCGCGCCACATGAAGCTCGGGAGCTGAAAGCAGAGCTTCTTTCGCGATGCGGTAAACGTCGTCGTCGGTGACGGACTTTCCGGCGGTTGTTTTGGCGTTCTGTATAGCGGTGCGATTCAGGTAGAGGTTCGTTTCACCAGCGGGGATCAGCCAGTCAGCTCGGCCTAGGCGAACGGTGAAGGCGTCCTGAACAATCTTTTCGAAGTTTGCAGACACATAGCCGCCGGGCATCTTATCTGCTTTGTCGCGGCCGGGCAGGGGAGCGACGCCGTGGTCCGCAGAAAGCACGATGATCACGTTGCTTAGCCCCACTTGCTGGTTGATCAGTGCAAACAGTTTCGCAAGCAGTTGATCGATGCGAATGGCCATGTCACGAACTTCGGGTGCATCGGGGCCAACTGCGTGCCCAACATAGTCGTTCGAGGAAAATGAGACGGTCAGCAGATCCGTTGCTCCACGTTGTCCCAGTTTTTCGCCGGTGAGTGCTTGCTCGGCGAATTGCTCAATCAGTTCGTTTCCCCACGGGCCGGCGGGCAGTTTTTCATAAGGCGCTTTACTCGTGCCACTGGCGTGAAAATTCCACTTGGGAAAGCCTTCCCATTTCCGCTCGATATATTTATCCGGAAGTTTGCGGTCGTTGAAGGACTTCGCCCATTCAGGCACGTTATGCATGTAGAAGGTGCTGGTGATGAAGTTTCCACTGACATCGTCAAACCAATATGCGCCTGTGGCACGGTGCCCCGAGGGAAGAATGGCGCTACGAGCCTTGATCGAAATACCGATCACCTTAGAGTCTTCATGAGCATCGCGAAGCTCGTCACCGACAGTGCTGACCAGGAGTCGCTTTGGTGACGAAGGATCGGAATCGGTGCATTTCGCCGTTTTCTGTTCAGAATGTCCTGCAACCATCGCGACGTCCCAATCGCAAACGCTTGTGACAAGCTTTGCTTCTTGGCGGTCGTACCAGGCATTCCCAACAATGCCGCTCACCGCTGGCATGGCGCCCGACATGAAGATGCTGTGACCGACTGCGGTAACGGTCGGAACGTGCGCATAAAAGGCATTTGTGAAAACGGCACCCTGAGACATGAGCCGATCGAGGCCGCCATGATAGTCGCTACGGAAGCGAGTCAGGTAATCGTAGCGGAACTGGTCGACCATAATGCCGACGACAAGTTTGGGTCTTGGAGTGTTCGCTGCCAAACACGGCCTGAGTAGGCACAGCAAGCTAACAAAGAAGATGGGGAGACGGAGGACGGGCATGCGGCCTAAGATTAGCAAACAAACCTGTGCGCGTTGAACCTGGCGCACGCGCAGCTCCAGCCCGGCTACTACGCCGGCGGGGCGACTGCCTTGACGTGGGGACTTTCGGTCCCAAGCCATTCCGGGTGAGTGGCGGTGCTGTCGAAGTGCGCGCTGGTTTTGAAGAGCTCCCATTTGCCCTCGGCTGCGGCAGGGGCGGTCCGGGCAAGCAGTGCGGCAATCTGATCTTTGCTCACCTGTTTGTAAGTGCGAGCAGCGTGAAGGGCTTGATCCAGCAACTCGGGTTTATCAATCCCTGTGATCACAACCGAAGCCGGCAGGCTGAGCGCATACTGCAGACACTCCGTTGCGGTCGCGATCTTGCTTTTCAAAATAGTCGTGTCGCCCATGCTCTTCATTCCGAGGACACCGATGTTGCGCTTCACCAGTTCAGGCAGAACCAGGCGGCCGAAGCTACGGAAATGCGCGTCCATGACATTCAGGGGCATCTGCACCGTATCGAACTGAAATTTGTGGCGGTCGGCGACCTCGAGCATGTAGAGATGAATATGCGGGTCCTTGTGGCCAGTGAAGCCGATATACCGCGTTTTGCCGGCCTTCTTCGCAGCGAGAGCGGCCTCAACCGCGCCACCTTCGGAAAAGATGCGGTCCGGATCGTCGTAGCGGATGATCTCGTGAAATTGGAGCAGATCCACGTGATCGGTTTGCAAGCGCTTCAGCGACTCGTCGATCTGTTTCGCGGCCGCTTCTTTGGTGCGGCCATCAATCTTGGTCATCAGGAACGCGCGCTTGCGATAGCCGTTTTGCTTGAGGGCCGTCCCCATACGCTTTTCGCTGTCGCCGTTGTTGTAATCCCATGAGTTGTCGAGAAAATTGATGCCGCGGTCTACTCCCGAGTGGATCAATTTTATGGCCTCAGATTCACCGATGCCGGGCCTACCTAAATGAAAGCCGCCCATCCCGATGCAAGACACTTTCTCGCCTGTGTGTCCGAGTACCCGATAGGGTACTCCAGCGTCGCCTGCTTCACCTGCAGATCCTAAACCCGCCGCAGTCAAACCGATTCCCATAGCCCAAAGTACCTCGCGCCTGTTTGATTTCGTCTCATCCGTCACACAGGATAGATGTTTTCCGGCCCCACAGGGATGACGGAATTTCAGGAGAGACGGCGGGATTGTCGCTTGGCCAAACGCCTCTTCAGCCGCATCTGACGCTGGGTAAGCGCGCTAGAGGGCTGTAAGGCAAGCGCTTGATCCGTAAACTCGAGCGCCATGGCGTAATTGCGCTCTCCATGCTCGTAGTATTTCGCAATCTCTTCGAGAGCGCACACGCGGTAGTCATTTCTGCAGGTTGCGAGCTCGGTGAATATATGCAAAGCAGCCGCAGGGCGTCCTAGTCTTTTTTCCAGTAACGCAGTGTCCCAAAGGGCCCGGAATAGCAGAGAATCGGGCAAACCCGCTGTTATGGCACGCTTTAGCACTTCAAGGGCTTGCTCATGCTCTTCCGCTGCAATCAGCCAGCGGGCGATGCCGGCCAGATCCTCACCCCGCCGCACTCCGACTCGCGCCAGTGACTCCGAATCTGTAGCGCGAAACGCGGCGGGCACAATGGCGGTTAGACAAGCCAGCGTCAAAATGTCCATCGCATTGTGATGGAAAATCGGCACCAGCCGCCGAGCTTCGTGCGACCGCAGGTATTCGAAATATACGTAAGGGATCAGTTCCCCAGGCAAATCGCCATCGCGGTACACGCCAAGGATTTGCTCCTCCAGTTGCATCAGCCGGCAGTCTGCTATTCGCAGCTTCCACAACCTGCGCGCGCCATGCAGCAAGTCCAGATGTGCAAGCCTCGCAAACGGAGGTTTCTGGTGGGTCAGCAGATAGCGGGTCTCAAGCAGCGGTTGATCGTAGCTCTTACCGTTGTATGTGATCAGAACATCGAAGTCACTCAGATGTGCTTCGAGCGCTGCCAGAATGCTTCGCTCCTCGGCATATTCACGCATGAAGAATTGGCGGACCTTGAAACCTTCCGGAGTGATCCGCCCGCCGCCGATCAAGAAAGCGTACGTGCCGGATCCTCCGGCCAGGCCTGTCGTCTCCGTGTCCAGAAACGCCCAACGGCATGGAGGCGTAGTGCGAAGATCGCCGTTACCCAGAACCTCCAAAAAGTCGTCCGGCAGATCCGCCAACGCACCCACATCCGCCGAACCGTGGTTCTTGTGGGATGCGAATAGGCGTTCCGTTTGGAAGTGTTGACCGAACTTGTTCTCGACAACCTGGCCTTCCGACCATTCCTCGATGAAGCAGCGAGCTGAGCTTCCGTGAATGCCGCGAGGTGGAGTGGCGACTAAGGGCTGATTCGGCTTAGTGGGTTGAGTGCTGAACTTATGGCTGATGAGAGCGATTTGCCGTTTCAGGCGTGTGAGTTGGTCGTCAGTATCCAGCATCGGCTATTCGCCTTTTATTTGCCCAGTATAGCTGGGATTCTGGGCTGTGTCACGGAAGTCAGGAGCGCTGCATCTAGCATGGTTCCATGTCGTCGTATCGGCTTTTCACGATCTTTTCGTTGTATATTCTTGCTTCAAATTGCATTCCAGACGGCTATTTCGACATTGCAGCTCACTACGCCAAGCATGAATATCAAATTCCGATGCGCGATGGGAAACGGTTATGGACCGCAGTCTACGTACCGAAAGACACATCGGAAAAATATCCGATTCTGATGACCCGGACGCCCTATAGTGTTGCACCTTACGGTGTGAATGCGTATCGCAAAAGGCTTGGCCCTTCCCCGAAATTTGCCCGAGATAAATTCATCTTCGTTTACCAGGACGTTCGTGGACGTTTCATGTCCGAAGGTCAGTGGCTCGAGATGACGCCGGCGAAGGACGTAAAGGCGGGACGGGCCGACGTGGATGAGAGTTCCGATACATACGATACGATCGAGTGGCTGATCAAGAACGTGCCGAACAATAACGGCAAGGTCGGTTTATTTGGCACTTCCTATCCGGGTTTTTACACCAGCGCCGGGATCATAGACGCCCATCCCGCTCTCGTTGCAGTTTCTCCACAAGCCCCGGTTTCGGACCTTTATATGGGTGACGACGCATTTCACAACGGTGCGTTTTTTCTAACAGCAAATTTCAGTTTTTACACATCCTTCGGAAGGCAGAATAATCCGCAGCGGCCAGAACACGAAGAGCGTTTCGACTACGGAACCAAAGATGGATACCGCTTTTACCTGGAGATGGGTTCGCTCGTCAATGCAGACGAGAAATATTTCAAATTCAAGAATCCGTACTGGACCGACATTATCAAGCACCCGAACTATGACGGATTCTGGAAGGCCCGGAACATTTTGCCTCATTTGAAAAACATCAAACCGGCGGTTCTGATTGTGGGCGGCTGGTTCGACGCGGAGGATCTCTCGGGAACACTCAAGACCTATCGGACGATTAAGGAGCATTCGCCCGGCACTGTAGAGAAGCTCGTCATGGGTCCGTGGGTGCATGGCGGATGGGAATGGGCAAAGGGAGACAAGCTGGGTGATATTTCATTCGGATCTGACACCGCTGACTTTTTTCGCGACGAGATTGAGCTCCCATTCTTTCGTCATTACCTGAAGGACGCTGAAGATCCTAAACTTCCCCAGGCGTATGTTTTCGAGACCGGCAAAAATGTTTGGCAAAGGAAGGATCAGTGGCCGCCCTCAGATGCCGCGCCGCACAGGCTCTACTTCCATGGGCGTCGTGAACTGACGGAACAGGCGCCGGCAGAAGCTTCTGGTTTCGACGAGTACGATAGTGACCCCAACAATCCGGTACCGTTTTTCGCCAAGCCAACGCTGGAAATGGCTCGCGAATACATGGATGCCGATCAGCGCTTCGTACAAAGCCGTCCAGACGTCTTGAGCTACGAAACGGAACCTCTTAAGCACGACACGACGATTGCGGGTCCAATAACGGCTTCATTATTCGTCTCGACGAGCGGAACGGATTCGGATTACGTCGTGAAGCTAATTGATGTTTACCCTGACAATGACGGCGGTCACCTGAATGGGTATCAGGAGCTTCTACGCGGCGAGCCATTCCGCGGCAAATTCCGCAAAAGCTTTGAGCAGCCCGAACCCTTCCGGCCTGGCGAGATCGAGCGTATTCACTTTGCCATGCCGGATGTCTATCATTGTTTTCAAAAAGGACACCGCCTTATGGTGCAAGTGCAGAGCTCGTGGTTTCCTTTGGTAGACAGGAATCCCCAAACCTTCGTAAATATTTCGACTGCAAAGGCATCTGATTTTCGGAAGGCAACCGAGTGTATTTACCGGTCAAGTAGCGCGGCATCGTTTGTTGAGGTGAATGTCGAGCGATAGCGGCGGCTAGCAATTAACGCCCGAAGCAAGAAAGCCGCCATCGACTGCAATGCATTGACCAGTGATGAAGCTCGAGGCATCAGAAGCAAGCAAGGTCGCGACTCCTACCAGCTCACCCACGTTCCCAAAGCGCTTCATCGGCGTCCTGATCAGCAGCTCCCGGCCGCGATCGGTTCCATCGAGCAGGCCGGCATTCAGGTCGGTACGGAACACGCCCGGCGCGATTGCATTCACGTTGATTCCTTTCGGCGCCCATTCAATGGCGAGGTTTCGGGTCAATCCCAGCACGGCGGATTTGGACGCCGCGTAGGGCGTGATTTCAAAGAAACCCACATAAGAGGTGAGCGAAGCGATATTGATAATGCGTCCTCGCGTACTCTGCACGAGCGGCTCATAGAAGCTTTGGCAGGCTCGAAAGGTGCCGGTGACGTTGATGTCCATGATGCCGTTCCATTCGTCCTCGGCGACAGCATGACTTGGCTTTCGGAAATTCTGGCCAGCAGAGTTAAGGAGGATGTCTACACGGCCGAACTTTTGGAGAACCGCATCACGCAGACTGTCAATTGATTCACGGCTCGAAGCATCGACCGGAACTCGTAGTGTCTTCCGGCCTCGTTTTTCGATCTCATCGCCTACCTCGTTGACCAGAGCGGACCGGCGCCCCGTTGAGACCACATCCGCGCCCGTTTCAGCAAGGCCGATTGCGAGCGCACGTCCAATGCCGGAGGTCCCGCCCATCACGACCGCAACGCGCCCCGAGAGATTGAAGAGTTGTAGTGACATGTCCCACTATTTTGTACCAGGTGCCGTAATTTTGCGTCTTCTCAGCATGACGTTAACGAACCCCTCGAATGAGCCCGAGCGGATGCCACCGTCGCGTTTGCGCGCCATTCTTCCTTACACAACGATCGCGATGATCATTGCCGCGCTTTACGTAGCTTGGACTTTCTACTCACGCCATGAGGCGAATCGCTCGGCAATCGAAGCGATACAGAACAAGAAGGCGGAGGAGAATAAGCGGTACGTGGGCCAGATGTACGGATCGGGAGAGGTCAAGTTTATTGCTATGTCCGCCGATAGCGGCGTGTTAGTGCCGGGGCAAACCACTCAGTTGTGTTATGGGGTACTCAATGCAAAGACGGTCAAGGTGGACCCGCCAGTAGAGCAACTTAAGCCTTCTTATCATCACTGCTTTGAAATCGCTCCGAAGAAGACCACCACCTACACAATTACGGCCGATGATGGGGCTGGGCACGCCAAAAGCGAGTCGCTGACGATACAGGTTAAATGAAACGGGCACTGATCGCGTGACCCGTAATTGCATTTTAACTCGAACCGCGTCGTTATCTTCGCTGGCTCGAGTAGCCTCGCGCCCAATACCGGCCATGCGGCCCGCATAATCCGAGCGGGCTGGTATCGAAACAGCCCCATAAAAGGGCGGGGCGCAGCGTACTCGTCTACGTAAGGCGCGGGTTGCACATAGGGAACTACGTACGGTGCCGGAGCGACATGCGGCCTACGTACGGGCCGACCGGATGGTGGTGATAGTGTCCCTGCACGGGGCCCACATAGACAACGCCAGGAGTTCCAAAGGATGCAGCCCCGAACCTAACTCCCCCTCCGGCAAACATGGTGGAGCTAGCGAGCAAGAAACCGATAAGCCCGAAAGACAATTTGCGCTTCATGTTTGTTACTGTTCCTCTATTAAAAGACGCATTTCTTCGGAAGAGGTGTACTCGCTTCATCAATGCTTAATCGTGCATGCCTTATGCATGCTAGCGTTGCGAAAGGGAGCAGGAATCCGTTAGGTTAGTTGCTGGAGGAATGGCCGAGTGGTTGAAGGCGGCGGTCTTGAAAACCGTTAGCGTCGGAAGGCGCTCGGGGGTTCGAATCCCTCTTCCTCCGCCAGCGAGAAAGTGCGTCGTGACAGAGCATGAAATTGTGTGCTATTCCAACGCCAACATCGAGGTTGCAGATCAGGCAAGTCGCGAGTGGCCCAATTTTTCTAAAAACTTCTTGAGTCTGTTGTGCTCGGGTTCTATTTAAAACTTGTACTCTCGCCTTCACTCCTTTAAGAACAGTACGAACTTGCAAGTGGGTCACAAAAGTTCGTGCACCCATTTTCTGACTTAGATTCAGCGCGTTACGCATTTTCCCCTGCCAGTCGAGGCGGTCTCCCGAGAGATCTTCACGCCAGGGAGCCTCGTAACGCATGTTTTACTACATTTCCTGCCGTGCCACTCATCTTGCTGGCCTCGGTGTAGCTCTGTTGTTCTTTATCACGCAAGCATTTGCAACCACATATTACGTCGATTCCGTGAGCGGTTCCGATTCCAACAACGGAACAAGCAAGTCCACCCCCTGGAAGACGATCAGTCAAGTTAACTCACCGGGTCTCAGCTATCTCGCGGGCGATTCGATTCTGTTCAAATGCGGGAATGCCTGGACGCAGGGCACCTCGAATTTTACGTCCCCCCTCACGACACCCAACTCCGGGTCCTCAGGGAATCCGATCACGTACGGTCATTACGTCACCTCCGGCAGCTGCACAACGTTACCTATTCTTGATGCGAACGGAGCGCTGGATCCGCTGATGAGGATTACAAAGAACAATATCACCGTGGATGGACTGTGGTTTAAAAATGCCAAGTCACCGACTGGAGACATGCTCGATTACGGTGGCGCAACAAACATACAGATTCTAAATAATCACTTCACAGACACCGCATGGGCCGCAATTATATCTGAAACAGTTTCGGCTACTACGGCGCTGATTGACGGAAACACCTGTGACGCTACCAGCGGGCAGGTTCAGTTGGGGGGGTGCGTAAAGA
Organism: Bryobacteraceae bacterium; assembly: GCA_051004875.1. GTDB lineage: Bacteria > Acidobacteriota > Terriglobia > Bryobacterales > Bryobacteraceae > Bog-105. The sequence goes on from JBPCJX010000138.1 coordinate 42,113, forward strand.
TACAGGGGCCGAGTACGACCACAGTAACGCATAACCTTTCAGACATGCGAAACCTTAACACTGTTAGTAGTGGGGCTAACTGCATACACTTTGAAGTATCCGGCTCGTCTAATTCCAAGATAGACAGTAACACGATGTACGGAGGGACACAGGGAGTATCGTTCAAGCCCGGGTCGTGTCCTACAGGGGGGACGCCAGGCGTTGGTAGTTGCTATAAGGCGCGTGTTAGCGGCGGCTCGATGAGCGATAACTATATCAGCGGCGTAAAAAGATTCGGCTCAGCAACGCACACAGTAGGGGCCGATGTATGCGTTGGCACACCAGCGGGTGACGGTGAAGCAATTGAACTTGAGGGCGGCCCCTCACCATTTACATCGGGCGGCGTAACACTTTTAGATATTTCTCAAAGCAATATTACTGTTGCTAGAAACATTATTATAGGCTCGATTGGAACAACCGGCGCGACAGGAGACCACGATTGCTCAAACGACACGCAAGACGCCATAGGCACTTACTACTCTAGCGGTTTTATTTACGGAAACATCATCATCGGCCCAACGGGAACTTACAACGCTATGCACTTCGGCGGCCGAGATACCATGAGTAACACTAAGAGCCTGGTGTATAACAACACGTTCGTACAGGATCCGTCGCTCACCATTAAGACCGGCACTGCAATAAACAATCAGACTGGTAGCGGCTCTGGTTTCGCGGATTACAGAAATAACATATTCGTTGGATTCCCGAAAGCCCTCTGTTGCGCTAATAGTAGCGGCGCATCGGAAGACTACGATATCTTTTTCAACACTGCAACGCCTTCGACTGGCATCACTCTTGGCACACACACGCGGATCATAGACCCTAAGTTTGTATTATCGGGCGGCGCCTACAAGACCGCTGAAGACGTAAAGCTTCAGGGTGTCGTATCGCCGGCTATCGCAACGGGACAGGCTCAGCTATCGCAGTTCGGTAATATCCTCAACCCTCAGCCAGTGTCTTACCCTTACGGCACGTCAACGCAAGGCCCGCTCTGGAACGTTGGCGCATTCGGCCTTCCGAACGGGGGATGTAACGGCCCCTGCCCCGAGATCATTAGGGGCGCAAAAATCAGCGGCGCGGCTATTCGTTAGTTGACAGGATGGGCCTGCCGTGATCGGCCTACATTAGGAAATCGAAATAATCTCTGCTTCCGCATTGAAATATAGAGAGGGCTCTAAAGGGAGCCTTTTTGCTATGCCCACGCACATGGGCGCGAAGGTTCCGGCGCAGTACCCGCGTGATTTTCTTAGTCGGGGCAAATCGCGTTTCGAAAGCCCGCCAGTCCGTTTGCAAGTAATGGCTTGTTCAAGCGAGACCCGGCGTTGCCCTCAGAAGACACCAATCCCGAGTTGACGAATCTCGTCTGCTCGCAAAAGAGGAATCCGGTAGTCCGGTCCTGGACATCAGTGATTGACCTAAGCGAATGTGTTTGGCACAAGCACCATCCATGCCATTACACGCCTCATTGTCGGCCTCGGTGAGCGCCTCGAATCCAGAACATATTGCCGCTGCGAAAGGCGGCGCGTGGGACCCGCCATTCGGGCGCACTGCCGCCGCGGCTGCGAGCATGGCTGGCGGAATTGAAGGCCTCAGTAGCAGTACCTGATTATAAGAACGGGAGCGGCGACCCGAGTCACCCCAAAAGCGGGAAGGCTATGAGATTCTTACCTGAGCAGGGTAACCAAAGCCGCTTCGCTGGGTTGGGCGAAAGAGAGTCGAAGGTGGCCGCGAGGCCTGCGAAATAGGCCCGAACAAAGGCCTGAACCCCTGCGAACACCATCATTGATCGATGCTTTACCCGGTGAGACATTCACGTCTCGAACTATACTACTGACATACGTAAGGGCAATGGCGACGGTTGTTCGGACATGCTAAAGTAGCAAAGTCACATTTACCGGCGGCTGCATTTGCCGAGGCAGAGTACTGGCCCCAGCGGGTATAATGGATTTGAGCGGGCGCTCTCTGCGCAATGTCGGCCGCTATAAGCAGGAATGATTCATATATGTTGAACTATCTCACTCATCAGCACAGGTGGGCGCTAAACTGCTGTGGCGCCATTTTATTGGGTATTACTGCCTTAAGCGGGACAGTGTCGATTTTGTGTGCTCAGAACACCGACGGCTCCAAAGCGCCATATACGGTGCCGCCCGCTGATTACACGATCGGTCCGGGTGACGTCTTAACGATTGCCGTCACTTATGCAACGGAGATTGGCGGTAAAGTCCGCGTCAGCGAGGATGGTTTTATCATTGCGCCTGGTTTGCCAAAACCCGTCAAAGCCGTCGGGTTAACACCAGCCGCTCTTGGCGCGCAAGTCAAAGAGGATCTTAAGCAGGCACAGATTGTTCGGGACCCCATCGTGAGTGTATTCGTCGAGGAGTTTCATAGTCGAACCATAAGTGTCCTTGGAGCGGTCTCTAACCCGCTTGTCTATCCGCTGAACCGCCCCACCACGATCTTGGAAGCGATTTCCATGGCGGGCGGTTTGCTTCCAACCGCGGGAGGGCAGATGACATTGATTCGAAAAGGTCATGAATTGCCCATCGGCCACATCAAAGGAGATACGACGGTTGTCACAATCGATTTGGGTAAACTGATGGCCGGCAGTGATCCTTCTCTCAATCTAAAGGTCGAGCCGGGAGATGTTCTAACTGTCCCCTCCGCGCCAGTTGTTTACGTTGTCGGTGCCGTGAACATGCCGGGTGGCTATGTGCTTGAGGACCCGAGTTCAAACTTTAGCGTCTTGCAGGCCATCGCAAAGGCACAGGGTACGAAACCGACCGCTGCAACAAACCGCGCCTTTATCGTGCGCCGGTCCGCGGAAGGGCAAGAGAGGCAACAGATACCCGTCGACCTCAGTGCCATGATGAAGGGAAAAGGCAGCGATCTTGATCTCCAGCGGAACGACATTCTATTTGTGCCGGAAAGCGGAATGAAAAAGACGATGCAGATGCTGACCGCAGCCGCGCTCCAGAGTGCTACTGGCGTCGCAACTTACGGGCTGGGTTATCGGTTGGCCGCTCGCTGAAGCGACACTTCCCCTTCGCGAAGCAACTCATGACACCGGCAACTGCAGAGACGGCCCCTGTCACTTCGCGATCTAGGCGAATCAGGTCACATCCACTTTTACTGGATCTGGGTTTCACGAGTGCGGCGCAGATCTCGCTGTTTGTTTCTAATCTGCTTCTCATCTCTTTGTTTGCTCGCTTTCTGAGTGCAACCGGGCTGGCCGAATATCTACTGTTGCGGCGAGTTGTCGCCTGGCTGCAATCGGGAGTGCAGTTAGGCCTCCTGGTCGGGATACCTCGCTACGTAGCGCACGAATCGGCCGCTGTTGACGGAAAGCCGGAAGCCTATTTTGCGGCGGGTGCCGCCTGCCTGGGAGTGGTGGCGGTCAGCTTGGGCATAATCTTAAATCTCTGGGCTCGGGATTTTTCCCGATTATTGTTTGGCAGCAGCCAAACGGCCTATCTGATATTGCCTCTGTCGCTGACGATTGCAGGGCTGGCGTTGCACACGGCAGTTTATGGATACTTCCGAGGATACCTGTGGATGAATCGCGCGAATCTGCTGCAGATCTGGAACATGTCTCTCGTTCCCGTCCTTGCCCTGCTGATTCTCGTTCACTTTCGCTCGGTAGCGTTGATTGTGAACGTCACAGGCGTGATCACGATCGCTAGCTCAGCCCTGGTTTCCATCCCCGCTTTAAAGCGTGCTTTCAAGGGCGGAGAATTTGAACTGCTACGGCCAATGAAAAACCTTTTGCATTATGGTCTCGCACGCGTGCCGGGAGACTTCGCCGGTGCTACGCTTCCGGCGGTGGGGCCGATGATCGCTGCCCAATTCATGCCACTGAGTCAAGTTTCCCCCTTGCTTTTAGGCACCAGCCTCATGGCGGCCGCGAGCATTAGCGTCGCGCCTTTGGGAACGTTGCTACTGTCGAAGGTCAGCGCTATGGTCGCGCAGAACAGGCTGGAGGAAATTCGAGTACCACTCAGTCACATGATGAACGGAGTCCTCGAAATATCCATTTTTCTGAGTCTGCAGTTGATTGTGTTTGCGGATGTTGTTCTAAGGATCTGGGTCGGTTCCGGTTTCCATAACGCCGCTCCTATCGTCCGCATTCTTGCCGTAGGAGTCCCTTTTGTTTTCTTTCCTGTGGCGCTACGGAGCGTGATTGATGCGGTGTCCGTAAAGGCTTCAAATGCCCACAACCTTATCATTTCGCTTGCGGCAATGCTCGTTCTCATTGCTATTTCTGTGACCATGGTTCCCAGAGCGTTCCTCCTTATCGCTCTTTCTATCTCTACGGTCCTGACGCTTGCCTTGCTGGCCGCCCTTACTGCTGCGACGGTTCGACGGCTGTGTCAAATCAAGCCGGCCTGGAGAAGCTTTGCGGAGTCGCTGGTGGCTAATCTTCTACTCTTTGCGATCGCTGCGGCGATGAGAGGAGTCATTGGGGCTGGGACGAGCCTGGTCCGGTTCATCGCCCTCGAAGTTGTCATCTGCGTGGTCTACGTGTTCGTGTTGGTGAAGCGGCGACCTCAATGGCTAGAGTTCATTTGGCAGAAGAGCTTCTTTGCGGCAGCCGATTAGCGCGTGAGAAAAGTCCTGATGAACACTCGGGGACGGCGAGTTTTCGAATACAAAGCGTTTCCAACCCGAACAGAGGCTTGAGATCAGTGACGAACAAACACTCTTTCGACGTAGTCATGCTGACCACGTCTCACCCTGCGACCGATAACCGTATCTTCTATCGCGAGGCAAAGACCCTTGCCGACGCTGGATTAGCCGTGGCTGTCATTGGTCCCCATCCCAAACCCGAAGCCTTAGACGGAGTTTGGATTGAGGCATTGGCGAAGCATAAGCGTGGATCCTTGCGGCTCCTGTATGGATGGACAGTAATGCGGCTTGCGCTCCGGCTGCGAGGCCGCGTGTTTTTTTTCCACGACCCGGAGCTTTTTGGCGTGGGACTGATGCTTCGCCTTTTGGGCAAAAAGGTCATTTATGATTGCCACGAAAACCTACCCGCACAAGTTCTTCAGAAAGCCTGGATTCCGCGTCTGCTACGGCGCCCGGCTTCACTAGCGGCTTGGGCGTTGGAGTGGTTTGGGTCCCGCCTGTTAAGTGGCGTAGCCGTTGCGCGTGATGCAGTGTTACCACGCTTTCCAAAGAATCGCCGCATTCCAATCCGGAATTTCCCAACCGAACAAGGCCTGAAAAGCGGGGAAGGCTTGCCGCTCAACTTGCGACAAAATATCGTGATTTATGCGGGAGGGCTCGGAGTTGTGCGAGGAATCGCCGAGTTAATCGAAGCATTCCGGCATATTAGACCAGATGAAGCGGAACTGTGGTTGGTGGGGATCTTCTATGACAAAACGTTCCAAGAAGAAGTCTTAAAGGATTTGCCGCCGAACATCAAATGGCTGGGCTGGATGGAGCACCCTCAGGTCTTAGCACTTTACCCCTCAGTTAAGATTGGGATCAATCTTCTTTATCCGACACCCAGCCATCGACACTCGCAGCCCATCAAATTATATGAGTATCTGGCGGCTGGAATACCCGTCATCGCCTCCAATTTTCCGGAATTTAGTGAGCTGTTGGAGGGGTGCGGAGTGCAGGTTGACCCTAAGGATCCCGTTCAAATCGAACGTGCGATCCGGGACCTCTTATCGGATCAAACCAGGCTCTGTGAAATGTCTAAAATAGGCCGCGAACGTGTGCTTTCCTCCTACTGCTGGAAAGGAGAAGGAATGCGGCTTGTCGATTTCTGTAATCAACTAAGAGGAGTACAGGCTGGTACCGCAGTAAGCGAGAATGCCCAGCTTCCGAGCTGAGCCTTGTTCCTGCGGCAGTAGCTGATCTATCGCCCCATAACAAACACCATGAAAATTCCCTTACTCGACCTTAAAGCTCAATACGCCGTCATCAAAGACGAGATTCTCGGCGCTGTAGCAGAGGTGCTCGAATCACAGGTTTGCATTGAAGCCAAGGAATGGATTCAGAACTTGAAGAAGAGTTGTGGACAAAGTTTGACGGCGGCGAGCCCGGCCTTAGTGCTGAAAGCGTCAGCTGTTTAATTCAGTACTCGCGGCTTTCATGCATATTTTGGCGTTTTATCAATACTTTGGGACAAATGAGGTGAGCGGCAGCACCCGACCCTACGAGATTTTCCGCAGGCTAATGCAGAGCGGCGATTCGGTTACCATCATTGCAGCCAACTGGGTTTACGCTACGGGAAAAAAAGAAGCGCAGCATGGGTTGTTCTGGAACCGCACTCAAGTCGAAGGTCTGGATGTCATCCGGGTCAGTATTCCGTTCGGTGGTTCCCGGAAGATAGTACCAAGGATGGTTGGCTTTGTGTGGTTTATTCCGTTCGCCTTCCTTGCTGCCTTGTCAAGTCGGAAGCCTGACGTAATCATCGCCAGTTCCACTCCTCTGACGATCGGAATCCCTGCCTACCTGCTTAGTCGACTACACAAAGCCCCATTCATCTTCGAGTTGCGCGATCTTTGGCCCGATTGCCCCGTCATGTGGGGTGTTGTCAAGAATCGGCTCCTCATTCGGGCCTCATATTGGCTGGAATCGTTCTTGTACAGAAAGGCAGCATTTCTTACATGCGTCACTGAAGGAATCCGGAAGGAGCTTATCAAGAAGGGTATCCCAGCGGAGGGCGTTAGAACAATAACAACCGCGTGCGATTTGGCTCTGTTTACTCCAGATGGACCGCAGGAGGACCTCGAGATCCTGGCTAAGATACCGGCTGACGCATTCCTTTGCATACATACAGGCTCGCTCGGATTTGCGAACTCTTTGGATTTCGTAGTAGATGGGGCGGAACAGGTTCTCGATGATCCATCCATACAATTCCTTTTGGTAGGCAACGGACCCGAAAAGGCGCGGCTCATAGGTGAAGTCTCGCGAAGAAAACTCCACAATGTTCATTTTTTGAGCCCAGTTCCTAAAGCTGCCCTTCCGCGGTTTTTGCGAAGGGCTGATCTTGGTATTCTCTGCATCAAGCCTAGTCCTCTCACTTACATCTTCCTTCAGAATAAGTTTTTTGACTATCTCGCGTGTGGATGTCCGGTGATAGTGAATTTTGAAGGTGAAGCTCGTGAATACTTGGAACCCGTTAATGCCGGAATTTTCGTTCCTCCTGGCGACGTAGACGCATTCTCGAGCGCCATCAGAAATTTGGCTGGGAATCGCGCGACTGCCCGCGACATGCGAACCCGTGCGCGGCAGCTTGCTGAACGGAATTTCAGTTGGGATTACAAAGCCGCTGATTACCGCGACCTCATATCATCAGTGGTAACTGAGGATGCGGCTGCTGATTTAGCGCGTTAGACTGAACGATCACTTAAAACTTTGTATTCGTCCTAGATGCTCTTCTTGGATGATTTCGGCGGCTTACTACCTAGCGCTCTCGGGCGCTCTTGAGCGTGCTTAGCCATGGTCCTCGGTGCCTTCAGCCGGGGGGGGGGGCGAGATCCGGCTTAGAGTCGAGAAGCGAAGCAAGAAAGCCATCAAGGAAGCCCTGCACCAATTCATAAGAAAACCACCGATCGGCTACCGAACGCATGACGATGGATGGGTGGATTCGTGCTAACCGCTTTCGAAAATCTCGCATGTGCTGTGAGGCCCGCCGCTCAAGGCGTAATTTACCGCTGAATGAAGTAACTTTCCCGGAGCGATCACTTGCCGATACAAATGTAGCTAAGCGAGTCGCCGGCGAACGAACTCTGTGCGGAGAGCGTAAGCGCGGTCGTGCTTGCGGAGGACTTCAATACTAGAAAACCTGAGTTGTCGTTTGCCGTGCAGATCGGTGGGTTTGCAAAGGCGGTGGCGAAGGGTATCGTGCAACTGGTCGGAGTCCCGCTACCTACCACGACAGTGCCGGCCGAATCGCTCCCAGCTATAGTGGGCGATGTGCCGCAGGATTGAACGAGCATCGCTGGATTGATGCCACCCACGATTCGAAACGGGCCGGTTCCTTGGAGACTGGTGGCTGTGGCAGCGTTACCGCTTGTAGAGGACGCAATTGTTACAGGATTAACTCCTGTGAGATTTAGGTTGTCGAGAGCAGTGTTCAAATTCGCAACATCACTCAGATTATTGCTCGCCTGAACTGCGCCCGTAATGCGGCTGTCGTTTCCTGCAGCGACCGTGCCCGCCACTGTACCGACCTTTGCGGAGAGAGTGCCTGAAGAAACCGCCAATCCGGAACCTGCGACCACACCGCCCAGCGTAGTGGTGGTCGATGCTGGAAGCGAGTACGCTGCAGGCGCACCACTCACCTGAGCGTATTGAACCTGAGCACAGCTGGCGTTCCCCGATGTTGCCACCCCGATGGCGTACTGGCCGGAGACACAAGCCGTCGGTGTAGCAGCTAATCGCGTCGCCGTAGCCGCATTGCCAGTAGTAGGTGCGGAAATCGACAGCGGGCTTGCCCCGGTCAACTTAAGGTTGAGGAGAGCGGTCGTAGCATTCGCAACATCGCTCAGATTATTGCTCGCCTGAACTGCGCCCGTAATGCGGCTGTCGTTCCCCGCGGCAAGCGTGCCTGCAGCAGTACCGACGCTCGCCGAGAGGGTGCCCGAGGAAACGGCCAATCCGGAACCTGCGATCACACCACCCAACGTAGCGATGGTCGCTGGCGGGAGGGCGTAAGCCGCGGGCGCGCCACTCACCTGAGCGTATTGAACCTGAGCACAATTGGCATTACCAGATGTCGCCACACCAATCGCATATTGGCCGAAGGCACAACTGGTCGGGGGCGCCGCTAGACGTGTCGCCGTAGCCGCATTCCCAGTAGTAGGCGCAGAAATCGAGAGGGGGTTTGCCCCCGTAAGCTTTAGATTTTGAAGCGCAGTGGGTACATTCGCGACATCGCTGAGATTATTGCTCGCCTGAACCGCGCCCGTAATCCGGGTGTCGTTGCCCTGTGCTGCTGTATTGGGATCTGTACCGTAGAGAACCGCGAGCCCGTTAGAGGCGACATTCAATCCGGAATTGCTTGGAACGGTCACCCCGCCGAGAGTAACTGCAGTAGCTTGGGGGAGTGTGTAGGTATAGCCGCTTCCTACACCTGCCCAAGTGTTGGGCGAAACGCACGAGAATATGTTTGCGCCAATCGGCGCTGCGGTATGGAAAAAGAGCTGTCCCAGTTGACAGGTCGAAGGCAAACTCGAACCTTGGGTTAACGGTCTAGTGAAGGGAAAATTCGAGAAATCCGCGTTGCGACCTTGCGTTGAAAGATTAAGAGTAGTGTTTGTCTGGCCAAACGTCGGAATCGCCAGTGAAACGAGAAGGAGGATACTATGACGAGTAAACATGGATTTGCTGCAACCTCGTTCGAGAAATCTCATACGGGGCTTCGGCCAAGCATTAAACGAAGCTATAAATCACTGAATCTATTCGCAGAAATCGTTTAGACGATCCTTGTGACCGCCGCCTTTTACTTCGCGCGGCATACACGTGCTTGACGGGAACCGATGCAATACTTGGTTAGATCGTGCCTTAGCGGATAGAAGCGGCGCCGTTTACTTCGCCTGCTGCTAGCGATCGAATACAAAGGTCGGTACTGGCGTTGCCGCAGCGGTAGATCTGGTAGAGGGGTGAATCGGCTCGCTTGACGACATAATGTCCCTGCAGGAGTGCCGAATCGGCTTTGGCATCCCACTCCACGATCCTATTGCCAGGCCCCGCCCGAACTCGGAACTGATGCGTGGCTGGCTCGTAGTTTGCGTAGCTAAAGCAGCGGCCGATACAGACTCGATCAATAATCCTGATTAGGCCCAAGCGAGATTTAGGAAATAGCTGAATCACTTGCCTCCCCGATGGTAACTTGGCGAGGAAGTTCGCGAGCCTATCGTCGATCCTGCTCAATAAATGCGCATCCGCATCACCCGATCGCAGGGATGGCAGTAGAGCCAGAACGCGCTGCTGGGGCGGCAGTTGTGCTACTAGGCTTTCGACCTTGGCCTCGATTCGATTGATCGCTCGGTGATCGAGGTACAGAAACGAAAAGTACAACAAGCCCACAAGCGGTAGAACTACTGCATGCCAGCGTTTTGGCTCGGCACCAGCAGCGATGACACAGGCGAGGACGGCTGTGATCAGTGACATTCGCTCATAAATGCTAGAGAACGGAACCTGGAAGGCGGCAAGCTTGATGCTGGAGGGTAGTAAGATTACGGCACAAGCAGAAAGCAGGTACAGCTGTGCGAAGACTCGAGTCGTGGTATCCCGCCAATCACGACCACGCTGAAAAGCCAGCATGCCCCATACCAAAAGTGCTGCAAGCGAGAAGACAGCGTACTGCCGGCCAAAAACCCAGAACTGATCTGCGCCTGTTACCGACAAGATCTGCCGAGCTGCCCAGCGGCTCTCAAAATGGGCGAGCCAATACTGCCGAATGGCGAGCAATCCCAAGAACGATAGAAGCAAAAGCGGAGCGTGAAGCCTCGGCCGAAGCTTGCGCGCAATCAAGGCATAGCCCGTTAGCCCAATCATCCAAGCGGCGGCACTCGCGTGCGCCATGCAGGCCAGCAAGAAAATAGGCACCGCGGTTAACCAGTTACCGAGGCCGCCTTGCCAAACGAGTGTAAGGAAAACGAGTAACAGCCCGACCGAGATATAGAAGTCCGTAAGTCCCTGATGGAAAACAAACCCATACGCTAGCATTGCGAGAAGCGGAGCAACAAGCCAGGCGGGGCGTCGGTTAACCTTCGAGGCCAAGGCAAACGCGCCCCAAAAAAAGATCAATACGGTACCGGAAGCTCCGATCCGCTCGGCCGCAACGACACTGAAAACTTCTTGCAACCAGCGCTCAACAATCTCGAAGACTGTATTTGTCCATAGTGGGACAATCCATAAGCCCGGCGCTTGGCCTAGAGCGACTAGCTTCGCCAACCATGCATTGTAAAGATGGCTCAGCATATCGCCCGCTTCAATGTGGGGCTGCCAAAAGCACGGGATAAGCAGAGCAGCCGAAACCAACAAAACGAGACTGCTCTGTGACGAGAGCCGACGTAGTGGCGTGATTTTGTGGCCCGGAGCCTCGGAGTCCTGGGCTTTAGGTGACAGGTACGATCGTACCCGTTCGAGCGTGGGGAATGATGGCACCGATGGGGCTAGCTAGGCTCGGGCGCAACAGTGCCGCAGTTCGTGGACTGCAGTTCCTCAGAATTTTCGCATCGGATCTCACTCGGTTGCAATATCCGATCTCGTGCGAGAATCGGTACGGTTCGAAAGCTTCCTTTCAAGCTGCAGAAAAGATTGAACCGCAAGATATACCAAACTGCAGCGACGGCGTCCCGGAATCCGATCTTTTTCCCTTCTTCGTAGGTTCGGCCGTAATAGCTAATCGGTGCTTCGAAGATCGCGCATTTTAACCTTGCCACCTTCGCTGTGACCTCGATTTCGAAGCCGAATCCTGTTGAGTTGATGATCATTTCGCGGATTATTTCCCCGCGGAATGCCTTGTAGCCGGTTTCGACATCGGTGAGATTGACGTTTGTAAACACGTTAGAGAGAAAAGTCAGGGCCCGGTTTGCCAGGTAGTGATAAAAATAGAGAACCCGCGCGGCCTTTCGGATTAGGAAGCGCGAGCCGTAAACGACATCTGCGTGTCCATCCAAGATGGGTTGGATCAGAGCTGGAATGTCCTCGGGATCATATTCCAGATCCGCGTCCTGGACGATTACAATGGCCCCACTGCTTCGGTAGAATCCGGTCTTGAGCGCTCCTGTTTTCCCCTGCCTCTGCGGGTGATGCACGACTAGAATTTGCGGAGATTTTGAAGCTAGCGAGCTGGCGATCTCCAAGGTTCTATCTTCAGAGCAGTCGTCGACCACGATGATCTGTTTTAACTCGTTCAGTCGAAGGAGCTTTGCGATGACCTTCTCAAGCGTCGTTTCCTCGTTGTAAGCGGGGATCACGACCGAAAGGCATGAGTTCTTTGAAGTTGAAGCAGCCATACCAGCACAACGGAGATAGAGCTACTCTACGGGGGCAAATTTCAGAAGACGGAAGCGAGAAGTACTCATGATCTTGTGTGTGACGACGCAGTCAAGCGGTCTCACGTTACCATTTTAGGACTCGTATTATGACTCGTACGACTAGGGAACTCAGTGGTGCTTGTCGTGCTGCGAATCCGTGGGCAGCATTGAGATGCGAGCTCGAATGGGCTTCATGCCGGGTGGGCAAAAGCGTAAGAAACCGCCTGCTTGTAAGAACCAATCTGTCCGACAAGCTCAGCTATCGATTGCTCGCTGCCTCGGTCCACAATGCGCCCATTCGCTCCCAAGACAGGGTGAACCATTATCTCCATCGATTTTTGTGAAGGCAGGGTTCCACCCGATCGCGTGAGATAGAGAAAGTCGCCTATCGACCCAAAATAGTCGGTTCCAGCAAGTTTTCGGGCCTTCAGCCGCTGATTGAAAAGGGCCTTCAACCCTCGCTTGATAAACCGCACGTCGCGCCCACAATTCCGCGTCAGCCTCACATGGGGAATACCCTGCTCAACGGCTATTGAAATAACAACGCCTGCGATTGCGAGATTCGTGTGCGTATGGTAGTGAGAATCCAGATGCGTTAGGGGCAAGCCAAAGGCGCGACAGCGTGCAATCTGAGCACGGATTTCCTCTGCCAAAGCCCCTTTCTCGTCAGCGGACAGGAAGAGGGGCGAGCGCACCGTCACGTTCGAAAGCATGCCATTGCTGTTACAAAAAGCCGGAAATTTTTTCATGGACTCAGCTAGCGGATAGCCGTCCCGCAACGTGAGATGCAGGCCGATGTTTTTCAGCAGCTTGTTTTCGTGCACTAAACTGCATGCCTCTTCGAAGCCGGGCATGGTAGGCATGATGGTTGCACTCGAGCAATACCCATCCTTGAAGGAGCCGAGTATCGCTTGATTGATCTCGGCACTCCTCCCCAGATCATCGGAGTTGATGATAATCACCCACTCACCTGCCGGGCCTTTGCTGGGTTCCCGCTCCCGCTAAATCGACTTCCGATTCGAGAGTCAAGATGTTGCTTAAGGCAATGTTCTCGTCGAGCGTCCAGTCCATCACGGTGTGCCCATTCCGCTCCTCGCTTACGCGAAACGGCAAGGACTGGAAGACCTGAAGCATCGGTGTGTTTCGCTCCGTCTTGACGAGGTCGGCGCGGAGCGTTCGCATCCCACGCTGAATTTCGCGCAGCGCAAGCCACTCGAGAAAGCTCTGCTCTACGCGCTTTTGCGCAACGCGGCAGGATAGAACCATGTCTAGCAACACGGGCGGATCACTCCGTTCGTCAACCGCGGCGAATCCCACGATGCCATATGCGCCAAACTTGTCGCTGCATTCCATTGCAAGGCACAGCATCCCGGGCGTTTCCATGAGGCGTTTGAACTCAGGCTCAGCGTAGCGCCTTGTGGAAAGATTCAATTGATTTGCCCGCTGTATCAGTTCGAGGCAGCGAAGCTGTTGCGAAGCCTCAACCGGAACGAAGATGTGCAGCGTCATATTGCAGCTACGCAGGAACGCTTCGTAATCCGAGAACGCCTCACGTTCCTGTTCCCGTTTGATTTCCGTCAGGTAACTCAGCCGCCGCTTGCTGCTCAATTCTGTGATGGGCAGGTCGAACTCAGGGCGGCTCAACAGACTCGCCAATTTATCCTCTGAGAAAACCCGGACCTGAGGATGTACGCTTTGAACTTCTTCTCTTTCGAACGGCGAGTCGTCGATGAGGGCTAGCGTATCGAGATTGATATTCAACGCGGCCGCGATGCGGGCGATGTTGGTGCTTTTGGGGTCCCAATTAATCTGGGGGTGCAGAAAGTAGTCCGCAAGTCCCATCCGCGAGATCACCCCCCAAGCTTCGTCGAGGTGATTCTTGCTGACTATGCTTTGGACGATTCCTCTTCTATCCAACTCCTTCACTAAATCCACCGCATCATCGCGCAGCTGTATCTTGCTCTCTGTATCTTCCGTCAGAATTCCGGTCCAAAGTGTATTGTCCAGATCCCACACGACGCATTTGACTTTTGCAGAAGGTTGCCTGCTCGATGGAACAGAAACTGGGATGCTAGGCTTCGCGTTTTCCTTGAATTGGACAAAATCCAGCCAGGTAAAGATTAGCCGGCACTCCAGGTTGTTCTCCGGATACAGTGAGAGCTTCCCAGCCAGGGGACCTGCAGCAAATCGCTCCCCCGGTATTTCCTGATAGTTTGTGCCAGGCTCGATAGTAAATGCGTGGCGGAGTTTCACCTCGCCATTCCAATGTTCGAGAATCAATCGAAAACTCTCTTTTTCGGGAGAGAAGCATTCGAGAACGAATCGATCAAGACCGCCCTCCGATGGCTCAGACGGCAAGGCTTTAAACGTCTTCTCGCGGAGCAGGGCAAATGCGCCATTCAGGCGTCGATGTGGACTCAGTTGCACCAGCGCGCTTGAGGCTGCCCCGACGCTGCTCGTCAAAACACGGTCATACCTGGAGATTCGGGAGATCTGACTCGGTTCAAGAACGGGACCATAGAAGCGGGTTTCGAGCTTGGCCCAGCGGCGGAATCGGATGTCGGCTCCAAAATCGAGAAGCCCTTTGAAGCTGCGATTCGCAGCGATTCCGTAAACAAATCTGGCGCACTTCTGATCCGACCGCGCTACGAAAAGGGAACAACTGCTGTAGCACTGTGGGGGGCTGCACTCAAGGCAATGTTCCTGCCAATGGAGCAGCATCACTTTGGATACCGCGTCTCGCTTTAAGTGCGTTTCCGAACCGGGTGTGACGTGCTCTTCCTGTTGCCACAAGCCATGGTTGGCCCAGTCTATCTGATACACGGATTCCTCATAGTCCTATGCAGAAACGCAAGGAATAGAAGATCCCAGCGATCCTAAGTTGCGATTCGGAATAATTGCCATGTGAAGACTTTTTGCCCTAAACATCGGTAAGCCCTAAACATCGGTAATCTGTATCTAATCGAATCGTACGGGAGGGAGGGTCCTCAACACCTATAACGCGGCTCCGCAAACTGTTCTTACGTGTATAGAGTTCCGACCTGAACTCCAGTTTATCACGAATTTGCTTGATTATCCGGCCCTCATGAAGCCGGAAGCAGCATGTACAACTCTGTTATTGCTGATGTGCCTTGGTCCAGCAACATGCAAGGCAACTTGGCAGTGAGACGTAGTAAGCGTATAGATTAGAAGTATGCACAAGCGAAAAATACTCGCCCTTTTACTTCTTGGAGTGATGCAGGTCTGCGTGCCCAAAGCGCTCGCCCAAGGCGCCAAGGTAATTGTCTGGGGCGTGGACTCGAATACTCCGGAATGGAACCGGGCGCTAGGAGTATGGGGAGCCAGACAGGGTTGCTCGAGTGCTCCCAGCGGCTGTGTGCATTTCGCGAAGGAGGTGGCGCGCAAGTATCACGTCAAGGTATTTCTCGCGATTGCACTTAACAGCGGCACCCCAGAATACGCTGTACAGTACAGCCAATTGAGTTCCAGCGTGCCCAATTTAACCGAAGTGGGCTTCGATGATTTCGTTTCTCTCTACCGAAAGCTGGATTCGAGTTCCCCCGATGCGAAGTCGGTCATTCAAAGCACGATTGACAATCTCAAGTCGATAAACCGTAACTTAAAGTTCGGCATAAGCTTATACGAAGATGAGCTGGAGAGTCCATTCGTGCAGGATTCCAAATTACCTGTGGCTACCCGGGCAAGGTTTGATTACATTCACCTCTATCCGCATTTTCGAAAAAATGGCATCAACTTCAGCAAATATATACCGGAAGTGAAAAGACGTTTTCCCAACGCGCGGATCATAGCGGGAGCGTACGCATACGATCGGCGAAACTATTTATCCTGTTCCCAGAATGGCAGAAGCGCATGCTCGGTCGACGAGGAATTAGCGCTATTTCAGAAAACGATAACCATCGAAACCGGGCTGGTGAAAGATGGTACGGTTGATGCAATTGAATTTTATCCTGGTAATTTTGGGCATGAGGAGCAGTGGAAAGGCTGGCAGAATCCGAGAGCATGCCTTCCGGGGGGCCAGGATGCTTGTATTCAGGTGACTAAGCAGTTACACGACATCGCTGTCAAAGAATTAGGGCGCCAAAGTCCTAACCGGTGAGCCGACGGAATTATCTTGAGAACGTCGATTGAGGAACGCCTCTGAAGCCGACTCTTCTGGCTGGCACGCGTTCGACGTGGTGATCGACGGCGGAGACTTGGGCGGGTATGGCTTTGGTAGCGAGCATGCGGGAGACGGCAAGAGCCACACCGCACCATAGCCAAACGGCACGCCAATTATCCAGATCGCCGCTGACCATCATGCAGAACAGGTCGAAGAGAAAAATCCACAGAAAGCAGCTCAGACGGCCGCCTGTGTCAGTGGAAAGCCTTCTCATCGTTTTATAACTAGACCACAGAAACGCCAACAGGACTGCCAGACCTAAGATCCCTTGCTCCGCAGCTACCTGCAACACAACATTATGAGGATACTTTAGCTCGAGGTCCGCTCCGGTTAATCCGAATGGTCCATGATACGTCGCCAGGTACGCCCGAGAGCCGCCCGCGCCCAAACCCAAGAGCGGATGCCTGCTGAAGCCGCTAATCGCCCCGGAGTAACCAAAGAGCCTGGCGGCAATGCCTCCCGTCGGCGTTCCGCCAGAAAGGAGCTGGATAATTTCCGCTCGTTTTTGACTTACTCTTCGGTTTCCCGTGCTGGTCATTTTGATAACCGTGAAACCCACCACCGCAAGCACCATCACAAGGATGCCGACCTTGGCGAGTGTCCCTGAAAAAAACCGCGAACCCTGTCCCTTGAAGATACTCACTCCTAAAAGGGCCAAGCAGGCGAACGCAGGTCCGCGAGCGTCAGCTGCCATGAGGCCGGCCGTCAACAAAGGGAAAGTTAGAAAGATTAGTTTTCGAAGCCATTGGTTTTCAGTAACTGGATAGTTGACGATGAGCAGAATTGTCATGCCTATCAGGTGGCCAGCCCCTATTTGTGTGATATCTTCTGTGGCGCCGGCCGAACTCGTGAGAGTCACAAAGACCCTGTAGAGGGCCAGGGGCACGGCCAAGGCTAACGTTGCCAGAGCAAAGTGGCGCAAATCGCGCTCATCTCTAAAGAGCAGCAACGGTACCAAAAACAAAAAAAGGCCGATAGTAAGAAACTTCAACGCAAGGGTCGCGCCGTATTCTGGCGAGCTCGTGTGTAAGTAACTGAACGCTACGAGTAACTCGAGCAGAAGAAACCAGCGAATCACTTTCCATTGCCCAGCGAAGAGGTAGCGCAAGGTCACACCTCGAGCTTGGACGAAAAAGAAGAATAGGTGCACGCATGTCACAACGAACAATAGCGCAAGCAACAAGAAAGTCGGATCAGAAGCATCCACTCCTTCGGCCGCCTTAGTCTTAAACTGACCGGCGAAAATGACGGGGGGAATGAAAGCCGCCGGGAACCGTTGGACGCCGAAAACAAGAAGCGGCGGCGTTAGCACCAGTAGGAAGCTCACCCAAGGGTTCGGATCGGCGCGGAACAGCGCTACTGCGATTCCGCTCCCGAAAAGCAACAGGAACGACAAAAATAACGTTGTAGATTTTGCTAGGTCACTGGACACGAGCGATACCGCGCCCCATTCTCAAGCGTAATTATACGGATGGCGGTAGTAGCGAAACGATGGTGAGTCCCGCTCCACCGCGTTCAACACAACACTTAGCGGCGTGGCTCGAACCTCTTCCAGCATCTCGAAACACTCCCTAAGGGCCTTACGCTCAGTCGACCCGTAGCGCGCGACCAACAGCACGCCGTCTGCGATAGTTGCCAGTGACTTTGCGTCTGGAAACGGGATCAGTGGAGGAGAATCAATGATGACGTGGTCGAAACGACGGGAGAGCTCGCGAACGACTTCACACATCCGCCCCCAGGCCATCATCTCTTCGCCGGACGAAGGAACTCCAGCGGGTAGGATCATCACGTTTTCGTTTTCGGGGATCGCCACCAGCACATCCTTAACCTCGGCGGTGCCGTTCAGGACGTCACGAAGTCCCCTTTCTGCTCGCTTCACGGACGGTTTTCGCAGATCAGCATCCACTAGGCAGACCCGGCGTTGCCGACCTAGCGCGAGAGCTAAATTCACGGCGACAGTAGTCTTCCCTTCTTTGGGGCCCGGGGAGGCTACAAGTATCACCTTTGTGGGTTCGCTAGCTGATCTAATGACAACGGACGTGTAGAGACTGTTTACAGCTTCGAACTCCGGAGATCGTGGACGATCTATGAAAAATCTGCCCGTAGGTTGGACTTCAGCTGTCGATCCAATGCGATATTTTGAAGGCGAAATCCGCCTTTGGCGTAACTCTGCCGGTATCATCGATGTCGGCAGGCCTGTCAACTCTTGCAAGTCACTAGAACTCCGGATCACATCATGTCGACTATCTTGAACGAATGCCAAGCAAATGCCCCCGGCAAGTCCCATCAGTATGCCTAAAGCCGAGATGAGAAGCCGCTGCGGCTTGGTCGGCGAATCGAGAACTCTGGCTTCATCCACTATCCGAAGATTGGTGGACTTTAGGCCTGCTTTAATCCCAGCTTCTTGGAGGCGCGCGAGAAGCTGATTATAAAGATCTTCATTGGCGCGGGCTTGGCTTTTCATGGCCTGATAGCGGATCATTTTGCCGTTCAGGTCTCCCATTTGAAATTGCGACTTATTTAGGGATTGCGAGAGCAGCTTTTCACGGATTCGCGCTGCATCGTAGGTGGAGCTTAATTGGTTTACAACCCGCGTCCGCTCGGCGTCCAACTCTTTTTGCCACGTCTCCACCTGATCGTGGAGCTTCTTGACGGATGGGTGATTCGCTCCATAAAGCGCCTGGGCATCAGCAAGTTGCGATCGAGCTGCGGAGAGGCTCTGTTGCAGCTGCTTAGCCACTTCGCTGTCATGCATTTGAGGCAGCGAATCCTCGTGGCCAGGAACCACGGTCTTCAGACTGGCTTCTCCATGCATTCGTTCAATCTGAGTCTGGGTCAGCTCGTGTTGAAGGTCGTTCACCTGCTGCGCTACAGGATTCGCCGCGTCCTCGCTGTTCACATCAACAGGGATTCCATTCTTCCTTTGAAAATCCACCAGAGCCTGATCGAATGCCAAGTTCTTTTTACGAAGATCTTCTAACTGCGCCGAAAGCCACTGTGCGGCCTTCATTGCGGTTTGATATCCCTTTTGGTAATTGAGTTCGATGTATAGATTGGCTAAGGTATTAGTCACTTGAGCAGCCAGACGGGGGTCGTGGCTTGAGAAGCTTACGGAGACAAGTTTGCTGTTCTTTACTTGAGCGACAGACAAGTTCTTTTGAAATAACGCTAAGGCACGTTCCTTGTCCGAGCTCTTCCTGCGTAGACCAATGGAGTCAAGAAAGCCAGCGACGGTCCTGATCACAACGTTGGGCGGCTTCTTATCCATGAAGTGCGGATTGCTTTCCAGCTTCAGAGTTTGGATAACAGCGCTTGCCAATTCATCACCCTGGAGAATCTCAGTTTGCGTTTGGATGTAGTCCGTTTTAAAATCTGCCTGACTACCCGAGGATGTGTCGCTCGTACTAACTGCCTGCTCGCCCGGAGGATTTACTTCAACGTGTGCTATAGGGGCGTAACTATCCGGCAGCAGAAGAGTGAGTAATACCACTCCAACAGATACGATTAAGGCGAATGCGAGCGACAAACGCCAATGACGCCGTAACAGGCGCAACACTGTCGAGAAACGAAATTCCCGGCTCCAGGTAGGCTGGGTGCCGGTAGTCGACGGACCCCAGTTTCGGGGAAAAGGCGCACTATACAGTTCACTTGAGCGCGGCAGGTCAGCCACACGCGCCACTTCATGATAATCCTTCATTGAACTCCTCGATAGTTAACGCGGAAAACACGACGAATATTGGAAATTGCAGCATATTCCGAACTTAAAATCGGGGAGAGCAGCCCCACTGCAATGTCGGACCATCGCTAGCGTCTCTGAACGTATTGGCTGAGAAGCAGGGACCCCAAACTCCAACACACACATCCCGAACGTGCGAATTTACACTGCATGGCGTTCCGGACTGCTTTTTCTAGTCTAAAAAACATGTGCGCAGTACCCAATCTTCCAGTACCCTTACCCTTCGTCAGTTTAACATGAATTTTCACTCCGAGTTGGTAGTGCCGTCAAGTCATGTTGATAGGCCTCGGATTGTTCTGATTCCGTGGCTCGATCTGTTTCCTGCGACGAGCCTCTCATCTTTCGAGAAGCGCGTTCAAGGAGCGGCGGCCGCATTCTCGCGATGCCGTCCAGGCATCAAGCCTTGCTGGAAAGCATTTGCAACACAGATCACATTAAAAATTTGTGAGAACGGACAATACAGCTCTGGACATAGTCGAATAAGAGTACAAGATCTAAACAAAAAGCGTTGTATCTGTAAACAAAAGCGCTTTCTCTAAGCCTTTGGTGACGTTGACGTGACCCCGGTTCCGTCCACTAAGTTATACGAAATTCGGGCGCATAGTCTCCGCTGCGCCTTCTTGCAAGGTCGCGCAGGCGCCCGGAAGGCTGTGGTCATTTCGAACGCGCTCGGATTAGAATACTGTTTCGCAAGAACTCGGCGACAACGGGCAAAGTTTAAGTCACCTTATACTCAACAGGCGTGTTTAGCGGCACGTAAAAGTTAATTCCTTTTGAGCCTGAAACCGTGGGAAAAGAATCCAGCAAATCCTGACGAGCATGTCCTTCAATACGTGAGCGACTTCGACACCGGCAATCAAAACCACGCCCTCTCCTGGGTCTACATCAAGACCACGCAAGTGGGCTGTTGAAAGATTAAGGACGCGGTGCAGTCGCGATATTCGCCGTCCAAACCAGCGTGAAGAGCTTATTGATCACGACATATGTGGATAAGGATCTTACCCGTCCGGGTGAGGCAAGGGAGATGCTTTCACCCCACTTTGACGTGTATCTCCGCCTGTCATTCTGGTAGAAAGCTTGCCGCGAACTCCATCCGGGTAGCGTTTTATCATCACCGGCCGATCGTTCAGATGGAGCAACAGGAACCCCGCGAAAACCGCTCGATTACCTGCGCTTCGTAAAGTGCTGCGTGAGGCACGATTTTAACTCGGGACATTCCGTCCGTCAATGTTCAGGTCTCGCGGGCGCTGTAGAGCCTTCCGCCCCCACAGCGCGCCAGAATGCCCAGATGGTGTTACCCGGAGGGCGTTAGTAGATTACTTCTCGCGCGAGCTTTCAATCCTAAGGTTATTGGTTACGGAAAATACGTTCGGGACACCGTTAGCTTTGGTATTGATAAGGTTCTTATCGAAATCATTGGCCACCACGCCTTCCAGGGTCACGTGACCGTTTTTCACAATGATATGAATGGACGGCAGCGCTCGAAAGCCGTATCTCGTTCCGAGAGACGGATCTCCATAGATAGCGCGGTATTCGGCCCTTCTGATCTGATCGTCCATAGGTGAAAGAGGTAAAACTTCAATCTTGTTGATTACATTCGTAACGCCCTCAATACGCTTCACCACATTTTCCGCGTCCGATTTCAGCGTTGGACGGGTGACGGCGCCGAACAAAGTCACTGTGGTGTTGTCTACGCGAAACGCAAGGTCGTCGAAAATTCCGTAATAAGGAAGCATCAGCAACTCATGACGGACCCGCTTCGCAATGCGGCTTTCGTCGGGAGTGCCCTGAACAAAAGCATCATTATGGTTCTTGTCCTGCTTCGCCCAAATAGCCGACGAGCTGACGAGCATTGCCGTGACGATAAATGATCCAATTGTGATACGCATTGAATGCCTCTTTGAGTGTTGATCACAGTGGCTTACCCTAACGTCGGGTCCGGCCGCTATGCAAGTAAGATTCCGCCTATGCCTGAGCGTTACACGGTACTAACGTTCGGCTTTGCTGAGTAAACTACGTGCTCCCACTTCGTGAGAAGTTGAAAATCGGGGGCGGGTGGACCCTTTGACTCATGTTTCGGAACATTCCAGCCGAAAGGTTGCAGTAGGTACTATGAACTGCCCTTTTTGTGCAAGTGCTAACGTGCGTCGCTCCCGTCGACGCGGGATAACCGAAAAGGTGAGATGCTGGACAGGCAAGTGGCCGTATCGATGCCACACCTGTATGCATCGATTCTTTTCGTCTGAAAGACCTATCGCGAAAAGCAGACGCCGCTCTGGAACAGCTGGCAAGAGGCAGGTCCAGCCCCAGCCCCAAGTGATTGAAGGAACTATCGCGGACTCCTAAAAGGTCGCCGCTCCCGTATTGAAGATCTTAGTCGGTTTTGCTAGGGCCTTTTGGACATATGGGACATGATTAATGTAAGTGCTCCGGCGCCTAACCCTTGTACAAGTTGCGGATGTTGAGCATAGAAGTTGCTCGCCTGATCCAGAATTGACGGATTATTCTTCTGGGCGTGTTCGGCAAGTTGCTGAACCGCCTCCGGTGGAATTTGTTCGGCTTGTTGCGGAGTAATTTGCGATCCGGGCTTGAGCAAGCCGCTGAAATGTTCTCCAAGCCCCGATAGTGGGTTGCCGCCGCCCGACGAGCTAAGCAGCTGAGTCAGGATGCCTGCCCGCTGCTGTCCATTCGATTGACGGAACAGGTTTCCGATCATCTCAGCAAAAGGCGGTGTTTGATCTGAGCGAAACGCCTCGGCCAGCCCTCCCGCCAAGTGTGACTGCGGAACCGTCTCGGCGACCTTCGAAAAGTCTTCGTGCGTGCTCGCCCGCGGACTGGAAGCAGATGCCCCGCTGTATTGTTGAATTACATTCAAGAAATCGGGTAGCGCCATGAGTTAGCTCGGAATCACGAGTTCCTGTCCGGCCTGAATTTTGTCAGGGCTTTCGAGCTTGTCGCGGTTGGCTGCAAAGATCCGGTTGTAGTCGTTCGGATTACCGTAAAACTCCTTTGCAATCTTCGACAACGTGTCACCTGGCTGTACTTTGTAGCTACGACCGCTCGCGGAGACGTTCGCTGAAGCTGCTGCGGCCTGTGTGGCCTGAGGTTGAGGCAGCGACGCATCTACTTTCAAGTCACACGTGAGATCGCTATAGCTGCTATCAACAGCTTTAATCCGATTCCAAACCTGGTTCTTGATCTCCTCAGAAGGTGCCGCTCCCTGTATGACGAGCTTGTTGTCCTGCACGTGCAAATGAGTGAGATGTACGCCGTTTTGCTTGATGAACTCCAGCACTGAGTTGTATTTGTTCTTAAGTTGTTCGAGTTGATCCATGGATTTTCCACTTTGTGGACGGAGGCGCGCTGAAATTGTTGCGCGGGGACTTCCGTGCTGTCGGGAAGAAATCGGACTGCTCATGCCTCGGGCTTCCGGGCATTCCTCTCCGGGTCTCGACTTCAACGAAAGGCTTCAAGAGTGG
Organism: Bryobacteraceae bacterium; assembly: GCA_051004875.1. GTDB lineage: Bacteria > Acidobacteriota > Terriglobia > Bryobacterales > Bryobacteraceae > Bog-105. Next base: position 65,549 of record JBPCJX010000138.1, read on the forward strand.
GCTGAACCCAAGAGAAGAGAAAGTTTGAAATAGAAGGAAACTGGGATGCAAGAAGGCCCAAAATGGGAAGCGCTCCGTATCCCATCAGCTTGAAGTAAAATTCCTTGTTTAACTCGCCTGCCGCGGTACCCGCCAATCGGCTTAGGATGGGATCTCTTTCCATCTGAGACATGCAGTTCCACGAAACGTAACCCAATGCCACAAAAACGAGAAGCAATGATCTTTTGATCAACTGAGGCGATTGAAAATTGTAGGAACTCAGTGCAATGACAAGCAGGACGAAGCCTAGCGATAGCGACCACAGCAGATTTTGGATCTGCCGCACCGTGTAGACAATGAACATGGCGTATTGGAGCGCGACAAAGCCCTGAGCGAGGTTGTACGTATCGTGCCCCTCCGTTTCCGGAACAATACTTTTTAAGGCGAAGTGCTCTTCTTTATCGGAGGAAGCCGGCAGGGGTTTCCATGGAAGAAAACGCGTTCTCCACTCAGGAATTAAGATACGATCGCAGACGTCATGAGATAGGCTGGCGCTCGCGTACCAAAACGAGCAAAATGCGCGGCGTAAATCGGTTCTGCTTATCCTCTCTGTCGTCATTCCCTTACCCGGAAGATTCGCGGCGGGCCAGGAGAGGAGTGAAGAAATGTGCTCTTGCAGATTGCGCTTAGCGAAAGGAATCGGAAGCAGGCAAAGCTTTCTCTCTTTATCTTCGAGTAAGTTTTGAACGGCATGCCGATAAGTCTGGACCCATGAAGTCGCGATGGTTTGAGGATCATTTCCTCCAGGCTGTCCCATATTGAGCACTCGCATGTCGTGCAGCACCATCGATGACCGCAACGGTATGTCGAGTGATTTAAGATTCAGCCGCCGACCCAGATCGGACTCCTGCTTCCTGGGTCGCTCAGTCGCGTAAAGGCTGTGCAAATCGGTAGTGAATCCAGCGTGGTCAGAAGACCCTGCAGTGACGCCCAAGTAAGCCTCACTTGGAGGCAGGTGCCGAAAATCGTAAGAATCAGTGCCGCAAGAAGAGCAACGAGTAGCCAATCGTAAGCTCTTCCATCGATCGAACTCAAATTGATATCCACCCGGCAGAGCGCTCCAAGAACGACCACCAGCAACAGAGCAGTGCCAGCCCACATCAGTTGTTTGCGTGGCGACAGATTCATAGGCGCAAGCAGGGTACGGCTGATTTCGCGACGATACTTCTTTATGCGTCCCGGGAAAATTTTGTCCAGTGCGGACGTAAAGAGTCGGGGCCGTTGACGAGCTGCAAAATACAAGCGTGTTATATGGAACAGGGAAAACAACAAGAGGGCAAACAAGATCAAAAGAATAGGCAGCGCCGGCGAAGACCCAGCCTGCAGCTCAAGAGCGCGGAAGGAAAAGAAGAACGCGCTTGAATCGCCGGAATCGTAATAGCAGCAGAAGGTCCAAGTAGCCAAAATGGATAAAAAGGCAAATACAAGCGAGACCACTGTGACTCGACGAGCCTGACAATCGCGCGGCGTCTTAAAGAGAGCTTTGGGAAGCGCCGGCTTACTCGGCCTCCACAGTCGTTTATGAATCAGTTGAAAGGACAGCAAGAGCGGACACGCAAATCCTAACAGCGCAAGCGCCTGGATTAACGGATAGCCGTTACCGCCGTGGTCGAGCGTGTAGCGGGCGAGGGGAATCCAAAGTATGGCTAGCATTGCTGAAAGGATTAGAAATGCCGAGAGCAAGCAAAAAAGGCGGCACGAATCAGCAGCGTAGCCTCGATCCAGATTCGTTGTGCTCCACAACACGGTTTGAGGGTGACAATGCAGGTATACGACCCAGCCCGTGAACAGCAGGCTGAACATCGCCAGGAGGCCCTTGAAAAGGACCCAAATGCGAGGTGGTTGGGGCAAACGCGGCTTTGGATCAGCATCGTGGGGGACTTCCTGGTACCCCCACAGCGACGGATTTGTGGCCATAGCCTGTACGGGAGAAAATCCGTTCCTGTTCAATGTCATGAGCCAAGATGCTGGATGGTTCTGTGACTTCCAGAAGTAGTTACTCAGCTCTGATGCTCGGGCCTCCGGCTTCAACAATAGTAGGGTTGCGTTGTAAACGCCTTCTGAGTTAGCATCCGGTTGCGTAAAGGATCTCTCTCCAAACCGGTGTTTCGAAGCGAAGAAAACGTATTTCGAAGCGAAGAATAAAGGATAGGATGACAAAGTAAGCGTTCCCGTCAGCGAGGCAGTTTGGGCTTCTTGCACAAACAGGAGATTCGGATACGCGATCAGAAGCCGGGTATCTGGGCATTGCTGCTTAAGCACTTTCGCCAGGAACAGCGAATCCAACACATTGGTAGCTCCGAGTTGCACCATGCGAATGCGATCACGGCGGATTTCGTTCATTATTTCTGCGATGACCGCGTATTGAGAAACGGGAGTGTGTGGACTCGAGAACACTGGGAGGCTATCTTCTCCGCTTTCAGGATCTTTAAGCGAGAAGTCAATTGCGGGCTGCGGTGTGTTCTCCGCGGTAAACGTTCCGAAGGTGCGAGATCTCGCGTGGGAAATTCAAAAGGCGCGGCAACCCGTTTTTACAGATGGTCGATCCTTTGAGATTGCTGTACCACCCCATGGAGTATCCAGTTTGGTCCTCAACAAGGATCGCCGCCTGATCGGACGGAATACGGAAGTCATTTAGAATTTTGCAAAACTGAGCGGCTTCGTCGCTAATATTTGCGTTTGTTGAATGGAAATCAATGTTCGCGTGTGTGTACCTGATGAAATCGTGGGCGGAGCGTTCATTGCTCGCAGTACCGGTTCGAACGATATACCGGATTTGATCCCAGACTTTGGCTCCGACCAACTGTTGATCCAAATTAATGAGCTGTGTAAGGGAAGAGAACGACCCGGAGAACGTTGGTCCTTGGATTTTTACATCGTTGGCATCACCGAAAGCCCGCATGTAGGCACGGGCTGCTCTGAATTGATATCCATTGATTCCGGCTGTCGGTGTTTCTGCCGCTACAAAGACGAATAGTACCCGATTGTTTTCGTGACGAAAGAGAAGCAAGCCGGGTTGCTTCTATTGGGTCCTTACGTTGAGGCGTTGAGCGCGCCGGGTGGTCGGCGCTTTCTCTTCCGGATTTGCATTGTCGTACCACGGCAACCACTGAGTCGCGAACTCCCAGCCAGCACGAAATGCGGCCTTGTCAATCGCCTCTAAAGAAGCATCGGTGAACAGGGCGAGCCGGGTATGAAGCGGGTCGGGAACGGTGGCGATAAGAAATTCCGGCTTGTAACCGCGGGCAAGGTCGAGGCCGAAGTAACTCGTCAGCTTTTCACGGCAACGGGGATCGGTTGCGCACTTCTCTATGCGATCGATACGCGTAAACTCAGCGGTATCAGGAAAGGACTGATCCTCGGGACCTTCGCTATGGAAAAATTTTCTGGTCGCTAACCACGGTCCTTCAATAGGCGGAGTTTCCTTTCCGTCCCGTGTTTGCTTATCTGGCTTTCGTTTTCCGATATCCGAACTGCCCTGCGGCGGGGTGTCGGAATGTCTTTCGACTGGCGGAGCGTTCACTACATGAAATAAGACCGTGAGGAAGGCCACCAATCCCGCCGAAGCTCCCAGGCTTTTGTTCATAGCTCAACCTCCTCCGCTCACGGTGAAAATGACCGCAGGCGGTGGCTGATCGACATAGCAATTTGTTTTCCAGCGATTGACAGAGTAATTTGGTCAAATGCATGTGCAATAGACAATTTTTGGAACTCATAACCAAAAATTCGGATAATGGCCACTATCCGATTGGCTAAGGCTACGGTAGAAGCATGAAGATAATTTCTTCTCGAGAGGTACTCAAAAATAAGCTCTTCACCATTACCGATGAGGTGGCGACCGATCCGAGCGGATTTGAAATCCACCGCTTCATCGTTCGGCATCCAGGTTCGGCGGTCATGATGCCTGTCGACGACAAAGACCGTGTCCTGTTGGTAAAGCAGTTCCGGCTTCCCGCTGAACGAGAGCTGTGGGAGCTGCCAGCAGGCCGCCTTGATTCGGGTGAGTCTCCGCTAAAGGCGGCCAAAAGAGAGCTGCGCGAAGAAACTGGCTATAAGGCCAAGAAGTGGGTCAAGCTGGCGTCGTTTTGGGCAACGCCAGGCTATGTAGACGAAAGAATGAACCTATTTTTAGCGCTCGATTTGACGCAAGGTAAGCAGGAGCCGATGGATGACGAGCGCATTGAGATCCGCTGGTTTTCAAAGGCCGAGTTAGGCCGTCTGATCAGCGCAGGGGAGATACTGGATGGAAAAACGATAATTGGATATTTCCTCTGGAATTGGATATTTCCTCTGGCTCGAGTACAAGCGAAGAGTAGGGAAAGCGCTATTCGCTCGTTAGAGGGCGTTCCATCAACTCACCGAGTGCTTCGCGCGGATCCTTTGATTCGTACAACACTTCATGCATTTTGTTAATGATCGGCAGATTGACTTCCTTTTCAATACCGAGCTGATGGGCGGCGCGGCAGGTTTCGACTCCTTCCGCCACCATGGACATTTCGGCGAGGATTTGATCCAACTTACGCCCTTCGCCGAGTTGAATCCCGACGAAGCGATTTCGAGAGAGGTCTCCAGTCGCGGTAAGAACAAGATCACCCAGACCCGCCAAGCCGCTCAACGTGCGCGGATTGCCGCCCATCACCACTGCGAGGCGCGTGATCTCGGCTAGACCTCGGGTCACGAGTGCGGCGACACTGTTGCTGCCCAATCCCAACCCCCGGCATATGCCTGCGCCAATGGCGATAACATTCTTGAGCGCCGCGCCGAGTTCGACGCCGATGACGTCCCGGCTGACGTAAAGCCGTAATCTGGGCGTAGAGAATACGCCTTGAATTTCCTCGGCCGCATTTGTGTCTTCTGAGGCGATTACGACTGCCGCTGGCTCCCCGGCTGCAACTTCCTTGGCAAAGGTTGGGCCCGAGAGCACGGCGATGGGCGGCGAAGAGGGGCGGGCTAACACCTCCGATGCTACTTGGGACATCCGGTAGAGCGTAGCCGCTTCTATACCCTTTGACCCGCTCACCACCGGAGCCTGCGCAGCAAGATGGGGCCGCATCCTATGCAGCACGTCTCGCATGTGGGGGCAGGGAACGACGATCAGTACGATATCTGCATCTGCGATCGCCAGTCGAAGATCATCTGAAACCTCTACATGGCTGGGCAACAGCGTGCCCGCAAGATAGCGGCGATTCTCACGCAACCGCGCGATTTCAGCGGCACGTTCACGATTGCGAGCCCATACATGAACGGAATCAAATCGTGGGGCAAGGGCGACAGCTAACGCGGTTCCCCAACTGCCTGCGCCGACAACCGCAAGCCGGGTCACGTCTCCTCACCGTTAAGCGAGCCACCTTTCAGTGAAAAAACGTTCTCTTGTCCGTTCACCAGCCGCCGGATATTCATTTTGTGGCGGTAGATAATCAGCACGGCTGCAAAAATCGAGGCCGCTAGAATCGGTTGCATCGGGTGATCTATGCGCCAGACAGCAATAGGAAATACGAGTGCGGCGATTATGGATCCGAGTGAAATGTATTTGCTGACTGCGACTACTGCGATGAAAACGAGTAAGCTTAGAGCTAAGGCAAGCGGTGCCAGGTAGAGGAAAGCACCTATGAAGCAAGCGACAGCCTTGCCGCCTTTGAAATGCAGGAATATGGAGTAACAATGGCCGGCCATTACGGCCGCAGCTGCAAGCGCTAGCGCAAACGCATCATTGTGTGTCACTACTGCGGTGATCCAGACCGCCGAAAAGCCCTTTACAATGTCGAGGAGCAGAACAGTCAAGCCTGCTTTGCGTCCCACCGTGCGATGAACGTTTGTCGCCCCGATGTTTCCACTGCCCATCGTGCGAACATCTTTGCCGACCGAGAGATGTACGAATAGATAGCCAAAGGGCAAGCCGCCTATCACATACGCCAAGCAAGTCGTTACGGCAAGCGCCAAATGGGGAGAGACCGGCCTCACTTTTAAAACCTAAGGGGCGGCGAGCGCAGATGTGAATCCGTACTCCCGAACTTTGCGGTAAATGCTGGCGTTGGACCCAGGATCGCTGCGAAATAAAAAGAACCGCGCAACGAGAAATTTGCCAAGCGAGGTGGATTGAAGTTCTTGAATTCTTTGCTGCAGGTGACGCAGAGGAACGGGATTCTTCATTCGAGCGAGCGTCAAGTGCGGCGTGAAGCGCCGGTCCTCCTTTGGTATTCCCAACTTTGCAAGGCATTCATCGGTGTCATGCGCCAAGCCAAGCAATGGATCGCCACCATGCACGCCGGTCCAGAGAATGCGTGGCGACCGCTCGTTCGGAAACCAGCCTAGCTCCTTCACCTGCGCCTCAAAGGGCTCGCGCGGTAGAAGGGAATTCAGGGCGTCATTCAGTTCTTCCAGGCGGCACTCGGGCCATTCCCCAATGAACTTGATCGTGACATGCAGGTTATCAACGGGGCTCCACTTGATCAATGCCTCGGGCCGAAGAACGCTCATCAGCCGTTCCAGCCGGAGCAGGACCTCAGCCGACGGATCGATCGCAGTAAATAGTCGCATGACTTAGTGTCCGTGCTATGTTCTAGCGTACTTGAGGACAATTGCGGGATGACAGGAATGGGGAGCGCACCCGCGCCCAGCGACACCGTCCACGATACTTGGCCGTTGCGCAGATTACTCCGCGAGACCGCGCCGGTCCGGATCGCTTATTTCGTACGGCCTGTAGTGGACGTTGCACGCGACCTGCTCGGCTGCATTTTGCTGCATCGTGAGACCGCAGGGATGATTGTCGAAACTGAAGCTTACTTAGGAATGGATGATCTCGCGGCGCATGCTTCACGTGGCGAGACGGAGCGAACCAAAGTGCTGTTCGGTCCGGCGGGTCGGGCCTATGTCTATTTCAGTTATGGGATGCATGAGTGCCTGAATGTCGTCGCAGATCGCGAAGGAACGCCCGGCTGCGTTTTGATCCGAGCCCTGGAGCCGCTATCTGGATTGGCGAAGATGTATGAGCGGCGGCACTGGCACGGTCCCGAAACTGGTCTGGCAAATGGGCCCGGAAAGCTGACGCAAGCCCTTGCAATTACGCGGGCGCAGTACGGTAAGCGACTCGACAGGGGCGATCTGAGCATTCGGAGATGGTGCAAAATGCCTACTTTCGAAGTTGGCGTGACGCCCCGCATCGGAGTCACAAAGTGTGCGGACTGGCCTCTGCGCTTTGTGTGGGTGGGACATCCTTGTCTGAGTAAACGAGGATGACTGATCACTGAACGAGATCAATCCGCTTTGGAGCACATGGGACGCTACACTGCGACAATTCTGAGGCAAAGAATTCTGCAAAACAATCAAAAGAAACTGACGGCTCTCATTGGATAGTGCCTACGATTCTGAGTCCAGAGCACGGCTCCCCTTGCTACAACTGACGCGGCCATGAGCGCCTCGCCGAGTTCGAGGCCATGGCTTTTCCTGTAATCGCGGAGAAATTCCCCGGCTCTATGGCCTATTTCCGCATCGATGGAGATGCATTTCATCGCCCGAATTAGATTGGTAAGTACGCCATGCTCGCGAAGAAGAGCGCCTTGCCAAGGTTCGGCGACCGAAACAGGCGAGCAGGAGGACAGCATCTTCTGATCCAGCAAGCTCAGACCATCTTCGAAGGATCTCAGGATCTTTGGCACGCGTTAGCAATGATCAGTATGTCCGATTCAACTGAAACCGTCATGCCTTGGCGATCCTCTCAAGCTGGGTGCTGCGCCTCAAGCGCCGTACATCCTTTTCGGAATCGTTGAAGTCGTGTCGATCTTTCCGAAGTCCAACGAGTGCCTGCATTGCCGCTCTCCGTTCCTGGACATTGCCGAGATGGCGCTCACGCGCAGCCGTTCGCACGAGTTCCGAGATCGTAGTCCCCGTGCTTCTCGCGCGCTCATGAAGGGCTTTCCATAGTTGGTCATCCAGATAGAGCTGCATCCGACGCATAATGTATATCATCCTTCACCTGCAGTAGTCTCGGCGATCGTTAGAATAGGAACCCGATGTTATTCCGATCACTTTTGGTTTTGACTTACGCTTGTTCCTCCGTTTGTCTCTTGCGAGGCCAGCAGATAGATGCGCTTCAAAAGATCGATCAACGCGTCAAAGCTAAGATCGGCGCCTTTCAAGGAAAAGTCAGTGCGTACGCAAGGAATCTGAGCACTGGCCTCAGCTACGGCATTCTGCCGGATCAGCAGGTACGCACGGCGAGTACCATCAAACTGGCGATTATGGTCGAGTGTTTCTCTGAAGCCGCAGAGAGCAAGCTGAAATGGACGGAGTCGATCAAAGTTACTGAAGACGAAAAAGTCTCCGGGACCGGCGTCGTTCAGGAATTATCGAAGGGCGTTGAATTACCGATTCGTGACCTGATGCACCTGATGATCGTCGTAAGTGACAACACCGCGACGAATCTCATTCTCAACCGGATTCGGGGAAATGCCGTCAATGCGCGAATGGCGCAGCTTGGGTTTCAGCAGACTCGCGTAATGCGAAAAATACTTGGTGATGGAGCTAATTTGAAGTCGCAGCCTAGCGGAGTAACGGAGGAAGGAGCCAAGCCCGAAAATAAACGCTGGGGAATCGGACGGAGCAGCCCGCGCGACATGGTTACCATTCTCGAGAAGCTTTATCGCGGAGAACTAGTGAACAAGGCTGCATCTGAGGAGATGATTGCGGTCCTTAAGCGGCAGCAATACCACGAGGGCATCGGACGTGACTTGAAGGATGTGGCAATTGCCAGTAAATCCGGCGCGCTCGATTACTTTCGAAGCGACGTCGGCATTGTCTATTCGAAAAACGGGCCGATCGCTATGGCGATTACAGTCGACGATATCCCCGAGATCGATTACAGCCCCGATAATCCGGGCGATCTGTTGATTTCGTCACTGTCTGAGATTTTTGTCGCAGAACTCGGTTCACAGCGCTAGCGGCCTTTGGAGTCAGCTCCTGTGCTTCGTCACCCTATGGCGTTTCACGTGAGCATATCTTCGATGTTTCATCTTGTGATGCTTGGTATGTTTTGGCCTCCGAGACGCAAAATTCTGAGCCGCGAGCGACGGCTGGAGCGTGGACTCGGCAGGCAAGCCGAGAGGCGCGAGAACAAAAATGGCGAGGACCGCCAGCGCGAGTCTCATCAATCGGACCTCAATTCTCTAATAACGGTAGTGGTCCGCTTTGTACGGACCTTCGATCGGCACGCCCAAGTATTCGGCCTGTTTGGGCGTCAAAGTCGTGAGCTTCACTCCAATCTTGTCGAGATGTAGCCGGGCTACTTCTTCATCAAGCTTCTTCGGCAATGTATAGACGCCGATCTTGTAAGTGTCACGATTGCTCCAGAGATCAATTTGCGCCAATGTTTGATTTGAAAAGCTATTGCTCATGACAAAGCTCGGATGCCCAGTTGCGCAGCCAAGATTGACAAGGCGGCCCTCCGCCAGCATGAAGATGTTATGACCATCCGCGAACGTATACATATCCACTTGCGGCTTGATATTCGTCTTCTTCACTCCGTCCGCGGAATTCAAACGATCGACTTGGATTTCGTTATCAAAGTGGCCGATATTGCAGACGATCGCCTGATCCTTCATGTAGCGCATATGCTCTAAGGTGATGATGTCTAGATTGCCGGTGCAGGTGACGTAAATGTCGCCGCGGCCTAGCGTCTCCTCCATCGTCGTCACTTCGAAACCTTCCATAGCAGCTTGCAGCGCGTTAATGGGATCAATTTCGGTGATGATGACCCGCGCTCCCATCCCGCGGAGTGAATGGGCGGAACCCTTGCCCACATCGCCATAGCCGCAAATCACCGCCACTTTTCCGGCTACCATGACATCCGTCGCGCGCTTGATGCCATCGGCCAGAGACTCGCGACAGCCGTATAAGTTATCAAACTTCGACTTAGTCACTGAGTCGTTCACATTGATCGCCGGAACCAGTAACTTGCCGGCCTCCTGCATCTTGTACAGGCGATGAACACCCGTCGTAGTCTCTTCCGAGACTCCGCGCCAGTCCTTGGCGAGAGAATGCCAATGCTGGGAATCCTGGGCATAGACCTTTTTGAGAAGATCTCGAATCACCCTCTCTTCATGGCTCGCGGAGAGCTTGTGCACCCAATCACTACCTTCCTCCAATTCATAACCTTTGTGAATCAAAAGCGTGACGTCGCCGCCATCATCGACAACCAGTTGGGGCCCTTTCCCGCCTGGAAAGCTGACCGCTTGATAGGTGCACCACCAATACTCCTCGAGCGTTTCGCCCTTCCACGCGAACACCGGAATGCCCGCTATTGCGATTGCGGCCGCCGCGTGGTCCTGTGTGGAAAATATATTGCAGCTTGCCCAGCGCACATCTGCGCCAAGCTCGATCAGCGTCTCAATTAAGACCGCAGTTTGGATCGTCATGTGCAACGACCCGGTAACGCGCACACCGGCCAGCGGCTTCTCCGGCGCGTACTTGGCTCGGATTGCCATAAGGCCGGGCATCTCGTGCTCGGCGACTGAAATTTCCTTGCGGCCCCAGTCGGCCAAATTTAGATCAGCGACTTTGTGTTCTGCTGCGGTTCGATCAAGTGTTACAGATCCCATGTTCCTTTATGATATCGAGACCGGCACTGGTTTTCCATTGACGTTGTGAGCGGCCGCATAAGCTAGCCCAACGACACTCAGAAACATCATCAATACTTCGCTATCGCCCAGGTTGTACTCGAACAGGCCGCCCACAAGGATGCCGATAGTGACGGCAATACTTCCGTGAAGAACAAAAAGTTGCTGCGACGGCTCTCTCCCGGCCCGCAGAATACCCCGAAAGCAATCCCATATCGTCATCCCGATCAACCACAGGATCAGCAACAAAGCAGGAACTCCGCGCTCCGCCGCATACTGAACATATATGTTATGTAAGTGTCCGTAATAACCCACAGGTAGCGGCCGCTGAATATCTGCTGGAACGTAGGAAGCGAAACTGCGTCGGATCTGTTCGGGTCCCAGGCCGAACCAGGGATGTGCTTTGATCATTTCTATTCCCGTTCGAAAGGTGACAATACGATGCCGGTTCGAATCGACATCCGCCCGAGGCTCGATGAGCGACATCATACGGTCCCGCGTAGTTTGAGGAGCAATAAGAAAGGCCAGGACAGCGATCAGCGGGACCGCCAGCGTCATCTTTGGACGCCAGAACCACACCAGATACAGTGTTGATGGAATGGCTGCGAGCCAGATGCTACGCGTCCAGCCGAGCAGAATTGCCGCGGAAAGCACTGCAAGACTGCTGTAAGCCCAAGCTGGCATTTTACGGTTCGAAAAGAACCCCTGTGCTAACAAGAGCGAAAACACACTTAGCTGCAATGCGCCGAATGTCATCCAGTGGCTCTCAAATCCGGTGATGCGCCTTCGAAGATAAGCCACATAAAATCCCTCAGGAGCGAGTTTGTCGTGCTCGTACTTCATAACGAACTGGATCAGGCCCCAGAATCCGGATGCCGTAGCAGTTGCTGTCCAGGCGATCATGAGGTAAAAAACTTTCCCAAAATCTCGCGCGAATACGCCGTAGATCAATGGAATAAATAGAAACACGAAGAATTTTTTGATTTGAGCGCGGCCGCCCCACGGGTCAGGGGAAAAGAGGTCAGCGAGTGCGGTCCAGAAAATGAAGAGCACCAATGGTATCCAGATGCGCGGGAATTCCAAGCGTTGCCGGAACACCAGCAGCAATAGAATACCTAGCCCTAACAACACCTGGCTCGCGGCTATAGAGACGTGAATTAGTGCGGCCGCGGCGATCGCGATTGCCAGGAGTATTCGGTCCTGATTCTCCTGAGCGACAAACATGAACGCACCAGTATGACAGCATGGAGATTGAACGTTCTATGCAGGTCTATTTACTCCGCCACGGTGCAGCGGAAGAGGATCGAAGCGGATTGAGTGATGCCGATCGTGCGCTGACGCAAGATGGACGTCGAAAGCTGCGGCAGACATTACAGACAGCATCACAAGCCGATGTTCGACCCACGCTGATCTTTACAAGTGCGTTGAAGCGTGCTATCGAGACGGCAGAAATCGCGCAAGAACTTCTTGGATACAAGGGTGAAGTATTACGGACAGAAGCTCTGCTGCCGGGTTCTAGCGTGGAGGGAGTTTGGGGTGAGATCCGTGTTCACGCGAATGAAACTGCTATCGTCCTCGTGGGGCATAATCCCCTGTTTGCCGAGCTTCCTGGTTACCTGCTTGGCGTGCCAGAGCTTCAGGTCGACGTGAAAAAGGGCTCACTTTTGCGAATCGATTTCGAAAGCCTTTCCTCCCAGCCCCAGGGCATATTACGTTGGTTCCTGGTTGCTAAACTCGCGGCGCGTTGAGCTTGAGCGCTGCATGCGCAATCGGCCGATTAAGCCCGAGAAACCACCCCGTCTATCATGTAGATGGGTCTTTATTTGATGGCTTGTCTGACCGCGTGCCTCGATTGCTTTCGTGCGCGTGTAAGTTCATTTCTTTTGGCGCTCTTACTCGTCGTTGCCCTTTCCGCATCCCCTGAACAGAATCCATCCAGCGCGTCCGGTCCCATCGACTTCGAATCACACGGCATGCACTACGAGGCCCTCACGAAGAACGGAATTACTGTGATGTTCGCCCCCTTGCCGCCGCACGTAAAAGACTTCAATATCGTCCAGATCACCGTCACCAACGGTTCTCCCGTGTCGTGGACCGTCAAGCCAAGCGATTTTTCTTTCAAGCGGCATGACGGCAGCGTGCTTCAAGCCATTTCCGCTGATGAGGTCGTATCGTCTCTGCTTGACAAGGCCAGCCGCAACGATGTCATCAAGCTGCAGCTCCTCTACGAATCGAGCATCTACGCTCTTTCGAATTTCCGTTCAACAAACGGATATGAGCAGCGTCGAGAGGCGGCAATGGCCCAGTTTGTGAATCCACGGTTCAAAGCCGCAGCCGCTGCTTCTGCGATTACTCTCGTGCCTATCAAGCTGAAACCAAGTGATAGCACCGATGGAGCTGTTTTTTTTGAGAACCGCACGAAGGAGAAAAGCCTCGGGGCGGGGCGCTTCGTCGCCAAGACCTGCGGAGAAACTTTTTCTTTCGAAACCTATCCGGAGTTGAAAAGCCACTAGTGTCTCTGTCTGGCGATTCCGCTTCACTAGCCGGTTTCATCGATCTGCATTCGCACACGAACGAATCAGACGGAACATTAACACCCTGCGAGTTGATTTCTCTGGCAAAGCGAGTCGGGCTCTCCGCGATTGCTATCACTGATCACGACACTTTCGCTGGTTATGAGAAGGCCGAGTCATTGGCTGCCCAGGCTGGACTCGATCTTCTGTGCGGCATCGAACTCAATTCGAGACTTAGCCCGGAGATGGATCGCGATCAACGCCATGTCCATGTCCTCGCGTATTTTACTTCTGGCGTACGGCTTCCGAAGTTCAGCGCTTGGCTAGCTGAGGAGCAGGAAGATCGGCGCACACGCAACCGTCGTCTGATTGAGGCCCTGCAGAAACGAGGAGTGGACATTACGCTCCAAGAGGTGGAAGCGCGCGGAAGAAGCATGGCGGGTCGTCCGCATTTCGCGCGTATTCTAGTCGAGAAGGGATACGCGGCCGATTCTGACGACGCCTTCGAAAGATACATCGGCGAAACGGCCCCCAGCTACATCGAACGGCAGAGCCAGACCACGGAGGAGGCCATTCAGATCATCCGGGCTGGTGGCGGCATACCTGTCGTAGCCCATCCCGTCAGACTGGCGCTGCCTCCGGATGTTGAGCGGCAGGTCCTTCATCAGCTCAAAGATGCTGGTTTGCTCGGACTAGAGGTGTACCACTCAGAACATCCGCCGGAGTTGCAAGCCTATTACCTCGGCGTTGCAGATGAATTGCAATTGCTCCCGACGGGTGGCTCCGATTTCCACGGTGCGGCAAAGCCGGATGTCAAACTCGGAACGGGATTGAAGGACAATGTCCGCGTGCCCCGCGAATTCTTGGATCGGATGAGAGCGGAGTGCAGCAATCACACGCAACATCTGTGCCCGCCTGTTGCGTGAGGCCTACCCTCGTACAATGAGGCGTGTCTGCAGTTCTCCCCCGGCTTCGGTTCAATCTCGATTTCATGCCTTCGCCCGATCCCGCGCGGCCGGGTTTGTTCATTCGCGATCCATATCATTATTCGGACGCAACCCTGCTAGTCCCACCACTTCTCGTGCAAGCACTCCAGTGCTTCGATGGTACGCAATCTACTCTCGACCTGCGTTCCGAACTCGTGCGCTTGACGGGTGAGATTCAGGTTGGCCCCATCGAAAAAAACTTGTTTGATTCGCTCAGTGAGGCTGGGTTCCTGGAAAACGATACCTACCGTGAGTTAAAAGCCCGGCGCGAGGCTGAATTTGTGGCTGAGCCCAAGCGCGAAGCTATTTTTGCTGGTTCAGCTTATCCCGCCGACTCCACCAGCTTGGCCGCACTCCTGACAGCGCGAGTCGGCCGACCCGATGTCGCATCAGACACGGCCTCATCAACGATTGGAATTGCCGCGCCACATGCCAGTCCGGATGGTGCTTGGGACACATACCGCGCCGCCTATCAATCCTTGCCGCACCCCGATGAGGCACAAGAGCGCACCTTCCTTATCCTCGGAACTTCCCATTATGGCGCGCCCGAACGCTTCGGTCTCACGCGCAAAGAATTCATTACGCCTCTAGGCGAAGCCCGAACCAACGTTGCTCTGGTCGACGAATTGGACAGCGCGGCCGGCGACGCTATTCGCATGGAGGATTATTGCCACTGCGTTGAACATTCGATCGAATTTCAGATTCTGTTTCTTCAGCACGTCTACGGTCCTAGAGTGCGCATTCTGCCTATCTTATGCGGACCTTTTGTGAAAAGCGTCTACGAAGGCGGCTTGCCTGAACAGAGCGATCGTGTGGCCCGGTTCTTCGATGCTCTCGGCAATATTTCTGCTCGCGAGGCTGAGCGCCTCTTTTGGGTAATGGGCGTCGACATGGCGCATATCGGGAGGCGATATGGAGATGCATTCCGAGCTATTGCCGATTCAGGCGAGATGCTCCATATACGCGAGCGCGACGGGCAGCGGATTGATCACATTAACAGCGGAGATGCGCGCACCTATTGGGAACTGGTGCAAGAGAAGCATGACGACCTGAAGTGGTGTGGCGCGTCGCCTCTCTATACCTTCCTAAAAGTCGTGCCTCACGTGAAGGGCGAATTGCTCGACTATCACCAGTGGCAAATCGACTCGCAAAGTGTAGTTACGTTCGGGGCATTGCGCTTTCGAGACCGTTGAACTTGAATTCGTACGTTACTGCTGTCCGCCGCCCCACCAGTAACCAGGCCGGGTGCGGATGTCCAACCGTGGTCGATTGATCACCACCTTGATGGTATGAAAGCCCGGTTCGTTCTTATTGTTCGGATTGTAACTGAGCAGATATTGGCTGTTCAATTCCTTACCGATGTCTGTAATAGCCGCTTCCAGCCCCTTTTCGCCCGCGAAGCTGTAGATCTTCCCGCCTGTAAAGTAACTGAATGCTTCAGCCGGGGTCTTCTTGAATAAATCCCGAACGGAACGGTAGATAGGAGCAGCCGCGTTCAGAACGTTTCCATTCTGCTGCTTGATTACGTCCGTTTCGCTATACGCGCCGTTGCCGCGCAAATTCGGTAGCGCTTCGGGCGGAACACCTCCGTTCGCAGGCCGCGGGTAATCCGGCTTTTTGAAGAAAGCGATAAAAGCCTTAGACATGTCAACGCTGTAGACAATTACGTTGTCGAATTGCATTGCATGAACAGCCTCTTGGAAATGCGTTTCGCTGCCCTTATCCACGTTGCGGCTCAGCAGCAACACCACACGTCTCCGGACATTCTGGGGGTCGTGATCCTTCAGCATGCGATCGGCCCTCATTACTGCGTCGATCAATGACGCAGTACTCGACCCTGCGCTAATCTTCTGCATGGAATCGTCCAACTTGTCCGGGTCCTTCGTGAAATCTTGGATGAGCTGCATCCGATGATCGAAGGCTAAGATGGCTACATCGCCGCCTTCGCCCGTGACGAGACCATGCAGTAACAGACCAATCCGCCTGATTTTTGGGAGAATCGGTTCCACTTCCGAGTTAGCCTGAACCACTAACACAAGTGAAAGCGGTTGCTGAGTTACGTCCGACTCGATTCTTTGCGGCTTTTCGTTGTCGAGAAGCTGAAAATCAGATGCGCTTAAGCCATTGATGTAATCACCGTTATCTTTGTCAACGACCGTTGTGGGTACGAGCACATAGCGAACCCTGACGGTACCGATTGTCGGGATATCAGAGTTCGCGGCCGGATCGGGAGTTTGTTGGCCATTCGGCTGGGAGTTGGGAGATTGCCCTTTTGCAGGCCCCGGGCCGAGTTCGCCAGGCTGCGGAGGCTTGGGTGGAACCTGGCCCGGAGGTAAGAACTGCGCCACGGCCAAGGCTCCACATATCAGCAGCAATCCCGGCAATTCGCCGCGCCTCATTAGCTTTAGACCAGCCTTCAGCGATCGGCTTTTCATATCTCTTGAGATGTTTCTGCTTTCACCGGAGTTTCTACTACGTCTTCAGTTTCGCACTCGGGGCGTGCTTCGTCCTGCCTTCAAGCAAATCGATAATGTGCGGCACTAGATCTTCGATCGCCCTGAGCGAGTGAACAGCGCCATGCGGCGAGCCTGGCAGATTCACAATCAAGGCCTGTTTGCGGCTTCCTGCCACTGCTCGCGAGAGAACAGAGAACTTCGTCTCCTCTAGACCTTTGAAGCGCATCACCTCAGCGATGCCGGGGATTTCCCGATCGAGGATACTGCGGGTCGCCTCCGGCGTAACATCTCGCGCCGATAAACCCGTTCCGCCTGTAGTCAAGATTACAGATGCGATTGAGCTATCCGCCCAGCCTTGCAATCGCCGCGCGATGACACTCTCATCGTCCGGCACAACATCCGTTTCCGCCACGGACCATCCGAGCTCTTCGCAACGTTCACGAATCGCGGGTCCCGAAGTATCCTCTCTCGTACCTCGAACGACTGAGTCGCTGACCGTGAGAATTGCTGCCTGAATCATTTCTTTGCGGCCGCTCTTCGATAAGTTCCGGACTTCCCGCCTGTTTTTTCGACCAGGTAGATCTCACGAATCTCGATGCCCTTGTGTAACGCCTTCGTCATGTCGTAGATGGTGAGAGCAGCGACGCAGGCAGCCGTCATCGCCTCCATTTCGACTCCAGTTCGGCCCGCCGTTGCCGCCGTCGCTCTGATCTCAATGCCTTGGGCGTTTGCGCGGAATTCCAATCCAACATGGGTCAGCGGCAATTGGTGGCACAGTGGTATCAGGTCCGCGGTTTTCTTGGCTGCACTGATTCCCGCGATGCGTGCCACTTCCAGTGGATCGCCTTTCGGATTCGACGGTAGAGCTTCAATCACTTCAGGACTCATCGCGACAAACGCGTGCGCCGTAGCAGTCCGTTCAGTAACGTCCTTTTTTGAGACATCCACCATCCAGATCCGCCCCTTCGCGTCATAATGCGAAAGCCGCTTCTTCATAGTTTCAGCATCACGCGAATCGAATCGCCTGCTTCCCAACTTTGCCGGTCGTGATCTGCGACCAGAAATGCATTCGCCTTTGCCAATGCCGGAATGTCGCTTGAACCCTGCCAAGGAATGTGGCGGAGATGCTGGCCGTCGGCGCTCAATCGTGCCGGAAGAAACCGGGTCAATCCGCCTTTGTGCCGGAATGGTGCTTCAAACTGAGCCGATAAGAACGGCAAAACCGGATCAAGTTGACCCGCCAGTAGCTCCAAAGCGGGTCGCGCGAAGAGCTGATAAGTCACCAGCGTCGAGCCCGGATTACCAGGCAATCCGAATACTGGCTTTCGGCCCACCATCCCGAAGGCAGTCGGTTGGCCAGGTTGAATACGCACTCGCTCAAACTGGAATTCGGCGCCAAACTCCCGTAGAACGGGCTTCACAAGATCGTACTTGCCAGCGGAAACACCACCCGTTACGAGCAAAAGATCGTGCCCTAGTCCCTGTTCGAGCAATTCCCGCAAAGCCTCGCGCGTATCGCGGGCAACTGGCAGCACAGTCGGTGTGCCTCCCGAAGCTCGAACTAGAGCCGCCAGCATATAAGAATTCGAGTTACGAATTTGATGTGACGCCGGTTTCTCCTTTAAATCGACGATTTCGTCGCCAGTCGCGAGAATGGCGACCGAAGGACGCCGCACTACCTGCACCGAAGTATGACCTGTCATCGCCAGCGTAGCGATATGACTCGCGTCCAGTTGCGTTCCCTGCGGAATCAAAACCGAACCACTTTTCGCTTCCGCGCCCCGGTCGTTTATAAACTGTCCTGGTTGGGCGTGTGCATCGGCCTTGACGTGTTGCGTTCCGTCCGCATCAGGCACTCGGATCACGTGCTCTATCATCACCACGGCGTCCGCCCCGTCCGGCACTGGAGCGCCCGTCATGATTTCAAGCGCCTCGTCACCTTTAAGCGGTGGTTGTTCCGGTTGGCCCGCCCGCACTTCTCCTCGCACCCGCAACGTCCCGGGAACACTGCTAGATCGGACCGCAAATCCGTCCCTCAATGACCTTCGCACGGCTGGATAGTCACGATCCGCGAGCACCGGTTCCGCCAGCACGCGCCTATGTGCCTCCTTCAAAGAAACCGATTCTCGGCCATTCGCCTCACGAACTGATTGCACAGTGTCCAAGACAATCTGCCGTGCCTCAGTGAATTCAAATGGCGCTTTGTCCTGGGATGTCTTCGGCACGCTTCGGATCAGTCCCTCTGGTCAATGAAAGTTCTCAACAAACATGATCGATCCAAACCTATTGGAAACAGTTGATGAAGTAGCCTGCTGATACCGACAGTGTACGATCTCTTTGGGTTCCAGGATATTCGCGTAACCTGAAGGGGCGTTCCGGCCGTGCCAGGGAGCGAATTTGCGGAGGAACTTGAGCTTGGCGCTGACCCCCCGCTATGTTCTAGCCTCGGCTTTCGTTCGATCCCATTTGAGATATCTGCGTTTACGGAAGGACTCAACTGCCATCTCGCAGACGACAACTCCGTACATGCCTAGCATGCAGTCACAGTTCAAAGGTTGATTCCGACGGATCGCTTCTTGCAGATTACGGTGATGCAGGGTGACATCTTCAGCACCTTGCTTTTTGTAGGTAGCCGGCTGCAGGTCCTTCTCGTAAAGCTTCTGCGGCTTGATATCGAACCCTGTTTCGGTGAAATACAAGGTTGCCTTATGGCCGCGGATCATGTGTCCGACCTTCGCGTCGTTTGCCATGCTGGAGACGAGTTGCATGGTTAGTCCATCCGGATAATCTGCCAAAACATTGAACGTGTCCGGGATCTCCGCAACGCTTTCTGTAAATGCAAATTTCCCACCGGTCGCTACTACGCACTCCGGATACGTGAGATTCAAGGCCTTAATCAGGCGAGTGGCACGATGGATAAACAAATCCGTGGCGATGCCGCCCGAATAGTCCCAGTAGCGCCGCCAACGGAAGTAGCGCTCTGGATCCCAAGCCCGTTTCGGCGCAGGTCCGAGCCAAGCTTTCCAATCGAGATTTGCGCCGGGCTTAGCGTCGGGGTCGATCGGGTAGTCGTCACCGGCCCAGAAGTCTTCCTGATAATTTCGTGAATAGTCGATTTGAGCAAGAACCACCTTGCCCAGTTCTCCCGCCTTCACATGCTCGTTTGCCACGGCATACGACTCATCTGACATTCCCTGCACCCCTACCTGTAACTTGAGGCCGCTGGACTTCACCTTCTCGGCAAGCTTTTTCGCCTGTTTGACGGTATGGGTCATGGGCTTCTCGACGTACACGTGCTTTCCGGCATCAAGCGCGTCCATCGCCATTTGGAAATGCCAGTGTTCCGGAGTCGCAATCAGAACCCAATCTATGTCTTTGCTGTCGAGAATACGGCGGTAATCGTCGACAGGTTTAGCGTTCGTGAATTGCGCTGCGGTTTCTAAACGCTTCTTATAGACGTCGCACACATTTACGATTTCCAGGTTGTCGACGTCTCGCGCCTTCACGAGACTCTTCATGTGCTCGGTCGCCATGATGCCGGCACCAATCACGGCCATTCGCAATCGGTCGTTCGCACCCACTATGGCCGAATAACCCCGTGCGCTTAGCAATGACGCCGCGCCGATTGCGCCGACAAATTCCCTGCGTGATACCGAAAAACTCATGCAGCGATTGTACGGCAAGAGCGCCGGTCGCTAAACGATCAAACCAGAGGTGCAGGTCGCAGGAAGCATTCCACACCGTTAGTCCGAACTGCGCGGGCGTAATCGCATTAAATTTTGCCTTGCAGTGCTTTGAACGATTCATGGCGGTTAAGATATGCTGATTAGCCGTGCGAAGCGCATCCCTTCACATCGTTCTTCTCGCGATTTACGGAACTCTCTTACCATCGACGGGCCAGTCAACCCACGGTGCAGGCGTGAACAACGCCATCCTGTCGCAAATTCCGCCACGGGTAAAACACTTGATTGACGAACAAGCCGTCGCCGGCGCTGTCACGCTAATCGCATATGGCAATGACGTCATCGAGTTCCACGCCCTCGGTATGGCGGATATCGAGGCAGGCCGTCCCATGCAGAAGGACACCATCTTCCAGATCATGTCCATGACGAAGCCCGTCACCGCAATCGGAATCATGATGCTGGCCGAAGAAGGAAAGCTCGCGCTGCGCGATCCCGTTGAGCAGTATCTCCCTGAGTTTAAGAACCAACACATCGCAGCGAATGTTGGTCCAGACGCGGCGCGCCTCAGCATACCCGACCACCTCGTCACTGTTCGCGATCTTCTGACCCACACAGCAGGCATTCAAGACTCCGCACCCGCCGCAATCCATCAGTATCCGCAGTTGATGAACGTGCCCTTGGATGAGGTGGTGCGGCAAATCGCTAAACAGCCGCTGCTCTTTCAGCCGGGAACGCAATGGAGCTACAGCAGCCCCGGCATAGAAGTTCTCGGGCGATTGATCGAGGTGTGTTCCGGGCAAAAATATGAGGACTTTATCACCGAGCGCATTCTTCACCCCATCGGCATGAAGGACACGTTCTTTTATCCAACTGCCGACAGGGTTGCGCGCATCGCAATGGTGTACGTGCAGAAGGACGGCAAGCTCGTACGCGCACCCGCAACTATCCTCGGCGGTGATCCCACAAAATACAGGCAAGGAGCGGTCTTTCCGGCACCAGGATGGGGACTGTATTCGACCGCCGAAGATCTGCTGCATCTCTACCGCATGATGCTCAACAACGGCGTCTACGAGGGCCGCCGCTATCTTTCGCCCTTCTCCGTTCATCTCATGACGGAGGCGCACACCACCGGCATTCACCCGGTAGGTTGGATGCGCGGTGCCGACTACGGACTCGCATGGGAAGTAGTGACAGATCCACTGGGCGAGCTAGCCGGGCATTCGAAGGGAAGTTACGGCCACGGTGGCGCATTCGGCACTCAGGGCTGGATCGATCCGCAAAACGATCTGATTTCGATTCTGCTCATTCAGCGAGCAGACGGCGGCACCGATAGCTTGCGCAACGTGTTTCTCAACATGGCTGAGGCGAGTGTGGGAAAGTAACGGCCCCCCTCACGACCGACGTCGTTCCTCCTGGCCTCTCTTCCGATGTCATCTTTGCAAAAGCAACTCCGCATCTAAAGTAGTCGATCACATGAACAATTTGTACGAGCCTTGACTGCTGGCCGAATTGAAGAGAAATTCACCTTCGAACGCTCTGTAAAAAATTAACCAGCACTTAGTTTGTTTTGTGCCGTGTGTCGCCGCGCCGTTCGCATGATGCGACCAGGCAGCGGGCTCATTGACTACGCTTTCGGCGCTCGTGAGCCTCGCGCCAAGTGGTCACGGTGAATCCCTGCTGCTTTAGAAATACCTGAAAATCGGAATCGAGCATGGCCATCATGTCGGCTTTGCGAAGTGGGCCGGAGTCGGTGATTTGCGAGAAGACGGCCGTCGGTGCGGTGCAATGCATGATCACCATAGTCAGGCCCGGCTTGAGCTCTTTAAGGGTTTCAACATAACGCAGCGTCCGCCACTTCCGTAGCTTTGTGCCGTCGTTAACCACGCCGGGAGGGATTGCCCACTCGTAGCTGGTATTGTGAAGATCGTCAAGGACGGGCAGACCTGCCTGCCACAGTTTTTCACCGAGCGAGCGCACTTGCACAAGCGCTGGATCTTCGGGCAAAATCATCCCGGGGTGATACTTACCGTCGCGTTTGAGTTGTGAGATGAGGGCCTGTTTGCGATCGGCTCGGATATACGTGTCATGTCCACCCGGCATCATGACCGGGATCTGCTTTTCGATTCCGAGTTGCACATACTTCTCGAGGAACGCGGGCGATGCGAACACTGTGCCCATATGTGAATCGAGATGCGTGGGATGAAGTCCCATCCACTCGGCGCGATCGATCTGAGCGCGCATCTCGCGGTCGACTTCGTCGGCTGTCGCGTGGGTGACTACTCCGGCGACAGAATTCCAAAGGGCACCTTCGGAGTCAACCAGACCGGGCACAGCCAGCACACCGGCCAATGGCCCCCACCGATAATCGCGCCATCCGGAAGTAAGTGTCAAATGCAGGCCCGCGTCGATTCCAGGATGCGCGTTGAGGTAGTGGACCATATGCGGCACCCAAGGCGTGGGCATCATCACGCTGAGCGATTTCGCAGCACCGTGTTCGAGCACCCGTTCGATGCCGATATCGGAGTCATACGACATCCCTGCGTCATCCATGTGGAGAATGAGGACGCGCTCGTTTTTTCCCCAACCAAGTCTTTCACCGTACGTCGGTGCGGTCTGACCAAGGCAGGCAGAGCAAATCAGGAATGTTACGAAATACCTGGACATGAGCCGCTCATCGTATCAGGTTAGGGTTCCAGATGATCCTGGAACTCTTCTGGAACTCAGTTCGGGACCGATAAGCGAATGTTCAAGCTACGACCAGCATTGACAAGAACGGCGGCTAAGAGATTTGATAATAAAGCCGTGATATAGATTGTGCCAATGACCAGACAGCTACTGGCCCAAACGCCCGCTATCCAGAAGAGAGTGATATGACTCGACCACGTTTATGCAGCATCCATTCCGTAATGCAGCCGCTGTTCGGCATCGCGGTTGTTGCCGCGATCGCCCTTGCGGCTCCTCTTGACACGCGAGCAGCTCAGGCAGATTTTGTCGCCGTCTCGTCTCAACCCGCGAATGTCGGCGATGCGAAAATCGCCGCGCTTACCTACCATGATTCTGGTGCCTATGAGCGTGATCTCGGGATTGTAGCGGGCCAAGCAGGGAACTGGCTGGCAAGCCGGGCGGCGGCCGTGGCGCGACCTGCACTGGTACTCGATATCGACGAGACGGCGCTCTCGAACTGGGAGATCATTAAACTCGACGATTTCGGCCGGCCTATTGATGGTCCGTGTGCCCCTGCATTGGATGCCCCTTGCGGCTGGGCGGCCTGGGATCAACTCGGACGCGATCCAGCCATCGCTCCGACGCTCCAAGTGTTCCAGCAGGCGCGCGCGTCCAAAATTACGGTGTTCTTCATCACCGGTCGCCCTGAATCACAGCGGATCGCGACAGAGCGGAATCTCATCGCTGCCGGATATGGCGGTTACGAGAGGCTCTATATGGTGCCGAACGGCACTCATTTCCCCTCAGCTGCTGACTTCAAGACCCCAATCCGCACGAACATCGAGCAAGCTGGATTCACGATTATTGCCAACATGGGCGACCAGCCCTCAGACCTGCAAGGCGGCCATGCGGAAAAGAGTTTCCTGCTGCCCGATCCGTTTTATCGCGTTCCCTGAGCATCACGAAGTCCTACTTGCACCACACGGTCTTCACGTTGACGAATTCACGGATGCCGGCCACGCTCAATTCGCGCCCATAGCCGGACCGCTTCACGCCCCCGAACGGTAGCCGTGGATCGGATGCCACCGGCCCATTCACAAACACCTGTCCCGCTTCGATGCCGTCAATAAATTGCTCCATTTCGCGCCCGTCTTGAGTCCACACGCTCGAGCCCAGCCCGAAAGGAGTGTCGTTTGCAATTTCAATTGCCTCCGTCGCGTCTCGTGCGCGGAACAGCATTGCCACGGGGCCAAAAAATTCCTCGTAGTAAACCGGACTCTTCCTTGAAACATCAGTAAGCACCGTCGGACGATAGAAGTTTCCCGGGCCCTCAATCTTGTCGCCGCCGGTCAGCACCCGCGCGCCTGATGCAACCGCACGCGTCACTTGCCCGTGCAGGTCCTCGCGAATTTTCGGAGTGGCCAATGGCCCGATATTTACGTCCGGATCCATCGGATCTCCAACCTTCAGACCTTCCATACCTTTCACGAACAGCGGCTCGAACTCTTCGTAAATGCTTTCAGCCACAATGAATCTTTTAGCGGCTATGCAGGACAGTCCATTATTGATAGTCCTGGCATTCACTGCGTTTGTCACAGCCTCGTTCAGGTTCGCGCTGGGCATCACGATAAACGGATCGCTGCCGCCGAGCTCAAGCACGGTCTTCTTAATCTGTTTTCCCGCCTGACTCGCAACCGCTTGCCCCGCCGGTTCACTGCCCGTCAGCGTCGCGGCCGCAATCCTTTCGTCATTGATCACCTCTTCTACCTGGTTGGACTCAATGAGCAAGGATTGGAGACTCCCTGGCGGGAATCCAGCCCGGCAGAAAATCTCTTCAATCGCCAAAGCGCATTGCGGAACATTGGACGCGTGCTTCAAAAGCCCTACGTTGCCTGCCATCAATGCCGGAGCCGCAAAGCGAAACACCTGCCAGAACGGGAAATTCCAAGGCATGATCGCCAACACCGGCCCAAGAGGCTGATATCGCACGAAGCTGCGCGAAGCATCGGTCGCAATGACTTCATCGGCAAGATGCTTCTCTCCGTGCTCGGCATAGTAGCGGCACGCCAGCGCGCATTTCTGAGCTTCAGCAATGGCGGATTTCAGAGTTTTGCCCATCTCCTCCGTCATAATTTTGCCGAAGTGCTCGGCATTCCGTTCCACAATTTCGCCGGCCTTCAACAGCATTTGAGCTCGCTCGTGATACGGTCGTTTGCGCTGCTCGCGAAAAGTCCGCACTGCCAACTCGAGCTTCTCATCGATTTCGCGTTTCGTGAGCGGCCGAAACGTTTTCAGTGTGTTCCCTGTGGCGGGATTTACCGATGCTATCGCCAAGTTCCATCCTAGATCCAGCAGTAAAATCAATTGTGCATCGCGCTGTCGCATTGCTCCTGTTTTCCATCGTGGTCCCGATGCTTTCAGCGGCCACCGAACTCCACATTGATCATGTCACCGTAGCCGGAAAAGATTTGAAAACCATGATCGCGAACCTTTCCACAGTGGGCTTGAAGTGCGAATACGGAGGTCCGCACAGTAACCACGCCACAGAGATGGCGCTCACCAGCTTTCCAGACGAATCATATCTTGAGCTGATTGCTTTGCAACCGAATGCGGATCCGAAGGCTGTCTCGTCACACGTATGGTCCAAACAGATCGAGAACAACGCTGGTCCTTGCGCCTGGGCGGTGCGAGCGACAGACATCGCCGCCGAAGTGGATCGGCTGAAAGGTCTCGGCACCCCGGTGAGTGCTCCGCTGCGGAATGGGCGGAAGCGCCCCGACGGCACGCAACTCGAGTGGGAAACTGCCCAAATCGGTAATGAGCCGAATGGCACGTTTTTCCCTTTCCTAATCAGGGACCTGACACCCCGCCGCGAACGAGCTTTCCCTAGCGGCCATCCCACTACAAAGGATTTCAACGGCGTCACGAAGGTGGTGATTGCGGTTCGCGATTTCCAGGCTTCAATCGATCGCTATCGCAAGGGGTACGGACTGGCGCCTCCCATTAAACAAGTGGATTCCACCTTTGCCGCGCATCTCGCTTCGTTCGGCGGTACACCCGTAGTGCTGGCTGCTCCGCTCACCGCCCGGTCCTGGCTAGCCACACGGCTGGAACAATTCGGCGAGGGGCCCTGCGCATTCATCCTGCGCGCGCGAAGAGCGGGCCGCTATCACGCAGCTTCGAAGACCCGCTGGTTCGGACTCGACATCTCGTGGTTCGACACCGGCCAACTCGGCTGGCGTCTCGGATTCGAGTGATCTCGCATCGCGCCACATCCGTCTCGAAATTCTCTCGCAATCACTGGCTATACTGGGCCTAAAACTTATTCTGTGAGCCGTTCACCCCGTCGCGAGTGCGGCTCTGGAGCACGCATGCAACGTCGTCTGACCGCTTCCATGGTACTTCTTGCCGTCTCTCTTCTGGTCCCTTCTCTTGCTCTCGCGCAAGGCGGCGCAACCGGCGCAATTACCGGCACTGTTCAGGACCAGAGCTCCGCCGTTATTCCAAAAGCGCAGGTCCAGATTTCAGGAGTCGCCGGCACGCTTCGCGATCTTGTGACCGACGCAAGCGGCGGTTTTACCGCCCCGTTACTACCCGTCGGTACATATACGATCACGATCACCGCGCCCGGTTTTGCCGAGACCCGCCTCTCTTCTGTAGAAGTCCGCGTCACCGAGACAACTCGCTTAACCGCGACTTTGCGCCCGAGAGCCCTCGCTACTCAAGTGGATGTACAGGCTCAAATTGCAAATATCGAAACCACAACCGCCGTCACCGGCCAATCCCTCACGAGTCGCACCATCGAAACCCTGCCGCTAGCCACTCAGAATTTTCAGCAGCTTCTGACACTGTCTGCGGGCAGCGGATCCAATTTGAATGCATCGGCTTCGCTGGGCCGCGGTGACACCCGCATCGAAGTAAACGGCCAGCGGGAAGACAACAACAACTATCAAATTGAAGGGATCACCGCCAGCGATTACAACGTCGCCGAATTGACGAACACTCCCTTACCCAGCCCGGACGTCGTACAGGAATTCAAAGTTCAGACCAGCCTCTACGACGCCACCCAGGGACGCAACGGAGGCGGCAACATCAACGCCGTTCTGAAGAGCGGCACGAATCAAGTGCACGGCGATGTGTTCGAGTTCTTCCGCAACGACAAGCTGAACGCCAACGAATTCTTCCTCAACAGTGACGGCAATCCGCGGCCCACGGTGAAGCAGAACATTTTCGGCGGCAGTTTCGGGGGCCCCATTTTGCCGCAAGGGAAATTAGGCTACTTCTTCGTCAACTATCAAGGCACGCGCCAGCTAAGCGGCTTATCCTCGGGAACCATTATTGGCACCTCCATTTCTGTTCTCCCGCAGGATCGCTCTGCCGCCTCGCTCGCCGCAACGTTCTTTCCCGGCAACCCCGCCATGACGCCCGGCCAAATCGATCCAGTCGCGCTCAGGCTCCTCAACTTGAAAGGCAATCAATTCGGCGGAGGTCTGGGCGACTATCTCATCCCCAGCATTCCTGGTACTCCCGGCGACACCGCTCGCTTCAACTTCAGTCGCGCGGGCAAATACAATGACGATCAGTTCACGACCAACTACGACAAAGAGCTCGGTCCCAAAGACAAGATCTCCGGCCGCTTCTTTTTCTCCGATTTCGAATCCCTGCTTCCCTTCGGCGCCGGTGGCTTGCAGGCTTCCTTCGGCGGCAGCATCTCGCCCAGCGATCTCAATTTCCCCTATGATCTTCCGGTGCGCGATCGCTTTCTAAACATCACGGAAACGCACATCTTTTCACCCGCATGGGTAAATGAATTCCGCTTCGGCCGCATCTACAGCGGCGACATCAACAGCCCAATTGTCACCGCCGACCAACTCGGCATCAATCGCCCCAACAACAACGTTGACAACCTCATCTATAAATTCACGTTGAACAGTTCCGGTTTCCAAATCGGACCCACTCCCGCCGCCGACATCACAGCGCAGCAGAGCAATCTCACCCTTCTTGACACAACCAGTTGGTCGAATGGCAAGCATCTCATCCGCTTTGGAGGCGAGTTCGATCGCGTCAACCTCGACAAAAATTTTCCGCAGGTTTTCAATGGTCAGCTTTTCTTTAGCCCCGGAACCAGCGGCGCTCCCTGCGCGCTGGGCTGCTCCGACTTTCAGGAATTCCTGCTCGGTGCTCCCGCATTTACATATGGCGGCAGCGGTGTGTCGAACCACGAATACCGTATCAACGACTACTCGCTCTTCCTGCAAGACGACTACAAAGTCACGCGTAACTTCACGCTGAACATCGGCCTCCGCTGGGACCTGAATGGCGCTGTCCGCGACGATCTCTGCCACGTCGGCAATACAAATGCTCCGCTGGCTCTAGCGGGCGAAAATCCCTATATCTATCCCACGTGCGTCAATGACCTGAAGGTTCCAGGATTAACTGGGACACGCAGCCCCACAACCCTGAACAATGACTATGCCTCCAATTGGGGACCGCGCATCGGTTTCGCATACAACTTATTCGGGAGAAGCAGCACTTCCATTCGCGGCGGCTACGGCATCTACTACGTACGCGAGGATGTTGGCGCAATCGATCAGCTCTCCTTCCTCACGCCCTTCCTGCCGATTCCAAACACCGTTGGCACACCCGGCCAAATGGCTACAATTTTTGCTACCGGATCCGGGCGACTTCCCAAGGGCGGCGTCATCGACCCGTCCTTTGTTCCGGTCTATTCGCGCCTGCTCGGCTTCGTAGACGCGAATGGGAATCCGACCACCGACACAACGCAGACTCCGGTCTACAGCGGTAACAGCGTCAGCACCCTCGGCCTCGATGTCCCGTTGCATTACGTCAATCCGAGTACGCAGCAGTGGAATTTCGGCGTCCAGCAGAATCTGGGAAAGGGTTGGGTGCTCGAAGCCGGCTACATTGGCACGAAAGGCACCGATCTTCGTGAGACCCGCGATCTCAATCAGGCGTACGACGCCCGAACGAACCCCGTCACGCTCACCGCTGTCGATGGCACCTCCTACACCGTCACGCAAAACACGTCCGCCAACATCAATGCGCGGGCCCGATTCCCCGGCTTAGGCGTTGCCAGTTTCCAGCTTTTTGCGGATGACGCAAATTCGTCCTACAACTCTTTGCAAATTACGGCCTCTCATCGCCTTTCAGGCGGGCTCCATTTCCAGGCAGCCTATACTTTCTCGAGAGCCATCGATGAAACTTCAACCGGAAACACTTCGCTCAATTCAGCCGTCAACGATCAAACAACTCTCAAAAATTCACGGGGCCTCGCTGATTTCGACCGCGCGCACCGGCTTATTTTCAACTACACGTATGAGCTTCCCTTCTTTGCCCGAGCCACGGGAATGGTCCACACATTTCTCGGCGGGTGGTTCATCAGCGGAATCACCACGCTCCAATCGGGCGCGCTGTTCACCGTGCTTGACGGTGCCGCGGGTTCCGCTTATGGATTGGTCGGTACAGGTACGCCAACAACACCCGTTCTGAACCTCAGTGTCGATCCTCTGACGCACGGCGGCGTGGAAAGCCGTTTGAACAATTACGTCAACCTCAATGTATTCGCACCCGCGCCAGCAATCGGGCTGGATGGATCCACCGGTTTTGGCAATCTCGGTCGCAACACGTTCCGCGGCCCCTTCCAGCAGAACTGGGACTTTTCCGCTGGCAAATCGTTCGCCGTTACGGAAAGGCAAGCGCTTCGGATCACGGCTGATTTCTTCAACCTTTTCAACCATCCGAATTTTGCGAACCCTGCTTTCCTCGATATCGAAAGTCCATCAAATTTTGGCCAGATCACGAGCACAGTCGGCACGCCTCGCCTAGTCCAATTCTCGGCGAAGTATTCGTTCTGATGATCAAGCGCCTCTCGTTTTGGGCAGTTCTCCTTGCCGCCGTCTTTTTCCAGCGTCTGTGTGCCCAATCGAACCCTTACGCGGCCGCTGATACCACGCAGCTCTATCAAAATTTCCTTGCCGCCATCCAACAGATCCCGATTTTCGACAACCACTCGCATCCCGGTTTCCCCGATGATCCCGATGTCGACGCTATGGCCTCTCCGCCAGGCAGCGCGGCCCTTCGCATCCGCGCCGATAATCCCGAACTCATCGCCGCCTCGAAAGCGCTCTTCGAATACCCGTATTCCGACTTCTCCCCCGAGCACACGCGTTGGCTGATCGATCGCAAAGCCCAGTTGAAGCGCCAGCAAGGCAATCAATACTTCAACCACATTCTTGACCGGCTCGGCATCGAAACCGCGATCGCCAACCGTGTTGCCATGCCCGATTATCTGGACAAGAAACGCTTTCGGTGGGCGTTCTTCGTCGACTCCTTCCTGTTCCCGTTCAACAACGCCAATATCAAGTCACAGAATGGCGACCAGCAGGTTTACATTCCTCTTCAGGAAAAGCTATTTCACCGCGAGCTCCAGCAAGCCGGCCTTCACGCTCTTCCCGCCTCATTCGAAGAATATTTGCACTTTGTCTCGCGGATTCTCGAGCTCGACCGACAAAGCGGCGGCATCGCCATTAAGTTTGAGGCCGCCTATTTCCGCTCGCTCTACTTCGCCGATCCCCCACAATCGCAAGCTGCCGCGATTTACGCCCAATACAGAACCGGAGGCGCTCCTTCCAGCCAGGAGTACACGGTTTTTCAGGACTTCATCTTCCGTTACCTCTTGCAAGAGGCCGCCCGCCTGCATCTGGCTGTCCACTTCCACACATCTGTGGGCATTGGAGACTTCTTCAGCCTGCACAACGGTACCGTGCTCAACCTCGAAAACGTTCTGCGCGACCCCCGCTACGACTCCGTCACCTTCGTCCTCCTGCACGGTGGCTTCCCCTACGAGCGTCAGGTCATCTGGCTCGCCGCGCGCAAAAATGTTTACGTCGATTCGTCTCTAACCGACCTATATCTCTATCCTTCCGAGTTCAAGCAGGTTTTGAAATATTGGCTGTCGATCTATCCCGAAAAGGTCGTTTTCGGCAGCGACGCCTTCCCGTTCAATGAAGCCTTAGGAGCTGAAGAATCCTGCTGGTTATCGGTGCAGTCCTCGCGCGAGGCGCTTGCGGCAGCTTTAAGCGAACTCGTCTCCGAGCATGCGTTCACGATGGACCAAGCGATGAAAATCGCGCGCGCCTATCTGCACGATACTGCGGCGCAGCTCTACCGTTAGCGCTCTAGCTCCACCTCGTCCCCGCCGATCTTTAGAACCCACTTCTCAACCGGTGTACCTGCCACATCCAACTTGCTCACAAACCGCACCAGCCGTTCTGTATCCACGCCCGTAGCATCGCTCGCCCGCTGCAACTGGTAGTACGGCGGCACCGTCTGGTAATACAGCGTCGCTCGCATCTTCTCCGCCAGCCCGGTCCGATTCGTAATCGGTACCAGGTACCGCACGAGGCTTGATCCGCTGCCGTCCGCGTAATGCGGGTCGCAGGCAACGCTCGGGCCACCGCCTCCGCGGTGCACCTCAACGCAAGTTCCCACTGGAGCCGTCTCCGCCGCTTCTGGTCCCGTCGGACTCCAACCTTGCGGCTGTAGCCGGTTGTCTTTTGCTTTCTGATTCAGCGCAAGAAAACTCGTCGTCAGAAAACCCTCCGGGTTCGTCACCAGCTCTTCGTAAATTTGTACCTGGTCCTGCCGCGTGATCGGATTCATCTTCCAGTAGTGCGGCTGGAAGCTCTGTTGCGACGGAGTAAACGTCTCGGTCCTAAGCGGCATTCCCTGACCATTCACAATCACGCCTTTTAGTCCGTTAAGTACCCGATCGCTGTCCGGCGCCACGTTGCCGGAAGCCCACAGCACGTCGCCGCCCTCATTCAACACTTGAAAATTCAGAAACGCTCTTCTGAAACCGACTCCCGAAGGAAAACTATGTCCGGCCTTATTCGTCACCTGCACATCCACTTGCCACGCATGCGGCTTTCGAACGACCGACACAATCTTTATGTCCGCCGTCCTCGTCTTCGCAATCAGGTTCGTACCTTGATCGATTGCCGTGTCGAGACTGTCCTCTGTGTTGAGCGATTGCCGGATCATCGGGTCCGGATTGAGCACTCCCTGTTGCGGGTCGGGCGTGTAGAGCCCCAATTCCGTCCGGAACTGTTTGAACATCTCGAGTGCAAAGAGATTAATGCCGAGGAGCAAATGCCGGCGATAACCGCTCCGCTTTTTGAGCGTAATCTCGCTATCAGGCGCGCGATGGTCCACCGCCGGAAACGTGTTGTCCTCTACGTTCGCGATTTTGTACGCAAGCGGCTGCGACTCCTCCCCGTCATGTAGAAACGTATTCGGCATGTGGCACTGCTGACAGCTTTCGGGCGCCGAACCGTTGTCCGCGAACTTACTGTTCAGCCATTCGAAAAAAGTCGCCTGCTCAATAAATGTTTTCTGTTCATGCTCTCTCTCGCCTTTCTCGCCTCTCTCCACAACCGGCTCGCCATTCGCCCGGAACACCGGCAGCATGATCGTATGGCACGAGCCGCAAAGCGTCGATTCTGTAATCTGTTGCCCTTGCAGCGGCTTCATCCCCAGCGCGTTCTTCATCGGCAGCTTCACCGGATCCTCAAACGGCCCATAGATGTGATTCGGCGCCCCGACCTTGAAGTTCCCGGTGTAGGTCGCTTTGGTTCCCAGCCCTTCTGCCGAGATCCGGTGGCAAACCGTGCACGAAATGCCGTCGCGCGCCAGCCCACCGTAAACTGAATCCGGGTCCTGCATCTGCGCCCGTGTAAAAAGCTTTCCAGTATCGTGCTCAAACTGCCTCTGTCCCATCACGCCATGGCAATGCAGGCACAGATTTTCGACAAACGGTTTTGCCGGAGTATCGTTCAACTTCAAATTGCTATGTATTGTCGTCTCCGAATTCAATTGCGAAAAGAAGATGGGGTCTCTTCCCGCTAGGCCCATCATCGAAAAACGCCACTCGCCGTTCGGGGAGAGATTGACCGTCTTCGGATCGTGCGTCGGCGATGATCCGTTTAGGTAATACAGCATGCTCGGCAAATCACTTCTCGCCGGCGAAAGTGTGCCCGTCGCATTGTGACAACCCGTGCACTGGTCTGAAGTCAAGAATGTTTGCGGTCCGTGAGGCTGGCTGCCCGCCACCACGTGATCGCTCGATTCGGGAACCAGACAAGCTGAATCGTTCGATTGCGTCACGCCAACCGGCGCCCGGTGTGCCAGATGGAAATGGATGTTATCGTCTGGTGGAAATTGCGTCAGCGTCGGCCCGGGGGAGCCGAGAACAAAGCGGGTTGTCGCGAACGTGTCCTGCCCTTTCGCCGCCGAAGCGTGGCAGTTGATGCAGTACTCTCCAAAAGCTGCAAACGGATACTGCGCCTGGGTGCAGTTCGGTCCGCTCGTCAGCGCCGGTGGCAGCGGAGTCACGACCGTGGATGGCGCTGAAAGATCGCCCCACCACCATCCGTCCCACGACCCGCTCTTGTCCCGTACCAGTACTGACCAGTCGGTTAGTACCCGTCGGGGTTGCGCTATCTCCGTACTGTTCCTTGACTAAAATGCCGCCTTCCGGTGGGTCACCGTGCCGCCCTTCCGTCATCCACGCCCACATGCTCGGCGAGTACCATACCTTCACGTTCGGATGCACTCCGTTCGTCCCTCGGATGGCCGGATCGTGACGCCACCCCGAGCTCTCGTAGCACTTGTTATCCAGAAACGTTTGCAGCGACATTTGGAAACCCGGAGCAGTCGCCGGCGGCAGCGTCCCGCACGGCCCAACCGCCCACAGACTCTCGCTGCCTGCCATGATCAGTACCGCCAGGCCACACTGCTTCCAGAAGCATTTCAAGGGCATACGGAAGTATGTTTGCTAACTGGAAGCTATGTCAAGATTTATTTAATCTACCTCCGAACGATCTTGCAACAAGTTTACGCTCCGAATCATACGTCATCATTGCAACCGCTTCGCGCACCGGCAGCCAGATAGCGCTAGCGATCTCGTCGTTTTCGTCTAAATGCGGCTGACTGACCAGTCTCATCCGCCAGAACTGTACGATTTTCGGTACTCCCCTAACCTCATACCGAGTCTCTCCCGCAAAGCCCTCATATTCAACCTCGCAGCCGGTCTCCTCGCGAACCTCTCGGATCGCCGCGTGTAGTGGTTCTTCGCCCGCTTCCACCTTGCCCTTCGGAAGACTCCAATCGTTGTAGCGCTTCCGGTGCACAAGTATGAGCTCCAGTCCGTCCGGAGCCTCTCTCGTCACCAGACCACCCGCCGCCTGAATCGGGGTTATCGTCACCACCCTTATCACATCTCCGAAAAGTCGACTGCCTCATCCCAAAGCCGAATGCTTCAATCGTCGTAATGACTGAGAAACAACGATGCCTCGTGATGGACTAGGCCGAAGCGCAATTTGTCCAGCCAGCCTTGAAGCCCGAGAACATTGCGGTGAAATTCGTAATGACGAGCAAAATACACCACACTGTCGAATTCATACTCGAAACATGACAATTTCACGGTATGGCCATAGGCCTCAAACGATCCGGTCGGGGTCGCAACTATCTTCGCCAGACCGCCTTCAACTTCGATGCCTAGCGCATCCGCGTACTCTCGCTGGAAAATGCAGAAGGTTGCTCCAGTGTCGACTTTTGCGAGTAAGCTAATTCCTACATGAGCACCAACGCTGATGGTGATTGGAAGCTCAATCCCTAACGCCGAAGCCTGATACTGGTGTTTAGAGCGGAAATTCAGGATCTCCAACGCTCACCAGCCAGCAAACGGAAGCTCCTCAGCTTCAATCTTCACTACAAGTGCAGGTGGCCGTTCATCGAGAACCCGTGCGTACACTTCTTTGGCAGTTTTGCCGGTCGCCAGCAACCGTGCGCCCTGTAAGGCAATCCATTGACCGCGATATCTATTGCGATTCTCGGATAACCAGCGCAGAGCCTGTCGGTGTTTACCGTCGCGCTCTGATCGATAATGTACTTGCACCAAAGCCGCCACTGCTTTGCGGCCCTGAGCAAGGTGAACATTAACGGACAGTCGCATGTGGAGAGGTATTATCTTCGCCGCAAGAATCGAACCGGACGTTTGCGGTTGTTCGAGTTCCCAGCGCTGAAATGTTGACTGATGGGCAGAACCGTTCGTGGCTGAGGTCCAGCCGATCGGAGCGCCTTGCAAGGCGCTCGTTGTCATTATATTGTCGAGAGGTGATGACATAGACGCCCGTCTTGTCGGTTCCCACATTGAGAAATGCTGATTCGGTGCTTGGTCCGTTGTCGCCAAAGCACTTGTCATTACGTCACTCATCTATTAGGCCCAGCAAACGAAATGCAAACACTTCGTCTTCATATAGCTTAGATGCTATCTCCGCAAAGGAATCCTCGCCCAAAGATCTACGTTGGAGCCGAACGAATGCGGCGTGATCATATCTGAGAGATTTGTCGATCATGAGCGTTCCCGTGCCTCTGTGAAGTGAGATGCCATAGAAAACGGACTCGCCCAATAATTCCTTATTTACGAGAGAGGCGGTTGCGGTGCGAAGATCGACAGTTTCGGATGAGACGTGGAGCGCTAACGTGGTCTCTTGGAAAGCCGGATTTGTTCGAACGATTTCGCGAACGACGTGCGTCACTTGCTCAAAACTAGAAATTAGCCGCGGGGCAGTTCCCCAATCAGGATTAGCCGCGCTGAACGTAACGGAGTCCAGACCAATTCTAACCGCAGCGTTGAGCCGCCGAATCGCTATATTAAGGAACGTATCTCCGATACTGATGGCATCTTTGTTGAACGAGAAATCCGTCAGCTCGACCCCGAGCTCTTTAAGAGCACCGTGAATGGCCGATATAAACGGGTTGGGCAAAATCCAGCGGTCCACCCAGGGCGCGGCGAAAGACTGCCGATGCTCGAGAAATGATTCCGGAATGTTTGCTGCCGTAGCAACAGTCCCCACGGCACGATTTTACAGGAACGCTGAACTGCTTCGAAGCCCCAATCAACTTCGGAGGGTGCAGTCTATCAAGTCATGTTCTACCCAGTGACAGCTCACGCTCTCTTTCTTTCTCGCCGCGACTCACCAACTTACACCTGATTTCCGTGACCCGGGCTACGTTTCCCCCCTCCCCGCGTGCTAGCGTATAGCCGCTTTAAGGAGAGCATGCAACCCTATGACACCTCGTCAAATCCGCCGCGCAGCTGAGCGCGCAACACGGAAACAGGAACGCAAAGCCGAAAATGGCTTCGTTTTTTCACCCCCGGATGTTCCCATTCCGAGCCCCGAGCGTGCAGGGCCTTCAGTGCCCGTTGCGCGCGTCCCAGAACAGTCCAGCGACCGGTCATCTCCCACCATCTCCCCATCCCAACTCGCCGCGAACCGCGCTAATTCCCAACTCTCCACCGGCCCCAAAACCCCCGCAGGCAAAGCCAAATCCTCCCACAATGCAGTCAAAACCGCACTCACCGGCCGCACCGTCCTGCTTCCCACCGACGATGCCGCAGCCTACGAAGAACACGTCGCCGATTTCTTCCATGAACTCCGGCCGCTCGGCACTCGCGAATCCGCCCTGGTGCAATTGCTCGCCGACAACTCCTGGCGTCTCGATCGTGTGTTCGCACTCGAAATGGGCATCTACGCCCTCGGCCGCGCCCAGTTTGCCGATCACTTCAGCGCCGAAGATCCCGCGCTGCAACCCAACCTCGTAGAGGTCCACACCTTTCTCGCCTACGAAAAACAGCTACGCAATCTACAACTTCAGTTCGCACGCCTGTGTCGGCAACGCGAAAAGGACACTGCCGAGCTGCATCAACTCCAGCAGGAGCGCATCAAGCGCGAGAAACAACAGCTAGAGACCGGAGCCAAGCTCTATACAGCGAAACACGACCGCCAACCATTCGACCCCGCTGAGTATGGCTTGGATTGTTCAATTGAAGACATCGAGTGCTATCTGAAAGGCGTGCGCGCCGCCAATCTCCTCAACCCCACTTTAAAACAGGAGCGCGATCAGGCCCGATCCCGTGCCAGCGCCGCTTAACGCGGAAGCCTTCCCAAAAATCTGCTCGGCCGGACACTGGGTGCAGCTCTTATCCACGTGTTGAAACTATACGTGTGTGAGAATATCCTCTCTTGGCGCTCTGTGATTGAATTCCCGCCTGAGGAGAACCGATAATGTCGTCCATTGATGTCCCTTTGCGGGGTGGCCACTTCGGCCGAACTTCGCGGCGTGACTTCTGGTGGGTGCAGCCGTTGCTCACTTTCCTTGGACTCTCTCTGTTCATCGTGTACGCCACCGGGGCTGCGTTCCAGGGCAACTACTATCGCTTCGGTCCCTATCTATCGCCGTTTTATTCTCCCGAAATTCTGGGCGATGCTGCACACGGCTGGTTTGGCGCATGGCCTCACTGGTGGCCTTCATGGGCGCCTATGTCAGCAGCGTTGCTCATCCTCTGGGCTCCTGGCGGGTTCCGCCTCACGTGCTACTACTATCGCGGCGCGTATTACAAAGCCTTCTGGGCCGACCCCCCCTCGTGTACCGTCGGCGAGCCGCGAAAAACATATCGTGGCGAGCGCTCCTTCCCGCTCATACTCCAGAATGTTCACCGTTACTTCCTCTATCTCGCGCTCATCTTTTTAGTGCTGCTGGCTCACGATGTGTGGAAGGCGCTCTGGTTCATGAATTTCGTCACCGGCCAGACGCATTTTGGCATCGGCGTTGGAACGCTCGTCCTCGCTGTAAACGTCGTACTCCTCGGCGGCTACACTTTCGGTTGCCATTCTCTCCGCCATTTAGTCGGCGGATGCGTCGATCAGTTGTCAAGAAGGCCGCTGCGCCAGAAAACTTACAACTGCGTGGGACGCCTGAATCGCCGCCACATGCTATGGGCGTGGATGAGCCTGTTCTCAGTAATGTTCGCGGACCTCTATGTGCGCCTGTGCTCCATGGGAATCTGGTCAGACTGGAGAATTCTCTGATGGCTGAATACCAGACACACGATTACGATGTGCTGGTAATTGGAGCCGGGGGAGCAGGGCTGAGAGCGGCCATCGAAGCCTCAGCCAACAATGTCCGTGTCGGCGTTGTCACCAAAAGTCTTCTCGGAAAAGCTCACACCGTAATGGCAGAAGGCGGAATTGCAGCCGCGCTGGCCAATGTTGACGAGCGCGACGACTGGAAAGTCCATTTCTCCGATACCATGCGTGGCGGGCAATACGTCAATGACTGGCGCATGGCTGAGCTGCACGCAAAAGAAGCGCCTGACCGCGTGCGTGAACTCGAAGCCTGGGGTGCGCTGTTCGATCGCACCAAGGACGGCCGCATCCTGCAGCGCAATTTCGGTGGTCATCGCTATCCGCGCCTCGCGCATGTGGGCGACCGGACCGGGCTTGAGATGATCCGAACACTTCAGGATCACGGCATCCACCTCGGTATGGAAGTGCACATGGAGTGTACCGTTCTCACATTGCTCAACGCTGATGGCCGGATCGCCGGCGCGTTCGGCTATGAGCGCGAGCGCGGTCGTTTCCTGTTGTTTCGCGCCAAGGCGGTTGTGCTTGCGACGGGCGGCATCGGACGTGCATACAAAATTACGAGCAACAGTTGGGAATACACAGCCGATGGACACTCGCTCGCTTACGATGCTGGCGCCTCGCTCATGGATATGGAGTTCGTCCAGTTCCATCCCACTGGCATGATTTGGCCTCCCAGCGTCAGTGGCATTCTCGTAACCGAAGGAGTGAGCGGCGAAGGCGGTGTCCTGAAAAATAGAGAGGGTCGCCGCTTCATGTTCGACGATATCCCCGAGAACTATCGCGCCCAGACCGCCGACAGCGAGGAGGAAGGCTGGCGCTACACACAAGGTGACCGCAATGCACGCCGTCCGCCTGAATTGCTCACTCGCGATCACGTCGCGCGATGCATTGTCCGTGAAGTTCGCGAAGGGCGGGGAAGTCCGCACGGCGGCGTTTTCCTCGATATCGCCTGGATCAATGATCGCGTCCCGAATAGCGCCGAGCTCATCAAGAAAAAGTTGCCCAGCATGTATCACCAGTTTAAGCAATTGGCGGATATCGACATCACTCAAGAACCTATGGAAGTGGGGCCGACTACTCACTACATGATGGGCGGAGTTCGTGTCGATTCCGATACGCAAATGTCGGATTTGCCGGGCCTGTTCGCCGCCGGCGAGTGTGCGGCGGGTCTGCATGGCGCGAATCGCTTGGGAGGAAACTCGCTCTCTGATCTCCTCGTCTTCGGAAAACGTGCTGGTGAATATGCGGCCAGATTTGCCACGGAGAACGGAGCGGCAAATCCGCATCCGGATCAGATCGAAGCCAGCGCTCGACGTGCTGTTCAGCCTTTCGAGCGCACCGGCGAAAATCCGTATCAAGTGCAGTATGATCTACAAGAGCTGATGCAGGATCTGGTCGGCATTGTCCGGCGTGAAGAAGAGATGCAGCGTGCTCTCGTCGAACTGCGCCGGCTCGAGGAGCGAGCAAATCGAGTAGCCGTCATTGGTAATCGCGAGTACAATAGCGGCTGGCACACTGCTCTCGACTTGCATCGCCTACTCACGGTTTCAGAGATCATCACCCGTGCCGCCATCGACCGTAAAGAGAGCCGTGGAGCTCATTTCCGCGAAGATTTTCCCTCGAAAAACGATGCAGTGGGCCGCTGCAATATCATCGTCCGGCGAACCGCTTCGGGCGAAATGCAAGCCGTAAGCGAGCCCCTCAAAGAAATGCCTTCGGAGCTCCAGCAGATCATCGACGAAATGAAGTGAGCAAGGACAGCTAAATCAATGCCCACAGCAACCTTTCGTATCTGGCGTGGTAATGCCGACGACGGCGATTTCCACGATTACACGACGGAAATCTCTCCCGGCATGGTCGTGCTCGACGCTGTTCATCGCATCCAGGCCGACCAGGCGAACGATCTTGCGGTCCGCTGGAACTGCAAGGCTGGCAAATGCGGCTCTTGTTCCGCGGAGATCAATGGAAATCCGCGTTTGATGTGCATGACTCGGCTCAACGCCCTGCCGCTCGAGCAGGCCGTGACTATTGAGCCCATGAAAGCCTTTCCCGTAATCAAGGACCTCGTGACAGACGTGTCGTGGAATTATCGGGTCAAGCACAAAATCAAAAAGTTCAAACCGCGGCCACCCGACATGCCCGATGGAACCTGGCGCATGGACCAATCTGACATCGATCGCGTTCAGGAATTCCGGAAGTGCGTCGAGTGCTATCTCTGCCAAGACGTGTGCCACGTCCTTCGCGAGCACAGCCTCTTCGACCACTTTATTGGCCCACGCTTTCTGGTCTACATTGCTGCTTTGGAGATGCACCCGCTCGACATCGAAAATCGCACTGCTGATCTACGCCGCGATCAGGGCATCGGCTATTGCAATATCACGAAATGCTGCACCAAAGTGTGTCCCGAAGGAATCACAATCACTGACAATGCCATCATTCCGCTGAAGGAGCGTGTGGTAGATCAATACTTCGATCCCCTGCGAAAGCTCTTTCGCGTTTTCACTCGGGAAAAAATCCGGAACTGACTTAAGCGCAAGGAGCACGCTATGGATTTCGAGTTGAAGTTGCTCACCCAACCAGCCATACCCGAGGCGCTTGAGAGAGCCGAGCGATATCGTCTTCTAAATGAACCTTCGCAGGCAGAAAGTATCTGCCTTGACGTTCTCAGTATTGACCCTGGTAATCAGACCGCTTTAATCACGCTGCTGCTCTCGCTTACCGATCAGTTTGGTGAAGATGTATCGACGGGCCGCGTCCGCGAAGTGCTGCCCGCCTTGAAAGGCGAATACGAGCGAGCCTACTACGCTGGCATCATCTCTGAACGCTCTGCCAGAGCGCGTCTGAAGCAGCGCCTTCCGGGAGCGAATTTTGTCGCGTACCGCGAATTCATGGATGCCATGCGGCGCTACGAGGAAGCCGAAGCTCTGCGGCCCGGCGGCAATGATGATGCGATCTTGCGCTGGAACACCTGCGCCCGAACTTTGATGCGTCATCACGAGCTTCGCCCGCAGCCGCAGGAGACTCCCGAACCCATACTCGACGACTGAGCGTCTCCAAAACTGAGCCGGAAGCGTAAGCGCCCTTTATCCGACCTTACATCCCTGGCGATGGCGTCGTTGAGATTTGCCGCGTAGCTTTCGACGCAAATGTCGCGCTGCAGATCGCCAGTACAAACACGATTACGCCCACACACAGACTATTAATGAGTCGTCCTGTATTCGCTGCATATCCGTAGATCCAGGGCGAGAAGAACGTCCCGATCCCAAGCAGAGCGTTGAGCCAGCTCAGGCTCGTCATACCGCCGGGACGTGAGACGCGGACGCATCCGAGGATAAAAATGATCGCACCGACTACCCAGGAATTCAATGCATTCCCAGTCGTGTACGCGCCATATACCCAAGGAGAGATGAAGAACCAAATACCCGCAAGCAGTACTATAGTGCTGGCCGCCTTGGCAGCAGTCAATTTTTTGCTGCTGTTTGTTGCACCATCTGGTGTCATAGTGACTTTAAACTCCTGTTTATTGAGACGTTTTAATGCTGTGTTCGTGAGGCCACTGAAGCAGCCTGTCCTGCTTGCCTGGCTCGCAACCAGCGCTGTAGCGGCAGAGCTCGCTCCACTTCCTAACTTCTCAACTCCCTCAACATCGCTCCAGATTGTCTCCCTCTGCGTTCCGCGAACTCCATGGACCGTTGCAGGCGAGTACGGCGGCCTCCTCGGGCGTCAGAACGGAAAATTTGAAGCCTGGCTCTGGCCCGTAAAAATCCTCAGCAACTTCAAAATTTCAGCTGAGCTATCCGGCTACCCCGTCCCGATTGATGTAAACGCGTTGGCGGCTGCAATCCGCGTCACTCCAGCCGAGACAATCATCACCTACTCTCATGCTGCATTCACGGTGCGTCAACATATGTTCGCTCCCAGGGCCGCAGCCACACCCGCGACCGGTGCCGTGGTCTTCTTCGAAATCGAAAGCGTGCGCCCTCTTGAGCTAACGTTTGCTTTCACTCCGGAAATGCTGCGTATGTGGCCGGCCCCGAACTTCGGGCGTCCGAACGGAGAATGGGTTCCGCATGGCGATAAAGGAGTTTATGTCCTCCACACTGACAATCCGCAATTCTCAGCCGTTGTCGCAATGCCGCACACGCGCCCCGGCATTCTGGTTCCTTACCAGGAGCATCCGCAGACCTATCAACTCGAGCTCAAACTTTCCTACGATCCTAAGCGCGATCACGGCTCCGTCTTCCCCTTACTTATGAGTCTCGCGACCGGCACTGCTCCTTATCCCCAGGCTGCAGACATCAATACTGCCGTTCCACCGCTCTACTCTCAAACTCAGGACTACTATGCGCATTTCTTCGATCACCGATTGACGGCAGAGACGCCCGATCGCCGCATCAATGAAGCCTTGCAATGGGCAGAGATCTCAGTCGATCAGATGCAAGTCAAACACGGCTCCGAAACAGGATTGACAGCCGGATATTACGAATCCGCTGATTCTGCGCGGCCCGGCTTTGGCTGGTTTTTCGGACGCGACACGCTGTTCACCTTGTACGCCGTCAACAGCTATGGAGATTTTGCGCTCACGCGAAGAGCACTCGACTTCCTCA
The DNA here is from genome assembly GCA_051004875.1 of Bryobacteraceae bacterium. Classification (GTDB taxonomy): domain Bacteria; phylum Acidobacteriota; class Terriglobia; order Bryobacterales; family Bryobacteraceae; genus Bog-105. Next base: position 108,118 of record JBPCJX010000138.1, read on the forward strand.
TACATCGCCAGCGAGCTGACGGCAAAATCATGCACGAGTTTTCGCAAGCCGCCGAGATGGCGGACTGGAAATCAACTCCATACTTTTACGCATCTGCGGACGCCACCCCGCTATTGATCATGACCATGTGGGACTATTTCCGAATCAGCGGCGATCTGGCTTACATCAAAAGCAACTGGGAAGCCCTACGCAAAGCATACGCATTTACGCGCGCGCACGATTCCGATGGCGACGGCATTTATGAGAACACGGAAGGCACTGGCTGGGTTGAATCCTGGCCCCCAGGTATGCCTCATCAGGAAATTTATTTAGCTGCACTCGACCAGCAATCGGCTCAAGCGATGTCCCGTCTCGCGGCGCACATGAACGATGAGCAGGTTTCGAAGGCTGCACAGAAAGTTGCCGATCGCATTCGCGAGAAGCTTGAGTGCGAGTATTTCGAGCCTTCGAATAAGCTTTATGCGTTCAGCCGTAACCCCGATGGGTCGCTCGATCACACAGCCAGCGTCTATCCTTCCGTCGCATGGTGGAATGGAACGCTTGCTCTTCAGCATGCCGGGCCCATGCTCACGCGCTGGGCGTCTCATGAGTTCTCAACCGATTGGGGGCTGCGCGACATCAGCGATCGCACGACTTTTTACGATCCCATCAGCTATCACCAAGGCTCCGTCTGGGCGCTTTTTACAGGATGGACATCGCTCGCCGAGTATCGCGCAGGCCGGCCGCTCTCAGCTTATGCTCACTTGATGCAAAACGCGAATCTGACTTGGGCTCAGGATCTCGGATCAGTGACGGAGTTGCTTTCAGGTGAGTTCTTTCAGCCCTTGGGCCGAAGCAGTTCGCATCAGATGTGGTCTTCCGCGATGGTAATCACACCGCTTCTTCGAGGCCTTTTTGGCTTAGATTGGCATGCCGCGAATCACACGCTGCGCATCGCGCCTCACCTACCCGCCGGCTGGGATCGCGCAACCCTCCATAACGTCCCAATAGGCTCGTCGGCTGTTGACCTTAAATATGAGCGCGCCGGCGATCATTTGACCGTGAGTGTAAGCACAAAGCAGCCTCAAGTACTCTGCCTTGCAATCAGCAGCGCAGCGGAACGTCCGTGCGATGTTTCCGCCTCCTCCATCTCAGTACCTTTGAACGCCGTTGAAATCTCTATACCCGAGGCTTTACCAATGGAGGGCTCCATCACCGCTCAAATCAAAGTGCTGGATGAGAAGTTTTCCGCCAGGCAAGCTACATTTACCTTCGAGGCACTTGGCGGATCGAGCTATGAGCTGCCCGTCCGATTACACCGCGCCGGCATCTCTGTTAAGGGCGCGCAGATCACCGGAGACAACCTTCAACTACGATTCCCCGAAGGCGCGGACTACCAGACCAAGACCGTCACATTCACTTGGTAGGCCGACGCCGTATCACACTATCCAAACTCAGAGGACCGGGCCCGGCTACAAAAAAGTAAAGGTAGACGAAGCAATACACAACCGCCAGTTCGCCCATGTTCACAATCGGCCAGAATCCACGCGGGGCATGCATCTTGAAGTACGCGACAGCCATTTCGCCGCAAAGAATCAGAGCCACTGGCCGAGTGAATAGACCGAGAACAATCAGCAATCCTCCAAAGAGCTCAAGGATGCCGGCTACCCAAAACAAAGACGGGAATACCGCTTTCGCCCCGTGCCCTCCCATTCCGCCGAACGCTCCGAGCAGCTTCTGTGCCCCGTGACACGAAAAAGTAAATCCTATAATCACGCGCAATAACGACAGCACGTATCCCGACTGCGGAAATTTCGTCTGTATTGTCATGGCCACCTCTTGGGGAGCCTATCATGGCACCGTGCAAGGTCCCGACCAGTTAAACTCGTCAGTTATGACTAGACGAATGCTTCTTGGCTCCCTAGGTGCAGCAGCCACTCTGAGCGGTCGCCCCTCATCGCGCGTCGAATGGAAACCGAAGCTCGGCGTCCTCGGTCCATACACGCCGACAAATGTCGACTTCGCCAAAACGCAGGGATTCTCGAACATGATCCTGGCTATCGGTTCCACTCTTGACCCCAGCTCCGTTGGCAACGCCCAGATTGAGAACGTGCGAACCACTCTCGAGAAGGCGCAGATGCATGTCTCGGCCTTTCAGTTCACGCTGAATCACATTGACCCCAACCCGCAAGGTCGTGCCGAGAAAAATGCATCCTTCATCAAGGCCATCGAGCTTGCCGGAAAACTGGGTGTTCCGTATATAGGGACGGCATCCGGCAAAGACCCTGCAAAGCATTTCCACGCGCAAGTCGACGAAATCGTACGCGTATACAACGAAAAGTATTTCCCCGCTTGTGAGCGGAACCATGTGCGCATCCTCTGGGAGCCGTGGCCGGAAGGGCCGAATCTCGCGACCAGTCCCGTAGGTTTTGCAGCGCTCTTCAAAGGATTCGGAAATTCACCGTATGTGGGGCTGCAGTACGATCCGTCGCATCTGGTCCGCCAGTTCATGGACCCGATCCAGACCGCCCGAGATTTCGTTGACAAAATTTACGACGTTCATCTGAAAGACACCGAGATCCTGTGGCCGGTGCTACGGGCCGGCGGCATAACGCCGGTGGATGAAGCTTCTTGGTGGCGCTATCGAATTCCTGGACTGGGGTCGATCAATTGGGCTCAGTTCTTCAGCGTGCTGCAGGATGCGGGTTACTCCGGAGCCATGAGTATCGAGCACGAGGATCCGCTTTACGGAGCGGACAATAATCCCGGCCCCGATTTCAGCGATGAGTTCAAGGTGGGCTTTATCATGGCGAAACGCTACCTATCGCAATACGTGCCGCAATCTCTCATCCCGAGCGTGTAAAGATACACAACATGGCGCAACAAAACGCTAGTCCAAAAACATACGATGTCGTCATTGTGGGCTCCGGGGCCGGCGGCGGAGTTGCCGCCCACGTGCTCGCGCTCGCTGGCGCCAAGATTTGCATGCTGGAAGCCGGTGATTGGTTCGACTACCGCAAGCAATCTACTATGTTCCAGTGGCCATACAATGCGCCCCACCGTGCTGCGGGAAGCAAGCAGAAGCCGTTTGGATATTTCGATGCCACACTCGAAGGCGGCTGGCAAGTGGATGGCGAGCCGTACACCAACGCGCCCGGTTCGGACTGGTGGTGGTGGCGCGCTCGTATGCTCGGTGGCCGTACTAATCATTACGGGCGTATTTCCTTACGGATGGGGCCTTATGATTTCAAGCCTAGCCGGCGCGATGGGAAAGGTTTCGACTGGCCAATCTCCTACGATGATCTGGCTCCGTACTACGACAAAGCAGAGGAGTTGATTGGCGTATTCGGATCGAAGGAAGGACTTGAAAACACGCCTGACGGAAAATTTCAGCCGCCTCCCGCGCCACGCGGCTATGAAAGGCTCATCAAACGGGCGAGCGACACGCTGAACATTCCGTGCATTCCTTCGCGATTGGCCATGCTTACTCGTCCATTGAACGGAAGGCCGGCATGCCATTACTGCGCGCAATGCGGGCGCTCCTGCGCGACGAACTCTAATTTCAACTCGCCCGGTGTGCACATCCTGCCGGCAATGAAGACCGGCAATCTGGAAGTCCGCTCGAACGCCATGGCCCGCGAGGTTTTAGTCGGCCCGAACGGGTTAGCAACAGGCGTTTCTTACGTCGATAAGAAGACACGCAGTGAAGTCACTGTCCGCGGCAAAATCGTCGTGCTTGCTGCAAGCTGCTGCGAGACAGCTCGAATTTTGTTGAACTCGAAAAGCAGCGGGTTTCCTAATGGGGTTGCGAATTCTTCGGGTCTGGTCGGCCGTTATCTGATGGATACAGTGGGTTCCGATGTGGGCGGATTTCTTCCGATTTTGCAAGACCTGCCTCCCTTCAATGAGGATGGGACCGGAGGCATGCACCTGTACATGCCGTGGTGGCTCTATCAACAGCAGAAGGCAGGAAAATTGCCGTTCGCGCGCGGGTATCACATCGAAATCGGCGGTGGCCGGGATCAGCCTGGGGCCGGTATCCTGAACGGCTCCGAGCGTTATCTGGGTGGTGGATATGGGGTCGAGCTGAAGCGCAACCTACGTAGAATTTACGGTTCCGAGATTTACTTTTCGGGCCGCGGCGAAATGATCCCCAACGATGACAGCTTCTGTGAGATTGATCCCGATACGGTGGACCAGTGGGGCATTCCGGTGCTGCGATTCCATTTCAAGTGGAGCCAGGATGAAATCCTACAAGCCAAGCACATGCAGGAAACGTTCCAGCAGATCATCAAAGCGGCTGGAGGCGAGGTCATCTTCAAGTCGGGTGCTGACGAGAACTGGGGCATCGCCCCCGGCGGCAAGATCATTCACGAAGTTGGTGCAGTAAGAATGGGTAGCGATCCAAAGACTTCCGCATTGAACCAGTATTGCCAGGCTTGGGATTGTAAGAATCTGTTTATCACCGATGCAGCGCCTTTCGTTAGCAATGCCGATAAGAATCCGACGCTAAGCATTACGGCGCTAGGGTGGCGAACCTCCGAATACGTAGTCGATCAGGTGAAAAAACTGAACGTGAAGGTCTGACAAGATGACAGAACAAGATTTCCCGCAAGAACCGGAAGAAGTTGGGGTAAGCCGCCGGCAACTGTTCCACGTGATCGGGTCGTTGCCCGCCGTCGCCGCCCTCACTGCGGGTTCCGCTCCCGCGCAGCAGGAGAATCAGCAGGATCACACGCACATGGCGCAGGGGCAGGAATCTGCTCCGCCGAAAGGACCTTACCAGCGTAAGGTGTTCGACGACCACCAGTGGCGTACGGTAGGTGTGCTTTCGGATCTGATTATTCCCGCTGACGAGCGCAGTGGCAGCGCTACGCAGGCGGGAGTACCGGAATTTATTGACGACTGGATCAATTTTAGAAAACAGCAAGAGGGTAACAACAGACTAGAGGCACAGATTCTGGGTGGACTGATGTGGCTCGACCGCGAGTCCAATCGTCAGTTTGAGAAAGCCTTTGCGGAGGCATCGCCCGACCAGCAAAAAAGAATTCTAGATCGGATTGCCTGGCCTGCGCGCGCCTCCGAGGATGATCACGTGTGGGTATTATTCTTCAACATCTTTCGCGATCTGACGGTCAGCGGATTCTTCTCGAGCAAAATGGGTGTTGCCGATCTGCCATATCTCGGCAATACGGTCGTCACCGACTGGCAAGGCTGCCCTCCTAAAGTGTGGGGGATCATCGAAGATCGCCTGAAAAACGGTTTCAATGACATCACAAAAGAAACCCGGACAATTAAATCCTAAATCCTATGGCCCAAACCAGTAATGACGTTGTTCGCCGCTATTTAGAAGACGCGATCGCGGCTGAAAAGAGTTTTGAAACGCAGCTAGAGGGGTTCGCGCGGGAAGGTGATGACGAGGAAGTGCAAGCCGCATTTGCGATTCACGCAGCTGAAACGCGTCGTCAGTACGACCGCCTCACTGCTCGCCTCGAAGAGCTAGGCGGCAGCCCGTCAACTGCGAAGAGCTTCTTGGCTCATATTTTTGGATTGGCTCCCAAGTCAGCGCAAGTGGGACACGCACCCGAGGAGCGAACCACGCAGAATCTGATCATGGGATTCACCGTTGAGAACAGCGAGTGCGCGATGTACGAAGCGCTTGCCGTGGCAGCTGAAGCGGCGGGTGACACAGCCACTGAGACGCTCGCCCGCGAGATTCAGGCCGAGGAAAAGCAGACCGCAGAGAAGATCTGGCGGTTTATCGCGACTCGTGCAAAGATTGCCTTCAATCTGCTTACCGCTACCGAGACGGATCCTTCTGTGAATACGAGAGCGGCGGACAACCGGCTCATCTAGCGCGATCCTGCATGGCAAGGAAGCGACGCCCGAAATATGACAAAACCAAAGCAGTAAAGGCAATCGCGAGAAAGCGCGTGGGTCGGCCGTCGGCTGCACGTCCTCTAGAAGAGAGGGCAACCCGCCCAAAACCGAAGCACAAAAAGCAGTTGCTTGAAGATCAGTAGTTAAACCACCGAAACTAGCTTTTGGTACGAGAAACTCGAGATTAGGCGGGTATGGTTTCACGAATCGTCAAAGACCAGCTCGCACGATCCGCTGCGTGGCTGGAGCGCCTTCCGCCCGAGCAGTGGTCGGTCTATAAAGCGGTGATGACCCGCGCTCGGCTTCGGGGTTTGCAGTTCGCAGTTGGCGGCGGATTTGCCACTATGACTTACACGGGTCAATGGCGCGACACGAAAGACGTCGATTTCTTCATCATGGAGCGGGATAAGGAAGAGATGATTCGCATTCTTGCCGATTGTGGGCTTAAGGACTATTACGATCAACAAGCATATGAGCGGCACTGGATCTACCGCAGCTATAAGGATGAAATCATCGTCGACGTGATCTGGGCGATGGCCAATCGGCGCGCCGTGGTTGATGAGGGCTGGTTTGAAGGGCCTTGGGTCGAAGCCGACGGCGAGCGCTTTCAGCTTGTCCCTGCCGAAGAAACGCTCTGGAGCAAGCTGTACGTCTTACAGCGGGAGCGTTGCGATTGGCCGGATGGCTTGAGCTTGATCTATGCGATGGGAACGGACCTGAATTGGCGCCGTGTGCTCGATCGAGTCGAGAAAGACGCTCCTTTGTTGAGTGGTCTTCTGTCTGTGTTCAGCTGGCTCTGCCCGCATCGCGCGCGAGAACTACCGCGATGGTTATGGAGCGAGCTCAGCGCCAGAAATACCCCGCCAGACGCTCATCTCGACCCTGATGCCAACCGCGCCTTGCTGCTGGATTCGCGGCCGTGGCTGGCTTCCAATGAGGAACATGAAGAGGTCGGGAACACTCACGAAAACTGTTAAGGAGCTATACGATGCTGATCGGAACAATGAACCATCCGGAGCACGACGTACTAGATGACATTACTCGGATGGCTGATATCGGAATGGAGTTCATCGATCTCACCTTGGAACCTCCCGGAGCGGCATCGTGGAACATCGACGTGAAAGCAATCCGTGCGGCTCTTCAGCGGCATCGAATGGAGGTGATCGGCCACACCGCATGGTACCTGCCAATGGCGAGCGCGATTCCAGAAATCCGGAAGGCCGCAGTCGCTGAGTTGCGCCGTTGTCTTGAGAAATTTGGCGAAATCGGCGCGAAGTGGATGAACATTCATCCGGACCGGCATACGCCTTGGCACGATCGCCGTTTCTACATAGAAGGTAATCTCGATTCTCTGCAAGAGCTGCTTCCCGATTCGCAAAAAACAGGCGTGGGGCTCATGATCGAGAACTTGCCTGGCGATTATAACTCCGCCCCGCAGTTAGGAGAGTTATTGGATGCGATGCCGGAGCTGGGCCTTCACCTGGACATCGGTCACGCGAATTTGCAGGTTCCCCGTAACACCACGGAAGAGATTCTGGCCGCCTACGGGAACCGGCTTCGGCATGTGCACCTTCACGACAACAAGGGCGGTCATGCGGATTTGCATCTCCCACTCGGGACAGGAACAGTGGATTTGCGCCGCGGTGTCGAGGCGCTTCAAGCCTGCGGGTATGACGGAACGATTACCCTTGAAGTCTTTACGCCCGACTCCCGGCACCTCATCTATAGCCGCGACTTACTGCGCTCTACTTGGAATCAGTGCTGGAACGCTATTGTCGACGACCGGCAGGTGCTTCAGGTCTGATCAAATTCCATCTTTGACGCGCGTCCCGTCGGCCCCAATATCCTGCCAGAACACGAAATAGAACCCGTCTTCGCACCTAACCTTAACAGTTTGTTCATTGAAGCCGTCGCCGCAAACGTTAAGACGAGTTCCCGGTAAGAGCTGTGAAATCGTACCCAATCGTGCCCCACCGCTTGTAGGGATCAGCTGGATAGCCGCAATCTTCGTCGCCAACGTGCAGCTTTCCTCTAGAGAAGTGGAGGGCTCTGGGATAAACAGCGCCTTACTATTCACGTACACATAGACTCCGAGTGAAAGGATTGTAGCCCGGATCACGGCACGCAAGTAACTCGATGAAATCCCAGTACTACCCGGACTACAAGGGCGGACACATAGTTTTTCACGGTACTGTATCAATTTCGGTCATTTCCGCGCCTTATTCCTGAGTGGTGATCGTAGTCCTTCTCAAAGACGGCAACCTGGACGCTGTTGCGTCCGAGAGCCGGGACGTATTCGCGTTAGCTCAGGCCAGGGATGCGGGAATCTGCGGTATCTTCGAAAATCGAGCCGATGCCGAGGCGTACATTCAGGCACTCCGCGAAGAGCAGAAGCGTAACCGTTGGGACGCGCGCCAGAATATGCGCACGCGCCGGCAAAGCGCCACTTAGATCGCTGCGGCGGGTCTCGGGTTCGCCCTGATGAGCTCTAGCCGGCCGCTCCCTGCTACAGAGGCGGGCCGCTATGGGTTGGTCGCGTCCTCCAGAACGAAGGTAATCTTCATGATGACCCTGTATTCCGTAATGCGATTGTTCTCTACTTTGACCTCGTGCTCTTTGATCCAGGCGCCGCGGATATTTCTCAACGTAGCCGTGGCACGCTGAATCCCTTGTTGTACGGCATCCTCAAAGCTCTTGCTGGAGGTGGCGCTAATTTCCGTGATACGAGCGACAGACATACAAACACTCCTAGATTTAGGCTTCCGGCCGCTGAAATTCCTGGAGCGGAGCCGCGTGTTGACGTTTAAAGGATACCTGTTATCGAGGAAACGTTTCGCTTCGCCGACCCTTGCGCATCGAAAGTCGGGGCCGATGCATCTAACAGCTAAGTGCGGGAGAAAACGTCTTATGCCACGCCGCAAGTCTCTAATTGACTCTCAGTACGAAGCTTTGCTGTTTGCAAAATCCGCTGACGCGGCCCGTGAAGCAGCCGTCGAACTTGTCCGAATTGTCCTCGGAGAAGAGGCTCGGTCGCGTCCTCTGGAACAGGCTTTGCGGGAATGCTGCCGCGTATTGAGGCCCGCCAAAGATCCAGGGGAACAGCTGCGATTCGAGGAGGAATTCCTCGAGCTTGCCCTCTGGCCCGGTACATCCCACAAAGCGGCGGCATAGCTAGCGCTACCCTTCACGCGAGACGCGTTCCGGCGTCTGGTAGAGCCATCAGCCGCCGCCCTCTGTAACTCGCGCCGCGAAAGCCTCATGTGCGTGATCTTGCGGTAAGTTTCGGTCTGTGAATATAGGTAAGGCATGCCGAAGCTGCGTCTCCGCGCCAAGCTACGGAACTGGACAGGCTTCCAAAAGCGCGAGGATCAACTTGCAATCATTTTGAGTTTGGTGATCGGAGTCGTCGTCGGGCTCACAGTTGTCGCGTTCATCCTATTGACAGGCCGCCTCGCGGCACGTATGTATCCGCCTGGGAGCGCCGCATGGAGGCGGGTGCTAATTCCAACTGCAGGCTCGCTGGTCAGCGGGTTGTTACTGTTCCGGTATTTCCCCAATGCACGTGGCAGCGGAATCCCGCAAGCGAAGTTCGCGCTATTCATTCAGGACGGTTATATTTCGCTCCGTACTGTCATCGGGAAGTTTCTGTGCTGCTCGATATCACTTGCAAGCGGAATCGCGCTGGGCCGGGAAGGGCCGTCGGTGCAAATCGGGGCGGGTATCGCTTCCGTCCTGGGCCGGCGTTTCGGTCTGAGCATACCGAAAGTGAAAGCGCTTGTGCCGGTCGGCTGCTCGGCTGCACTCGCTGCGGCGTTCAATACGCCGATTGCAGCAGTGCTTTTTTCGCTCGAGGAAATTCTAGGCGATCTTCAAGCGCCGGTGCTGGGGGCGGTGGTGCTCAGTTCCGCGACGGCTTGGATCGTACTGCATCTCATCCTGGGGGATCAGCCGCTGTTCCATGTTCCCGCCTACAAATTAGTAAATCCGACCGAGTTCGGCATCTACGCAATTCTCGGCGTGGTGGGCGGCCTGGGCTCGGTCTGCTTTGTGAAACTGCTCTCAACATACGAATTTGGTTCAGACGCCTTCCGAAGAAGACGCTCTGGCTGCAACCCACCGCTGGAGGTCTTCTGGTCGGGCTATTCGGATGGTTTATGCCTGAAGTGCTGGGCGTGGGATACGACTACGTCGACCGCGTGCTCGGTGGCGATTTTCCCGTTAAGACGGTCGCGTTGCTGGCTGTGATGAAGTTGATTGCGACACCCGCATGCTACGGCTCCGGTAATCCCGGCGGCATCTTCGGGCCAAGCTTGTTCATTGGCGCAATGATTGGCGGAGCTGTCGGCAGCATCGCCCATAATCTGTTCCCTGGCGTGACCGCGAACCCGGGGGCGTATGCGCTGGTCGGCATGGGAACGGCATTCGCGGGCATTGTGCGCACGCCGCTTACGTCAGTGATCATGATCTTTGAGATGACGCGCGACTATTCAATCGTTGTGCCGCTGATGATCTCCAATTTGATCAGCTTCTTTATTTCGCAGCAACTCCAGCGCGAGCCGATTTATGAAGCGCTCGCCCTTCAAGAGGGCGTCTATCTACCGACTGGGGAATCGCGCGAGGAGCTTGCAGGTATCCGGGTGAGCGACGTGATGCATAGCGGCGTGGAACTGCTCCCCGCCGATGCCGACATGGAGAGTGCGAAGCGGCGATTGGAGCAGGAGAAGTGTAATTCGTGGCCAGTGGGCGATCACAATTATCTGAGGGGAGTGATTAGTAACCAGCAGATCGAGACGACAAAGCCGCCGAGTACGGCTTTCGACGTCATCAAGAGCAACAACGACTACCCTTACGTGCATGCCGATCATCCGTTGAGCTATGCCCTGGAGCGGATGCGAGCAAACGCTGTGGATGTAGTACCTGTGGTGAGCCGCGCGGATATTCATAAGATGTATGGCCTCGTGACTCTCGCGGACATTCTGGCGACGTACGGGGTCGCAAGCACGCAGGAGTCCAATGTCTGACATGAGTGCTCAAAGCCAAACAAATAGCGCGAGCACAACCAGGGTTCCCATACTAGCGTCAGTGGCGATGATCGCCGTAGTAATGGCCGCCTTGGCCGTGATCGATGTATTTCTGGCAAGGACGGAGCATGCAGAGCTGCAGAACGAGGCGCACCAGTTTTATCTAGACGGTTCTCGTCTCCTCGAAGAAAGCAAAACGACTCAAGCGGTAGACCTTCTTCGCAGGCGCACGCACTCGCGCGGCAAAACCCAGATTATGAACTGGAGCTGATCAACGCTCTGATGGCCGTTGGGAAGTTAGGCGAAGCGGAGCCACTAATGAACGACACTCTGCAGCGCGAACCAAATGACGGCCGCGCGAATCTGGTCGCCGCACGGCTAATGAATAAGGAACGCAGGACCACCGACGCCGAGGCGTACTATCATCGTGCAATTTATGGAGAGTGGCCGAGCAATGCCCCGGCGCACCGCACATCGGCTCGCATGGAGTTGATCGATTTTCTGGTAGCGAACCGCAAGAAACAGGAATTGCTGGCCGAACTGTTACCGCTCCAGGAAGAGGCGGGAGATAATCCGGCCGTTGAGAAACGCTTGGCGCATTTGTTCCTTGTTGCCGGTTCAGCATCGCGCTCGGCCGAGGTGTATCATTTGCTGATCCAGCAGAATCCCAGCGACGCCGAAGCGTATGCAGGCCTGGGCGAAGCCGAGCTGGAGCACGGCCGATATCGGGCCGCGAAAGCGGCATTTATCGCAGCTTTCATGCACAAGCCCAACGGCGTCTTCCTCCGCCAGCGCATGCAGTTGGCGAACATGATGACGACGCTTGATCCGACTCCGCGAGAGCTGCCGTCTGTCGAAAAATATCGTCGCGGTCTGCGCATCCTGGACCTGAGCCGCGCGAGCCTGGAGCAATGTATAACGAGCCATGCAAACGCGAGCTCAAACGAAACGCAAGAATTGCTGGGAGGTGCTCAGGTCGCGCTTTCCGCCAAAGCTCGCGCTCGTGTAACAGATGAACTAACGGAGGAAACGCTGGATCTCACTGAAAAGATCTGGCAGGCTCGGATCAAAGCATGCGGCGCGAGCACCTCGCCCGAAGAAGAGCCGCTCCGGCTGATTATGGAGAGGCTCTCGCGATAAAGCTATTCATACCGCAACGCCAGCATGGGATCGACCTTCATAGCCCTCCTTGCGGGAACGTAACAGGCGAGCAGCGCGACCGCGCCCAGCGTGAACGCGACGATGATGAAGGTCGGCGGATCAGTTGCTTTCACGCCGAAGAGCATGCTGGACATCAGATGCGTGAGCCCCAGGGCCGCCGCGATACCGATTCCAATTCCGAGCAACGTCATGCGCGCGCCGTCAGTCAAGATCATGCGCAGCACGTCGGTCCGTCCTGCGCCAAGCGCCATCCGGACTCCGATCTCCTGCGTGCGTTGACCGACGAGGTAGGAAAGCACTCCGTAAATGCCAATGCTGGCCAGCAGCAGCGCCAGCCCGGCGAAGGTGGCGAGCAGCATCATCGTGAAGCGCTTGCTAGCAATGGAGTTGGAAACCGTTTCATCCATCTGCTCGGCGTCGAAGACAACCATCTCGCCATTTAGGGCCAAAAGCCGGCGCCGCAGAGTGTCGAAGGTGGGGACGCCCGTGCGCTTGCCGCGTACGTACACCCCCGCTCCTTCCGCAACGCGACGCATGTACTTGTCGGGAATCTGCGCAAATGGACGGTATATTTGGGCATGCAACGGATTGGCCGCATCTGAATCAAGTCCCCATTGGTTGATGTGACCGACAATACCCACGATCTGAGGATTAGGTACTTTGTCGCGTTCCGACGGATCCGTGTTCACGTCCAAATATTGGCCGATAGGATCTTGTCCGCGGAAGTATTTTTGCGCCAGGCTCTCATCAATGACCACCACCCGCGGCGCGTGCTCATTGTCGGCGTCGGTAAGGAAACGGCCACGCTTGAGCGGGATCTGGAGCGTTTTGAGATAGTCCGGCTCCACGACATACTCGATCGCCATGGGCATCTCGGTCACACGCGCCGGTTTTGGCCGGCCTACGAACCAGAAGTAATCCTCGGTATCGCTTCCCATAGGATGAGCACCCCAGACGAGCGATGGCGCCTCCACTTCTGGCGTGGAGGTTAGCTTGTCCTGTATCTGGCGAAAGAAGGCGCGGATCGCATGAGGAGATTGATTCTTGAGCGAGGAGGGCGGCGAGACCTCCAACGTCATCACATTATGTGGATTAAAACCGGGATCGAGTGCCCATAAGACAAACAGGGTGTGGATCATCAGACCGGCTCCGACCAGCAGCACGACCGCCATCGCCATCTCGCCTACGACGAAGAGGCCGTGCGCACGGTTACGCGTGCCAGCCAAAGATCGTCCGCTCTCTTTGAGCGCTCCCCCGATATTGACGCGCGACGTATTGAATGCCGGTGCGAGTCCGAACACGATACCCGCAAGGAGCGATACAAAAAGCGTAAAGAGCAGCACACGAAAATCGACGCCGATTTCTTCTGCGCGTGGAACTGTGCGCGGCACGGCAGCAAGAACCGCAGTCGTGCCAAAGTCCGCGAGAAGCAGTCCCAGTCCGCCGCCGATGAATGCTAGCAGAATGCTTTCAGTAAGCAATTGGCGGATGATGCGCGCCTGTCCGGCACCGAGCGCGACACGGACAGCAAACTCGCGCTGGCGGGACATCGAACGTGCAAGCAACAGATTGGCAACGTTGACGCAACAGATCAGGAGGACGAATACCACGGCGCCAAGCAAGATCAGCAGCACGGGTCGCATATCGCCGACCATCTGCTCTTTCAGCCGGACAAGGTTTGCTTTCTCGTGGCTGTCGACATCGGGATAGGCGGCGGCGAGCTCACGGGAGACGCGATCCATGTCGGCAAGCGCATGCCTCAGTGTCACGCCGGGCTTGAAGCGTCCGATGGCATCCATGCCCCATCCCGCGCCGCGGTTTGCGTAAAAGCGCGGCTCATTGTACTCGCCTATGGGAACGTAAATATAGTTGAGCTGCTTGCCTTGCTGGAAGTTCTGAATCCGGAGATGAAAACTGGATGGCACGATGCCAACCACCGTGCGTCCGACGCCGTCAACGATCAGCCGTTTGCCGATGATGTCTGGCGCAGAGCCGAATTTCCGTCTCCATAGTCCTTCCGAGATCATCGCACTGGGATTCGCGCCGAGGCGGTCTTCTTCCTTCCTGAATGTTCGTCCCAGGACAGGATTGACCCCGAGAATCTCGAAGAAACCGGCGGAGATCATTTCACCGTTCAGGCGCTCGGGCTCGCCATTGCCGGAGAGATTGAATCCGGCTTCGCGATATGCTGCAATCGCGGAAAACGTGCGATTCATTCGCTGCCAATCGAGAAAGTTCGGATAGGAAATAGAGCCGTTCTTAAAATTCGGTATCTCCTCGAACATGGAGACGATCTGGTTGGCGTCGCGGTACGGCAGCGGGTTGAGCAGCACACCACTAACGACGGAGAAGATCGCTGTGTTGGCTCCGATTCCAAGCGCTAGCGTCAGTATCGCGATCGCAGCAAACGACGGGGACTTCATCAGCATGCGGACGCCATACTGCAAGTCCTGCAGAAAGGATTCAAGGGAGGTGCCGGTTCGGGCGTCAGAATCGTGCATTCCGATTCAGTAGCGCAGTTTGCGGGCCGCACTCTTCTTCGCAGGCAACTGTCAGTTCCACAGTGATTTAGGCTAGAGCAGGAAATAAAGAGCGAGACGCAGCCATGGCCGCTGAAGGGAAACATGTGTTCACAAGCGAACACGGATCACGCGCGATCCACATCGCGGCCGACCCGATTACAGGCGAGAATGAGCTGAGCGATGCTCCAGAGTTGCGCAGGGCAGCCACCTGGCCGATGAGGTGAGTCAGCGTCATACACTTCGCTCAGTGACCCAAGGCAGCAGGCGGCCAACTCGGCCTCAAACCGACTTAGGATTTGGCGGCAAAAGCTGAGGGCTTGATCTGATTCGCCATAGGCGTAGAGATGCGCTGCGATGAACGGCCCAATCAACCATGGCCATACAGAGCCTTGATGATACGCTCCATCGCGTTGCGCTACACCGCCTTCGAAGCGTGGTTCATAGGCAGGGTCTTTCAGTTCGAGCGTTCGAAGGCCAACCGGCGTGAGTAGATTTTTCTGTATAGTATCGACGACCAGGCGTGCACGTTCGCGATCCAGCATGCGGTAAGGCAAAGAGAGCGTGAATAGCTGATTTGGCCTGATGCGCGGATCGCGTGACGAGGGTCCGATGACATCGTACAGACAGCCTCGCTGTGCGTTCCAAAAGCTGGTTTGAAGCCCAGTGAGGACGAGTCGTGCTTCGTTGTTATACCGCTCACCATCTCTGCCCAAGCCTAGCGTTCAGCCCACTGGGCGGTGATCCGGAGCGCGTTGTACCAGAGCGCATTGATCTCGACAGGCTTACCGGCTCGCGGCGTGACGGGGAGATCCCCGATTTTGGCATCCATCCACGTCAACTGAGTGTGAGATGTGCCGCAGGAAAGTAGATGATCCACTGGGTCGACGTGAATGTCATAGTCGGTGCCGCGCTGATGCCAAGCCAAGATATCCAGGGCGGCCGGGTACAACAGGCCGTGCAAAAATTCCCAATCCTTTGTTCGCTTGAGGTAATCATGTGCTGCGATAAAGAGCCACAAAGTTGCATCTGCGGTGTTGTACTCGGCCTTGGAATTGCGGTCGGAAAGGCGATTTGGGACGAGCCCGTGCGACCGCTCGCGCAAGAGCATTGTCAAAATGTTCTTACTTTCATCGGCCCAGACGCCAGCGATTGATAATGCCGGAAGGCTGATGAGCGTGTCACGGCTCCAATCGGTGAACCAGGGATACCCTGCTATTAAGGATGGAAGTCCGTTGGAATGAACGACGCGAAATTGGTCGAGCGCTCGATTCAAAGTGGATGCGAGGGGAGTCGGCGCCTTAAAGTATCTGCGGCTCGCTTCTTCAGCCAGGATCAACTCAATCTCCGGATGGCCGAGTGGGGCGGCGAAGCGATCTGGCTCGAGTGTGGCGATGAACCAGGCTGGCTGCTCTGGACTGAGTTCAAGAGAAATAGATCCCGGCGAGAATAGATCTTCGCGAAAGTCGAGGCCGCGATCAAGCTCGCGCAGATACTCGTGCTCCAAAAACCAGATGCCGTCACGTGTGAACTCTCCGGTGCTGTGAAACACTGTCAGAGCCGGTAGGCTTTCATACGGTGCGAATATGACGCGCCTTTGTTCTTCTTTGATATCGTTCTTCAGAGCGGAGTTCTGCTGGGTAAGTGAATGATAGTCGCGAAATGACAGAAAAAAACGCACGAAAAGGCGGCAGGCGTGAGTCGTCTGATAACGAACGAGAACTGTTTGCTGCTTATCCAGCAGACAAACCGTTTTATCAATTGCGGAGGAAGCAAGTTGATAGCGCCAGGTCGGGAAGGGACCAAGCCGGAACTCTTCGAGTAAATCGAAGCCATGAGGCTGCACAGCGGACGGGTACTGCACCGTCGCGAGCTCGAAGGTTGTGCTATTGAGAATCACCTGTTCTTCTACCCGTGACAGAATGGAATACTGATCGATGGGTGGGTTTAGAGACGCGATGAGAAGTGCATGGTAACGGCGCGTATTCACTCCCGCCACCGTTCCCATGGCGTATGCACCGGTATGATTCGTGTCGAGCCACTCCAAGCGCGACGCACGGTCGAAGTCGCGGCAAATTTCTTGCGGGGTTCTAAACGGAGCGGCGTTTAGGGCGTCTGGCACACTCATAGTCTAGGGAATGCAGAAGCGTTATCAGTGGAAGTTGAAGCAGCGCGCAATCGTGCTCGGTGACCGCACGCTGCTGATGGGTGTCTTAAACGTTACGCCAGATTCTTTCTCAGATGGGGGCAAGTATTCCGATCCGGACCGTGCGTTTGCGCGCGCAGTGGAGATGGAGGAGGAAGGTGCCGACATACTGGACATCGGAGCTGAATCGACGCGGCCCGGCTCACAAAGGATTGCTGAAGCCGAGGAGTTGCGTCGTCTGATTCCGTTGCTGAAGCGGTTGCGCGGACGGCTTGGGATACCGATTTCGGTCGATACCTATAAATCCGGCGTTGCCGAGAAAGCAATAGAACATGGCGCGGAAATTATCAACGATCCGAGCGGTATTCTGCTTGACCTACAGTTGCCGCGCGTGGTGACGAAATACGATGCCGGCCTGATTATCAACCACATGAGAGGTACGCCGGAGACTTGGGCCAAGCTGCCCCCGATCAAGGATCTTATGCGGTCCATTACGATTGACCTCGATGCGGCATTGCATCGCGCCCGGCAGACTGGGGTTCAAAAACATCAAATCGTTATCGACCCAGGCCTCGGATTTGGTAAACGGCGCGAACAGAACTCGGAGATTCTTGCCAACCTCAGCGAGTTGCGAGTATTCGACCTGCCTATTTTAGTAGGGCCATCGCGAAAGTCGTTTTTGAAGAAGGAACAGGAAGTTCTGACCGAATTCGCGACTGCAGGGGCTGTAGCCGCCAGCATTCTCAACGGGGCGCACATCGTGCGCGTACATGATGTGAGAGCGATGAAGAGCGTGGTCGAAGTAGTGGATACAATTCGGCAAGCCACTCCCAGCGAAACCGAACTGCCAACAGCTCAAGTGCGTTGGCAGCGAGGACAATAATGGGTTCCGCGCTGGGCGACCACGATGCGACGAATCGATGTGCCGCAATTGAGACAGGGCTCGCCCGCTCTCCCGTATACGCGATGTAGCTGCTGAAAAACGCCGCGCTGTCCAGCGCCATCGACGTAATCAGAGATGGACGAACCACGATGTTCAATCGCCAGGCGAAGCACCTCAGCCAATTTTTCATGAAGCACTGCGGCGCGTTTCTTCGAAATTCGAGCTACTGATGCCAGCGGGTGAATTCGGGCTGCGAATAGTATTTCGTCTATATAGATGTTGCCGAGCCCGCCCAAAAAGGACTGATTGAGAAGCAACGGCTTGATATGGCCGCGATGTCGTTTCAATCGCTCATAGAATTCTTCGAATGAAATATTCAGCGCGTCGGGTCCGAGGCGGTCTAAAACGGCGGGTAGCTTTTCGAAGAACTCGACTCGACCAAACTGGCGTACGTCGTCGTAAATGAGCGTGCCGGTGTCGAGTTGCAACAGCGCCCGAGCGTATTTGCCCGACGATTGATTCCATAGCAGCTTGCCGGTCATGCCGAGGTGTACATAAAGAAGCCCGCGGTCGAGATCGAAAAAGATTTGTTTGCCTCTGCGGCGAATTCCGACGATCACTGCGCCGCTCAGCGCGTGTGCCGCTTCGGCTGGATCACCACGAGTGACACGGCGTGAATAGAACTCGGCGTGCTGAATCGTTCGTCCGATGAGATGAGGAGTGAGTGACCGAACGACGGTTTCAACCTCTGGCAGCTCGGGCAAGCTAGTTACGGGACCTCGATGAAGATGTTACCGTTCTCAACAATAACTGGAAAGGTCTCGACATTCAGCTCGTCGGAAACGGAGAGGCCGCTCCGGCAATCGAATTCCCAACCGTGCCAAGGGCACATCAGCGTGTTGCCTTCGAGTATGCCTTGACCGAGCGGACCACCTGCGTGAGGACAGATGCCGCTGATACAATACAGCTTGCCTTCTACATTGCACACCGCGTAAGTTGCGTCACCGGCCTCTACTTCCTTGACTGCTCCGGGAGGAACTTCGCCGAGAATCCCTGCTTTCACTCGAGGCATATTTCATAAGATAGCGAGGCTAGCGTGGAGAACTCGCGTGAGCAGATGGTGAGTTAGACTGAGAGAAGTTCAAGCCACCCTAGCTCAGTTGGTAGAGCGGCTGATTCGTAATCAGCAGGTCGCCGGTTCGATCCCGGCGGGTGGCTCCAGCGCTTTCAACCAGTTGCGAGTACTGAACCTGAGCCATCTGCGCCAGTACAGGGACTTTCACAGGGACTACATGTGAATTCTGTGCAATTTGGCCCAGCGTGATTCCCGCAACTGCGTCGCGCTTTGCTGTCATCCGTATATGCGAGTAGCGTTCGAGCATCGCTCGGCTCATGTGACCCATCAAAGCCAGCATCGTACTCTCGGAGGCGCCGCCCTCTGCAAGGGCAGTGGCAAAGGTGTGCCGCAGATCGTATAGCCGGCAAGACACCCCCGACCGTTTCCGGAGTTCGGTCCATGACCTTTTCAGTTCCGTCGTATGTCGAGCCGGATCGGAAGGCTCTGGCGATCCCCACGGGAACAGGCAATGCCCGGACTGCGGTTCACCGAAGCGCCCGACAAACCAGGCGCGATGTGTCGCAAGGGTGTGTGCCAGTTCATCGTTGATCGGGATTACTCGCCCTGTACCGTTGGCCGTCTTTGCTCGGCCCACGGTGATCGTTCGCCCAAGCAAGTCCACCTGCCCCACCTAAGACTCATAGCCTCACCTGGGCGCATTCCTGTGAGCAGAAGCATGGGAAGAAGCGTCCGGAGAATCGGAGATTGACTTGTTTCAAGGCAACGAAGCAGCTCGCACTGTTCCTCTGGCGAAAGTGCCCGTCCGACGTCCTTCCGCTCTTCGAGCTTCTTTACTTTCCACAATTCGCGCCAGGTATGGCCAATGGCCCGAGATAATTCCCCAAGTTCCATGTTGATCGTCCGGCCGCTCGCAGCATCGCCCTGCCGTTGGCGAATGTATTGCCGGACTCGATCATCTGCGAGATCCGAGAGCAGCACTCCTCCGAGCAGCCGTTTTACCTGCCTGAGTCGCTGAGTCGCAAAGATGACCGACTTAGGCCTGTGGTTCAGCTTGTAGCCGTGCAGATAGGCGTCGGCAACTTCCGCCACCGTTCGGAGCCGCGGAGACTTCTGCTCGGTGGGTAAACCCGCTGCCGCTCGTTCGAGTTCCCCCCGCCTGCGCTTCTCGTATTCCTTCGCTACCGTCTTGCTGGTACTGCCAGTAGTCTCCTGAATCCTTTTGCCGTGCAGGACAAATTCACAGACGTAGAACTTGGACGCTGTTCCGTTTCTCTTCGGACGATAGACCGCCATTACTTGCCACCTTTCTCTGCTTGCTTCTTGCCGGTTCTCTTGGGACGCCCGCCCAGCTTTCCAATCTCACGCATGTGGCGGTTGAATTCTTCCTCACCCCATGCTTCCTTGCGCGCCTGCACGCTACGCTTCGCCATAGCGCGCGCTCCTCGTGATGCTGAGTTGTCTTTAGCCATAGTAGGAGTATAACCGAGCGTTCGGTTCCTGTCAAGGATCTAATCATCCCGAGGCTTAGGGAAGCTTCTCATACGGAGCTCCCGGCCAGCCTGATTCGTACTCCTGTTACGAAATAAACGAAATAAACGAATTAAGTATCGCCGGTGAGAGCAGAGCCTAGTGGCGAGTCTGCTTACGAAATAAACGAAATAAACGAATTAAGTAGCTGGCGCTGCCCATTCGAGGGCCACGACAACGGCATGTGGAGCACAACACGTTCATGAGAACACCGTCTAATAACGGCCCAAAAACGCGCCGCGGAGTGTTTCAGCCCGGCAACAAGCATGGTCGCGGCCGGCCGGAAGGTTCGCGCAACCGAGCGACTCTAGCCGTGCAGGTTCTGCTCGACGGCGAGTGCGAGACGCTCACGCGAAAGGCAATCGAGCTGGCAAAAACCGGCGATATGGCAGCGCTCCGCTTGTGCTTGGAACGTATCTTGCCGCCCGCGCGGGATCGCGGCATCCGCATCAGCCTGCCGGTGATCAAGTCGC
>JBPCJX010000139.1:0-4501 GCA_051004875.1 Bryobacteraceae bacterium
TCTGGCCGAAAGCATTCCGGGAGGAAGAAGAATTCCTGATGCTTTCGACCAGACATCAATTCGCTACGATCGATGAGGATCAGGTATTCTCCACTTTGAGCGCGGCACAGGTGCGAAGCGCCGGAAAACTCGGGGATCGTCCGTTGATCGTGCTCACCGCGACGAGACAGGACGATATCGCTCCGGAGATCCCGCGCAAGGACGCAGAGGCGGAGGAGGATCTTTGGGTCCATCAGTTACAGCCGGAGTTGGCTCGTCTCTCGACCCACGGCAAGCAGATCATTGTCGACAGCAGCCACGAAATGCCAACCGAACATCCAGAGGTCGTCATTTCGGCGATTCATGAGGTATGGCTGGCAGCTCGTGTCTACTGCTCCGGAGTACATCACGCGCAAACAGGAAGTTAGCCGAAGTTCCCAATGGACGGATCGCCGACCACTCGGGAACAATCCGAGCCGTTTCTCAGTTTCCGATAACCGCACTTCGGTATAAGCGAACTACTGCTGTCGCCTAGGATTCGCGAACTCCAGGGTCCCCGTATCCACCTGAAGTCACTCATGGCGCAAAGCGCGCATGGGATCAATTTTGGCCGCGCGCTGTGCGGGCAGGTAGCCGGCAAGCAGAGCAATGGCGCCGATCAGCAGAACCGATCCCGTGAGTGCGACTGGATCGAGCGGTTTCACGCCAAAGAGAAAGCTTTGCAGCCAGCGAGTGGCGCCCAAGGCAAGCGGCAACCCAAGGAAGAGGCCGGCGACTAGAACTACGGCCAGATCCCGCAGTACGAGCGAGATGACGTGAGCGCGCTGTGCGCCGATGGCCATGCGGATGCCGATCTCGGCGGTGCGGCCCGCCACAGAGTAGGCGAGCGTCCCATATATGCCGATGGAAGCAAGCAGCAGGCCCACCAGGCCGAAGATGCTGCAGAGTGTAGTGATCATCTTCTGCTGCTCGAGAGAGCCTTCAATTTGATCGTTCAGTCTGTGCTGCTCCAGCGCGGGCAGGCGGCTATCGATTTGCTTGAGTGCGCTGCGAACCTCGCCGGCGACGCTGTTTGGGTCGGCTGCCGTGCGGAGAATGAGTTCGAAGCTGTTGGCTGGCTTTTGCGAAATCGGATAAAAGGTCATCGGTTTAGCCTTCTCGCGCAGATCGAAGAATTTGGAGTCGGCGACCACGCCCACGATCTCGGAACCCGGCGCTTTGAATACGTCGCCGTATTCCATGTGCTGCCCAAGCGGATTAACTCCAGGCAGGTATTCGTCGACGAATGTCTGGTTGACGACGGCAACCGGTGCGGTGCCAGCAGTGTCGCGCACGTCGATGGTACGGCCGAGGAGGAGAGGAATTTTGAGCGTACTGAAGAAATGTGGACCGACCGGCAGATCCCAAACGCGCAGATCTTTGCCCGCGGGCGGACGATAACCCTGAATCGAGAAGTTGCCAGATGAACTGTAGCCGCTGATGGGAGAAAAGCGTGCAACAGTCGCGGATTGCACGCCTGGAAGTTGGTTTATCCGTTCAGTAATGTCGCGATAAAGAGACGCATACTGCGACGGTTGATAGCCCGCGAGATCGGCATCGGTGCGCATGAGCAGGATGCGATCGCGCGTAAACCCGATGTTCTGCTCTTCAAGCGCGATCAGACTATGCGCCAACAGACCGGCAGCGACGAGCAGAGAGAGCGAGATCGCGATTTGAACGCAAATAAGGGCTTGCGTGCTGCCGAAGCGGCGGGTGCGCCAGGTAACTGCGGCTGCATTGCCGGGGCGCGGATCGAGGTGACTGAACTTCCAGGCGGGAATAATGCCAAAAAAGATGCCCGTCGCGATCGAGAGGACGAGCGTGAAGGAGAGCACGGCGGTATCGGGCCTAACCTTCATCACGGGATCGAAGTGCAGCAATAAAACGAGCGTCTTGACGGACCACCACGCAAAGAGCGTGCCCGCGACCCCGCCGATGAGAGCGAGCAGAATACTTTCGCTCAGCACTTGCCGCAATAGCCGTGTCCGTGCGGCTCCAAGCGCGAGACGGCACAGAAATTCGTGCCGGCGGGTGGAGGCGCGCGCGAGCAGCAGCGTAGCGATATTAGCGCAGGCGATTAGCAATACCAGCGCGACCACCGCCATCAGCACCTCCAACGGTTTCGAGTAGCGATAACGAAGGCGAGAGATTCCGCTGCCACCCGGTTTCAATGTGATTTGAGCGCCCTCGATTTTGTGTCGAGTCTCAGCTGTGGGGTGCGCGCCCACTTGTGCGATATAAAACGAATGAAGCCGGGCATTGACGGCAGCTTGCGCGATGTTGAATGTCACGCCGGGTTTGAGCCGGCCCATGCAGTTGAGCCAGTACGTGTTCAGGGTGTGCAAGAGCGACTTTTCCCGTATCATGATCTGCGGTTGAAACGAGAGTGGAAGCCAGAAATCGGGAGATGTGCGGATGCGTTCGCCGAAGAATGACGCATCCGCCACACCCACGACGGTGAATGCAGTTCCGTTCAGAACGACGGTTTTGCCGAGAATGGCGGGCGTTAGATGAAAGCGAGTCTTCCAAAAGCCATAGCTCATCACCCCAACAGGAGTTGATGCCGGCGTATCATCGGAATCGCGCAAGAGCCGGCCTGCAGCCGGGTTCACACCGAGCACGTCGAAGTAGTTGCCGGAAACTAGATGCACCGAAGCGTATCCGACCTGTGTATCTGGCTCGCCGGTGACGTGCAGCATCACATTGTCTTCGCCCTCGCGGAACGCGCAGAGGTCCTGGAAGACGTCGTTGTGTGAACGCAAATGTTGATAAAAAGGATAGGACAGTTCGTCGCCGATCAGGTCACCGCTCCCTGTACCTTCTGAGACGGCGTCGCTAAAGAGAACTAATCGCGCCGCGTCGCGTACCGGCAGAAGTTGGACCATCACAGCATTGATTAGCGTGAAAACCGCGGTGTTGGCCCCAATCCCGAGTGCGAGCGACAGCACGGCGACGGCCAGCACCACAGGCGATTTCAGAAGCTGGCGGAAGCCATAGCGGAGGTCCTGAAGACAGGTTTCAAGCCAGGCAATGGTGCTGGCGTCGCGCATGCGGTCGGCGATCAGTGCGGCGTTCCCGAAGGAGCCGCGTGATTGTTCTCGATGGAACTCGATCTCTTCGCGGATGTCGGCCTCCAGGCGGTTGGGGCGGAAAAGGTTCAGAAATCGGCGCAGCATCGCATAGCCTCACTCATACGCGAGAAAAGTTTCGATGACGGCGGTGTGGGCGCGCCACTCGTCCTCAATCTGCTGGAGGCGTTTGCGACCGGTGCGGGTGAGGTCGTAATAGCGGGCGCGGCGGTTGTTCTCCGAGGCTTTCCATTCGGCTTTGATGAGGCTGGCGGATTCGAGCCTGCGTAGAGCGGGATAGAGCGAGCCCTCTTCGACGCGCAGCTGATTCTGCGAAGCGTTTAGAATAGCGCAGGTGATGCCGTAGCCGTGGGCCGTGCCTCGCGCCAGTGTTTTGAGAACGAGCAGGTCGAGCGTGCCTTGTAGCGTTTCGCGGGGCATGCAGTCATGGTACACCTAGACGTCTTGGAGAACAATGGAATTCGGTTTGGGCAAATCCCACCGGGAGATCTCTTCTACACGCGCGCATACGTGAGAAGGTTTCCGCCCGAAGATCCGAAAACGTTGCAGAGGTGCACTCGAGCGAGTCCAAAGACTCAAAGAAAGCTGGACACCGGTTTAAGGCCGGGAATCGTCACGGCGTACGCGGCCGGCCCGAAGGCTCACGTAACCACGCAACGGTCATGCTTCAGCAGATGCTCGCGGGAAAAGCAGAGGCGATTACGCGAAAGGCTATTGCGATGGCCAAGAATGGCGATGGGCTGGCGTTGAAGCTCTGCATGGAACGACTGATCCCGCCCGTGAAAGATCGGCACATACAGCTCAAGTTTCCAAGGGTTCACTCTGCGGAGGATGTGATCGAGGCGAGCGCCTGTCTTGTTCAGGCTGTTACGGAAGGGAATATAACGCCCGGCGAAGCGCACGCGGTCTCGGGCTTGCTGGAGATCCATAGGAGATCGACCGAGACGGCCAGTTTAGAAAAGCGAATCAGTCAATTGGAGGCAAAGGTAGGGGATGGCGAACGGTAGCCTTGAACGGCGTGTTTCAAAACTGGAGAAGGCTCATGGGACCGAGGAAGATGTTGGAGCTTGGCTCGAACGGGTGACGGGACCGGCGGTGCGTGAATTGATGCGCGGACACGAAGCCGAATTCGAGGCCTATGCTCGACACGGTGGCGACCTGACGTTTGATGCCCTTAACCGCATTTATCAACACCTTCCGGAAGAGATCAAGCGAAAGGGTGAAGAGGCTCGTCAGGGAGCAGGTGAGGCGCGTTATGCAGCGCCCGCTGGGTTACGACAATTTCCTGAATCGAACGTCAGACCAGTCTCAAAGGAGCACGCGTGAGAGCTTACGAGACATACTCG
Organism: Bryobacteraceae bacterium; assembly: GCA_051004875.1. Lineage (GTDB taxonomy): Bacteria > Acidobacteriota > Terriglobia > Bryobacterales > Bryobacteraceae > Bog-105. The sequence goes on from JBPCJX010000139.1 coordinate 4,454, forward strand.
CTTAACTGCCACGCATGCGGCGCCTCGTCTAAGCAACGCCCCCAATTC